>JAVBNE010000063.1:0-5994 GCA_031551755.1 Cellulomonadaceae bacterium | reverse complement strand
GAAACAGAAGAAAATTTTATTTTTGAAGCCAAATTTTGTAAATGCACCTCATCAATGTGACATCATGAAGTGGAATCGTTTGTTTTTGATAAGTGTATTGGATTTTAGTGTATTTTTTTGAAGAGAAAGTTACAAATCTTGAAGTTATTTTATTAAATAATGTTGGGGTTTTTTTAAGGCAGACTATAGCACAGATAGATCGCAATTGGTGTGCGCATGATTATAGCTTATCGCATGAACATATAGCGCACCTTTTTATATCGCAATATAGTATAGCGTTTGGTGTGCGGCGGCCTTTACTCATGGATGTCTAGATACATTAGAATTTATAAACTGTGATATTTTTTTTGTGTAAATTTTAAAATTCCATGCCTGTTTTTTTTTTTTTTTGCATTTGTTGTTGAAAGGACAGAGAGAGAGAGAGAGACATCTATTTAAATGAGAAAAAAATGGCGGAAATTCCGATAAAAGCAGAATAATTATTAAATTATTTATAGACACATGTGACACGGCGATAAATTAGTTCAACACAACTACGACCAGATCTATATCTGAACTCTACTACACAATTAACTACACTGTGCGAGAGCGAGAGAGGGAAAAAAAAAGCCATAATTTATATACTAGATATATTGATTTATAAACTTGTCGAAACCAGCTCTAAGAAGTCTACTTAAGTTGATATAAATAATCAACAACTTTTATGACATAGTTTGGTGTTATTTAATGACATGCTGATATAATGTTATTATTAGTCTACTACAAACCGTTGACGTTAAATCCCAGGATAATGAAAACTAATACTAAAAAACGAACGTGTTACTAGTCCCTCATTTATCATCAACTCGGATAATGTGCAGTAAACAACAATGATAAATGTAGTTAACCGGTTAATATGCTAATAAAATCAGGAGGGAAAGGGTTGCAGGTTGTGGACGACATGACAAGATAAACTGCACGCAAGTGTCTACACGACGTTAGAAAAATGATGATTGTGATTATAGACGGGTTTTTTTTTTCAAATTTATTGTCGTAGGGTCACTATTTTTAAAAAAAAAACAGGAGATATGCTGAATGACACTGAGATGTTTAAGAGATTATTTATGCAACCTTCCCCGCGCATTACATAAAAATAACAACAAACCAAAAGAACTGACCACAAGAGGCTGAATGATATTCAGGCTCCTTTAACTGACAGAAGAGCTTATCTGTACACAGAACTGATACATCGGTTTAAAAACCTATCGACCTCAGTCAGAATCGAACCTCCCACGAGAGCAACAGAAATATGCGCAAACAAATATGTTTTTTAATGTACAGGAATCCAACGAAAAGCGCGCAGAGCAACGCAGAACTGCGCGTTTCTGCAGAATCTCGTTCACATTGACTAGCATAACAAACCAACAACAGTTTCAACCTCTTAACTCTGGAATGTCGACTGCTGCTTCCCCTCACCCAATAAAATTCCTAGATTCGTATCTGTCTGCTAAGACCAGATGTCACAGGATATGAACTCACAGCCCCTTTTCCGCGTAATAGGTGACGGATTTTTCCCCATGCAGATCACATCATACCCACCACACGAGGAATCATGGTTTTCCTTTGTCATTCTCAACATAATAGCAACCTATACAACTTTTTTTTATGCGCGGATATGAATACATTCAGACTACAATTTTTATGCTGAATATGACAATTACGTTGAAAAAAGAAACGTCAACTCTTGGGGAGGGAGTGGACGGGGGGGGGGGGGCGAAAAAAAAAGCATTTGTAGTAGAAATTTTGGAGAGAATTTTCACATAAAAACAACGAGGAAAGTGAAGGGGGGGGGCGGAGGGGGGAATTTACTTCGCTCGAGATTGTCGTCGAAAATGATCCTAAATAGTAGAGTTTGAGCAGAAATTTTATTTTAAACACCACATTTCTACACATGAAGCAGACTCACTTTTCGCTGATTCTACAACTAGGAAGAAAAAAAATAAGTCTTTTTTTTCTCCAAGGTTTGACAAAAACCTTAAACTTATTAAGAAAATATGTTTGGACTTTTTTTCCTCCGACTCAAACGACAAGAACTGCATAATAATAACTCTATACTTCAAAAGATGTTGGTCTATGTTGCAAATCTAGACTTCACTTTGATTGATACTACAGATAACGATTCGGTTTAATATTCCAGTTTCTGCTTAATGAAGTAGCGATGCTCACCTGAATGGCTCATACAAAGCTATTATATTTCGAGGAACGCAAATTAATTTGCATATTAAACATTGCGGCATAAAGGGTAGAAAGAAAAAGAAATCACCTCCTCTCCTGAACACCTAAGATAACTTGTACATTTCTTGAAGCAATCGTTCAGAGATGCATCTGCAACATCTCTGATACAAATATTACACATATACTTCATTAATTAACTTACTTTCATTAAAACTCCGTGAAATAGTAACCAGACAATTGCATCGTAACGAAGGAGCATTAATGAAATTGATAAAGGAGTTTTTGACAATTGTGCTTATCATTTATTATTAAATAAAAAAGGACCTCCCTAAAGGAAAATCAAAGAAACGCAATACAGAACTCCACTCTGTCAAAATTTATGTTACACATGTATATACTCTTTATATACAACTGATAAAAATAAGATACTGATAAACAAAGCAGGTCTTGAGATACGAGGATTCTAAGGCAATGCGGTAGAAACCTTTGTTCCCCTCCCCTGCAAGAGTGCGGGCCTGGCTCGTACCTGCTGAGCCACTGGCCTCGGGGATTGATTAAAGGGTTATTTACCGACACCAGGGGGGAGAGGAGCGAACTCCTGAGAATTTTGCCAATCCGTGTAGAAAGGGTTCTCTGACGTGCAGGCAACATCGTCAGCACCAGACGGAACCACGGCTTTACTTCCCATCCGACGGAAGGCGCACTTGAGGTTTCCCTCTCATCCTAAAGAAACCACCGACCTCAGTCAGGCGTGAACCTGTAACTAAAGACACAATGGCCGAGCATACCAACCACTGGGCCACCGAGGACGACCCTGATAAATGTCAGAAGTCAGAGACAGGCCAACCTCAGTCGCGCCTGTTCCTGTCCTTGTCATAGCTACTTAGCTTAAACCAGTGTCAGTTCCACGTCAGCCAGTGACGCCTTGAACAATCCATTCACCTCCTCCTTTGAGTCATCCCTCAGGTCTCCTCTTCTCAGTCATTTATTATTATTATTATTATTATTATTTTGGATTATATAACGTCGGCCTAGCAGCTGCATGGCTATGAACCGAAGCCAGGGGACGAGTTCCTGGGAAGCACGCGAAATCACGGCTTTACTTTTCCTTCGACGCAAGGCCTTAAGATCTAAAGAAACTACCGACCTCGGCCAGCTACGAACTTGTGACTACAGACAAACTGGGTCATTACGCTGCCGAGGGTGGTGAGTTATTTTGAAAGCGTTCATCTAGCCCGGCAAACGTCACTTGAAAATGTCCAATCAGGATCAGAATCGAACCCCCGCAATGACAGTCTCACAGGCAAACACGGATATTACCGACTCCAGAGGTTAGGCTTTGCTTCCCATCCGACGGAAGGCGCAATTAGGGTTTCCCTCCTACCCTAAAGAAACAACCGACCTATTTCAGAATTGAACCACTGCGCCACCGAGGCTGGTTCCTCAGTCACTGTCATCTCCTTGAGGCCGCCTCCCCTCAGAGATCTCCTACATTTTTCCTCGCTGTATAAAATGTAAGTGATGTGAAATTGGGTGAAGTTTTTGATGTGAAAACGAGGCAAAAAAAGGTGATACGTGAGACCATTAAATTTTTATGTAGACGTACCACTGCATTTAGATTTCGATCTTATAAATGCAAAGTCGTATAATGAAGTCAACTGATCACGGAATTCCGATCGAACCCTAATCATTAAATATTAATTCAGCTTTCGAGATCAATAATTTCAACTTTACAAACCAGCGGTTCGGCATGACACAAAGTCAGTTATCGAGGATGAGTCAGGCACCATGGACATCCACATCCTTTGTCCGTCCGCCCTTGCGCTCCAACAAATCCTAGTTCATCTTTAATGGATAAAAACAAGCATGCATTGAGTTACGTACATGATCATGTCCTCGGATTCCCGGTAAGGCACTGTTTCCTTCCGAAAGAAGATGTTGCACGACAGGTTGCATCATGTGAACTGAACTACAAGAGAACGAGTGCGGAGGGGGGGGGGAGGGGGAGGGGGAGGAACCCCCAATAATGATCGAACAAGCAGTCGTGTGTTTTCACCAACAAAAATTCATTTCTTCATGGGTCACTACTATTTCAGAGGTCGTTCTGCAATTTCCGTTACCATCTTTAAAAATGTTGAAACCAAAATAAAGGAGTACCAGATGCTCTTCGCTAACATTCCAAGCACAGCAGCCACTCCAGAAAAAAAAATCCTCAGTGCCCAGGTGGTCTACTTAAAAAAAGCCACTCAAGAGAGAACAAGGATGCTGTGTGTCTACATCTCACATTTTTGAGTGTTTTAGTTTAAAAAATTTCTTCATTTTTAAGGATAACCAAAATATCTCTAAACTTTTCATTAAAAACAGAAAAAAACCCCAGGTGACGCAGTCAAAAATACCTGAAAATATCGAAATCTATCCAAAGAATCTCTGTTGATTCTAAGCCTGCATAACGCCTTATTAATTATAAAACTACGACTGGATTAACTAAAAGACAACTTCCCCGCCTGAAAACCAATGCAACCGCAGTCCTATGAATTGGCGCGCATGAGTAACGTAAAATCTTCTTCCTCGAGGTTAATTAATTCTAATTACGTGAGTTTTTCTGATCATGCAAACGAGATTCCCATCCTCTCTTCAAAAGATTGCAGCAAACTCGTATAATACCCTATAAAAACAACTCTGGAAAGAAATAAGCAATACAACTCTCTAAAAGGTTTGAGTTTTTTGGTCTTGAATTATCTATTTTAGCATAGGTTTTCTTATCTATTTCTGCGGGGACAAGAAAAAAAGAACCTGGCAAATTGCAATTTCTCATCCCTCAAGATGATGTTTGCAGACTAAGGGACAAGAACGAGGGAGACTAACTTTAGAAGGCTTAGCAAGGTCAAATAATATAAAACCAAGGTTTTCTTGACGTCCATTTCCATGATACTCTTCAAAAAAAAAAAATCTACTGCTATAATTTCTGTGCAACTACATCTACATTTTGGCGGCATTTGGCCCTATATTTCATTGTTTCAGGGTACTGAATTTTTTTAGTTCTCCAAGAAAAAAAAAGTCCCACTGAGGACCCAACATTTTTGGCGAAAACCCAATTAAAGTAATAAAAAAATAAACTCCACAAATATTGATGGTTCAAAAAAAAACAAAAGAAAAAACCGCGGGGAGGGGGTGAGGGGGGGGTGGGGGTGGAGTTTAAACTGACTTTCTGTCACAGGCCAAGATGTTAATATATTCACATAAAGCTATCAAAGTCAATGCCATATTTGCAAGAAGCAAACAGCTCTGCATGAGCTTCTGCAATTCGACAAAATGACCATCTGGTTCTCGAAAGGATAAAGAGTTATGTTAGGCCACAATTTCTTTTTCTGTTCAGAATATTGCCGCCCATCTTTATAGTTGAGTTATAACAGTATGCATATATATATATATATTACTGATTTTTTACGAGGATGTCAGATAAAAAAGTTAGACCACTTTCGAGGCTCAGGACTAAGTTAGCAGCAGGACAGACTGCAAATGGATCTTCCTTGTCCACTGAGGACACCAATCGATGTCAAGCAAAGGCACCATAGGTCAATGGGGCCCAAGGGTGCCACATACCGTTGAGCACCTTCAACAACCCAGCAGCTAACCGGGCTCTGGGCGGCGCGCGGTCGGGGGGGGGGGGGGGGGGGGGGGGGGGGGGGGGGGGGGGGGGGGGGGGGGGGGGGGGGGGGGGGGGGGGGGGGGGGGGGGGGGGGGGGGGGGGGGGGGGGGGGGGGCGGGGGGGGGGGGGGG
>JAVBNE010000093.1:0-3548 GCA_031551755.1 Cellulomonadaceae bacterium | reverse complement strand
TATAAAGTTGCATATGCACACTACCAAAACAGAAAAGTACTTTTGTCTTCATTTCTATTAGTTTGCTTTACTTCTGACAGCCATTAACGTTTTTTATAGCTGTTATTTACTGAAAAAAGTTAATTTTGCTGTATCCTAGATATAATTTTGAAAGTTGCAGTTTGGCAATTCCTTATCTGATTGTCATTAAATCTCCATTTCTCATAGTTTTCAATTCATCTAACTGTAGAAAACGTCTTTCTAATTAGTTACTCATTTAATGAATTGGTTGTTTTGTATTGTAGTGGTAAATTTAAATTTGCAGTTTGCCAGTTTTAAAATGCAAAAGTGCATGTATCTTAACTTCTGTTAGTTTTCTCGTATGTCTTTATGTAAAAGACACGATTTTCAGCTGTAATTCACTCAGTTATATTGTTTTTGTTTTATTTGTTTCCTAATTTTGAAAGTTGCCATTTCACATTTAAAAACATATATAGCTTATATCTCCTTTGATATTAGCATCCAATGCTCAAAACAGGAGAAAACGTCTACCTCATCTGTTATTCACTAAATGCAGTCGTTTTTTCTGTACATGAGTAGCAAATAGGAAAGTCGCAGTTTAGGATTTCCTATTAAGAATCAAGCTGATATCTTCATTTGTATAAGTTTCCCATACATTTAACTGCAGGAAACGTTATTATTAGCGATTTTTGACTTAATAAATTCTATTCTGCTGTATTCTACTCACTTTCTAGAATGTTGAAGTTTACAACTTTTATTTCTTAATAGTGCTTATATCTCCGTTTGTATTAGTCTTCTATACTCCTAAGTGCAGAAAACGCTCATCTAAGCTATTGTTCACTTAATAAATTTGTTTTTTAGTATTTATTGGTAATTTAGAAAGTTGCAGTTTGGCATTACAAACATAAAAAATTGTTTATGTTCTTAAGTATATTAGTTTCCAAAACATCTAAATGCAGAAATATTCTCCTTTACTATAGTTTACTTAGGAAATTGGTTTCTGCTGTATTCTACTGGTAATTTAAAAGGTTGCAGCTTGGCACCCTTCAAACCACTGAGCACTTATATCTTCAGTTCAATTAGTTTCGATACTTTATCTCCGAAAACGTCTTTCTCATGTCGTATTAACTTCATGATTTCATTCTTGCTGTATTCTAGTAGTGATTTAGAAAGATGCAGTTTGGGACTTACAAAACTTGATTGCTTATATCATCGTTTTGGCTAGTATGCGACACATCTAATTGCAGAAAACGACTTCCATATTTATTATTCACTTAATAGTGTTGTGATTGTTGTAATTAATTGGTAATTTAGCAAGGGGCAGATTAGCACTTCCAAAACTCATAATTGCTGATATCTTGATTTTTATTACATTCCAAAACTTCTAACTGGCGATAATGTCATTGTGAGGTGTTTTTCATTAAATAGATTTGTTTTTGGCATATTCTGCAGGTCATTTAACAAGTTGCAGTTTGTCACATCTATAATACAGAGGTGCTTATATGTTAATTTCTGTTGTTTTCAAAAACTTCTAACTGCAGAAAAAGTCATTTCTTCCTTATAATCAAGTAATGACCTTGGATTTGCTGTATTTTTGTTGTAATTTCAAAAATTGCAGGCTGGCTATTCGAAAACACAAAAGGGTTTATATTTCAATTTCTATTAGTTCCACATACTATAAACTGTAGAAAAAGTTTTTTTAATCTGTTATTTATTTAATAAGTTTGTTTTTTCTGTAATGAAGTGGTAATAAACAAAGATGCAGTTTGGAACTTGAAAAACACAAAAGTGCTTATATCTAAATTTGTAATAATCTCCTATACATGTAACACTAGGAAACGTTTTTGCTGTCTTCTATTGACTTACTAAATTTGGTTTTCCTGTATTCTACTGGTAATTAAAAAATTTATAGTTTGGCACATCTAAAACATAAAATGCTTATATATCATTTTGTATTACTTTCCTATACATCTAACTGTGGATAACGTGTTTCATGGCTGCTATTCTAATAATAAAGGTAATTTAAATATATTCTACTGAGTATTTAGAAAATTTCAGTTTGGCCCTTCCGATACAATCTTTGCTTATCTCTTTTTTATTATTATTTTCCATATTTCTAAATGCAGAAAACAACTTTCAAAGTCATTATTAACTTAACAATATTTGTTTCTCCATTATTCTACTGGTAAATTCGAGCATTGCAGTTCGACACTTTCCAAACTAATAGTGGTTGTATCTCTATTTATATTAGTTGCCAGAACTTCTAAATGCAGACAACGTGTTTTTAGCTGTTATTTACTTAATAAACGTGGTTTTGCTGTATTGCAGTAGTAAATTAGAATGTGGCGTTTTGGCCCTTTCAACACACTAAAGTTATTACACCTCCATTTATATTAGTTTTCCATACTCATAAATGTATAAAACATCTTTCCTTGCTATTTTTTACTTAATAATGGGTGTTTTCGTGCATTCTATTTGCAATTTGTGAAGTTGCTGTTGGCACTTTCAAAACACAAAGGTGTATTTATGTCCATTTCTATTAGTATGTCAAACTTCTAACTTCAAAAACCGTTTTTCTTAGCTTTTGTACACTTCAATACATTATTTTTGTTGTATCCTACTGGTAACTTGGCAAGTAGCAGTTTGGCATTTCAAAAACAGACAGTTCTTTTATCTCTATTGGAAATTGTACCCATACCTCTATCAGTTGGACACGTCTTTCTCAGCTGTTATAAACCTAAAAAAGCTGTTTCTGCTGAATTCTATTTTGAATTTAGTAAGTTGTAGTTTGGCACTTCGAATAAAGAAAGTGGATATATCTGTGTTACTTATTGTGTCATATTCTGGTAACTCCTGAAAACGCCTATCTCAGCTCTTATTCACATAATGAAGTTGGTTCTGCTGTGTTCCATTGGTGGCTTAGAAAGTTGCTGTTAGGCAATTTTAAACCACAATCTTGTTTTAATCTCAATTTCAATTTTTTTGGACTTCTAACTGCAGGAAACGTTTTTTTCAGCTGTAATAATCTGAATAAAGTTGTTTTTGGTCTGTTATACTAGTGATTAAAAAAGTTGCAGTTTTGCATTTATACAACAAAAAGTGGTCATATCTCCGTTTGTAAGAGTTTCCTATACATATAATGACAGAAAATGTCTTTCTCATCTGTTATTTAATTAAAAAGTTGTGTTCTCTGTATTTTTGTAATAAAAAAGTAGCAGATTGGCATTTACAAAACACAAAATTGCTTATATCTCCGTTTCTGTAAGTTTCCCGTTGTTCTAACTGAGAAAACGTATTTTTCATTTTTTATTCACTTAATAAATTTTGTTTTGCTGTATTCCAGTAATAGTTTTGAAAGTTATAGTTTGGATGTTCCAATATAGAATACTGCTTATATCTGTTTGTAATGGTTTTTTACACATCTAACTGCATAATACGTTTTTGTCACTTTCCATTTACTTAATAAATTTTTTTTGCTGTATTGTATTGGTAAATTTGAATGTTCCTCTTGTGCTACCAAAATTAAATAGTAAATAATCTCTGTATCT
>JAVBNE010000029.1:0-56984 GCA_031551755.1 Cellulomonadaceae bacterium | reverse complement strand
CGAGCACGGCCACGGACACGGCGGTCGAGAGCTGCGCGATCAGCATGGTGGGGCGGCGCCCCAGCCGGTCGGTCATCACCCCGGCACCGAGCGACGACACGACCCCGCCGAGCCCGTGGAGTGCGGCGACGAGACCGGCGTACGAGGCCGAGTAGCCCCGGTCCAGAGTCAGGTAGAGCGCCATGAAGGTGGCGACGAACGCCCCGAGGCGGTTGACCAGCGTGCTGGTCCACAGCCACCAGAACTCCCTGGGGAGACCGGCGACCGTCTCGTGTGCCGCCTTCTTGAGACCGGCGACGGACATAGGGCTTCCCCCCGGGGACGTGCTCGTACGGACAGGACGCCGGCCCTGTAAGCGGCCCTGCGACTGTCCGAACCTTACGAAGGCGGAATCCCCGGCCGCCACTCAATTGACGCCGCCCGTCAACAGTCGAGCCCCGGCCCCGCCCCCGGTCCGCCCTTCGGGCGAGCGCGCGGAGGCCGCACGGGTTCGATTACGCTCGGACCCATGGCCGACGCACCGTACAAGCTGATCCTCCTCCGCCACGGCGAGAGCGAATGGAACGCGAAGAACCTGTTCACCGGTTGGGTGGACGTCCCCCTGTCCGAGAAGGGCACCCGCGAGGCCTCTCGCGGCGGTGAACTCCTGGTGGAGGCCGGTGTCCTGCCCGACGTCGTCCACACCTCGTTGCTGCGCCGTGCGATCACGACGGCGAACCTCGCCCTCGACTCAGCCGACCGGCATTGGATTCCCGTCAAGCGAAACTGGCGGCTGAACGAGCGTCACTACGGTGCGCTCCAGGGCAAGGACAAGAAGCAGACCCTGGCCGAGTACGGCGAGGAGCAGTTCATGCTCTGGCGCCGCTCCTACGATGTGCCGCCGCCCGAGATCGAGCTGGGCTCGGAGTTCTCCCAGGACACCGACCCGCGGTACGCCGACGCCCCGGTGGTCCGGGCCGAGGCACTCAAGCAGGTGCTCGACCGGGCTCTGCCCTACTGGGAGTCGGACGTCGTCCCGGACCTGAAGGCCGGCAAGGTCGTCCTGGTGGCCGCTCACGGCAATTCGTTGCGGGCGCTGGTCAAGCACCTCGACAGCATCTCGGACCAAGACATCGCCGGGCTGAACATCCCCACCGGCATCCCGCTGCTCTACGAGCTGGACGAACAGCTCAAGCCGGTCACCCCCGGTGGCACCTACCTCGACCCGGAGGCAGCAGCCGTCGCGGCCGCCGCCGTCGCGAACCAGGGTCGCTGATCGGGGCATGGCCTGGCCACCCGGGATCGGGCGGTCAGGTCGCGTAGTGCCGTAGTTCTCATACGGCCGTCGCGACGTTGCCCGTGACGAGGTAGGACATCCGCCGGGCGATCGCCACACCGTGGTCGCCGAAACGCTCGTAGTACCGGCCGACCAGCGTGACGTCGATCGTCTCCTGCACGGTTCCCGCCCACGAAGGGTCGAGGAGCGCGCCGAAGGTGTCCTGGTGCAGGGCGTCGAGCAGGTCGTCGTCGCGTTCCACTGCCGCCGCCACCGCCAGGTCACGGGTGGACATGAGCGCCGTCGTGCGCCGCGCCACCCGGACCGCCGCCTCGTGCATCCGGTCGAAGGTGGTGGCCAGCGCCGGGGGGATCGCCTGATCCGGGTAGCGCCCCCGGGCGACTTGCGCGATGTGCCGGGCGAGGTCGCCCATCCGCTCCAACGTCGCGCTCATCCGCAGCGCGCTCACCACCGTGCGCAGGTCGGTGGCGACCGGTGCCTGTTGGGCGAGGAGCAGCACACACCGTTCGGCCAAGTCACTCTCCAGTTGGTCGATCGCCCGGTCCGAGGAGATCACCACCTGCGCCACTTCGAGATCGGCGGTGCGCAGCGCGATGCCGGCCCGGTCGATCGCGGTCTCGACAAGCTGGCTCAGGTGACTCAGGTCGTCGCCCACTTGGGCCAGCTCGGCCTCGAATACCTCACGCATCACATGCCCTTCATGTCCGCTCGGTCCAGCGCCGTGCGGGCGCTGACCCGATGAGCCTGCCCGCATCGGCGAACCGGCTGGTGAACGGCTGGGTTCTTCGGGGTGAACAGTGGGCGGCGACCTGTGGTTCCGAGTCGTCCCGTCCGGACGGCCCCCCTAGGGTGGAAGCGTGGAAGGCGGGATCGAGGGTGTGACGGTGCTGATCGCGGGGGTGGTCGGCATCGCCGTCGGCGTCTTCGCCGCGATGGCTTTCCGGTTCAGTGAGCGCACGCGTCAGGTGGAACCGGTGCCCTCCCCGAGCGGTCTGGACGAAGGGCTGGTGCGGGTGCTGGCCGTCCTCCGCTCCGCGGCGGTGGTACTCGACGCCGAAGGTGAGGTGGTGCGGGCCAGCCCGCCCGCCTATGCGCTGGGCGTCGTCCGGGGCGATGCCATCGCCCATCCCGCAATCGGCGACATGATCGCCGATGTGCGCCGCGAGGGCGTGATCCGCGACGAGGAGCTGGAGCTACCGCGCGGTCCGGTGGGCCGGGGCACCGTCGTACTCCAGGTGCGGGTTGCCCAAGTGGGTCCCGATCATCTGCTGGTCCTGGCCGAGGACCGCACCGAAGCGCGCCGGGTCGAGGCCATCCGCCGGGACTTCGTGGTGAACGTCTCCCATGAGCTCAAGACGCCGATCGGTGCGCTCGCCCTGCTGGCCGAGACCGTCCAGGACGCGGCCGACGACCCGGTGGCCGTGCGCCGGTTCTCCGGCCAGATGCAGTCCGAGGCGACCAGGCTGTCCGCGCTGGTCCAGGAGATCATCGAACTCTCCCGGCTCCAGGTGGCCGGCGCCCTGGAGGCCGTGACGACGGTGCCGGTCCGGGCGGTGGTCGACGAGGCGGTCGAGCGGGCGAGGACGGCTGCGGACAGCCGCCAGATCACGTTGAGCGTGGCCGGGGACACCGAGACCGTCGTCTATGGCGACCACAACCTGCTCGTGACCGCCGTCCACAACCTCCTGGCGAACGCGGTGGCGTATTCGGGTGACCACACCCGGGTGGCCGTGGTCGTTTCGCCTGCCCACGATGAGATCGACCTCGTGGAGATCGCGGTGGTGGACCAGGGGATCGGGATCGCGACCGCCGAGCACGCCCGGATCTTCGAGCGGTTCTACCGGGTCGACCCGGCGCGGTCGCGCGACACCGGAGGCACCGGGCTGGGACTGAGCATCGTCAAACACATCGCAGCTGATCACGGAGGCGAGGTCACCATGTGGTCCGCCCCCGGCAAGGGATCGACCTTTACCCTACGGATTCCGGCGGCCAGCACGACGGCGCTGGCGGCAGCAGGAGACTATACCGAGGAGGCACAGGCATGACCCGGATCCTGGTGGTGGAGGACGAGGAGTCGTACCGCGACCCGTTGACCTATCAGCTCCGACGCGAGGGCTTCGACGTCGTGGAGGCCGCGACCGGTACGGACGCCCTCGCCGCCTATGACGACAGTGGTGCGGATCTCGTGCTGTTGGATCTGATGCTGCCGGGTCTCAGCGGCACCGAAGTCTGCCGGGAGCTGCGGGCTCGCGGTGATGTGCCGGTCATCATGCTGACGGCCAAGGATTCCGAGATCGATAAGGTCGTGGGCCTCGAACTGGGTGCCGACGACTACGTCACCAAGCCCTACTCCTTCCGCGAGCTGCTTGCCCGGGTCCGGGCGGTGCTGCGCCGCCGGGGCGCGGCCGAGCCGTCGGCTGACTCGGGGGCCGGCGTCCTACGGGTTGGACCGGTGCTGATGGACGTCGAGCGGCACACGGTGACCGTCGACGGGCAGGCGGTGAACTTCCCACTCAAGGAGTTCGAGCTGTTGGCGATCCTGCTGCGGCATGCCGGTCGGGTCCTGACGCGTGCGCAGCTCATTGACCGGGTGTGGGGCGCCGACTATGTGGGCGACACCAAGACGCTGGACGTCCATGTGAAGCGCATCCGCGCCAAGATCGAACCCGAACCGGCCTCCCCGCGGTACTTGCTGACGGTTCGTGGCCTGGGCTACAAGATCGTGGACGGAGGGTCGGCGGAGGCGTAACGCCGAACGTCAGCGCACTGTTCATTCGACGTTCACCGGGTAGAGGCAAACCGGCCAGCGGACGCGCCTAGCGTGGTCGTGGACACCGGGAATCACCGGTGCATCGACACGCGAACAGGACGGATCCGCTTTGAACCTCAGCCGAATCTCCCGCGCCGCCACGGTCGTTGCCGTCGGGGCGGTTACCCTCTTGCTGGCTGCCTGTGGCTCGGACGACCCCGTCGGGGGCGGAGCCGGTGACTCGCCGTCGGCCGCGAAGACCTACAACGGCGAACTGGCCGGTGCCGGCGCGAGTTCCCAGGAGTCCGCCATGGAAGCCTGGCGCGCGGGTTTCCAGTCGACCTCCCCGGACGCGAACATCAGCTACGACCCGGTCGGGTCGGGCGGTGGGCGCACCCAGTTCCTGGCTGGGGGCGTCGCCTTCGCCGGGTCGGATGCCGTGCTCACCGACGAGGAGCTGACGCAGTCGCAGCAGGTCTGTGGCGCCGACGGCGCGATCGACCTGCCGGTCTACGTCAGCCCGATCGCGGTGATCTACCACCTGCCGTCCGTGCCGGAGCTCAACCTCGCACCGGCCACCATCGCGGGGATCTTCGCCGGCAAGATCACCACGTGGAACGACGCGGCGATCGCCGCTGACAACCCCGACGCCACCTTGCCGTCGACCAAGATCACCCCGGTGCACCGCTCGGACGAGTCGGGTACCACCGAGAACTTCACCGACTACCTGCACGCGACGGCGCCCGAGGCCTGGGCCAGTGAGGCCGACGGTGTGTGGCCGCTCCAGGGCGGCGAGTCCGCGCAGGGCACCTCCGGTGTGGTCCAGACCGTCCAGGCCGGTGAGGGCACGATCGGCTACGCCGACGCCTCCAAGGCCGGTGACCTCGGTACCGCGAAGATCAAGGTCGGCGACGAGTGGGTGGCCCATTCCCCGGAGGCCGCCGCCAAGGTCGTGGATGCCTCGCCCCGGGTCGAGGGCCGGCATGAACACGACATCGCGGTCACGCTCGACCGCACCACCACCGAGGCCGGGGCCTACCCCCTCGTGCTGATCTCCTACGAGGTCGCCTGCTTGTCGTACCAGGACGCCGCGACCGCCGACCTGGTCAAGGGATTCCTGGGCTACGTGGCCAGTGCCGAGGGTCAGGACACAGCCGCCGCGGCCGCTGGGAACGCGCCGATATCTGAGGAACTCCGCACGGACGTCCTCGCCTCGATCGACGCGATCAGCGTGGGCTGACGAAGCCACTCGCGGGTATGGCCCCCGGGCCATACCCGCATGACCTGAGGAGATGTCGTGACCGTCGCAGTCGTCCGTCGCGCCAAGCCGGGCGCCGGCCGTGGCGCCAAGCGGAGCCCCAAGCCGGGCGTGGACCGGGGCGTGGACCGGTTCTTCCGGTGGCTGGCCAGTGGCGCCGGGCTCTCGATCCTGGTGGTCCTCGCGGCCGTGGCCGTGTTCCTGGTGCTCAAGGCGTGGCCCGCCATCACGGCGAACGGCGCCGAGCTCCAGGCCGGGATCAGCTGGTTCGGGGACAGCGCCTCCGTGTGGGAGTTCGTGGGCCCGCTGATCCTCGGGACCCTGCTCTCATCGGCCCTGGCCCTGGCCCTGGCGACGCCGATCGCCGTCGGGATCGCGTTGTTCATCACGCATTATGCGCCGCGGCGGGTAGCGACCATGCTCGGCTACGTCGTCGATCTGCTGGCCGCCATCCCGTCGGTGGTGTACGGGCTGTGGGGGTCGTTGGTGCTGCCGACAGTGTTGGTTCCGGTATGGACGTGGCTGGCGGATCACGCCGGGTGGTTCCCGCTGTTCGCCGGCCCGGCGTCGACGACCGGCCGGGTGCTGGCGACGGCCACCGTGGTACTGGCGGTGATGATCCTGCCGATCATCACGGCGGTCAGCCGGGAGGTCTTCAGCGCGACCCCCGCTCTGCATCTGGAGGCCGCCCTGGCCCTCGGGGCGACGCGTTGGGAGATGCTGCGGATGACCGTGCTGCCCTTCGGGCGGCCCGGGGTGGTCTCGGCGGCGATGCTCGGCCTGGGCCGGGCGCTCGGGGAGACCATGGCGGTGTTGATGATCCTTTCGCCCGGGTTCCTGTACTCGGTGGCGATCCTTCAGGCCGGTCAACAGCAGACCATCGCCGCGAACATCGCGGCCCAGTTCCCGGAGGCGAACCCGCTCGGCGTCAGCGCCCTGATCGCCACCGGCCTGGCCCTGTTCGCCATCACGCTGATCGTCAATCTGGGTGCGCGTGCGGTCGTCGCCCGGCACAAGGAGTTCCAGGGGGCTGACCGATGAGCATCGACACGCAGATGCCCAGCCTGAACCCGGAGCACGGAGCGCACACGCTGCACATGTCGAGCGGTTGGGACCATCGCCGGCGCCGCAAGGACCGCCTGATGACTGCCGCCATCTACGGGGCCTTCGCCCTGGCCATGGTGCCGCTGATCTCCCTGGTGTGGACCGTGGTGGCGCGCGGCGCCGAACGGTTCAACGGGTACTTCCTGACGCACTCGATGCGCGGGGTCTTCGGCGGGATGGACGCCGGCGGCATCTACCACGCCCTCATGGGGACGGTGCTGATCACCCTCGGTGCGTCCGCCATCTCGGTGCCGATCGGCCTGTTGGCCGCGATCTACCTGGTGGAGTACGGGCGGGGTGCGACGGCTCGCGCGGTGACCTTCCTGGTGGATGTGATGACCGGGATCCCGTCGATCGTGGCGGGCCTCTTCGCCTACGCGGTTTTCGCGACGATCCTCGGGCCGGGGGTGCGGATGGGCATCATCGGCTCGGTGGCCCTGTCGGTGCTGATGATCCCCGTGGTCGTGCGCTCGTGTGAGGAGATGCTGCGTATCGTCCCGAACGAGGTCCGAGAGGCCGCCTACGCGTTGGGAGTGCCCCGATGGCGGACCGTACTCAAGGTTGTCCTGCGGACGTCGGTGGCCGGGTTGACCACCGGGGTGCTGCTCGCCGTGGCCCGGGTCATCGGCGAGACCGCGCCGTTGCTGATCACGGTCGGCGTCATCGACTCGATCAACCTGGACCTGTTCTCCGGCCGCATGATGACGCTGCCCGTCTACGTCTACCGCCAGTACAGCCAGGGACTGGTGCCATGTACCGCCGGCGCTGACTGCATCGCCACGATCAACTACGACCGTGCCTGGGCGGCGGCGCTCGCACTGATCGCCCTCGTCATGGTGCTCAACCTCACCGGCCGACTCATCTCGCGGTGGTTCGCGCCCAGACTCGCGCGCCCGTGACTACCTTGAAGGACACTGCCACGGCTCAACGCATTGACGTCAAGGATCTTTGCGTCTATTACGGGGCATTCCGCGCCGTCGAGGACGTGTCGATGACCATCGAACCCAAATCGGTGACCGCGCTGATCGGCCCTTCCGGCTGCGGCAAGTCCACGTTCCTACGGACCCTCAACCGCATGCACGAGGTCGTTCCGGGTGCGCACGTCGAGGGCCGCGTCGAGATGGAGGGTGTGGACCTCTACGGTGCGGGGATCGACCCGGTGGCCGTCCGGCGGCAGGTGGGCATGGTGTTCCAGCGCCCGAACCCGTTCCCGACCATGTCGATCAAGGAGAACGTGCTTGCGGGGGTGCGGCTGAACAGCCGCCGCCTGAGCAAGTCCGATGCCGACGACCTGGTCGAACAGTCGCTCCGGGCTGCCAGTTTGTGGAAGGAGGTGCGGGACCGACTGGACCGGCCGGGTGCGGGGCTCTCCGGCGGTCAGCAGCAGCGGCTCTGCATCGCGCGGGCCATCGCGGTCAAGCCGCAGGTGCTCTTGATGGACGAGCCCTGTTCTGCCCTGGATCCGATCTCGACGTTGGCGATCGAGGACCTCATCACCGAGCTGAAGAACGACTACACGATCGTCATCGTGACGCATAACATGCAGCAGGCAGCGCGGGTCAGCGACCGGACCGCCTTTTTCACGATTGAGGAGGTGGGCGATCCCGGCCGGCTCGTGGAGATGGACGACACCGCGACGATCTTCTCAGCGCCCACGCAGCGTTCGACCGAGGACTACATCTCGGGGCGCTTTGGCTGATAACAATGAGGTCACGATTTGAGCTGTTCGCGCGAGGCGCGGTTTCACACCGCGCGGACCCTTGCGCAGGGAGGTAAGTGAGGGTCGCCTACAATCCTCAAAAATCCTAGGTGACCTGCGACGACGTTGAGAGAACTGGTCATGCGTCCTCGGGCGGGCGGCAAACAGTACCAGCTCGCGTGTTAGAATGGGTGTCCGCGAAAGGGGACATCTGCAGATGACGTTCACAGTAGGCGAGACAGTTGTCTACCCGCACCACGGAGCCGCTCTCATTGAGGCGATCACCACGCGCACCATGCGCGGCGAGGAGAAGCTTTACCTCAAGCTCCGGGTCGCCCAGGGAGACCTAGTCATCGAAGTCCCAGCCGAGAATGTCGACCTGGTGGGCGTCCGTGACGTCGTCGGCCAGGAAGGTCTCGACCGCGTCTTCGAGGTGCTGCGCGCACCGTATACCGAGGAGCCGACCAACTGGTCGCGTCGTTACAAGGCCAACCTGGAGAAGCTCGCCTCCGGCGATGTCATCAAGGTGGCCGAGGTTGTGCGGGATCTTTCCCGCCGCGACGCCGACCGTGGTTTGTCGGCCGGGGAGAAGCGCATGCTCGCCAAGGCTCGTCAGATCCTTGTCTCCGAGCTGGCCCTCGCCGAACACACCGAAGAGGAGAAGGCCGAGGCCATTCTCGACGAGGTGTTGGCTTCGTAGCAGTGTCAGCCGGTAGGGCCGGACCCGGTGGGTCAAGGACGTAAGTGATCCCCGCAGCACCCTGATGGGAGTTGCGGGGATCGCCGCATGTGGACGTGCCGGCCACTGGAACTGGTCGGCGACGAGCGGTCCCGGATGTATGTGCGGCTACCGTGGCCCTGTGTCGACTCTTGCGATCCTGACAGCGGCTGGTTCCGGTTCTCGGCTCGGTGCCGCACAGCCCAAGGCATTTGTGATGGTCGGTGGCCGACCCTTGGTGGTCCATGCCGCGCGCGGGCTCATCGACTCGGGTGTCGTCGATGAGCTGGTGGTCACAGCCCCCGCGGCTGACCTGAGTCGGATGAGGGCGCTGCTCGAGGAAGCCATCACGGGTGTACCGGTCCGGGTGGTGGCCGGGGGGGCGACCCGGCAGGCATCGGTCGCCGCTGCGCTTTCCCACGCCGCGCCAGGGGTCGACATGGTCCTCGTGCACGATGCGGCCCGCCCGTTCGCACCGCCCGAGCTGGTGCGCAGGGTCGCGGCTGCCGTGCGCACCGGGCACCGGGCAGTGGTTCCCGGACTGCCAGTGACGGACACGATAAAATCCGTCGCTGCTCCGGATGGTGGATCGGCGCAGCGGGTGACGGCGACGATCGATCGGGCCGTGCTGCGGTCGGTGCAGACACCGCAAGGCTTTGACCGCGGCCTTCTGGATCGTGCCCATGCGGCAGGAGTGGCGCGGGCCAGCGACGAGTCCGTGGCCGCGAGTGACGACGCGGGCCTCGTCGAGGCCCTTGGCGAGCAGGTGTGGGTGGTCGCCGGGGATACCCATGCGGCCAAGGTGACGACCGTCGAGGATCTACAAGCCCTTGAGGCCGTGGCTCTGGAGCGCGCCTCAGGCAGCGCCTCGGGCTCCTCGGTGGACCTGGACCCTGCCTCGACCTCTCGGGACCCGGTTCCGGCTCCTTGCCCGCAGTCAGCTGAGGGGGTCCAGATGGTGGTTCCGCGCATAGGCGTGGGCACTGATGTCCACGCCTATGCGGCCGATCGTCCCCTGTGGTTGGCGGGCTTGTGCTGGCCGGGGGAGCGAGGGCTCTCAGGTCACTCCGACGCCGACGTCGTGGCGCATGCGGCGGCCGATGCGTTGTTCTCAGCTGCTCACTTGGGAGACCTGGGCTCGAACTTCGGCACCTCAGAACCCGAGTGGGCCGGTGCGAGTGGCGCGGTGCTGCTGGCGGAGGCGGCGCGGCGGGTGCGGTCGGCCGGCTACGAGATCGGCAATGTCGCGGTCCAGGTGTTGGCCAACGCTCCGCGCATCGGAGGCCGCCGGGCGGAGGCCGAGGAGGTCCTGTCGGCGGCGGCGGGGGCACCGGTGATCCTGACAGCCACGACCACCGACGGGCTGGGGCTGACGGGACGCGGCGACGGTGTGGCGGCCATCGCTACGGCCCTGGTGTTGGCGCCCGCGGCCTTGGACTCCTGAGGGTCTGGCGCGCGGCTCGGCCGGCTGCGGTCGGGCGGAGATCTTATGTCACCGGCTTCATGCTGCCGACGATGGCTTTGACCTGCGCTGACCCGGTGGCATCTTCGATGTCTGACGACCCCGCGATGACGACTGTTCGGCAGGTTGAGCCAGCACCGATCTGCACAACGGTCACGGCTTGCGCATACTCCCCGCTGTCATGCTTCTGGCGACCCGAGAGGAAGTAGGAGGGCAGCCCGCCGGCCGTGGTTTCGCCCTGCCCCTCGGAGTCGGCCGTCCAGCCTTCACGGGCCTTCAGGTAATCGGTGGTGGTGGTTCCCGTGTCGGTCAGCGACTGTGTGCAGTCGGTGGTGCTGACCACCACGTTGGGTTTGAAGTCGCTGCCGCTGAAGCTCTTCGGTGCGACGACGGCCCAGCTCGCTGCCTCCGGTTTGGCGATCCAATCGGCCGGCCACTGAAGGGTGATCGGCGCGTCGGGGACCTTCATGGCCTCTGCGAGCGTGACCTGCGGAGCGTCCCCGGAGGTCGGTGTGTTCGGCGTGGTGCTCTCGCCCGTTTGGCCTCCTCCGTTGTCGCCGCAGGAGGTCAAACCGAGGAGCATGAGGGGCGCGACCGCCCAGATGGTGCCGCGGTGGATGAGTGCTCGGGGCCTGGCGGTCATGGTCGTCCTCGGGTGTCGGTCGGCAACCTGTCGATTATGCCGCCGGACAGTCGGTGTGAGCGTCACCGTCGGGTGTGGCGAACCTTCGGCGTGTAGAGATTGCTGAACAACTGTCCATGTGGTTGACTCGTCGAAGTCCAAGACATGGGATGAACACAATGAATCGAATGTCAGTCGAGGAACGCCGCGCGCAACTTGTTGATGCCGCCATGACTATAGCTGTCCGTGAAGGTGTCGAGGCCGTGACGGTCCGAGGGGTAGCAGCGGAGGCAGGTGTTTCCTTGGGGGTTGTGCACTACTGCTTCGACTCCAAAGAGGATCTGCTTCGTGCCATGGGGCACAGCGTCGCGCTTGTTGCATCTGAGCCTGTGCGTGCCGCATTGAGTCCTGATAGTGCCATCGAAGATATTGCCCATTCTGCCGCGGATGGCCTTTTCCGGGGGCTGATTCCCCGACGTCACATGCGGTTGCTCACTTTCGAGTTCGCGACCGCCGGTGCCCGCAACCGAGCGCTGCGCCCGGTCGCCCAGGCTCATCTGGAGCAGACCTGGGCCATGACCGAGGACTTCCTCGTTCAGGTCGCACGGGCCGGTGGCGTCGAATACTCGGTGGACGTGGCCTTCCTGGCGCGTTTGGTGGCTGGGATGATCGACGGTATCGAGATCGCCTGGTTGGTCGAACAGGACGACGCCAAGGCCCTCGCGAGCTTCCACGCCCTGGCGGACTACTGTCTGATGTACATGGTGCGCGAAGGCGTTCCCGTCGTTGGGGGCGAACCCCGTCAGCTGCGGATGCCAGCGGACGTGGCTACCGATCAGCCGTTCACGGACGGTGAACCGAAGACCATATCCGTATAAAGGTTGCAGAAGAGCCCCTGAGGGTCGGCGGTTGCCCGTGCAGTCCGGAAGTCCTCGAAGCGTGGGTACAGCGAACTGAGCCGTTGCTTGTCGAGCGCGTGCATCTTCCCCCAATGGGGTCGGCCCTGGAAGTCGCTCATGATCTGCTCGACCGCATCGAAGTAGCGGGCGTGCGGCAGCCGGTAGTACTGATGGACGGCGATGTATGCCGTCGGGCGTCCGTATGCAGTGGACAGCCAGACGTCATCGGGTGCTGCGAACCGCACCTCGACCGGGAAGGGCACCTGTTCGCCGGAGGAGCGCAGCCAGGAGTCCACCGCCTCGAGGGCATCGATGACATGCTCGCGGCCGATGGCGTACTCCATCTCCCGGAAGCGGACCCGCCGGGAGGTGACGAACACCTGGTACGAGGGTGCTTCATAGGTCCGGGGCGCCAACGTCCGCGCCGCCACCGCGTTGATCCGCGGGGTGGTGGCCGGCCAGCGTGTGGCGATCCGATTCGTGGTCGCGAAGGCGCCGTTGGACAGCAGTTCCTCATCCACCCAGGTGCGTGCCCGTGCGACCGCTGGTTGGCGCCGGTCCTCAGCGGGCGTCGCCACCCGGTTGTTGCGTTTGGTCAGCGCGCGCCGAGTGTGCGGGAACCAGTAGAACTCCATGTGGTCGTTGCTCTCGATCAACCCACTAGCTCCGAACAGTTCCTCGAAGACCCGGTCGAGCGGCCACGGTTCCTCTTGGGCGCGCAGGTAGAAAGCGGGCACGACTTCAAGGGTGTAGGCGCTGATCACTCCGGTCGTCCCGAGGCCGATCCGGCTCGCCTCAAAGAGTTCGCGGTGATGGGTTGCGTCGGCCTCGACGACGCTCCCGTTCGCCAACACGAGCCGCAACCCTCGCACCTGGGTCGCCAGCCCGCCCAGGGCGGCACCCGTGCCGTGGGTGCCGGTGGAGATCGCCCCGGCCAACGACTGCCGGTCGATGTCACCGAGGTTGCGCATCGCCAGCCCGACACCGGCCAGGGCGGCGTTCAGCCGGTGCAACCGGATCCCGGCCCCGACCGTCACCTCGATCCGGCCGTCGACCCGTTCGATCCGTTCGATGGTGTCCAGGTGGTCCAGCGAAAGGAGCAGCCCGTCCGTCGCGGCCACCGGGGTGAAGGAATGCCCGGCGCCGACCACACGCACGCGCAGGCCGTTGGCGGCGGCGCGGCGGATCTCGTCCGCGAGCTGAGCCTCGGTCCGTGGCATCGCACGGCGGCGGGGGTTGGCGGTCACCGTCTGCGCCCAGTTCGTCCATGTCTGCATCGACGAGACTGAAGAATCCGTGCTGGGGCCACGGCCGGTCCAAGGTTTCCTCACATCGCGCACTATCGCAGATGACCCGGGATCCGGCAGGTCGATGCGGATGTACCCTCGTCGTCCCTCGCGTACGTTGGGGCGCATGCCGACCTCTCCCGTGGCCCCCGGCCACACCGATTCCGCTGCCAGCCCGGCCGGCGCCGCGACCCCCGACGGGCGTGAGACCAGCGTCCGGGGCAGCCTCAGCCGGGCGACCGCCGCCGTGGCGGGTCCGGTTGCCGTGGTCGACCTGGACGCCTTCGATCTGAACGCGGCCGATCTCCTGGCCCGCGCCCACGGGCGTCCGGTGCGGCTGGCCTCCAAATCGGTGCGGGTCCGGGCGCTACTGGAGCGTGCGCTGGCTCAAGGGTTCACCGGGGTGATGGCGTACTCGCTCGCCGAGGCATTGTGGCTGGTCGAGGGGGGTGTGCGCGACATCCTGGTGGCCTATCCGACGGTCGACCGCAAGGCCCTGACCCGGTTGGCGGTGGATGCGACCGCCCGCCGGGAGGTCACCGTGATGGTCGACGACGCCGCGCAACTCGCCCTGATCGAGGCGGTGGTGGCTGCCGCGCCCGGAGTCCGCGACGCCCCACTGCTCGTATGTCTCGATGTCGACGCCTCCCTGCGATTGGCTGTCGGCCCCCTGCGACTTCACCTGGGCACTCGGCGTTCTCCCGTGCACACTCCCGAGGAGGCGGCTGCCGTCGCGGCCAAGGTCGCTCGGATGCCAGGGGTGCGGTTGCGCGGGATCATGTTCTACGAGGCCCAGGTCGCGGGACTTCCGGACACGAGCTTCGCCGTTCGGGTCGTCAAACAGTGGTCGGTCAGCGATCTGGCCGGTCGCCGCCGGGCCGTGGTCGATGCCGTGACCGCGCAAATCGGTTACCCACTGGACCTGGTCAACTCCGGCGGGACGGGGTCGCTCGAACAGTCGGCCGCCGACCCGGTGGTCACCGAGGTCACGGCCGGTTCCGGGCTCTATGTGCCGGGACTCTTCGACGACTACGCCGCCTTCGAGCCACGGCCGTCGGCCTTCTTCGGGCTCGATATCGTGCGGGTTCCCGGGCCGGGTTGGGCGACCGCCTACAGTGGCGGCTACATCGGGTCGGGGCCGGCTGCGAAGTCCCGATTGCCGCGAGTGGCGACTCCCGGCTGGGAGTTGACCTCCCGGGAGGGGGCCGGGGAGGTGCAGACGCCGCTGCGAGCAGTCCGCCGACGAGCTGGGGGCGACCGGCCGGCACTCGCGGTCGGCGACCGGGTGTGGTTCCGCCACGCCAAGGCCGGGGAGCTGATGGAGCGGTTCAACGAGGTTCACCTGGTGCGCGGCGCCGACGTCGTGGACGTCGTGGAGACCTACCGGGGTGAGGGCCAGAGCTTCGGCTGAGCCCGCTCCCGGTAGCCTTGCGACGTGAGCCTTCGCCTGTACGACACCGCCACGCGCGATGTGCGCGACTTCCACCCCATCACCCCGGGTGAGGTCGGCATCTACCTGTGCGGTGCCACCGTTCAAAGTGCCCCGCATATCGGGCACATCCGGGCCGGTGTCGCGTTCGACATCCTGGTTCGGTGGCTGCGGCGCAGCGGGTTCACCGTGACCCTCATTCGCAACGTCACCGATATCGACGACAAGATCCTGGCGAAGTCCGCTGCCGCCGGCGTGCCCTGGTGGGCGTGGGCCGCCATTTATGAGCGGGCCTTCACTGCCGCCTACGACGTGCTCAACGTGCTGCCGCCGACCTACGAGCCGCGAGCGACCGGCCACGTCCCCGAGATGACGGCCCTCATGCAGCTCCTGGTGGACCGCGGCCACGCCTACGTCTCGGGTCCCGGGCAGGTGTGGTTCGACGTGCCGTCCTATGCCGATTACGGGTCCCTGACCAACCAGCGCGACGCTCGCCGACTGGGCGGCAGCGAGGCTGTTGGTACCGGCGCCGGGGACGGCGGGGCGGCCGGCCGGCGTGATCAGGCTGCCGACTGCGCTCCTGCGACCGACGGCGAGATCGAAGCCGGGCAATTCGCGAGCGTCGACCCGGCGGACGACGCCGACGGCAAGCGTGACCCTCGGGACTTCGCGCTCTGGAAGGCGCCCAAACCGGGGGAACCGGAAACGGCCTCCTGGGAGACCCCCTTCGGCCGGGGCCGGCCCGGGTGGCATCTGGAGTGCTCCGCCATGGCCCGCCGGTACCTGGGCGACGAGTTCGACATTCACGGCGGTGGCCTCGACCTGCGTTTCCCGCATCACGAGAACGAGCAGGCCCAGTCGAGGGCGGCCGGGTTCGGCTTCGCAAGGCACTGGATGCACAGCGCCTGGGTCACCCAGGGCGGCGCCAAGATGAGCAAGTCGCTGGGGAACGGCTTGGGCGTCACCGAGGTGTTGGCGACCACCAAACCGGTGGTGCTGCGTTATGCCCTCGGCGCGGTCCAGTATCGCTCGATGCTCGAGTGGACCGACGAGTCGGCGGCGGAGGCTGAGGCCACGTGGGATCGATTGGCCGGTTTCGTGACCCGGGCCACTGAGCGGGTCGGCGACGTCGGCGCCGTGGGGGAGGTGCCTCTGCCGGAGGCTTTCGTGGCCGCGTTGAATGACGACCTCAACGTCCCGGCGGCGCTCGCCGTCGTTCACGAACACGTGCGGGCCGGGAACACGGCGCTGGCCGGGGGAGACGACGCGCTGACCCGGGAGCAGGTGACGGCGGTGCGGGCGATGCTCGACGTCCTCGGCCTCGACCCCCAGGACCCCGCATGGGTCACGGCCGGCGACTCGCGATACGCTTCGGCGCTCGACTCCCTCGTCTCGGCGGAGCTGTCGGCCCGTGCGCAAGCCCGCGCGGACCGAGACTTCGCGACGGCGGACGCGATCCGAGACCGCCTTGAAGCGGCTGGCGTGGTCGTCGAGGACTCCCCGGACGGCGCCCGTTGGACGCTGGCCGACCACTGACCGAGGCACCGCGCCGCTACCGACACCGACACGACGGGCAACACCATGGCTGGAAACTCACGACGACAAGGCGCCACCCGCAAGCCGGGCAGTAAGAAGGGCGCCACCATCGGGTCAGGGGGGCGTGGCCGGAAGGCTCTCGAAGGCAAGGGGCCGACGCCGAAGGCTGAGGACCGCACCTACCACCCCGCCTATCAGCGCAAGCAGGCGGCGCAGCGGCGAGCCGAACAGGCGGACGGTTCGCGTGGTTCAGGGGGCCGCACGGGTGCCGTCGTGGGCCGGTCGGCGGCGCAGGGCCGGGCTGGTGCGCCCGCAAGAGGTGCTGACCGGCCGGACGGCCCCGAGGTCGTCGTCGGCCGGAACGCGGTGCTGGAGGCGTTGCGTTCCCGGGTGCCGGTCGAGTCGCTGCGGATCGCCTCCCATGTGGACTCCGACGACCGCATGCGCGAGATCCTGCAGATCGCCACGGGCCGTGGCTACGACGTACTGGAGGTCAGCCGCCAGCAGCTCGACAGACTGTCCGATGGGGTGGTGCATCAAGGGGTGGTCCTGGCTGTGCCGCCGTATGAGTACGGCGAGCCGGATGACCTGCTCGATGCCGCTGAGCGGGCCGGTGAGCGGCCGCTGATCGTCGCGCTCGACGGCGTGACCGACCCGCGCAACCTGGGGGCCGTGTTGCGGTCGGCCGGTGCGTTCGGTGCGCACGGGGTGCTGGTGCCCGAGCGCCGGTCGGCGGGGGTCACGGTCTCGGCGTGGAAGGTCTCCGCGGGGGCCGCCGCCCGGGTGCCGGTCGCCAGGGCAACCAACCTGGTGCGGGCCCTGACCCAGTTCAAGAAGGCCGGTTGCTTCGTAGTCGGCCTCGACGGCGGCGGCGAAACCTCGATCAACGAGTTGGCCTTCGCCACCGACCCGCTGGTGCTGGTGGTCGGCTCGGAGGGCAAGGGCCTGTCGCGGCTGGTCCGGGACACCTGCGACGCCGTGGCCTCGATCCCGATCGCCTCGACCATCGAGTCGCTGAACGCAGCCGTCGCAGCAGGGATCTCGTTGTACGAGGTCGCGCGGCTACGCGCGGAGGAGGCCGGGGGCGGGCGGGCCTGACGCATGGGGGGTGCGTGCCCCGCGCGTGGGCGGCCAGGGCGGCTGTTGAGCGCCTACGGCGTGTTGGTCCCTGCGTCGTTGGTGGCGGTTTCTCGGGCGTAGGATTCTTGGTCGAGTTGTTTGAAGTAGGACCACGGTGGAGTTGGTGGGGTGGCTTCGGGGTTGGTTCGGATGGATTCGAGCTGTTCGGCAGTGAACCGGGGAGCGGTGCCGCTTCAGTTCGATCCTCCAGCGTCCGCAGCCTCATGGCACGACGACCCCAGGCGTCCACTGAGCCCCGGTCCCAAACCGCCCTGCCCGCGCCGTCGCGGCACCTCCCAAAACCCGCCAACACCGACAAAACGTCACCACTATCGTGTCAACCTCTCCAAGCGCAATACAGAACGCCTCGGAACGCGGACACTATGCATCGATACGGGTTGGAACCGCCACAACCACGGGCGCTGGCACGAATCCCGGCTCCGAGAGCAGACCTCAACCCGGCAGCGCCCTAACCGATGAGCTCGTCGTCCTCCGCGCTGCCCAGAACAGCCTTCTCGTCGGGCCGGTGCCGCAGCACGGTGTCCACATAGGACTGGGTGGCCTCCGCCATCGGGATGTCGTGGCGGGCTTGTTCCGAGATGTACCAGCGGTGGTCGAGTACCTCATGGAAGATCTGCGCCGGTTCCAGTTTGCGGCGCAGCTCTCGGGGAACGGCGCGGACCGTCGGCTCGAAGACCCCACTGAGCCAGTCGTGGGCCACGAATTCCTCGTCGTCGCCCTGCCGGTCGGTGGCCGCACGGTAGGAGTCAAGATCGTTGAGCAGTCGCCGGGCCTGGTTCTCCTGGACATCGAGTCCCGTGAGCCGCAGGAGCCGCCGGGAGTGATGACCGGCGTCGACCACCTTGGGTTGGATGCGCACGCTCGTGCCGCCGATGTCCGTGGTGATGGCCAACTCCCCGACGTCGAAGCCGAGGTTGTTGAGCTGGTCAATGCGTGCCGCGACCCGCCAGCGTTCATTCGCCGCGAAGGACTCGGAGACGGTCAGCATTTGCCACAGGTCTTGATACCGGTCGACGAGGGCATCGCCGATCGCGATCTCGTCGACATCCTTATCGAGCAGCTCACCGGCTGCAAGGTCCATCAGCTCGCCGATGATGTTCGTCCGGGCGAGGTCGAGGTCGTACAGCCGCTGGCCGGAGGTCAGCTCGCGGTGCAGGTCGCCGGTCTCGGCATCGACGAGGTAGGCGGCGAACGTGGCCGCGTCCCGGCGGAACAGGGTGTTCGACAAGGAGACGTCGCCCCAGTAGAAGCCCACCAGGTGCAGCCGTACGAGCAGGACGGCGAGTGCGTCGATCAACCGGGTGGCGGTGTCCGGGCGCAAGGACTGGCTGAATAGTGCTCGGTAGGGCAGCGAGAACTGTAGGTGCTCGGTGATGAGTACGGCCTCCAGGTGCTCACCGTTCGCATCGACCCGGCCGGTGATGACCCCGATCGGGACCACACTCGGCACCTCCAACCGCCGCAGCTGCCGCAGCAGGTCGTACTCGCGGTAGGCGACCGACTCGCTGATCTCCTTGATGGCGATCACCCGGCCGGAGAGCCGCGCGAATCGCACCACATGCCGGGAGATACCCCGGGGCAGTGCCGCGATGGTCTCCTCGGGCCACTCTTCCAGCGGGACTCCCCAAGGAAGGTCGAGGATCGCCGGGTCGGTGTCAGCCGAGGTTATCTGAAGAGAGGGGGCACTCACGTGTCCCATTGTCCACACCTACACCGTCCCCTGAGGGCGGCCCTCGGAGCGCAGGGTCTGCCGAGTGCTGTACTTTCAGTCGAGTGCTGCGGTTTAAACCACAGCACTCGACTGAGACCACAGCACTCGACTGGCGCCCCCCGGGAACGCCGGAGGGCGGGACCAGCCCGTGGCTGGTCCCGCCTACCGATACGGTCGGACTCAGCCCAACCGGTCGCCGGTTGCCGAGGAGAAGACGTGCGACTCGCCAGTGCGGATCGCGACGCGGATGGTCTCGCCCTTGGCCGGAACCTTGCGGGGGTCGATCCGCACGATCACCTGGTTCTCACCGGCGCCCGACCGCAGATCGGCGCTGGCCAGTTCCTCACCGATCGTGCCGTAGACGAAGGCATCCGAGCCCAGTTCCTCGACCAGGGTGACGTCCACCGGGAATGCCGCCGGGTTGTCCTCGCCCACGACGTCGAGAGACTCGGGTCGGAAACCGAGCGTGACCCGGGAGTTGTCCGCCTCGCTCATCTGCGCGACGGTCTCGCGGGCCAGCGGGATGCGTGCGGGACCCACTTCGGCCACACCGTCCTTCACGTCGAAGGTGGCGATGTTCATGGCGGGGGAGCCGATGAAGCCAGCCACGAAGACATTCGCGGGGGTGTCGTACATGTCGCGCGGGGTCCCGACCTGCTGGAGCAATCCGTCCTTGAGGACGGCGATTCGGTCGCCCATGGTCAGCGCCTCGGTCTGGTCGTGGGTCACGTAGACCGTGGTGACACCCAGCCGGCGCTGCAGCGAGGCGATCTGGGTGCGGGTCTGGACGCGGAGCTTTGCGTCGAGGTTCGACAGTGGTTCGTCCATGAGGAAGACCTGCGGTTGGCGGACGATCGCGCGGCCCATGGCCACCCGCTGACGCTGACCGCCGGAAAGTGCCTTCGGCTTGCGGTCCAAGTACTCGGTGAGGTCGAGGATCTTCGCGGCCTCTTCGACGCGCTGGCGGATCTCGGCCCGGGGTGTGCCGGCGATCTTCAGGGCGAAGCCCATGTTGTCCGCGACGGACATGTGCGGGTACAGCGCGTAGTTCTGGAACACCATGGCGATGTCCCGGTCCTTGGGCTGCATGTCGGTGACGTCGCGGTCACCGATGTAGATGTTGCCGCCGTTGACGTCCTCCAGGCCTGCGAGCATCCGCAGGGAGGTCGATTTGCCGCAGCCGGACGGGCCGACGAGGACGAGGAACTCGCCGTCCTCGATGTCCAAGCAGAGCTGGTCCACTGCGGGCCGCTCCGTGCCCGGGTAGATCCGGGTTGCGTGGTCGAACTTGACCGTGGCCATGATGGGTACATCCCTCCACCGGCAGGTACGTGCCGGACGATCCGTTGTGTAGTGACGTGCCATCGCGAAAGGTTCGCGACATGGAAGATGCCGAACTCCGGCCGATCGAAGAGCCCTCAATCGGTGAGTCCGACATCGTCGTGATCCGCATCCTACGCTCAGCATCTGAGATTTTGCCGGGCGAGGCGGAGATCGTCACGCGCTTGTGACGTCGGACCCCGCCTGCCAGGTTGTTTCCAGGTCGGCGACGAGCATGAGCAGGGTTTCGGCAAGTTCAGCCGGGTCCGCGAGCCGGAACTCCGCAGACGTGGACCCCGGGCCGACTTTGATGCCGACATCGCCCGGGCGCAAGACTTCGAGGGCGCGTTCGTCGGTGGTGTCATCGCCTGCGTACAGCACTCGGGTGTCGTCGCCGAGATGCGAGCGCAGGCGCTCGACGGCAATTCCCTTGGAGGTGTGCGTCACCGCCACCTCGACGACGTCCTTGCCCTGCAGGGCCGCCAATTCCAGCCGGTCGGCGACGGCGAGCGCCGCTTCGGTGCACGTGCGGGCGACGTCGGTGCGGGCCAGCCGGGTGTGCATCACGGCGGCGCTCGGTTTGATCTGCACCCACGCGCCCGCGTGCGTGGCCGCGATCCGCTCGAAGGCCCCGATCAAGGTGGCCAGCGCTTGCTGTTGAGCGGTGTCGAGGTGCAGGGGATCAGCGACGGGTCCGCCGTCTGCCATGTGCCCGATCTCCGCGCCGTGGCTGCCCACCAAAAGGGTGCCCACAGGTGGCTGCGCCCGTTCGGTGAGGTCCGCAAGGTTACGTCCGGAGACCAGCGCCACGGTGGTGTGTGCGCCAGGCGGAAGGGCCGCCAACCGGGCCAAGGCAGCCGCCGCGCGGGGAAGCGGACGTGATCGGGTCGGGTCGTCGACCAGCGGTGCCAGGCTGCCGTCGAAGTCGAGGGCGACCAGCCGGGGGGCCGCGGCCGCGGCGAACACGGTCAGCGCTGTGGGCAGGGGAAGGTCGTTCACCACTCCACCTGTTCTTGGGTGGCCGGCCGGTCGGTTACCGAACTCTCGGTCGGCGCCGTGGTCGTGGCCGGAGCGCGGTGGCCGTGTTCGAACGAGCGCCGTTCGCGACCGGCCCGGTCCGCTGTCTCGGTCAGTGCCGCCAGGAAGGAGGCCGACCATTTGGCGACATCGTCGGACAGGACTCGGCGCCGGAGTTTGCGCATCCGCTTACGTTGCTCTCGCGCGTCCATATGGGCGGCCGCGACGATGATGTCCTTCATCCCGTCGATGTCGTGCGGGTTGACCAGCAGGGCGCCGGAGGCCAGCTCATCGGCGGCGCCGGCGAATTCCGAGAGAACCAGGACGCCGCGATCGTCCGAACGCGCCGCGACATACTCCTTGGCGACGAGGTTCATGCCGTCGCGCAGGGCGGTCACCAACATGACGTCAGCCGCGAGGTAGAGGGCCGCCATCTCTTCCGGGGGGTAGGAGTGGTGCAAGTAGTGGATTGCGGCTGTGCCGATCTCGGCGTACTCACCGTTGATCCGGCCTACCAGGACTTCGACGTTCTCTCGCAGTTCCTGGTAGGCGTCCACATTCTCCCGACTCGGGCTGGCGACCTGCACCAGGGTGGACCGGGCCACGTCCAGGCGCCCGTCCTGGAGCAGTTCGCCGTAGGCCTTGATCCGGTGCCGGATGCCCTTGGTGTAATCCAGCCGGTCGACACCCAGCATCATGATGTCCGGGTCGCCGAGGTCCGCGCGGATCTCGCGGGCTCGGGCGTGGACCTGTGGGCTGCGGGCCATCTCATCGAAGCGGCGGGAGTCGATCGAAATGGGGAAGGCGGCCGCCCGTACATGGCGAAAACGCCCATGGTCGGGCACGGAAATGATCGATCCACGGGTGGTATGCGCCTTCATCCGGCGCACGGCCCGCATAAAGTTCGCGGCATCGCCGGTGCGCTGGAAACCCACCAGATCCGCTCCGAGCAGCCCTTCAAGGACACGTCGGCGCCACGGGAGTTGTTGGAAGAGCTCCAGTGGCGGGAACGGGATGTGGTTGAAGAAACCGATTCGCAGGTCAGGCCGGGCATCGCGAAGCATCCGGGGGACCAGTTGAAGTTGGTAGTCGTGGACCCAGACCACCCCACCGGGGGCGGCGGTCTTTGCGGCGGCATCGGCGAAGCGCTGGTTGACCCGCCGGTAGGTCTCGAACCAGGCACGGTGGTAGGTCGGGGGAGCGATGACGTCGTGATACAGCGGCCACAGGGTGTCGTTCGAGAACCCTTCGTAGAACCCCTCGATCTCAGCGGCAGACAGTGTGACCGGCACCAGCCACATGTCGTCCGCTTCGAAGGGTTCGGCGGTGAGATCGGGCGCACCGGACCAGCCGACCCAGGCGCCGTCGGCCGCCTGCATCACTGGTTCGAGTGCGCTGACCAGCCCACCGGGTGAACGGTCCCAGTCGATACCGCCGTCGTCTGAGACGGTGAAGTCGACCGGAAGACGATTGGCCACGACAACAAGATCGAACTGGTCTCCGTTTGCCACGTGGAACCCCTTTGGGCTGGTGGATGTGGTCATCGTGCCGAGGCCAGGATATCGGGTACGCGGTGCGTACAGCCCGGAATCGACAGTCGGTGACTAGGTTGGTCTCATGACTGAGCCCATGCCGCACGCCCCCGCTACGGGCTTTCGACCAGGTGCTGAGGTCGGGGGATACCGTATCGGTGCCCGGTTGGGTTCGGGCGCCATGGGCAGTGTCTACAGCGCGCACGACGGCGGCGGCAATCTTGTCGCGATCAAGTTCCTGCACGCTCATCTGGATACTGACGCCGAGGGCCGCCAACGCCTCTACCGTGAGGCGAGTGCCCTGCAACGCCTGCGGCACCCGGCGGTCGCGCAGATCCTGGATGTCGAGTTGGACGGGCCGGAAGCGTTCATCGTCACGGAGCTGATCTCGGGGCCGACGTTGGAGGCCGAGATCGCGGCCCGCGGCCCGCTCGACCCATGGGACCTTCTGGAGTTGGCGGATCAGCTCGCGGCCGCCCTGGAGGCCGTTCACGGCGCCGGCGTCATCCACCGGGACTTGAAACCGAGCAATGTGCTCATCGCTGACCAGGGGCCGGTGCTGATCGACTTCGGGATCGCTCAAGGGCTGGACGAAAGCCGGTACACGGCCACTGGGATCGTGATGGGCACGCCGGGTTACCTCGCCCCCGAACTCCTGGACAACGCACCGTTGGGGCCGGGTACCGACTGGTGGGGGTGGGCGGCGGTGGTAGCGTTCGCGGCCACCGGGCGCCGGCCGTTCGGCATGGGGCCGATGGAGGCCGTGATCGGCCGGGCGCTCGCAGGTACGGCCGATCTGGCCGGGTTGGGGCCGACGACGACGGCTGCCCTGGCCGGTGCGCTGCGACCGGACCCTGCGCAGCGCTCCACCCCGACCGAAGTGATCACCGCGCTGCGCTACGCCGCCGATTCCGGGGATCTTGCGAATGCCACCGAGACGGTGGCCGTCGAGCCGCCGACCGAGGTGGTGCCGGCCGAAGGCCCGGAGTCGGCGCCCGTCTTGATCCCCCCTGTCGTGGTGCCGCCCGTGCTTCCCGTGGGACAACCCGTGCACGACGGACGCACGGTGGCCGTGTCCGCCGCCGACGTGCGGGATGCTGAGGGTCTCCCACCGTCGATCGCCCCCGGGGGGACGGCGGAGGGGGACTCAGATGACCCGGAGCAGGCGACCGATGATGAGTCGCCGGAACCCGGATACCAACGGCCCGAGGTGCCTGAACGCCGGTGGATCGTCGGGTTGTCGGTGGTGGCGGCTGCGGCATTGGCCGGCTTCTTCCCGGGCGTCGTGCTGGGTGTCGTGGTGCTGGTCATCGTGGTGATGCGGATGGTGGGCGAAACGACCGAAGCGATTCACCGTCGCCGGGAACAACGCGGCGTATCGAACCGCGATCGTGTTCGTGCGGTCTTCGCCTCTCCCTGGTACTTCCTGCGGGCCGTGGTGGGGGCGGTGCCGTCGATGACGGTCGCTGCGGCCGGGGCGGGGCTGGTGGTTGCGGCCGGTTGGGCACTGTTCGCGGACGGTGCCCCGGGTGCCCGTGGCTTTGCCAGTCAGGAGAGCCCTGGCTGGCTCCTCAGTGTGGTGCTCTGCGTGGCGGGGCTGATCGCGGGTGTGCTCGCCTGGGCCGGTCCCTGGACCGCGAAGACTCGTTACGGCGCCCGGACGACGCTGGCCCATGTGGCCGGCAGCCGCTCGGGAACACTGCTGGTGGTGGCTGGGTTGCTGGTAGCGATCGTGGTTGCCGGAATCCTGGTCGCCGTCGGCTACGATGTGTTTTGGTGGCCCTTCCGTCAGTTGTCGGGTTTCAACTGAGAGTTTCCTGAGTTCGCCACGTCGTGACCTTATAGACTGGGCCAGTGCACAGCAGGGTTGACCGACATTCCATGTCGCGACTGCTTGCGCCCGTTTTCTTGGTCGCCTTCGTGCTGACGGCCTCCGCGGTGCTGCTCGCCAACTGTGGATTCGCCGTGGTGCACCAGTGTGTGGCGGTGCCCGGGCAATGGATGCATGCCGGAACGGGTCTCGCGCTCGTCCATGAGTCGCCGGCCTGCGCTCCCGGCAGCCTGGCTCTCGGGCCGACTCCGGCCGGGGCGGTGCGGGTGCTCGCCGTGGTCGCGATTCCGGTGGCGATCGCCCATCTCGTGGCACTGGCGACGGCGTGGGTCGTCGCGGGCTACGCGCGCGGCGCGATCGAACGGTTGGGCCGGCTGTTGGCGGCAGCCGTGGAGACGCTGCACGGGCGGATCACCCCGGAGGCGGGCCTCGTCCCGGCTCGCCCGGCGGTCCGGCGATTCGCTTGGGAACATGTGGTGCGGCGACTGCTGGGGGCCGCCACGGCCTGGGTGGTACGCGGCCCGCCGACGCCGGTCTGCGCGCCGGCCTGACGCGCGCCAGCCTGCCCACCCTCACCACTTTCCCCGAAGGACCATTCATGTCCCCTCAAGAATCGACGCCCACCAAGGCCGAACGCCGCCAGGCGGCTCGTGCCGAGGCCGCCAAACTGCGCGAAGCCCAGGCTCGTCGAGAGAAGCGCAACCGGGCGATCACGCTCGGCGTTCTGGTCGTTGCGGTCGTCGCCCTGGTAGGTGTCTTCCTTTTCGTGCTCAAGAACAGCAACGACGACAGCGCCAAGACCACCGATGTGACCACCCCCGGGACCTCGACGGCGGCCCCAAGCACGGCCAATGACAACAACGCCATCACCGTCGGGAAGTCGGGTGAGGCCGGGTCGAGTAACGAAGGCGCCGTCGTCGTCGACCTGTACCTCGACTACATGTGCCCGAACTGTGGTCAGCTGGAGCAGGCCGCTGGACCCACGTTGAACGCGTTGGCCGAATCGGGTGACATCACGCTGGCGAATCACCCCATTTCGATCATGGACCAGGCCTCCGAGAGAACCGCGTACTCCACGCGGGCGGCGGCGGCCTCGGCCTACGTCGCGCAGGAGGCACCAGCCAACTGGGCCGCCTTCAATACGGCGCTCTTCGCGAACCAGCCGGCCGAGCGCACCACGGGCCTGACCAACGCCAAGATGGCCGAGATCGCGCAGGCGGCGGGTGTGCCGGCAGCCACGACGGCGAAGATCAGTGATGGTACGGCCATGGAGACCTTCGGCGGCTGGGTCCAGGCGGCCACGGACCTCGACGCGCAGAACCCTGATGTACTGAACCCGGAGAACGGCTACCTGTCGACGCCCACCATCTTGATCGACGGGAAGCGTTACGACGGCAACTGGTTCGATACCGATGCGCTCAAGCAGGCAGTTTTCGCCGCCAAGAACGACCAGTAGGCGACCGGGTCCGTGGTGGCCGAGCGTCACCACGACCCGCGCTGCCCGATAATCCCACTTTCGAAGGACAGCCATGGCAACAGAAGACTCCTCCATCAAAGCCGACCGCCGGGATGCCGCACGTGCCGAGGCGGCGAAGCTCCGTGACGCGCAGGCCCGCAGGGAGAAGCGCAACCGGGCGATCACGATCGGCGTGCTGGCGATCGCGGTGATCGCTCTGGTCGGCGTCTTCCTCTTCGTGCTCAACTCGGGAAAGGACGCCGACGACGCCGGTGGGGGCACTGAAGGCACCGTCACCGATGTGACCACCCCGGGCACCTCGACAGCCGCCCCGGCGACTGCGAATGAGAACGACGCGATCACCGTCGGTAAGTCCGGTGAGGCCGGGTCCACGAACGGGGCCAACGCTGTCGTCGTCGATCTGTACCTCGACTACCTGTGCCCCTTTTGTGGTCAGCTCGAGCAGACGAGTGACGTGATGCTTTCCGAGCTGGTTGCCTCCGGTGACGTGACGCTGGCCTACCACCCGCTGTCGACGCAGGACCACAACGCGGCCGACAGCGTCTACTCGACCCGGGCGGCGTCTGCGGCGGCGTATGTCGCCGACCAGGCACCGGAAGCGTTCAAGGACTTCAGCACGGCACTCTTCGCGAACCAGCCGGCCGAGGGCACCAGGGGCCTGACCAACGCCAAGATGGCCGAGATCGCGCAGGCGGCGGGTGTGCCGGCGGCCACCGCGGCGAAGATCAGTGACGGCACGGCCATGGAGACCTTCGGCGGCTGGGTCCAGGCGGCCACGATGAGGGCCGGTCAGGACACCGCCGTGCTGCACGAAGACGGGAAGCTGTACACCCCGACGATCCTGATCAACGGTGAGCGCCACACCGGCGACTGGCGGGACCTCGACTCGTTCAAGCAGGCAATCTTGGACGCCAAGCAGTGAGCGTGACTCGCTGATCGGTTCTCGGCTGTGACGAAGGCCGGACGAGCGGGTAGGCTGACCGCTCGTCCGGCCCACACGGCCGGCCACCCCGCCGGGATCACCCCGGTGACTGCCGCCTTAGCTCAGCTGGTAGAGCATTCGCCTTGTAAGCGAAAGGTCGTCGGTTCGACCCCGACAGGCGGCTCCGTACCTCCCCGCCCCTACTTCTCCGCCAGCGGTACCGGTGCCAACTCGGGCGCCTTGGGGACGCGGTGGTCGCCCGATGACGTCCCCCGCAACCGGCGGCCGGCCCAGGGCACCGCGTGGTGGCGCACCCACTGTGCGTTCGCACGCGCCCGGTCGATGGCGGGCGTGGGCGGCAGCGGCGCCAGCGGGTCGTCCCAGTCGGTGTCGTCCGGTTCGAGTCCGAGTCCCACCAGAGCCGCCTGTGCGACCCGGCGGTGACCCTCCGTGGTCAGGTGGATCCGGTCCTCCGCCCACATCCGCCAGTCGCCGAGGCTGCGCATGCCCCACAGGTCGAGCACATAGGCACCGTGTCGGCGGGCGATCGACCACAGGTGGGTGTTGAACACCCCGACGCGCCCGCGCGTCATGCTCACCAGCGGACTGCCGGACGAGTCGAAGCCGGTGATCAGCAGGACGTCGATGCCCTCCGCCCGCAGTCGCTTGACCGCGGACTCGACTCCGGTGGCCAACAGATCCAGGTCCGCGCTGGCGCGCAGGATATCGTTCCCGCCTCCACCCAGGCTGACCAGATCAGGTTTCATCGCGAGGGCGATCGGTACCTGCTCCGTCAAGATCGAATGGAGCTTACGGCCGCGGATCGCCAGGTTGGCGTAGGTCAGGGGTGGCGAACCGGCGTCACGTTGCCGGGCGGCAAGACTCTGGGCGAGCAGGTCCGCCCATCCCCGCTGGTGGTCGGCCGACCCGGGGTACGGATCCCACAGGCCCTCGGTGAAGGAGTCACCGACGGCGACGTAACTGCTCCAGTTCTGCGCGTTCATGGAGTCCATTCTGCGACTAATCCGCCGTCGGGAGCGTCCAATCGACGGGTGCTGCCCCCTGGGCTGCCAGAAGCTCATTGACGCGGGAGAACGGACGCGAACCGAAGAAGCCTCGTGAGGCGGAGAGTGGGCTCGGATGCGGGCTCGCCACGATCGGGGTGTCGCCGAGCATCGGACGCAGGGTTCCGGCGTCGCGGCCCCACAAGATGGCGACGAGGGGGGCCTCCCGGGCCACTAGCGCCCGGATCGCGGCCTCGGTGAAGGTCTCCCAACCTGCTCCTCGGTGTGAGCCCGGTTCGCCCGGTCGCACGGTCAACACTCGGTTGAGCAACATGACGCCTTGGTCGCTCCAGGGGGACAGGTCGCCGTTGGCCGGGGTGGGGGCGCCGACGTCGGCCGCGAGTTCCTTGAAGATGTTGGCCAGCGACCGCGGGACGGGGCGCACACCGGGCTGCACGGAGAAGGAGAGGCCCATGGGGTGGCCCGGGGTCGGGTAGGGGTCCTGGCCCACGATGAGTACCCGCACGTCGGCGAGCGGTCGCGCGAAGGCCCGCAGGATGGCGTCGGGAGCAGGCAAGTAGCTACGGCCGGCGGCGACTTCCGCGCGGAGGAAGTCGCCCATGTCATGGAGTTGGGCGGCCACCGGAGCCAGGGCATGTGCCCAGTCCGGTGCCATGATGGTCGTGAGGTCGTCAGGCCGCTTCGCGGCCTGTTCGGTTGCCGGAATGTCCACGATCGCGAGCGTAGTGGACGTGAATGACACCGATGTGATTCGCGGTTAGTCTGGTTCAGGTAATTCGTGTGGACGACCAAGGGGACAGCCGATGACTGAAGCAGCGGTGACCGTCGTGGCGTTCGCGACCGCCGAGTCCGACGAACGGTCCACCCCGGCCGAACTCAGTGAACGCGATCAGCAGGTGCTGGCCTTCGAGCGGCAGTGGTGGAAGTACGCCGGGGCGAAGGAACAAGCGATCCGCGAGCTCTTCGACATGTCGGCGACCCGCTACTACCAGTTGCTCAACGCCCTCATCGACTCACCAGCCGCGCTTGCCCAGGACCCGATGCTCGTAAAGCGCCTACGCCGGATGCGTTCGACGAGGCAACGGGAGCGCACGGCGCGCCGGCTCGGCTCCTCCTGAAACTTTCACAGCCCCGCCACGGCCCTGGCACACGCCGGAGTAGATTTCATGCTGGCCCCGTCCGCCGGGCTACGCTGGCGCCGTGAGTAAGAGCCGGTACCCCTACGCACCCGACGAGTTCGACGCCGCGGCAGCGGAGGGCTCACCTGCCGGGGTGCACTCCCTGCCCCGCAGCGGATGGAGCAAGACCTGGCCGTTCCTCATGGTGATCGTGATCTTCGCGGGCTTGGCCTACGGCGGCTACCTCATGCTGAACCACTTCCGTCCCGGGTCCGACCCGACCGCGGAGACCACCAAGACGACATCGGCCCCGCCCACCACACCCAGTGACCCGGTCACCACACCCTCTGAAGAGCCCACGCCCAACACGCCGACCGAGACGCCGAGCACACCGGCGGCTGACGTCAACTTCGGTGCCTCGGTGCGGGTGCTCAACGCGTCGGGCGTCGCAGGGAACGCGGCGAAGGGCGCCAAGGTGCTCACGGACGCCGGGTACACGTCTGTCGTGGCCGACAACTACACGGGCGACAAGCTCCCGGGGAACACGGTCTACTACGCCAGCCCTGAGCTGGAGTCCACGGCCAACGACATCGCCGGCCGATTCGGCATCACGACCATCGAGCTGGTCCCCGGGCTGCGGGCGCAGGTGTCCGTGGTGCTCTACACCGCCGTCGGCTGACCGCCGGGACGGTCGCAGGTGTCCGTCGAGCACTGGCCCAAGGTCGCGGTTGCGGCCGGCCCAGCCGTTCTCGGCGGATCCTCTCAGCGGCCGGTACGCCACGTAGCCGGGGAGCTGTCTTGCACTCGAACCTGGAGAGTGCCAATAATGGCGTTAGCACTCTCATGTCGAGAGTGACAGTTCGTCCAGCGTTATCGGTCGACAGGTGAGGCCCCAGCGGCGGCGTGACGTGAACGCCTCCACCGGGGCCGTCCGTCGCGGGCACTCATCGGCCACCCCAAGCCACCAGCGGAGGATCATTCCCCATGGCCAAGATCATTTCCTTCAACGAGGAGGCTCGTCGCGGGATGGAGCGTGGACTCAACGTCCTCGCCGACACCGTGAAGGTCACCTTGGGCCCCAAGGGCCGCAACGTCGTCCTGGACAAGAAGTGGGGCGCGCCGACCATCACGAACGATGGTGTGAGCATCGCCAAGGAGATCGAGCTCGAGGACCCGTTCGAGAAGATCGGTGCCGAGCTCGTCAAGGAGGTCGCCAAGAAGACCGACGACGTCGCGGGTGACGGCACCACCACCGCCACCGTGCTGGCCCAGGCACTCGTGCGTGAGGGTCTGCGCAACGTGGCGGCGGGGTCGAACCCGATCGCCCTCAAGCGCGGTATCGAGAAGGCCGTCGACGCCGTGACCGAGCAGCTGCTGAACATCGCCAAGGAGGTCGAGACCAAGGAGGAGATCGCCGCCACGGCCGCCATCTCCGCTGGCGACACCGCCATCGGTGAGCTCATCGCCGAAGCCCTCGACAAGGTGGGCAAGGAAGGCGTCATCACGGTCGAGGAGTCCAACACCTTCGGCCTGGAGCTGGAGCTGACCGAGGGTATGCGCTTCGACAAGGGCTTCCTTGCGCGCTACTTCGAGACGGACCCCGAGCGCCAGGAAGCCGTCCTGGAGGACCCGTACGTCCTGATCGTCGAGTCGAAGATCGCCAACGTCAAGGAGCTCGTCCCCGTCCTGAACCAGGTGATGGACGCGGGCAAGTCGCTGCTCATCATCGCTGAGGACGTCGAGGGCGAGGCCCTGGCGACCCTGGTGCTGAACAAGATCCGTGGCACCTTCAAGTCCGTCGCCGTCAAGGCCCCGGGCTTCGGCGACCGCCGCAAGGCCATGCTCCAGGACATCGCCATCCTCACCGGCGGCCAGGTCATCACCGAGACCGTCGGACTGAAGCTGGAGAACGCCACGCTCGACCTGCTGGGCTCGGCCCGCAAGGTGGTCGTGACCAAGGACGAGACGACGATCGTCGAGGGCGCGGGCGACGCGGACCTGATCGCCGGCCGGGTCAACCAGATCCGCAGCGAGATCGACAAGTCGGACTCCGACTACGACCGCGAGAAGCTCCAGGAGCGCCTGGCGAAGCTCGCGGGTGGCGTGGCCGTCATCAAGGCCGGTGCCGCGACCGAGGTGGAGCTCAAGGAGCGCAAGCACCGCATCGAGGACGCCGTGCGCAACGCCAAGGCGGCCGTCGAAGAGGGCATCGTCGCCGGTGGTGGCGTCGCCCTGATCCAGGCCGGTAAGCAGGCCTTCGAGAAGCTGGAGCTGTCCGGTGACGAGGCGACCGGTGCGAACATCGTCCGCGCCGCCATCGACGCGCCGCTCAAGCAGATCGCGGTCAACGCCGGGCTCGAGGGTGGAGTCGTGGCCGAGAAGGTCCGTGGGCTGCCCGCAGGCCAGGGCCTGAATGCCGCGACCGGTGAGTACGTCGACCTGCTCTCGGCTGGCATCAACGACCCGGTCAAGGTCACCCGGTCGGCGCTGCAGAACGCCGCCTCGATCGCGGCGCTGTTCTTGACCACCGAGGCCGTCGTGGCCGACAAGCCGGAGAAGGCTCCGGCCATGCCCGCCGGTGACGGTGGTATGGGCGGGATGGACTTCTGATCCACGCCTGAACCACTTCGATGGCCGTCCCGCTTCGCGGGGCGGCCATCGTCGTCGAGGCCGATGCGGGAGGTGGGGTGATCCTGCACCCCGACGACTCGTGTGGCAGACATGGCTTGGGCGCACTGCGAATCGACGGGTTGAGTACTGCGAATCCACGGCCAAAGTGTTGCGAATCGACGGGTTGAGTGTTGCGAATCCACGGATAAACTAGGCTGTCATCGTGAAATACGAGGTTGAGCGACACGTCGAGCCCCGGATACTGGAGGCGCTGGCGGACACTCGGATTGTTGTCTTGCAGGGTGCGCGTCAGGTCGGCAAGACGACGTTGGTGCGCAGGGTGGTCGAGCGCCTTGGTGGCCGCATGGTCACGTTTGATGACGAACTGACTCGCGAGACCGCACGTGCCGACCCGGTCGGCTTCCTCAATCAGGCTGGCGACGGGCTACTTGCCATCGACGAGGTCCAGCGAGTGCCGGAGATGATCCTTGCGCTGAAGCTTGTTGTCGACCGCGACCCGAGACCTGGGCGATTCCTGCTGACCGGCTCAGCCGATCTGGTTCGATTGCCGGCGACTGAGGACTCGTTAACGGGCCGTGCCGAGAGCGTCGAGTTGTTCGGTTTCAGCCAGGGTGAGCTGAGTGGACACCGTGAACATTTCATAGATCGGCTTCTCGACGGTGAGATCTTCCTCGACCACACCAGCGAGCTGGCGCGCGCCGACTACCTACAGAAGGCCGTCACCGGTAGCTATCCGGAGGCGCTGGAGCGTGCTCCTGGAAGGCGCCGAAACCTCTGGATCGACGGGTACTTGCAGCGCATTGTGGAACGTGACGCCCCGGACGTCTCCGACCTACGCCGTATCGCACAGTTGCCGCTGATTCTGCGGGTTCTTGCCGCCCGCAACGGTCAGGAGCTGAATCTCGCCAAAGTCGCTGGCGAGACCGGGATTCCGGCCTCGACCCTGGCTCCGCACGTAGCTCTCCTGGAGACACTCTACTTGATCCAGCGGATTCCAGCGTGGTCCACCAACCTGTCTACGCGTGTCGTAGCACGGCCGAAAGTCGCCCTGCTGGACACCGGATTGGCGGCTCGCCTGCTCAACGTGGCGGCCGATGGTGCTTCGCCAGAGGTCAACGGCGGTGTCGCCGGTCAGCTGCTGGAGGGATTCGTCGCGGGGGAGTTGCGCCGTCAGCTCGGCTGGGCGGAGCGGACGGTGCGGATCAGCCATTTCAGAGACCGCGCTGGGGCAGAGATCGATCTCATCCTTGAGGCCGACGATGGGGGAGTGGCCGCCATCGAGGTCAAGGCTGGTTCCCTGGTGAGCATCCGGGATGCGAAGTGGTTGCTCCAGCTACGCGATGGTCTTGGCAGCCGTTTCCGAGCGGGTCTCATTCTGCATACCGGCCAGACATGCGGTCCGTTCGGTCGGCGCATCGGCGCTGTGCCGATGGACGTCCTGTGGCGGGCCTGAGTCGTCTACCGGCCGGTCAGTGCCAGCTCCTCGAGCTCGGGGTCCAACCCGATCCCTTCCCGTAGTCCGGCCGTCGGCCCCGCTTGCTGGAGCCACGCCCAGGTATCGGAGACAGTCTCCTCGACCGGCCGGTTGCGCAGGCCCGCCTCCAGAGCCCGGGTGACGTCGGCACAGTGCAGGTGGTCGTAGTCCGCGCCGGGCGGCAGCCACCCGGGGAGCCCGCTCCACGGTGTGATGCCGGCAGCCAGGATCGCCTCCGGCGGCAACCAGCGCAGGGTCACCGTGCTCCCGGTGGCCGCCACGCAGGCGTCCAGGAATGTCGCCATCGTGGTGTGCCCGACGGGCGCGACCACGTTGTACGGGCCACTGAGCGATCCGCCGCCCGCCAGCAAGGCGAACGCGGCGAGATCCCGGGCGTCGACGAACTGGAGCCCACCGGCGGCGGGGCCAGGGGCCAGCACCTCACCGCCCCGGGCGATTCGCCGCAGCCACCAGGGCACCCGGCCGACGTTCTCGTGAGGGCCGAAGATCAGCCCTGCCCGCAGCAACACCGCCCGGTCCCCGAAGGCATCGACAACAGCCCGTTCGCCGCCCGCCTTGGCCTCGTCGTAGGGGACGTCACCCGCAGCCGGGTCCGCCTCGATGATCGGAGCCGATTCGTCACTGCCGCGGGGCACCGGTTCGGCGTAGACCGAGCGGCTGGAGACGTAGGCGTAGGTGGCTGTCCGGTCGGCCAGGGCGCGGGCCGATGCTTGGACGACCCGGGGCTCGTGAGCCCAGGTGTCCACGACGAGGTCCCACTCGCCGTCGACCTTCTCCAAGGCAGCGAGGCCGTCCGGGTAGCGGCGGTTGCCCCGCAGGTCGCGGACACCCGCCGGGAGGTCAACGGTTCCCCTGCGCAGGGCGGTCACGTCCCAGCCGTCCGCCAGGGCTCGGCTCACCACCGCCCGGCCGACGAACTGGGTGCCGCCCAGCACCAGGAGCCGCGCGGTGGTCATGCTGTGGGGCGTTCGGGGCGTTCGGGGCGTTCGGTGGTGACGGGTTTGGTCGCGTCGCAGGGAGTCTCGTGTGCCACCACCTCGGCGCCCTCTGCGGCCGCCAGCTTCGCGGCCTCCTTGCGCAGGCGTTGGAGTTCCGCGTCGAGGTTCTGCCGGGCCGCCTCCTCCCAGGCGGCGCCCAGCGGACTTGAGTAGAGCGTGCGGCGGCTCAGCAGCTTGGTCAGGATGGCGATGCGCGCACGGATGTAGTCGGCCGTTGGAATGTGACCATACTCGTCACGCACGTTGCGCATGTACTCCTTGTAGCGCTGGGGCTCGGCCGCGAGCATGGCGAGGTCCGCGTCACAGAGGACCGCGCAGTCGAAGTCCTGCGGGTCAGGCGCATGCCGGACTAGCGCGTTCACCAGATGCGCGACGCGCAGCGCGGTTGCCTCGTCGACTCCCAGAGACATGAGGTCGGAGATCGCCAGCAGTGCGCTGGCGGTCTCGTCCTCGCCGCCCTTATTGGCGTAGGTCGCCTTCTCCTTCGCGTCGAAGACCGCGCCGTGGTACCAGGCGGCCAGCCGGACCAGATCGGGATCGTGGGTCTCCTGGGACAGTTCATCGACCCGGCCCAGGACCTCGGCCAGGTGCTGGAGGTTATGGAAGTGGCGACCGGGTTGGTCCCAGCGGTCGAGCAGCGCCTGCCCGGTTGCCCGGACCTGTGCCTCGGGAACATCCGCGCCCGCGCCGCGTGCGGATCGGATGAAGGACGAGAGGAACCATTGCGGCGCGTCGAGACTCGTGACGCCCATAATCAGCCTTCTTCGGTGGAGTGCTGCCGCGCTCGCCACAGCCGCTAGGCGTCTGTGGCTAACGTCCTATCCAGCCTACGACCGGGTAGGTGATCCGTCATCGTAGCCGGTCGGCAACTCTATCCGCACGGACATTCCGCCCCCTGTGGTCTCGGTCACTCTGACGGTTCCGGAGTGTGCACCAACGATGGCCGCGACGATGGCCAACCCAAGTCCGGAACCGCCCGATGTCCGGTTTCGTGAGGAATCGGCTCGGTAAAAACGTTCGAAGACCCGATCCGCGTGGCCGGCGGCGACTCCCGGGCCGTGGTCGCGGATCTCCAGGATCGCCACTGGGCCATCGGTGCCGACCGCCAGTTCTGCGGGTGTTCCGCGCGGTGTGTGTTGCGCGATATTGCCCACGAGGTTGGCGAAGACCTGCCGGAGGCGATCCTCGTCGCCGACCACCGTCGCCTGCTGTGGCACGTCGCCCGTCAACCCGACAATCCCCACCGTGCGAGTCGGGTCGAGGGCATGCAGGTCCTGAGCCGAGTCGCGGGCCAACGCAAGGAGGTCCACCGGGTCCTGGCGCAATGGCCGGTTCTCATCGAGGCGCGCCAGGGCCAGCAGGTCGTTGACGAGCGTTCCCATCCGGGTCGCGGCGTCCTCGATCCTGCCCATCGTGTCCGCGACCGCGTCCGTGTCGGCCAGGGCCCCCATCCGGTACAGCTCGCCGTAGCCGCGAATCGTGGCCAAGGGGGTCCGCAGCTCATGGCTGGCGTCGGAGACGAACCGGCGCATCCGCGCCTCCGAGAGCTCACGCGTGGCGAAGGCACCCTCGATGTGCGCCAGCATCGCGTTCAGTGAAGCGGCGAGCGACCCCACCTCGGTGGACGGCGGTTCGGGTGGGATCCGGCGGCTGAGGTCGCCTGCGGCGATCGTGGCCGCAGTCGCCTCGATCTGCCGCAGCGGGCGGAGCGCTCGGCGCACCGCGAGATACGCGACCAAACCACCGATGACGGCGATGGCGAGTCCGGCGAGCACCAGTGTGCGCGCCAGGATGCGCTGGGTCTCCTGGATGCCGCTGAGCGGCAGGGCTACGAAGGCGGTGCCCTCCTGCGCGCCGGTCTCGTTACTCACCACGAATGCGGCCACCCGCCACTGGGCAGGGTCTGAGCCACCGATGGAGTTCACGGTGAACGGCTCATCGGTGCGCTCGGCCACCTCGGCAACGGTCAGATTCGGCACGTCTGGTCGGCCGTACCGGGCCAGCACGGGGGACCAGCCTTGCCGGGCTTGGCTGCCGTCGGCTCCGCGGTAGAGCACGTAGTACTCGCTCGGCAGGTTGGCCCGGGACGGGGAGTCGTTCAGCGTCATGTTCGCGACCGCCTGGGCGGTGCGCTCGAGCTGGCTGTCCACCTGGCCGACCAGGTAGGAGGAGACCACCGCGGTGGTGGCGGCCCCGGCGACGCCGAGTCCGGCGGCCAGCAGCAAGGTGGTGACCGCTACGAGCCGCGCCCAGAGCGGCATCCGGGCGAGCCACGGCCACCGTGGGGTCCGCTCCGCTACCCCCGGCGGTGGTGGCGGGGGTAGCGGTGGCGGCTGCACGGCGTTGCTCATGGTGAGTCCACCGGTTTGCGCAGCAGATACCCGACCCCTCGCTTGGTGTGGATCAGCGGCGCGGCCGGCACCGTGGCGCCGTCGGGGCCGACGATGTCGATGGCGTCGACCTTGCGGCGTAGATAGGAGATGTAGGACTCGACGATGCCGGCATCGCCACCCCAGTCGTACTGCCAGACGTGATCGAGGATCTGTGTCTTGGACAGTACCCGGCCGGCGTTCAGCATCAAGTAGCGCAGCAATTTGAACTCGGTGGGGGACAGGTCGATCTCCTGACCGGCCCGCCGGACCTCGTGGGAATCCTCATCCATCTCCAGATCGGCGAATCGCAACACGGAGTCGGCGACGTCCCGGGTACGGGTGCGTCGCAGCACGGCCCTGATCCGGGCGACGACCTCTTCCAGGCTGAACGGCTTGGTGACGTAGTCGTCGCCACCCACGGTCAGCCCGGTGACCTTGTCGCGCGTGTCGTCGCGCGCGGTGAGGAAGAGCACCGGTGCGTGGGCGCCGTTGTCCCGCATCCGCCTGGTCACGGCGAAGCCGTCCATGTCGGGAAGCATGACGTCGAGCACCACGAGGTCCGGCTGGACGTCGCGGATAAGCGACAGGGCGCTCATCCCGTCAGCTGCGGCATGGACCTCAAAGCCGGCGAACCGCAGGGAGGTGGACAGGAGTTCGCGGATATTGGGTTCGTCGTCGACGACGACCAGCCGGGCTTCGGGTGTGCTCACCGTTCCATTGTGCGCGCAGAGTCTGGGAGTTTCCTGGGCGCTGGCCGGGTGCGGCGCCCCAGGGTACGGACCCTGGGGCGCCGCCGAATACTAGAGGTAGGCCAGGGGGTCGAACTCGTCGAGCGGGATGATCCGCACTCGCGGCAGGATCGTCGTGAACGCCTTGGCGTCCTGTTCGAGGTCGTAGAAGCCCAGGCCGCGACCCATCAGCTCCGAGAACCGGGCGTTGACGAACTCACGGAAGCACATCAGGCCGACCCTGCGCTCCGAATCGAGCAGAGCCTCGACCTGCGGAATGAAGTCGCCGTCGTGGCTGGCCAGCAATACGTCACCGGGCCGGTCGGCCAGCGCCTCCAGGGTGCGTTGGATACCGATGTCGACGACCTTCTCCGAACCGGATCCGGAAAGCGGAATCGGCCGGTAGCCCATGGCGAGCAAGGCCTGCACGAAGGACATCGGCATCTGGCCGGAGGTCGCGTTCAGGAAGAACAGCGGGGTGACATCCTGATCCCACAGGGTGCGGGCATACTCCACGATGCGGTCCCACCGGGGACGCTCCTCGGGGTTCGGGCGATGACCGAGGACGTTAATCCCCAGGGTGGCATCGATGTTCTCGCCATCCACGAGCAGGTAGGTGCGGCGGGGAGCGACGGGCTCCTCCGGTGGATGGGGGGCAGGCTCGTCGTGAGCCAGGAGGGTCTCGGACATGGCGTCAGCCTAATCCGGACAAGGGCCGATCGGGCTGTGTACCGGTCCGGAAATGACGATGGGGTGGCCGATGAACGGCCACCCCATCGTGCACGCTCCGGTCAGGACTCGGGCGATCCCTCGATGGCGGGGTGTGCGCTGGTGATCTGCGTTGGCATGACCACGGGGCCGGGGGTGTTGCCGCCCTTCAGCGACGCCAGCCGGGCCTCGATCTCGACCTCGGCCGCAGACGACTCTAGTTCCGCGAACTGCGAGTCGAAGCTGGCGGCGGCGATCTCGGCCTGGCCCATGGCCTTGGCCTCTTCGCGCCGGACCACGTCCTCGTACCGGGACAGCTCGCTGGTCGGATCGAGGACATTGATGGAGCTGATGGCGCCCTGGACTTTCTGCTGTGCCTCGGCCGACTTCTGCCGGGCCACCAGGGTGTCGCGACGGGACCGCAGCTCGGAAAGCTTGTCCTTCATCTGGGCCAGGCCGGTCTTGAGCTTTTCCACGGTCTCGCGTTGCAGGACGATGCTCGGCTCAGCCTGCCGGACCTCTGCCTCAGCGGTGATCTGCTTGCCGAGCGCGACCTTCGCGAGGGTGTCGAACCGGTCGGCCTCCGACGACTGGCCGGCTGCCCGGTACTGCTCGGCACGGGCCGATGCGGCTGCGGCCTTCTGTCCCCAGTCCTGGACCGCGGCGACATCCTCGTTGTAGTCCTGTTCGGTCAGGCGCAGGTTCCCGATCGTCTGAGCGACCGCCTGCTCCGCCTCCGCGATGCTATTCGTGTAATCACGGACGAGTTGATCCAGCATCTTCTGCGGGTCTTCGGCGCTATCCAGCAGAGCGTTGATATTCGCTTTGGTGAGCTGCGCGATGCGACCGAAGATTCCCTGCTTCTCAGCCATGTGTTGTGCCTTCCCTGCGTTCGGATGCGCGATCTGCGCCTTGTCGAAACCTAGAACCTGCCACCACGGCCGGAGCGGCCGCCGGAGGAACGTGAACTGGATGAGCGGCCGCCCGAGGAACGGGAGCCAGAGGAGCGCCGGCTCCCACCGCTATGGCTGCCTCCGCCGAAGCCGCCACCGCCGAACCCACCACCGAAGCCGCCGCCCCGATTGCCGCCGCCGAGGATCGCGTCCAGCAAGATCCCGCCGAGTACCATCCCGCCGACGTTTGAGCCGGAGCCGGTGCCCTGACCTATGCCGCCTGACCAGCTGGTGGTGTCCTGTTGGGCGAGCTGCGCGGCGCTTTGCGCCATGGCCTCCGCCTGCTGTGCTCGCACAAGGGCGCCCGCGGGGTCGGTCGGCTGCATCGCTTGGGCTTCACCCAGCAGGCGGATCGCCTCCGACAGCCGTGTCCGTGCCTCGGGTCCGACGGCCCCGCGCCGCGTGGTGATGTAGTCGTTGGTGGAGCGGATCTGCGAATCGACCCGGCCCAACGTCTCCCGCAGAAGCGCATTCGCGCGCGCAGCTTGCTCCGCCTGCTCGCGCAGCGGGGCGAGTGCGGCGTCGAGCGCGGCCTCGGCCGAGGTGAGCCGGGTGAGGCCGCCGAGCGGGTCGCCGGTCGCCGTCGAACGTGCCTGTTGCGCGACGGCGACCGCCGCGTTCGCTTCGGCCACCGCGGTGCTGACCGCAGCCGTGACGACCGGGTCGGAGGTGGGTAGGCGCCCCGCCTCGGTCAGATCCGCCGTGATCGACGCGAGCCCTTTGTCGATGCGGACGCTTGCCTCGGCGAGATCGGACCCCGCCCGGTCGACCGTGTCCAGCAGTGTCCTCGCCTGGTCGACAGCGTTCTCCGCTGCCCGGCCCAGCGCGACGGCCTTGGCCCGGTCATTGGCGGTCAGCGCCGCGCGGCCTTGGGTGATCGACTCCGTGGCGTTGCGCAGGAGGGCCTGCGCCTGGTCCGGGTTGTGGATGATCGAGGCCAGCGCAGTGGCCGGGTAGGTAGTCGACAACGTGCCCAGGTTGGTCCGGGAGACATCGATCCTGCTCCCGGCCTCCGCGACGGCCCGCTCGACGCCGTCGAGCATCTGAGGCGCCTTGGCCTGCAGGTCGCGCAGCTCGTCGAAGGTCTTCGACTGCGCATCGAGGGAGTCCGTCACATCCGCACAGATACCGATGATCTGCGCCATCATGGTGCGGGCCTGGGGCTCTGCCTCGGGGGTGTCGTCATCCAGTTGCTGGCGCAGGGCGAAGGCTTGGGCAACGCCCTGTTTCGCAGCGGTCAGCGCCTCGGTGAACGTTCTGGTCGCTTCTTCGCCGAACTGTGCCTGAGCGAAACCCAGCTCCTGGTCAGATGTGCGGATGGCGTCATCGATCGCCACGAGCGCCGAACTGGTCCGGCGGTTGAGGTCCGCCGTCGACAGGGTGTTGAGCTCATCGGGGCCGGTGGTGGACTGCCCGGCGTTCTTCTTCCGCCGGTTGTACGCCACCAGGCCGATCGCGCCACCAGCGATGGCGACGGCGCCCACCCCTGCGCCGACCAAGGCGCCGGTCGGGCTTCCGCCGGCCGTCACGTCCGCAGTGGCATTCGCGGCAGCAATGGCCGAACCTGCCCAATCGCTCTTGCGAAGCTTGCTTTCCGTGGCAGTTTCGATCGTGTCGAGATCCGAATCGCTCAGGCCCGAGTCGTTCGCGTAGGAGATCCCATAGCGGCGTTCTGTGGTGGCCACCGCGAGCAGCAGGTCCCGATTGCCCAGGCCGGACAGGGTGGCCGTGGCATTGGCCCAGTCGACCCCATCCTGGCCGTCGAAGGTGTCGACGAAGACCACGAAGAGCTGGTACTCGCCCTGTTCGGCGAGTTCATCGAGGGCCTTTTGAACACTCGCCTTCTTGCTGCCCAAGACGTTATTCGGGTCGGTGATCTCCGACGGTAGATCCATCGGATCGACGGTGGGCAGCGCGCCGCGGGCGGCCGCGACCGTCGAGGAGGGCTGCCCGGTGACCGCCGTCGGCGCGGCGAGGTCACCCGCGAGCGCCGGGGCGCAGGGTGCGAACAGGCCGAAGAGCAGTGCGGCGGAGCCGCTGAGAAATGCGCCGACGCGAACCGTGCGGGCCTGCCCGCCGATGGCGCCGGCGGCTTGGCGCGCGGTACTCACGCCCTGATCCTTGCTCACCGAGAACGCTGCTGCAAGTACCGTCGATTTGGGGCCAGGCGTCGGATCGAGGATGTTGCTCATGTGCTGGGGAGGTCCTCCGCGTCGATGATCCGATAGGCATAGCCCTGTTCCGCGAGGAACCGTTGCCGGTGCGCGGCGAAGTCCTGGTCGACCGTGTCGCGGGCGACGACGGCGTAGAAATGCGCGGTCCTGCCGTCTTGTTTGGGTCGCATGATCCGGCCGAGTCGTTGGGCTTCCTCCTGCCGGGAACCGAAAGAACCCGAAACCTGAACGGCGACGGATGCCTCCGGGAGGTCGATCGAAAAGTTCGCGACCTTGCTCACCACCAGCCGCGTGACTTCACCTGCTCGGAACGCGTCGAAGAGACGCTGGCGTTCGCGCACCGTCGTGCTCCCCGTGATCAGGGGAGCGCCGAGGTGGGCGGCCAGTTCCTCCAACTGGTCGATGTACTGCCCGATCACCAGGATCTGGTCGTCGGGGTGTCGTGCGACGATCTGTTCCACCACGCGGTTCTTGCCGACCGCCGAGGCGGCCAACCGGTACTTCTCTTCGGGTTCGGCCACGGCATAGGCCATTCGGTCGGCTTCGGGCAAAGTGAGGCGGACCTCGACGCAGTCGGCCGGCGCGATGTAGCCCTGGGCCTCGATGTCTTTCCAGGGGGCGTCATAGCGCTTGGGGCCGATGAGCGAGAAGACCTCGTCCTCACGCCCGTCCTCGCGCACGAGCGTGGCCGTCAACCCGAGTCGGCGGCGGGCCTGTAGATCGGCCGTCATCCGGAAGATCGGCGCGGGGAGCAGGTGCACTTCGTCGTAGATGACCAGCCCCCAGTCCCGGGCGTCGAGCAGTTCGAGGTGGGCATAGGCCCCAGCGCGTTTGGTGGTCATCACCTGGTACGTGGCGATTGTGACTGGCCGGATCTCCTTGCGCGCCCCGGAGTACTCGCCGATCTCTTCCGCTGTCAGGGAGGTGCGGCGTACGAGTTCGTCGCGCCACTGTCGCGCCGAGACGGTGTTGGTGACCAGGATGAGCGTCGTGGTGCCAGACTCGGCCATGGCACCTGCGCCGACGATGGTTTTTCCCGCCCCGCAGGGCAGCACGACGACGCCAGAACCCCCATGCCAGAAGCCGTCCACCGCCTGGCGCTGGTACGGCCGCATTTCCCACGGCCGGTCGTCGCGACCGTGGTCAACGGGAGAGAGGGTGATCGGGTGCTTCTCACCGTCCACATAACCCGCGAGGTCCTCGGCAGGCCAGCCCAGCTTCACCAGCACCTGCTTGAGGTGGCCCCGCTCCGAGGGATGGACGACGACCGTCTCGTTGTCGATCCGTTCGCCCACGAGCCCGGCGGTGCGTTTGGATTTGAGCACCTCGGCCAGCACGGCGCGGTCCGTGGCCTCCAGCACCAAGCCGTGGCTCGGGTGGTTCGACAGCCGCAGCCGTCCGTACCGCGACATCGTCTCGGCGATGTCCACCAGCAGGGCGTGTGGCACCGGGTAGCGGGAGAACTCCAGCAGGGCGTCGACCACCTGCTCCGCGTCGTGTCCGGCGGCCCTCGCGTTCCACAGGCCGAGAGGGGTCAGCCGGTAGGTGTGGACGTGTTCGGGTGCGCGTTCCAGTTCGGCGAAGGGGGCGATAGCCCGCCGGGCCTCGTCGGCGCGTGGATGGTCGACCTCCAGCAGGAGCGACTTGTCACTCTGCACGATGAGGGGGCCGTCGGTCATCGTTCTCCGCTTCGGTCGGGACTCGTTTCACGTGTGACGGTGGCGATTCGGTGGACCGCGACGGTCAGTTCGGCGTCTCGGGCTGGGTCGAGGGCGCGCAAGCGTCCGGCGTCGACGCGCAACGGTCGTACGTGTCGGCGAACGGGCACGCCGTCGGGGCCGACCAACTCGACCCAGACCATCGCATTGTCCGCCATCGCCTCCCGCAACAGACCCAACGCCGCGACGGGGTCGCTGGTTCCCGCCTGCTGGGGTGTTGTGGTGGGAGGTAGCGCATCGACCCCGGCGCTGGCAGGCGCCGATGTGGACGCCGTCGGCGGACCCATCACGGCGGGCTGGTCGGCCGCCGCGACAGGGTTGCTCGCTGGCGGCGTGCGCGCGACCAACGGGGGCTCGGCCGCCCGGCGGCGCAGGTCGGTCACCAGTGTGCCGAACTGCCGTCGGCGGATGTCGGGAGCGACCGTTGCGTCGTCGGCAGGGCTGGGGGCGCGCAGCGGTGGCCGGCCACGTTCACGGCGCTCGCCGGCGCTGGTGAGCGGCACGGTGCGGCCGTCCGGGCCTTCGATGACTGACCCGATTCCGAGTTCGTGGAGCGCCGCGTGGAGTTCGGCGGCCGGCGCTTCGGCCACCGCGACCGTCGGTGCGAGCAGGGTGAGCCCCAGCGGACGGAGTTCCGCACGGGTCACCAACTCCGCCAGTACGGCTGGGTCCTCGGCCCGCAGATAGCCCATGGCCGCCCCAGCGCGGAGCTGTCCGTGGCGGCGGCCGGCATCTCGTACCAGGTAGTCCAGCGGTTGGGGGATCGGTGTGCGGGAGTAGCGGGTCAGTTCGGCGAGTAGCCCTTCGACCGATTGCCCCTGATCGATGGCTCGGCCGATGCTCGCCGCCGAGAACCGGACGGTCGTGGCCGCCCCCCGTGATTCGACCTCCGCACAGGACTCCAGGAGCCCTTCCAGTGTTCGGCTCGGCCGGCCAGGGACGATGCCGGTCAGGTCGCCTTGGATCAACAGCTCCGCCACTTCCTGCGGTAGCACGCCGTCGAAGGCGGAGTCGAGTCCAGGTGCACCGGTTGTCAGCACGCGCCCCGGTCCGGAGAGTGCCCCGGCTCCGGTGACCCCCAGCCAGGCTGCCTCGGCGAACAGGCCAGCCACCGCTTGGGCAGGTGGCACCGCGCGGGGTTTGTGCCAGGCCAGGACTTCGAGGACCTGCTCCACCGAGAGGGCGGAACCCTGGTCTGCCAGGACGCCGAGGGCGGCGGTACGCAGTCGGGGTACCCACGGCCGGGCCAGATCCGGCTCCAACGGCGCCCGCAGCAGTCCGCGTTCGTCGCGGCTGCCGACCAGCCAGGGCATCCGGCGGGTCGTCCACCACGCGCGGGCGAGCAACGCCCACCGCTGGGCGATCCCTGCCGTGAGCCAATCCGGTGCCTCCTGGGTGGGACGGAAGGCCGCAGGGGTTCCGCCGTCGTCTGCGATGAGACCTGCGGCCGCGGCGATCTCGACGACCACGGCGGCCGTCTTGTCGTTCGTCTCCATGTCATCAGCCAGGCGGCGCAGGTCGCGGACGCCGAGGCCGCCGGAGCGCAGAACCGCCGGGGGAGCGTCCTCCCAGGACGCCACCAGCCTGGCCACCATGCGAACCGCTTCAAGTCCCGCCCGCCCGGCCTCGGCATCAACGATCTCCGTCCGGCGGGTCGGCGCCGCCGGTACCGGTGCTGTGGTGCGCACATCCCGGTGGGTGCGGCCCGCCCGCAGGACCAGCCCGACCTCACGGGGCAGCACGACGTGACGTTCGTCCGATCGGCGCAGCAACCCTTGGTCGACCAGCCAGGAGGTAGCCTGGGCGCCCGTCGCGTCGGTGCGCGGGATGATGCCGACGGGCGGACCCCAGGTGAGGGCGTCCAGGATCGCGCGGGCACCCGCCGGAGCGTTCATCAAGGCGGCGTCGACGTCGGCCGGTGACCACGCCGTCGTTCGCTGCGCGGGCGGTGTGGCCGGGCCGAGCCCGGCGGGGAAAGGGCCCAGGATCTCGGCGAGGCCGGGGGAGGGCCGCAGCGGGCCGGCCGGAGTGGGTGACCAGGCGAGAGCCAGTTGTTCGAGGTCGGCGATGGCGTCCCGGATACGCGTCCGGTCCTCGCCGGTGGCCTCCCCGGCGCACAGAGCGTGGAGCAGGTCGTCGACCCGCTCGATCGAACCATCGAGGACCACGAGGGCTTCCAACGCGGACAGCTGCAGGGAGGTCACGGATGTCAGAGCCCGTTCGAGGCTGGACCGGCTGGATGCCCGTGCAGCCATCGCGAGCAGGGAGGTGGGCGGGGGCGTCGCGAGATCCGGTCGCCGAAGCAGCACGGCCACGAGGTCGTCGTCGTCCCTGGCGGAGAACGCCTCGGAGAACGTGGCCTGGTGCGGGAGGGACGTGGCGGCCATTCGATCGATGCTACGCGCCCGAGGCCACAAGAGCGTCACGGTATGCTCTGGCACCAGCGCCCACCGTGAGCGCCGGCCGTGCCGCCGCAAGGCACGCCACCTAGACCCTGTCCGACGAGCAACAGGATTCTCCATGCGTTCAACGCGACTGGCGGTCGCCGCCCTGGGGGTCGTTGCTGTCGTGGTCAGCGGTTGTAGCGCACCGAGTGCCACCCGGTTCAACGGCCCGACGGCGCCCTCCACGGCCACGGCCGGACTCGGCGCCACCCCGGAGTCGCCCACACCGGAGCCGTCCACGGACCCGCTGCTGCGCCCCACCGGCGTGCCGGTGAGCCCGGTGGTGGTCGAGCCGGTGACCGCCCGGACTGCCACCGCGGATCGCGATTTCACGGCCGAGTACACCGTGCCGTCCGGGTGGATACCGCTGGCCCTGACCGGCGACGGTTTTGTGGTTGCGGGTGCCGATAGTGCGGGGACAGCGCCTATCGGCTCATACGACGGTCAGCGGTTTCGGCCCTTCGCGGGCACTCCGGTCGCCGTGCCCGGTGATGGTCCACGCCGGGTCGTGGCGGCCTCCGCGGCCGATGGGGTCGTTGTCTGGTCCGAGGTGCTCACCGGGGCGCCGGGCAGCTGGCGGATCTTCGCCCGCGACGCGCAGGGGCGGTCGCAGCTGGTGGCGAGGTCCGAAGACCTCAATGCCGCGGGGTTGCCGGTGCTGGACGGTTCGCCCGCTCCGGTGGCGGTGGACGGCAGGGTCTACTGGGCGACGGCGGCACCGATCACCCCTGGTGCGCAGCCGAACGACCCGGCCATGTTCCGGATGGATGTGTATTCGCGGGCGATCGACGGAACTGGCGCTGCCCGGCGCGAAGTCGTGGGTGCCGCCCACCCGGCGGTTGGGGATCATGGCTGGTTCTCCTCGCGGCCTGCCCCGTTGTACGTCTCGCGGTCGGCGGTCGACGATCCGACTGTGGAGGTCGGGGACGAACGGATCGAGCGGGCCGATGGCGACAGGAACTCGACGGTGCTGGTCAAACGCGATGGGCGGGCCGGCGCCCGGTTGACCTCCTTGGTCGCCGATGCGGGCAATGTCGCATTCGTGGCCACGGCGCCGTCCGAGTTGGCCAATGAACCGGAACGCGAACAGCTCGGCGACCCCAGGACATTCGTCGGCGGGGTGATCTATGTGCTGTTGCCGGGGATCTCGCGCATCATCGGGCTGCCGTTGCCCGACAGCGGTGCCAGCACGCGGTTGGCCATGTGCGGCGACCGGCTGGTGTGGACGGGAGTCGACCCGGCGGGAAAACCAGCCGTGTACGTCTTTGACGTCGCCTCCCGCGACCTGGCTCGGATCGACCCCGGACACCCGGTGACGGCGCCGTACTGTTTCGGTGAACTGATCGGGTGGAGCGGATCGACCGGGGATACCTCGGAAGCGACCGTCGCCCGGTGGGCCGCCGCGAAGGAGTAGCGATGGGCGGACGCAGCGTCTGACAGCGGTACACCGGGGGCCGGCGTGTTCGGATCGCGGGCGGGCCGCCTCAGCCCGAGAACCCGCCGCGTTCGTTGAGGTTACGTACCAGCCGGGCCATGACGTCGCCGGTGCGCAGGCCGTCGTGTTCGAACTCGTTGGTCACCCAGGTGTTGGTATTTCCCACCCGGGCGGCGGTTTCGAGGGAGAGGCCCGCGTCGACGAACATGTCGTCGTAGTAGACCACCGCCTCGACGGGCACCTCATTGGCCGCCAAGACCTCCGGGTCGTAGAGCGCCGGCCACTCGGTGCGTTCGGCCAGGGCCTGTGCCGCGGCCTCGAAGGGTCGCAGTGCGCGGATCTCGCTGAACATCCAGGGGTAGATCATTTCGCCGGTGAGCAGCAGCGGGCGGGCGTCGTCGGCGAACTTCGCCGGTAGTTCGGCCTGTGCCGCCCAGCCGGTGGCGCCCTGGCCTGAGGCGTAGATCGACTCGTGGAGGACGGCGTAGAGGGGGTTGGCGACGAAGGCGGACCGGGTGCGCACCTCTTCGCAGAAGGTGTCAGTCAGCTCATCGCTGTCGGGGTCGAAGGCTTCGTCGAGCAGCCAGTGCATGCGAGCGAAGCCGGGTTTCATGCCGAGGTCGATCCCCAGTGACTGGAACCGGCGCACACTCAGCAGATCGCCGTCGGGCAGGCGGACGTCGCCCACGGCGATCCGGTCGGCCACCCGGGTGAGCAACTCGGTGTCATCCGGGAAGCGGGTGGCGAATTGCCGGTTCTTGGCCGCGACCCGTGGGTAGGTCCGTCGGTAGACGTCGTGAGCGGAAGCTGTCAGGCCGGGCAGCCCGCCCGTGATGAAGCTGGCCGTCAGTGCGTGTGGCGCTTGGGACAGATAGGTCATGGTCAGGAATCCGCCGTAGGACTGTCCGATCGTCGCCCAGCGCTGACCGCCGAAGATGGTGGTCCGCAGGTGCTCGGCATCCGCGATGATCGAATCCGCCCGGAAATGCGACAGGTACTGTGCTTGTGCGGTTCCCGTGCCCAGGTTCGAAAGCCAGTCGCCGCGGATCGCCGAGCTGCGGCCGGTGCCGCGTTGATCCAGCAGGATCACCCGGTGGGACTCCAGCATGGTGGCCAGCCACCCGCTGCGGCTCGTGGGCCGTGGCCCCTTTCCGCCCGGGCCGCCCTGCAGGTACACCACGAGCGGCAACTCCTCATGGCGTTTGGTGGGGTCAACGAGCTCTCGAGCGAAGACCGTGAGCGCGGTGGAGGTATCGTCCGACCAGTCCAGCGGCACTGCGACCTCATGGTCCGTGACGTGGATCCCTGGAAGGATGTACCGGCTGCTCACGTACCTCACCCTAACCAGCGGCCGGCGCGGGTGGACCCATGAGACCACCGGATCGGGGGTGATTCGCCTATTTCAGCGCGACCCTTGCGGGGTGAAACCTGGGGCCCCTCGCGACCGCGGTCGGATTGGGCAGCCGCGGCAAGCCGGGCCGACCGGCGCGAGTCCGTCGCCATTTCCGCATCCGTCGCTGCAACCCGAGGCGTCGAGTACCTGGACGAGTCCCAACCGCGCCCCTTGAGTGACCATGGTGGCGACCAGATCGGGGGACAGGCGCAAGTCCCGAGCGATGTGAGTGATCGGGCGGCCCTGCCCGGCGGCGTCGAGCACCTGGGTGAGCACTGTCATAACAGCGATCCGATCTGGAAGACCGCGACCGCGAGGACCCAGGCGCCGACGAGGGAGACGCCGACGGCGGCGATCGCTGGTCGCCAGCCGAAGTGTCGGCGCTGTTCGGCGACCGTCGCTGCGCACGGGGTATACGCCAGGACGAAAAGCATGAAGGCGGCCGCTGCCGCGCCCGGGTGTCCACCCGAGGTCCGATCGAAGGTTTCGTGTAGGCGATCGGCCAGGAGTCCGGGCTGGTTATCGGCAACGGGTTCATCCACGGCGTAGGACTGCGCGAGGGCGCCCACCACGACCTCCTTGGCCACGAAGCCGGTCGCCAGCGCGGCGGAGGCGTGCCAATCGTCGAAGCCGGCCGGTGCGAAGACGGGGGCGACGGCGTGCGCGGTGGCCCCGTAGAGCGAGTCTTCGACCGGCACGTCACCGAACTTCCCGCCGTTGATCGGAATGGCGATCAATGCCCACATGACGATCAGCGTCGCCATGATGACCCGGCCGGCGCGGACCACGAAATCCCGCAGTCGCATGAGGACGGACATGGCCATGGGCTTGATCCGTGGCCGTTGGTAGGCGGGCAGGTTGAGGACGAACGGTTCCGGTTTGAGGTCGCGGAAGACTGTGCGCCGCAGGACCAGTCCGGCCAGGATGATCAACGTCACCGAGGTCACGTACATCGCGAAGATCGCGGTCCCGGCATTGTGCGGGAAGAAGATCGTGGCCATCACCACATACACCGTCAGGCGTGCGGTGCAGGAGGACAGCGGCACCAACAAGCCGGTCAGGAGTCGTTGGCGTGAATTGGGCAGTGTGCGGGTGGCGGCGAGCGCGGGCAGATTGCAGCCGAAGCCGATGACCAGCGGGAGGAATGCGCGCCCGTCCAGGCCCATCAACCGCATCACACGGTCGGCGACGAATCCGGCCCGGGCCATGTAGCCGGAGTCCTCCAGCATCGACAGGGCCAGGAACATCAGCCCCATGGGCGGGATGAACGTCGCGACTGTGGCCAGGCCGGCCACGACTCCATTCACCAGGAAGCCGTTCAGCCAGCCGGTGTCGAGGTCGAAGAGACCGAGGAAGGAGGTGATCACCGAGCCGAACCAGCCCGAGACCACCGCGTCGATCAGGTCCTGGATGGGTCCGGCGATGGTTGTGGTCAGTTGGAACAACATCCACATGACCCCGAGAAAGACCGGTATGCCGAACCAGGGATTGAGGAGGATACGGTCGATGCGATCCGACCAGGTTTCGCGGTGCCCGGAATGGCTGACTAGGTCCCGTTCGATGCCGGCGACCCACTCGAAGTGGTCATCCGCGTGGACCTGGATCTGGTCAGTGAGGGCGCGGGAAGCGTCCGGGATGCCACCGTCAGCAGGGGAATCCGCCGTGACGCTGACGCCCGCGAGCACGTGCTCCAATCCGGTGTGTAGGTACGGCCGATCGTGTAGTGCCCGGTGCACCGTGCTGGCGAGTTCGCCCAGACCGATCCGCATCCGGGGATCGACTTCCACCACCGGTACGCCGAGGCGTTCGGACAGCCGCGCGACATCGACCGTGATGCCTCGGCCGCGAGCGACGTCATTCATGGTGAGTGCGACGATCGCAGGGGTGCCCGTTTCGGCGGCCTGTGCCAGGAGGTACAGCGAGCGGCTGAGAGCGGTGGCATCGGCGACCACGATGGTCAGGTCAGGCGGGGCGCCGTGAGCTCCGGCTCCGACGAGTGCGTCTTGAGTGACCTGTTCATCCGGGGACGCCGCGAGCAGGGATTGTGTTCCGGGCAGGTCGACGAGGTCCACTTCCTGGCGGGTGCCGTGGGCTGCGGGTAGCCGCCATCGGCCGACCTCCCAGTGGACCGTCGTACCGGGAGCGTTCACCGTGTGTTGATGGGCGCCCGTGAGGGCGTTGAAGAGGGTGGACTTGCCGACATTGGGGTTTCCGAGGAGCGCTATCCGGGCGGGGCCGCGATCCATGCCGACGACTCCAGCCCGCCCGGAGCGTGGAGCCGGAGTGTCGTGGCAGCTCATGCGGTGAGCTCGGCGGCCCTCTGCGGCGCGACGGCCATGGAGGTGGCGGCGACTGGCGCGGCGATACCCGTCAGCTCTACTGCGAACCGGCGTGCGGTGCCGCCGTCGATGGCGATGCGTTGCCCGGCGATGGATAGAACGCGGCCGCCGAACGGAGCTCGTTGGACGATACGCGCACACACACCGCTACTCAGGCCGAGTTCGCGAAGGCGGAAGCAGGTGGGCTCGTCGAAGTCCGAGCTGAGCAGACAGACCTCGGCTCCGATGGGGCAATCCTTCAGATACACGCGCTGACCCTCCTTCAGGTGTACGCGCCTTCGGGTGTACGCGGTCAACTTAGCGACAGGAGAGGCTTACCTACCAGGGACCTAGGTCCTGGAATAGGTAAGCCTCTCCTTGGCACTCCCTGCGGATTGCAGAAAATGGAACGCGTGTCTCACCTAATGGCGCATCGAATGAAGATAATAAGGATCTGTTCAAAGTGGCAGGTCGCAGATTTGGTGGGAGGGTGCTCCGCTGTTCGCGTGGCCACTATTCGATCAGTCTTTTCGTCGCCAGTTCTCGTCGCTCGCACCGAAACGTCCTGAATTCGCTTTGGGGACGGATAGCCGGAATCACGGCGTCGCGGATGCAGCCGCCGAGTCGCCGCCCGAGGTGTGAATCGGGCCGCACATCGTGCCCGGATTGGCCCAAGGGCGCCGATGCTGTGAGCCCGCCTCCTTCTGACAGCCGGAAAGCGGGCATGTATCGCATGTGCAAGAACTACCGTGATCGACGACAACGATGTGGATCACGTAAATCCATCTATTCATTTGAAATGAGGGCTGCTCTGATCTCGCAGGGGGTGAAACACAACGGAATGTATTTGTCTCGGCCGCCTTCTGCCTTAGCCTTCCTGAGCGCGGTCGGCTGTCGGCGAGCGTACGGAAGTGTTGACGATCGAGTGGAGCAGGCAATGAGACTGGTGTCCAAGAGAATGAGTCGCTTATTCGGCTTGGCAGGTGCCACCGCGACGGTGGCCGCTCTCTCTGTCGTCGGTCCCGTTGCTACGGCGACCGCCGATGTCCTGCCTACCCCCGCCCCGATCGAGCAGCGTGCGGCGACTGCGGCGAGCGCCGACGCATTGCCGACGGTGCAGATCGACACCGGGGTGGTGTGGGCACAAGCCGTCTCGGGGAACACCGTCTACGCGGGCGGCGACTTCAGCAACGCCCGACCGGCAGGCTCCGAGAGGGGGAGGAACCTCGTTCCGCGGTCCAACCTGCTCGCCTACGACGTGACCACGGGTCAGCTGATCGACTCCTTCGCACCTCAGGTCAACGGTGTGGTTCGGGCGATCGCGGCGTCACCGGACGGATCCCGGATCTACGTGGGCGGCGACTTCACCTCGGTCAACGGCAAGGCTCGCTGGCGGCTTGCCGCATTCGACGCGAAAACCGGCGCACTGCTGACCGAATGGCAGCCGGTGATCGGCGGAACCGGCGTCTATGCCATCGCCACCACGGACACCGCGGTGTATGTGGGGGGCAACTTCACGCAGGCTCGCGGTGTCGCGCGCAAGAACCTCGCGGCCTTTGACCTGGGCGGCAACCTCCTCGGCTGGGCGCCGACGACGAGCGGTCCGAATACGGCCGGTCAGGTGGACGCGATGGTCGTTGCCCCGAAGGGTGACAAGGTAGTTCTAGGCGGACGGTTCGGCCGGGTGAACGGTGCGGAGAAACACGGCCTCGCTGCCGTCTCGGCGACTGACGGCACCCTGCTGCCGTGGGCGTCGACGAACACCATTCGTAACGGCGGGTTCGGCTCCGTCGAGACGGATGCCGGCATCTCCGCGCTGAGCACGGACGGCACGAATATCTTCGGCACCGCATGGGTTTGGCGAGGCTCTGCCGCGGGCAACCTTGAGGGCGCCTTCTCGATCGACCCCAACACCGGTGCGATCCGCTGGATCGACGACTGCCACGGTGACAACTACTCCGGGTGGGCCTCCGACACCCAGTTCTACCTGGTCGGTCACCCACATCAGTGCAACACCATCGGCGGCTGGCCGACCAACTACGACACACCCTCGGGCGAGCACCAGAACTCCCTTGCGCTGACCAAGGAAGCGATGGGCACAGTCGCGCACTCCACCTCCGACGCCTCCTACACGGACTGGGGCGGCAAGCCGGCTCCTGCGATCATCGCGTGGTTCCCGAGCTGGGTCACCGGGTACTACACCGGGCAGGGGCAAGCCGGTTGGTCCATCACCGGGAACGAGGACTATGTCGTTGTCGGTGGTGAGTTCCAGAAGGTGGACGGACGCTCGCAGTACGGGCTGGTTCGGTTCGCCCGCTCCGGTGCCGACCGGACCAACATCGGCCCGGAGGTCGGCATCGGCAACCCCACGGCCGTCGCGCGTCCGGGTGGCGCCGCGCTGACCGTCACCGCGAGCTGGGACCGTGACGACCGGGACCTGTACTACGAGCTCTACCGCTCAGGCACCACCGCCCCGGTCGCCCGCAAGCTTGTGGCCTCTGCCTACTGGAGCCGTCCGTCGGTTACCGTCCGGGACACCTCGGCGACGCCCGGACAGGCGTATACGTATCGAATGGCCGTCGTGGACGGGGACGGCAACCGGGTCTGGGGCACCGGCTCACCGACCGTGACCGTGCCGACTACCGCTGTGCCTGCGTCGAGCGCCTACTCGGACGCCGTGATGGCAGACAACCCGAGCCTGTACTACCGCCTCGGCGGGCCGTCGAACACCGCAGCCCTCGACTGGGCAGGCGGGAATGACGGAACCGTCCAGGGTGGCGTCTCATCCGCGCCCGACGGCGCGATCAGCGGCGACTCGGGTACCGCGTCGCGGTTCAACGGCAGCTCGAACGGCTTCATCGCCTCCCAGCGGATCACCCCCCCAGGGGCCTACTCCGCGGAGCTCTGGCTCAGGACAACCACCACACGTGGCGGAATGCTGCTGCAACGTGGTGATTCACAGTTCGGCACCTCTGGCTCGCACGACCGGATTGTGTACATGCTCAATGACGGCCGGCTGCGCTACGGCGTCTGGCCGGGCAGCGTCAAGACCATCACCTCCACCAAGTCGTATAACGACGGCAAATGGCATCAAGTGGCAGTGACCAACGGGCCGACCGGCACCATCTTGTATGTCGACGGTGCGCAAGTCGCTGTGGATACGACGGTGACGTCCGGCGAGAACACCGCCGGCTACTGGCGGATCGGTGGGGACAGTCTGGCGGGTTGGCCTGACCGTCCGACGTCGGACTACTTCGCCGGTGACATTGACGAGTTGGCGGTTTACGGCACGGTGCTGACCCCCGCACAGGTCAACGGTCATTACCTGCAGGGGACCGACGTCGAAAAGGCGGCCCCGGCCGCGGACTTCACGGCGGCGGCGAGTGATCTGACCGTGGCAGTCGACGCGAGCACCTCGAAGGCTCTCGGGACCAAATCGATCGCCAGCTTCAGCTGGGACTTTGGTGACGGCAGCACCGGCACGGGCGTGACCGCGTCGCACACCTACGCCACGGCCGGTGAGCGCACGGTCACTTTGAAGGTGACCGACTCCAAGGGATATGCGTCCACCGCGACCCGCGTGGTCTCCACGACCGCTCCGCTGACCCCCTATGGGAAGGCGGTTGCCGCCGACGGCGCGGCGCTGTACTGGCGTCTGGGTGCTCCGCTGTCGAGCACCGCGAAGGACATGATCGGCTCCAATAACGGCACGGTCGGTGCGGGTGTGACTCCCGGCCAGTCGAGTGCGATCGACGGCGACTCGGACGGCGCATCCACGTTCAGCGGGGCGTCCAATGGCTTCATCGCCTCGCAGAAGATCTCCGCGCCCGCCGTGGTTTCCCAAGAGCTGTGGTTCCGTACCACGAGCACTCGAGGTGGCAAGCTGATCGGGCGTGGTGACGCGGCGACTGGATCGTCGGGTTCGTATGACCGCAACCTGTACCTGCGCAGTGACGGTCGACTCCAGTACGGCGTCTGGAACGGCACCATCACCACGGTGACCAGTGCCAAGGCGTATAACGACGGAGTCTGGCACCACGCGGTGGCGACCAACGGCCCCACCGGCACGCTCCTGTACGTCGACGGCGCGCAAGTAGCCGGCAACACATCTGTCACGACGGCCGAGAACACCGCCGGCTACTGGCGGGTCGGCGGGGACAGTCTGTCAGGTTGGCCGGACCGTCCGGGTTCGGACTATTTCGCTGGTGACATCGACGAGGTGGCGGTGTACCTGAAAGTGCTCACCCCGGCACAGGTCGCAAACCACCACCAGCTCGGCATCGACGTGGCCAAGGTGCCGCCGACGGCGACCTTCGCGGCGAAGGCGGACGGGACCACCGTCTCCTTCGACGCCACCGGGTCGACGGCGGCTGGCACCAAGAGGGTCACCAGCTACGCCTGGGACTTCGGCGACGGCTCTACCGGGACAGGGGCGACGGTGTCGCACACCTACGCCACCGACGGCACCTACCAGATCAAACTCACGGTGACCGACTCGGCTGGCTACACCGCATCGACGACGCAGAGCGTGCGTGCTTCACTCGCCCCCGACCCGGCCGATGCCTACCCGGCAATCGTGAAGGCCGACGGCGCGACGCTGTACTGGCGTCTGGGTGGCTCCGCGGCGGAGGCCGGTAAGGACCAGGTCGGGTCGAATGACGCGGTGACGGGTTCGACGGTGGCCTCCGCGCCGAGCGGTGCGCTCGGCAGCAACGGCGGCAAGGGCTCGCGGTTTGACGGGACGTCGAACGGCATCATGGCGACGTCCAAATCGGTGTTAGCGCCGGGCGCCGTCTCACAGGAACTGTGGTTCTCGACCACGACCACCAAGGGTGGCAAGCTGATCGGGCGTGGTGATTCGCAGAAGGGCTCGTCGGGATCGAACGACCGCAACCTTTGGTTGCGCAACGATGGCCGGATCGAATACGGCACCTGGTTCGACACGGTGCACACGGTGACGTCGTCGAAGGCGTACAACGACGGGACTTGGCACCACGTGGTGGCCACCAACGGGACCGCCGGCACGTACCTGTACGTCGACGGTGTTTTGGTCGCCGCCGATCCGACCTGGACCTTGGCCGAGAACACCGGCGGATACTGGCGGGTCGGTGGGGACAACATGAGTGGCTGGCCGGACCTGCCGGGTTCGTACTACGCAGCCGCCGATCTGGACGAGGTGGCGGTGTACCCCGTGCAGTTGACCCGCTCGCAGGTCGCTGCGCACTACGCAGCCGGGGTCGGAAACGTTGCTCCGGCGACCGCCGACGTGTTGGTTGCCCGGTCCGGTGGTGGCGCTGTCGCCGTCGGCAGTGCGGGTACCTGGTCCGTCAGCGACGGTTCGACGACGTGGACGGCATCAGCCAAGGCGCCCTTCGTCCCGGCAGTGGTCAGTTCCGTTAACGGTTACACCTACGCCGCCAACGGTTCGCTGCTCGCCGTTCGCTCGCCGGCCGGAACGTGGACGTCGCTCAAGGCGCCCGGTGTGCTTGCCCGGATGTACGTGGCCATCGACGCTGGTGGGAGCCGGTGCATCAATGTGCTGGTCGGGTCGGCGTGGTACTGGTCCACCAACGACGGCGACTCTTGGCAGAGGTTCACTGCCAACGGTATGCCGAGCGTATTCGCCGACCTGGACACCTCCGGCTCGACGGGCGTGGCGGTGAACGGGGCTAGTGTGTGGCGGACCACAAACTGGGGCAACGCATGGACGGCCCGGACGGCACTGCCCAACTCGACCGGCCAGCTGATCGCCGCCTCCGACGCCGCGCTGTTGGCTTGGGGGAGCGACGGCACCTGGTGGCGCTCCACCGACAGTGGTAGCACGTGGGTCGTGGACACGGTGTTGCGTGCGGCGCAGATCACGCCGACCGACCTTGCGGGTGGCGGTGGTAAGACCTTCGTCATCGCCGCGGGCAAGGTCACGTACCGGTACGACGCCGGGACCCAGACGCTGGTCGCGCTCGGCCCGCTGGGCTGATCGCCGTGCCGCCGTACTGCTGAGTGCGGACGGCGCTGAAGGACGGCCCGGTTACCTCCGCTGGAGGTGACCGGGCCGTCTGTCCGTGCCCACCTGGTGCGGGCTTGCGGGCTGGGTTTCGGGGGTGGCCCGCAGCCACCCGGGAGTGGGCCGTGGCGCAGTCGGGTACGTGGCGCAAGACCAGTTCGGCCCCCGGTGTCGCGATCCTTGGAGCTGCTCGCACAATCACCCACTGCCGCCGGTGGTCGGTGGGGGAGAAGAACCGCTCGACCGACGGGCATGCCTGGACGGAAGTCAGCTACTCAAGACCACTCCACGCTCTAGTGGAAGCGGAAGGCCTCGGTGAATCTGCTTGCCGCCGTCCAGCGCCCAGCGCAGCGAGCTGTCGACGAGGTTGTGCCATGGGCGAAACCCGGCCTCACCGAGCCGCTGCCGGGCACCCCCGTTAGCGACCCTCACCCGCCGAGTGCTGTGGTTTCGGTCGAGTGCTGCGGTTCAAACCGCAGCAC
>JAVBNE010000042.1:0-4014 GCA_031551755.1 Cellulomonadaceae bacterium | reverse complement strand
CCGGGCCTGTCCCCTCCCAGGTTAATCGGGGCAATCCGGATATGAATTTGTACGGCGCCCGCCGCTGGGACCGGGTGATGGCGGTTTGCTGCTTTTCCGCGGCAAGGGATTTCCACTTGTGCGCTGCTTCGTTTGCACCGTGAATTATAACTGATTGTGTCATACAATTTGCATATCCGGAGTTTTGCTATTCCTGGGAGGGGACAGGGCTGGGGGCTTGCTCGGGCTTCGGCCTCGAAGTCGCCCCCGGGCCTGTCCCCTCGCTGATTCAATGGCTGCCCCGTTCATTCCCGGGCTGTTCAGCGGCGCCAGTATTCGGGGCTGAACAGGATAAAAAGGGTCCATAATTCGAGTCTCCCGGCAATCATCAGGAACGAGAAAAGCCATTTGATGTGGTCCGGGAAAACCGCATACGTCTGCCCCGGGGCAATAGCTCCAAAACCAATTCCTACGTTCCCCAATACCGCCAGGGAGGCGCATAGGGACGAAAAAAGATCAAATCCGGAGGCTGCCACGGCCAATGTGGCTGCCAAAATCAGTGCAAAATAGAGAAAAACAAATCCTGCAACGCCGTAAACCACATCCTTACGCCCAACCTTTTTGTTGATATGGATACTGAATATTCCCCGGGGAAAAATGATGCGCCTTAATTCGTTACCCGCCTGTTTGAAGAGTACCGCATGGCGGATCACCTTGATGCCGCCGGCAGTGGAGGCGGAACAGCCCCCAACGAACATGAGCACAAACAAGATCATTTTCGCCAGGCTAGGCCAAACCCCATAATCAACCAGCAGCCCCCCGGTGGTACTTAAAAAGGACGCGGTATAAAAACACCCATGCCGGAAGGCTTCGGCAATGGAATCATATCCCGGGATAATATTGAGGGAGATGATGAGGGAAGCCAGGACAAATATTCCCAGATACACCCTTATTTCGGTGTTGCGAGCAATTTCCTTCCACTTACCCTTTATGACCCGGTAATACATATTGAAGTTGGTTGCGGCCAAAAGCATAAAAACCGTGCAGACAATCTCAATGCCCGGGGAATTGTAATAGGACAGTCCGGAGTTTTTTGTGCTTATTCCCCCGGATGCCATGATGGCAAAGCTATGGATCACCGCATCAAACCAGCCCATCCCGAAAACCCGAAGAAGGATGATTAATACCGCCGTCAGCCCTACATACGCAAACCAGAGGATTTTCGCCGAAGCCGCAATTTTCGGGGTAACCTTTTCCTTTTCCGGCCCCGGGCTTTCCGCTTTTACCAGTTGGAATCCCCCGACCCCCATTACAGGAAGCAGCGCCACGGTAAAAACCACAATTCCCATGCCGCCGAACCAATGGGTCATGCCGCGCCATAGCATCAGTGACCGGGGAAGCGCCTCAATGTCCGCAATGGTCGTTGCCCCGGTCGTGGCAAAACCGCAGGAACTTTCAAAAACAGCGTCGGTAAAACTTATGCCCAAACCGGACAGGAAATAAGGGACAGACCCCAATAAACTCATGATAATCCATGCAAGGGATACCAGGAAAAATCCATCCTTTGCCTGGGGGCGGATAATCTGTTTTTTTGTGAAGATGATGGCAAGAAGCCCGGCGGATAATGCGGATGCCATGGGAACGGCAAACGCTTTTACCATACCGGTTTCATGCAGTACCAGGGCCATGACCAGCGGCGCCGTCATGATAAATGCCACCATCGCCAGGATAAGCATCAAAATCCGGAACAGCATAATATACCGTTTCATCCTAGCGCCTCCAATATTCCCTGGAAAAGAAGATGAAGGCGGTCCAGAGCTCGAGCCTGCCCGCAATCATGGCAAACGAAAAGACCCATTTCAAATAGGCGGGGAAATCGTGAAACGTATAGTCGGGACCGACCCGGGCAAGCCCAACCCCGATATTTCCTACCGTAATAAGCGATACATTCAATGAAGAAAAAATATCCTCCCCCGAAAGGGACGTAACTGCTGCGACAATGAATACCAGGAACATATACAAAAAAACAAAACCCGCAACGCCGTACACCAGTTCCTTGCGGGCAGGCTTCCTATTAATTTGTATGCTGAATACACCCCTCCGGTAAAGGAGCCGCCTCATTTCATTTTTGGATTGTTTAAAAAGGATAACATGGCGGATAACCTTTATGCCCCCCGCGGTTGACCCGGAACATCCCCCTATGAACATAAGAAAAAAAAGAACCCCCTGGGCAAGGGGCGGCCAAAGATTATGGTTTGATGCGGCGAAACCGGTTGTTGTTATGATTGAAGCAACGTGGAAGGAAGCCAAGCGGAGGGCGTCCCCGAATGATGCTTCGCCGGGCAGGATGCCCAGGGTAACCAGGCTGACCGCAGCAAGTACGATCAATCCGTATACTTTTGTTTCGGTATTGTTGATAATATCCTGGAACTTTCCCTTGAGAAGCCGGTAGTAAAGCGTAAAGTTAAGCCCTGCCAAGAGCATAAATACGGTACAAACCCATTCCACCCAGGGGGACTTGAACGCCGCAACGCTGGCATTCCGGGTACTGAAACCTCCGGTCGCCATGGTTGAAAATGAATGAAGCAGGGCGTCAAACCAGCTTAAGCCTCCAAGCATAAGGAGGATAGCCTCCAGGGCTGTGAGCGCCACGTAAAAAATCCAGAGTATTTTTGCCGTTTCCGTTATCTTAGGCGTGATTTTATCGCCCTTGTCCGGCCCCGGGGCTTCCGCTTTCAAAAGCTGGAAACCCCCGACCCCGAGGAGGGGCAGCAATGCCACGGTGAGCACCACAATTCCCATGCCGCCGAACCAGTGGGTCATGCCCCGCCAGAAAAGAAGCGACCGGGGAAGCATCTCCACCTCTTTAAGCGTGGTCGCCCCGGTGGTGGTAAAACCGGAAACGCTTTCAAAAACGGCGTCCGGGAATCCGCCGAAAAAACCGGAAAGCTGGTATGGCATTGCCCCTAGGAAACTCGTAAAAAACCAGGCAAGAAAAACCAGCAGGGCGCCGTCCACAGCGCTGAAACGGATACGGATGGAACGGGCCGACAGGGCAGCAAGCAACGCCAAGATCAGGGTAACTGAAACCGGAAGAAGAAACGGCTTTACCATAATCGTTTCCCCGTAAACGAAGGCCAGGATAAGGGGAAACACCATAGCCAGGGCCACAATGCCAAGGAGAAATGTTAATACTTTAAAAAATACCAGGAACCGCATAGCCTACCCAAACAGGCGTTCTATTTCCATTTCACTGCCATTCTTGGCAATAAGGACAATCCGGTCGCCCGGAGTAAATATATAATCCCGGCGAGGCAAAAACGATTTATCATTTCTGTTTACCAGCATGATAAGACCGCCGGAAGAAAGCTTGAATTCCGTCAGGTTCTTTTCGACTATGGGCGCATTTTCCGCAATTTCCACTTCAATTATTCCTATGCTCCCGTCGCCTATCCTGTGGACGCCCTTCACGCCCCTGCCCATAAGATGGGACAATATTGAATCCACCACAACCGATTTCATGGGGATAACCACATCAACCCCAAGCTGCCTGGCAATTGCCGCATAGCCGGAACCGGTTACCATGGCGATTGTCCTGCCCACGCCCCGGGATTTAAGGTAAATGGCGGCGATCATGTTCAATTCCTGGTTATCCGTGGTGGTAACGATCAGGTCCAGGTCGTCTATCCGCTCTTCCGCGACAAAGCTTTCATCGGAAATATCCTCATTCAGCACCAGGGCTTCCGGGAAACGGGCCGCCAGTTCCTTACAGAGATAGTAGTCCTTTTCAATAATGACGACTCTCCGGCTCGACTGGGGTGCAAGTTTCTTGAAAAAGGAAAGGAAGGGAAGCTGCCGCTTTTTTTATTACTCGAGGAGTCCCTCCGTAATCAGTACCCCAACGCGTCCCCCCCCGACAGTTGGGTTTGGCCCCCACTTTCTCGAGCAGTGGGGCTGCGGCTGGAAGCGCACCCTGCACAGGGCGCAGATCAGGCAACGAGGCTGCGGCCGATGCCCGCGGCGGCCACTTGGAGC
>JAVBNE010000040.1:0-2807 GCA_031551755.1 Cellulomonadaceae bacterium | reverse complement strand
CTGAACGGCAAGCCCAGCAACAGCTCGGACACCATCGCGCGGCTGCTGATTGAAACCATCAAGAAAGAGTTCAAGCTGGAGTGAGCATGATCTCGCTTTTCGGAAAAACCGCCCCGCGTCTTTTTTTCGGCCCGGCCCTTTTTTTCAGTCTGGCCCTGTTTTTCGGCCCGGTCCCCGTTTCCGGATTGGGCATGGGCGTTCCGCAGGCCGCCGCGGCCACAACCCTGACCGTGTACACCGCTGTTGAACCTGAGCTTTTGGGCCGCTATGCCAAAGATTTCGAAGCCCGGAACCCCGGCATAACCATCGCCTGGGTGCGCGATTCCGCCGGCCCCATCGGCGCGCGGCTGCTGGCCGAGAAAAACGCGCCCAAGGCTGACGTGGTTTTCGGCCTGGCGCTCTCCTCCCTTTTGCCGCTGGCGGAACACGGCATTCTGGAACCCTACGCGCCGGAAGGCCTTGAAAACCTCCTGCCCGGCATGTACGATACGGCCGAACCGCCGCTGTGGGTGGGCATCAACTGCTGGGGTTCCGCCATCTGCGTGAACACCCGCGAGCTGGCCAAAAAGGGCCTGCCCGTGCCGGAATCCTGGAAAGATCTGGCCGACCCGAAATACAAGGGCCTCATCGCCACGGCCAGCCCCGTTTCCTCCAGCACCATGTACATGAACGTCAGCGCCTGGTTGCAGAGCATGGGCGGGGAAGCGGCCTGGCGGTATATGGAAGACCTGCACAAGAACATCAAGATGTACACGCATTCCGGCTGCAAACCGGCCCAGATGGCCGCTATGGGCGAGGTGCCCATAGGCATGGCCTCCGCCGCCTGCGCCCAGCCGTATATCGCCCGCAAGGCGCCGATAAAGCTTGTCATTCCCAGGGAAGGCACCGGCTGGGACCTTGAGGCCTCGGCTCTTGTCAAAGGCGGCAAAAACAAGGAAGCCGCGCAAAAGCTCCTGGATTTCTGCACCTCCGGGGAAGTGGCGCGCGTGGCTGTGGAAAAAGCCTATATCCCGGCGCGCGCCGACGCCATGACCGAGGAGGCCAAAGAGGCGCGCGACGCCTTCCTGCCTTCGGAGCCGCTGAAGGCGGCTGCATCTCGCCGAGCCGTCATTGACGAATGGCGCTCCCGTTTCGAATCCCGGTGACGCGCGGTGTACCTGCGGCTTGACAACATCGGCAAAAGCTTTGCCGGAGCGCCCGCCCTGGACGGGGTATCGCTCGCCCTGGCCAAGGGCGAGTTCGTCACCATCCTCGGGCCGTCCGGCTGCGGCAAAACGACGCTGCTCAGCGTTCTTTCCGGCATCATCACGCCGGATGGCGGCGCCGTGCTCCTCGAAAACAGGGACATCACCGCGTGGCCGCCGGAAAAGCGCAATTTCGGCATGGTCTTCCAGAACTACGCCCTGTTCCCCAACCTGACGGTACAGGACAACATCACTTACGGCCTGTATGCCAGGCCGCGCGCTGAAGCGAACCAACGCGCCGCCGAGCTTATCGCCCTGACAGCCCTGCACGGCCTGGAAAAGCGCTACCCGGCGGAACTTTCCGGCGGCCAGCGCCAGCGTGTGGCCCTGGCCCGCGCCCTGGCCACCAACCCCGCCGTGCTGCTGCTCGACGAGCCGCTTTCCGCCCTGGACGCCCAGGTGCGCATGGCCCTTGGCCAGGAACTGCTGCGCTTGCAGCGCGAAACCGGCATCACCACGGTTATGGTCACCCACGACCAGCAGGAGGCTCTGGCGCTGGCGGACCGCGTGGTGCTGATGAACGGGGGCCGCGTGGTACAGGCCGGGGAGCCGCAAACCTTGTACGCCGCGCCGGCCACGCCCTTTGCCGCTGACTTTATCGGGCACATGAATACGCTGACCCTGCCGGAAATCAACGCCGGCAAGCCGGCGGGCATCCGCTTTGAGGAAGTGCTGGTGGCGGAACCCTCGGAAAAAATTCTGAAACAGCCCAACACCTGGGTCGGCCAGGTGGAGCATGTGGCCCTGATGGGCTCGTTCCACCGCCTGACCATACTGCTTAACGACTTCCGCACCCGCGTCCACGCCGACGTGCCGCGCGCGGCCTCCGGAAAAAGCTTTGCCCGGCGGAACCTCGTGGCCGTCACCTTCCCGGCGGAACGCCTGCGGCTCTGGAACGGCCTGTGATGCGCCGCGTTGCCCCGCGTTCTCCCGGCATGGCCTTCGCGCCGGTTTTGCTGCTTGCGCCCCTGGCCTTTCTCGGCCTGTTCCTGGTTCTGCCGCTGTTGTCCCTCGCGGAGCAAAGCGTTTTCGAAAACGGCGTCTTTACGGGCCTCGCCTCCCTGCGCCGCTTCCTCGCCACTCCCGGCCTCAGTTCCGCCTTCGGCCGCACCATGTTCATAGGGCTGAGCGTCACCGTTATCACCCTGGTTCTGGCCTTCACTCTGGCCTATGCAACAACCCACACCCGGTTCAAGGGCCTGGCGCTCTGCCGGGCCGCCGCGCTGCTGCCGCTTTTTGTGCCTTCGCTCTTCCCGGCGCTGGGGCTTATCTACCTTTTCGGCGCGCAGGGGCTGGTGACCATGCTCGTCGGCGATATCCCGCTTTACGGCCCGCTCGGCATCGTGCTCGGCAGCGTCATCTACACGCTGCCCCATGCGCTGCTGCCGCTGGCGGCCGCGCTGCGCGATATCGACGCGGACCTCTATCTGGCCGCGCGCAGCCTCGGGGCCGGCCCGTGGCGGCGTTTTACCACCGTAACCCTGCCCGGCGCGCGCTACGGCCTCGTCAGTTCGGCCATCGTCATTTTCGTGCTGACCATCACCGATTTCGGCGTGCCCAAGG
>JAVBNE010000067.1:0-3781 GCA_031551755.1 Cellulomonadaceae bacterium | reverse complement strand
CAAGGCTGTCATTCTGCGATAAATCAGAAAATAATGCTGATGCTCGTCCGAGGTATTGGAATAAGAGATGTGTCAGAAATAGAAGATGTGAGCATAAGGAAAGTATTATCCGTTTTAGTAAAATCCAATAAAGAGATTAAGCCAAAGCAAAGCCATTATCAACAATTGGAGGTAGATGAGTTTTGGACCTATGTTGGCAAAAAGAGCAATAAGGTTTGGCTTATTTATGCTTATGATCGGAACAGTGGTGAAATAGTGGCTTATGTTTGGGGTAAAAGAAACTTGAAAACAGCCAAAGCGTTAAGAAAAAAGATGATTGAGTGCGGGATTAGCTACGCTAGTATTTGTACAGATGATTGGCAAAGTTTTATTACGGCATTCAAAGCAGATAATCACATTATAGGGAAAGCATATACAGTTGGCATAGAAGGAAATAATTGTAGATTGAGACATCGAATTAGAAGAGCATTTAGGAAAACCTGTTGCTTTTCAAAGAAATTATTTAACCACAAAAAAGCCTTTGACTTAACTTTTTTCTACATCAATTATGGATACATATAATCAGCATACTTTGGGAAACACCACCCATAATTTTAGTAGGGCGAGGATTGCGGATTTTGTCTAACTCATTTCCATATTTACGAATCCAATTGAGAACAGAAACATGGCTTACCCCTAATAAATGAGCTATGGAATGAAATCCTAAACCCTCTAAATACATGGATAAAGCAAATCTATGTTTCTTTTCTTTTTCAAGATAATCTTCAAAACCTAATGTATAATTGCAACCACAATCTTTACATTTATAGCGTTGTTGAGCTCTTACAACACCATTTTTCACCTTATTATTTGATTGGCATTTAGGACAAGTCATATATTTTTTATTGCAAAGATAATGAATCTATCTTAAATTACCAAACCCAAAAAAAGAAATTTAATCCACCAGGATTCGTCTCTTTTATGAGCCCTTTTTTACTCAAAAGTTAGCAGAAATTTCAAACCTTATTTTGAGGATTCTGTATAAGCTTCGCCCCACTGTATTGACAATTTTGCCAGGTAGCGCACCAATTCAGTTTTTTCGTCATTGTTCAATTCTTGCATAATTGCAGCAGTATTGCCTGCCCATTGCGAATAAGCATCCATGCTTTTTGAAATAGCTGCATCATCTTTTGTTTCAAAATTTTGTAGGTATTCCTTGTAAATTTTGTCAAAATCCGCTAAATGCTTTTCCACCTCTTTATTATGGAAACTCAGCTTATCAATATTTTTGATTTCTTCAATCTCATTTTGACGTTCGTCCTCTATTTCTTGCATTATTTCAGATGAAGACTTCGCAGGTTTATTATTCGCAAAAAAAGCTAATAATGTGCCTATAATTAATGCCAAAGTTACTATAATCCAGTACAAACTTTTCTTTTGGCTGACAGATTTCCATTTTACAAAACCATAAACAACCAATCCCAAGCCCAAAAGAATCATAGCTATTGCCAATCCTACATTTCCAAAAAAATCCAATACAGGTATTAAAATTCTGGGAAGCCTGTAAACCAAACGTTCTTGGAAATAGGTCGTTCCCATACTAAAAAAACATACACCGATAAAAGCAAGGGCAAATGCTTTTACCTTTTCTGCAATAACTTGTACTTTTTCTTTTTCCATAATAAAATCTGTTTTTAATATCAATAAATAAAAAGTAAGGGAAGGAATGGAAGAAATAAAAGTCGGAAATAAAAAATCCTTCTAAGAATATTTAGAAGGATTTTTTGTGCGGATGAAGGGGCACACGGTATAAATTGTACTTAAATTGATTTACAGTTGATTATACTTTTTTAATTTCCCTTGTAGGGCAAAATATGGGGCAAAAAATTTGATTTGCTCATTTTTAGGGCAAATATGTGGGGCAATGAAAAAGTGTAATTTGGAAATATTTTGGAGGCGAGAACTTTTACAAAGATACAACTTTTTGGATTTATTCCAACAATAAACAAAAATCTCTATACCTTTGCAAATCATGGGAGCGGTCTAACCAATCCCAACCAATAGGGCGCGGACAAGTGCCAAGCCTTGCCACAAACGGTAGTGCGAAACGTGGGAATACGTTTTGCCGTTTGCTTAAAACTAAGAAGCCCTACCAAATTGGCGGAGCTTCTTTGCTTTCTTAGGCTTTTTGTTGCTTCAAATATTGTTCATATTCGTGCATTTGTTCGGGTGTTAGTATTGTATCCCGTAGAATTGCCAATGTGTTGTAAAATTCGTTTTGTGAAGCATGGAACAAGTCCGAGCTTGTGGCATCAATCATTATATCAATTAGCCCCGTTTGCAGTTCGCTAATACCGTCTAATGAAGTTGTAGGGTGCAATACAATTGCCCAACATTCGCCGTTTTCTGTTTCTACTTTTTTAATCATAACGTTTATTTTAGGAAAATATAAAAGCCCTGTTTTAGGTGTCCTAACGCTAAACGTAGCGTTTCGGGGGCTTTCGCCACACCGCACCATAGCAGGGCAATACTGTAAGTTCATTATCATAGCACGTTTATTTTAGGAACTACAAAGGTACACTATTTCAGTTGAATAGCCTAAGAAAATGAATGTATTTTAATACGGAAATTAATACAACTTACTGAATATCAAAAAGAAAAAAATTGAAATAAGGCATTTTAACGGGCGTTCTTGTGGGTTAATGAACGGGAATACTAAAGAAATGGTTTGAGGCTGGGAAATGAAAGAAAAAGGGGTAAATTCGATATTTTACCCCTCGTAGTTTGTTGTACGGTTTTGAAATGTTAGATTGCTTGCTTTCCTAAACCGAGTTTTTGGCGGTATCCGTTTTCGTCGAATGTTTTTTCTACTTGTTCAACATAGTACAAGCCTTTCATATTGGGAAATATTACACTATCCAAATTGATTTTTACACCATGTTGCACACGTGGAATACCAAACAGGGTAATACTTCCCTCAAAGCCTTGTGTTTTGCGTTTGGTATAGAGTTGCTTTGCCCGTACTTCAATTTCTATCTGTGTCAAGCCTACTGTTTTGATGTCCATTTTGTCGCCTCCGGCTTCGCCGTACTTTGTTTTTACCACTCTGCCATTGCTTTGCGTTGAAGTAATTTGTATCAAACAATTTTCGTTTGTATTGGATTGGTTTAAATCTTCGCTTACGGCGTTCTTTTCAAGCAAAATGTTTATTGGTGTTTGGTTTATTTCCTTTTCGGTATAACCGTCCGACACATGCAGGACTTTGCCAACGAAATACGAATGAAGCCCGTTTTTCTTTAAATCGTCCAAAATTCTGATAGGGGCAACGTTTGGATAGCGTACAGCCCCCAATTTTACATCGGGACAATTTATTTCATAACCTACTGCTATTTTCTTTAGAAGTTCTTTAAGCGTAATTTGAGGGCTACTAACGGTTACGGTATCCCTTTTTAGCTTGTACATTTCATCTTCACAACGTAAAACAATGGGAATACTCATTGAAACATTGGTAAGGTATCCAGCAAATTCAACGGGCAACATGCCCTCTTTGTAATCATCATCGCAACCGTAACCGAGCCGGATTATAACAGGGTCGCCAACTTTAAAAAGCGTTTCAAATTTTTCTCTGTTAAAGTCCCTAATATTGCGTGGTAACGTAATTTCGGCAAGGCTTGTAAACGATTTCCAACTACTTTCAATACGAACGGACGAAACCCGCCGGATATTGATTTCAGCACGTTCCCTACTGGCTGGGAATGTTAGATGTGATGCCATTGTGTAAGTACTCATAATCTGTTTTTTG
>JAVBNE010000054.1:0-5238 GCA_031551755.1 Cellulomonadaceae bacterium | reverse complement strand
CTAACTAAGTTCTTATAGTACAGGTCTATTTCTTTATTGCCAAAATAATCCATGAATTTCTCATATCTTTTTTCGGCAGTATCTTCTCTCAAAAAAGCATCAATCCAATCTTGCGACAAAATGACATCTCTGAAAAACTTCATATTTTCCAAGGTGTCCTTTTCATCGAAATTAAAATCAGTTCCTCCTTTTTTAGGGACAGGTGGAATAATTCTATAAGGACTATAATCCTCTTCTTGAAATGTAGTTTCGATCTTCACATAAGCATTCTTAGTCTCCCCAAAATCCCGATTTCTTAAAATGAACTGTTTTGTCTTGTCTTTTTTCCTTTCTTCCTTTGCTATAATTTTATTTTCTTTTTCTCGCTTTAACAAGCGACTAATGTTGTTTGTCATTCCCCATTCCGCAGCATCATAGAAAGAGGTTTTTCCAAAGCCATTAGGTGCATATATGGAAATAAAATCAGCACAATCCCCGTCATCCAACATGAAATTATATGTGGAGTTTTCAGCATTTTGATAAGCCCTAAAACCCTGTATTTCAACTTTCTTTATTTTCATAATTCTGTAAAATTTGGTTCAAGATTGTTTTAGTATCGTCATTGTCTTTATTTTTACCAGAGGTAATTTGACTATTTTTTATGGTATCCCACAATGGAGTTTGACCCGTATAATCAACAGAAGAGTTTGAGCCTGTATTTTCAACACCAATGTCTTCCATTGTCACTTTTGATGAAATTAATGTTCTTTTTACCTGATCAGAAAAATCTTCCTTCTGAAAGTTCTCTATAACGATTTTTCTGCAACAAAATTTATCATTCTCTATTTCATACTTTATTTCTTTGGAAACTCCTGTTTTGCAGAGCAAGAGTAAGTATAAATTCCATTTTATAAATACATCATCGATTTGTCCTTGTATGCAAGCTACAATAGAACTTGTGATTTTTTCCCAATTATCTTTTAATAAATTTTCATCAGGGAAGAGAGCAAAAGTAACAATCGCGTTGTGCAAAGTATCAACTTCAACAACACTTATGTTGAAATCTTTGAATTCGTTTTTTAAGACTTCTACTTCCGGTATTTTATCCAATAGAGAATGTGTCATTCATTTTATCTTTAAAGAAATTTGGTATTTTTAAAATATCATTAGGATATTCAAACTGTTTTTCTAATAAATCTTTTTGAAACTTGTAAATATGGAATAATCCAAAATCTGAGTATATGTCAATCCCTGAATCAATTTGTAATTTTTCATCATCTCGTTGAACTTTTGCTATATTAGGAATACTTGTTTTAGGAATGCTGGCAACTGTCGGCATTTTGTCATTGTCTGTACTGATAATTATAGAGCCGCCTTTACTCAAACCTTTTAGATTGGATTTGTAGATGTCTTTTATGAGATGCATCCAATTTTCGGATATTCCAAATAAAAATCTGTTTTTAGATAAATAGTCATTTATAGACTCAATAGAAATCTCATCGTTTGAATCTTTCATCAAATTGATTACTATAAATTCTAAAAATGTAATCCACAGATGCTTATTAAATAAATTTGCTGATGAATGTCCTGAAATAAGTAAACTTTCATTATACTCTTTAAGCACTTGGTAGGGGAAAATTGATTCACACAGTTTTGATTTCACTTGATTTAGCAGGTAATCTCTTAAAGGTGTATTATCAGGTGTAAGGTTGTTTAGAGGAAATATGGCATCTTTCAAATGTGAAAAACAAGTTAAATAAGATGGCATAAGAGGTGATAATTCTTTGTTCGCTATTAGTTTCTGAAAAGAGTCTAAAGGAATAAAGTTTGTACGACCTAAAATTTCATTTTCATCCTTCGCTGCCATTTCCGATTGAATGCCAATTAACTCAATATTACTTCCGAATTGCCGGAGAATCCCACCGCCTGACATCCCATTTACCTCTTTAAATATTGGTTTTCCTTGAATTTCCGCCTCGATAAAATTATCAAGTTTATCATCTTTTAATTCTACATCATTTGAGCGATAAGAATCTGCATCATTTCTTCGTTTTAATGGATAACCACAAAGTTTATAAATGTGAGAAGTATCAAATTTTAATTCTGTTTTGTAAACAGGCAAGATTTCTTCAATGCCAATTCTTTTTATTTTTATTATAGCTGCTCCATCTCTTGTCTCATCATTTTCATCATAATAGGGTGGGTCTATCAGTTCCAACACTACAGGTTCTGCTCCTGTTTGTTGTTCTATCTTAATGTCTTCAACAGACAAATCTTTAATAACATGTCGGGCTGTAAGAACATAGGAATATTCCGTAGTAAGAGGCTGAAATAAGCACCCACTGCCATTACTCACTTTTACAGTCAATGCTCTAAATCTATTTGATATGTTGTCCGTCATTATTGTATTCAATAGAAGAAACAGATTTTGCTATAAATTTATATTCTTTATAATCGGTATCGTTGAATATTTCCGATATAAGTTCCGGATAGTTGAATAACAATGTCGGGTTATTATTCAATTTTATAATTCTTGACAGGCATGTTTTATCCGGTAATCCATGCCTTTCTCCATTTGTTGATATAACGTATGTATTACAATTTATAAGTTCCAAAAGTGTAGGACTTGTATTTGCCTTGCTGCCGTGATGTGATAATTTTACTATTTCAACAGGACATTTATTTTCTGACGTATATCCTAATTTTTCAAGACTTTCAGTTATTGTTTCATCGAAAGCGTCTCCCAAAAATAAAAAATTCTTTTCGTTCCATGTCAATAAAAATGCAATTGAACTTCCATTATGAATTGATTTGTCAGGGGTAAATTCATCACTTTCTATTAATTGAGTAAGGGTTTTATTGTAATCGGTTGATTTTCCTGAGGTTTGATTATTGTCCTTTTCCAATTCCCATTTAACAAGTAGCTTTTTAAGATTTTCTATATTTGGAGATAATATTTTGATTTCCATTCCAAAAAAATCAATAACATCCCCGGATTTTATAATTTTCTTTTCCCAACCGGCTTCACTTATTATATTTTCAAATTTAATTCCTTGAGGAATTCCTGTTTGTGTGTTTGTATTTGTTCGTGGAGAGATGGGAATAAAATTCTCCTCAATCACAGGCTGATTAAAAAAATCCGAAATGACATTTCCGGAATTAAACCAAATCTTTTTAATCAGATTTATATCAAAATTTTCATCTTCGAACCAATTTAAAAGTCCATCTATGTGGTCACAATCAACATGCGTAACAATAAGCAAATCTATTTTTTGGTCATTTTCAGAGATTTCCTGTATAGCATTTTTTAAATCTCCAGAGATTTTTTGCTTAGTTCTCTTGTCTATAGATTCATAAGTAAATGTAGTCCCTCCATCAATTAAGATATGCTTCATATCTTCTCTATAATTAAAAGATATGAGAAAAGAATCTCCGTAATATGCCGAAAGAAATTTTATTTCCATGGATTCCATTTATTTTGTCCTCACAATCAGATCCCTAACATCAACATTCAAGGAATCTGCAATTTTCACCAACGTTTCAAGCGAAGGTTGCGATTCGTTCGTACACCAACGGGAAACAGTCGCTTCATTCTTCCCCAACGTTTCCGCCAACCATTTTCCGGTCTTATTCTGCTCCACAAGTACGACTTTTAGCCTATTTATCTGTTTCATCAGTCAAATTTTTGATGTATTTTGCAAATGTAATGATTTGTATTGAATTGTTTAGTGCAAATAGGTTTTTAGTTATCAACATTTTAAGCAATTAAAAAAGCCGAGCAAGAATACTCGGCTTGAAATGCTCTAAATAATGTGTGGTTTGTTGTTAGTCCCGTATATATTTCCTGAAATCAAAACCACCATCTCCATTCCCAACCGCAATTTGTCTGTTATCCTCAATCCTATTCAGGATAGCTGTTGACCGTTCTTCGGCACCGGGAATTAGTTTGGTAAACTGATTGTAAATATCGGTTCCCTCAATCTTGGGGATGATATAGCCGACTTGCATTTCCTCTTCTTCCGTTATCTGTTTCCCTTGAAGTGCTCTGACCACCAGCTCGAATTCGTCGATGGTGGTACCCGTACTGAATGGCGAATGTTCCTTTTCCGTCATAACTGGAATATCTTCATCTTCAAGGCTCATGGAATCATCCCGGATAGATTCTTCGGTCTCCATCGGAATAGACATAAAAGGATCATCTTCTTCCGCTTTCCCGGATTCTTGGGGAAACCACTCTTTCAGTTCGGTTATTTCCTTTTTCACCGGCTCTTCCCGGCTTGGCGGTTCCTGTTTTTTCAGTTGGAATTTTGACTTTCCGATAATATCCGGCACCGGCTCTTTTGTTTGAGGATGTTCTTTTATGGATTTATCCTCTTTTCTTGGTTCGTATTTCTTATCAAACCAATCTTTGAAGATATTCCAAAGGTTCAGGCAAGCCATCAGGAAGCAAACCGTTGCCAGTAATATTGTGCCTATCATCTCTTTCATTGCGGTATCCCGGTTAGTTGAATTACTTCTTCTATCAGGTTATCCAGATTACTTCCTTTTAACAAAGGCTTATCAGGAGGAAAAATTGTTGACAGGAATAGATAGTCATTCCCTTCAATGGATTGTTCCCTGTCGTAGCGGACACTCTGCGGGATACCAGTCTGCATAATGGAAATACCCAATCCCGATATTGCATTCTCATAATAATCGAACAGTTCCTTTCTTTCACGGTTGGTTACTTTGTTCCAAAATGGGTAAATACCTTTCAGCCTGACCTGTGGATTCATGGTAATCATTTCATTGATAGAAATGATAAAAGGTAAGGTACTCTCCATGTTAATCCGTGAAGTGGTTATCGGAACAAACAGGTAATCCATCCGGAAGAATATCTCTACAACATTTTCATTGTTTACTGTTCCCGGCAAATCGAATAATACGATATCATATTTTTCGGATTCGCTTTCCAGAAATTCTTTTGCCCTTGCTAAGGCTTGTTCCGGGTGGGTGGGGACTATGGGATAAGTCGGTTTACCCAATTTGGCAAAAAAGGTTTCCGCTTTCCGCTGATAGAAAGCATTGGTTTGCAACTGTTCCGCTTCCCGCTTTCGCATTTTCTGAATGCTCCATTGCGGATAGTCGCAATCAATAACGGCGACATTGTACCCACACAGGTAATGTAAATAACTGGCGGTTAAAGTCGTAAAGACTGATTTGCCTGCTCCTCCTTTTTGTGTACAGAAAGAAAGATACACAGGTCTTGTTTGTTTTTGA
>JAVBNE010000108.1:0-3760 GCA_031551755.1 Cellulomonadaceae bacterium | reverse complement strand
TATAAAGACTTTTTATATCAGTTATTATCGTAGTTAGGTGGTTTATACTGTATGCCTGTCATATACCTAAAAATTACAGATTGGCACCTTTAAAACACGTAGTTAAATATATTATTGTTTCTAATCACTTGCCATATGTCTATCGGCATTAAAAGTATTTTTCACAGCTATTTACTTAAATACATTTTACTGGTTTATTATAGGAATATATCTGAGTTGCTTATATCAGATTTTCTTATATTTGTATATCTGAGGCATTGTAGTGATATTTCTTATGTTGCATTTTTATTGTTGCTTATATGTTCGTTTCTCTTCAGATGACATAACTGAACCAGCATAAAAAGACGTCCTGAGCTGCTATAAAATTATATAATATGCAACAGGTGAAATCTAGTGATATTTAGTAGTTGCTAATATAACTGTAGTTAATGCAACGATTTTTAGTTATGTCTTACTCTTGTACCTGCATCAAAACCCTACCTTATCTGATTTTCATTTAAATAAGTTGATAATTTCATTTTCTAGTAATATTTCTGATTTCCTTGTATCGTAGTAGCATAAATCACAACTTCTGATAATTTCTTTCACTTGTACCTGCATAAAAGCATTTCTAAGCTTTCATTTACTTAAATAGGTTGTTACAAGTGTGTTCTAGTGACAGTTCTGAGAATCTTATTTGATGGTTTTTTATATCACGGTTTGTCATTATTACCTATACTTGTACGTGCAATAAAAACTGTTTCTTTTCTTTTATTAACTTAAACAAGATCTTACTATTCAAACAAGTGATATTTATTAGTTGCTTACATCACTGTAGCAAATTTTACATTTTCAAATAATTTTCTACACTTTAACAGCATAAGAAGTCTATCTAACTACTTATGCACATAAATGCGTTTTTACTGGTGTATTCTGGCTTTATTTCTTAGTTGCTCAAATCACAGTGGTGTAAATCACAGTTTCAAAATATTTCCCTCACTTGTACCTGCATGCAAAGTCTTTCTCAACTTTTACAAACTAATATGAGTTTACACTGATGCATTAAAGTGATATTTTTTCGTTGCTTATATTAATGCTTCTTATATCAGAAGATCAAATAATATACCCTACTTTTGACTGCATACAAAGTCTGTTTAAGCTCTTAGTCAATTATATAAATTAATTGTAGTAAACTCTAGTATTTATTCATAAAGTTGAGGGTTGGCACTTGCAAAACGCATTTCCAAAATTGTGTTATAGAGGTAATATATACTTAAATATGTTGTCACAGGTGAATTCTGGTGATATTTCTGTGTTGCTTAAATATTAGTTGCTTTTATCACAGTGTTAAATTATTTCCCATACTTGTACCTACATAATAATTCTATCTTAGTTTTTATTTTCATAAATTACGGGTTACTAGTGTGTTTTAGAAACATTGCTTAGTTGCTTATATAAATGTTGCTTATATTCATCAATTAACCCCATCCCTTGTCCCACCAACAGCAGGGTCAATTCATTGTATTGCAGCCCTCCACGCCCTCCTATCCTGCAACAAGGTCCTTTCTCAACCCGAGGAACTGAGATCACCCCTGATCACCTGCTCCTAGGTCAGCTAAGGTCTGCCCCTGCCACACTTCCCCTCCACCCTGATCTCCTGTACCACTCTTCGCAGGTCCATTTTCTCTTGTCTCATCGCATGGCCAAACCACCTCTGTTGGTGTTCCCTCATCTTTTCCTGTATATCCGTCACCCCCAGGCTCTCTCTGATATGGTCATTCTTAATCCTATCCTTGCAGTATGCTCCACACATGTAGTGCAGCACGCACATCTCTGCCTCCTGCATCTTTTCTTCCTGACACTTCGTGACTGCCCAGCATACTGTCCCATAGTGCAAAGCTGGCCTTACCACTCTCCTATAGAATTTGCCTAACACCTTGATGGGCACCTGCTTGTCACAGAGGACCCCACTGGCCTGCCTCCATTTTGCATACTTTGCTCTAACTCTATGGATGACGTCTTAATCAATATCCTCATTGCTCTGCAAGACTGATCCCAGGTATGTAACTTCCTCCACCTGTTTTAGGGGTTAACCACTGAGCCTGATCTCTCCCCATGGTTGTCCCTCCTCCCACTGGCAGGCCATATTCTCAGTTTTCTCCCTACTGATCCTATGCCCATTGGGCTTCAGGGCCTGTTGATGTTGTCCCAGGTTGTGTTGGAGCTCTTCCCAGGTTTCCCCCTTTTGGGCCACGTCATCATCAAATGTCATGCACTGTGAAGCCTGTGCTTCCACCCCTTGCATTAGGTCATTCATCAGCAGGAGGAAAATGTAAGGACTGAGGGCTGACCCCTGGTGGACACCCACTGTAACTGGGAAACTGCTGGTATGCGCCCAGGCTGTCTTGACCCTGGTCTGGACCATGTGGAACATGTCCTGGGTTATTCTAATGTAGCCTGCCTTTACCTGATGGTTGTGCATGGCTTTGCACAGTCTGGGCCTTGGGGAGTAATCGTAGGCCTTATCTATATCTACAAAGGTAAGGTAAAGGTTTTTCTGGACTGCCCTGTACTTCTCTGCCTTTTGCCAAAGGGTGATGATGTGTTCCATTGTGGAGTGCCCTGGTCTAAACCCAATTATTTTCAATTTTCTAATTATTTGCAAAGCATGCACTGGCGTAATATCTTTTTGTAAGCCGTTATTAAATTAAATAAATTATTACTTTTGCATTATACAAATTTTTCTGAGTTGCTTAAATCCCTGTTGCTTGTATCACAATTTCTAACAATTTCTCATTCATGTACCAGCTTAACAAGTCTTTCTTAGGAGTTATTCACTTAAATAACATTCTTTCAGTGTATTATTGTTACATGTGTGAAAGTGCTGGTATGGAAACTGGAGATGTAGTTGTTGCTTGTATCTCTAATTCTAATCATTTTCTATACATCTAATTGCATAAAAAAACTTATTCAGGTGATATTCACTTAAACAAGATTTTACTGGTAAATTCCAGTAATATTTTTGAGTTCCTTATATCAGAATTGATTATATATTATTTCCTTATAATTTTCTATACTTGTTCCTGCTAAAAAGTCATTCTAAGCAGTTATTTACTTAAATAAAAGGTTATGTGTGTAATCTAGAGACATTGCTGATTTGCTTATATAACTGTTAAATATATTGCAGTTTCTTTTTATTTACCATACTTATACTCACACAAAAAGTTTTCCTCAGGTGCTTTCACTTACAAATTTTGCTATTTGTGTATTCTTGCTGCATTTCTAAGGATTTTATATCACAGTTGCTTATATCACAGTTTGTATTTATATATCATACTTCTACCTGCAAATAACTTTTTTGCAAGTCTTATTCACTTAAATGACATGTTACTAGTGTATTCCTGCTGTGTATGTGAAAGTTGCAGTTTGGTACCTGCAAAACAGACAGTTTCTTATACCTCTGTTTGTAATATTTTCCCATACGTCTAACTGCGTAGAAAGTCGTTCGTAGCAGATATTCACATTAATAAGTTGCTAATTGTGTATTCTAATTGAATTTCTGAGTTTAATATGTCATAGATGCTTATATCGCAGTATCCATTAATTTCCCAAACATGTGCCTGAATCAAAAGTCTTTCACAGATGTTGTTTACGAAATTATATATTTATTGTTGTATTATAGAGATATTTCTGAGTTGTGGAAAACACTTTTTCTTACGTGTTGCTTTCTATTTATTTCCAATACTTGTCCTTACATAAAAATTCTTTCTTAATGGTTATT
>JAVBNE010000032.1:0-2734 GCA_031551755.1 Cellulomonadaceae bacterium | reverse complement strand
TCGCCTGTTTAAAAATTTTTGAAGATGTATATTTGTTGCGTTTTGTAATCTTTTTAAATGCAAACCATTTTGATTGCACTAGCACCCTCTTAAATATCTAAATAATCGCATAAATCGTTTTATTATTCTCTATACTATTATGCATTATAATACAACCAATAGCAACAAAATCAATACAGGAACAGAAAAAACGCCTTTTCGAATCATGGTGCAAAGGTAGCTGTTTTTGATGAATTACTTCAACTCCCCCCATTGGAGATTTCAGAGAAAAGAAGCCATAAATTGAAAATGAAAAGAATGAATAAATTTTCAGCCTCTATGCTTCTTAGATATTAAGTATCCCAAAAAAAGCACAGCCTTCAGGGGAATTCCCCCGAAGGCTGGTCTGATATAACCGGTAAGTTAAAATCGTAGAAGATTCTGTGTTCGGCAAAAGCAGATTGAGGATCGGAGATTCGGTTTCTCTTATACTCTGCTTCTTTCTCCTTTTTTCTTTTGCATTTTCTTCTTTTACCTTTTTACTTTTACCTTTTACCTTTCTGCTTTCTGCTTACTTAAGGATCACTTTATGTACCGAGCCGTCTTTCAGCGTAACTATGTAAATGCCACGGGTCATCGGCACGGAGGTGCTGCCTTCTGTCAACTCAACACGGTTCACCAATTGACCGGCTACGGAGTAGATACTGGCGATGTCGGCTTTCTCTACACGGATGTAGATCGTGCTTCCATACGACCATATGGCTTTACCGTCGACAATATCAATGTTGTCGGTTGCGTAGTCGGGACCGAACTGTAATACGATGTTTTCTTTTACCGTACGGATTACGTATTCGTATTCGCCGTTGGCGTTCTTTGTTCCAAGGAGTTCTTCGGTTACGCCATTTACGGTACGGTTCGTTGTTACTTTCAACGGGGGTTCCTGGTCGTATTTTACAGTGAAGTTGAAATGGCCGTAGGATCCTACATAATAGTTGCCATATCCGGCAGGAGAGATCATCGTTACTCCAGGGGTCTGAGGGATATGGACTTCACGTACGATCGACGGGGTTACGCCATTGCCTACACACAGGTATACGACGCCGGGGGTGCCCATGTTCAATGACAAGGGTACGCCGTCGATACTGGTGGTCTTGAGCTTCAGGTTGTTCAGGTTGCTTTCGCCGATGGCTACCGTGTTGTAACGGATGATGGGGTAACAACCGGGACCATAGTTCTGACACGCGCGTTTCTCGATCGTCAGGAAGACGTCGCCGTAAAGCGTGATTTCATCGGCTTCGATGCAGTCGGTGTATTCGCCGTCGAATCCGAGAACATCGCCGATCGTGTAATGGATCTCGGCGCCTTTATCTAAACGAAGGTTTTCCATCGACAGGGTACCGGCTTTCTGTTCGTAGCAATTGCCGCGAAGACCTAAAGAGGCATAACCGGGGGCTAACGTGGCCTGGATTTCGACATGGACATCGGCATGGATTTTTCCATAACCGCCGAACGTGGAGGTGGTGATGACATCCAACGCGGGATCGCAGAGCCAAAGGTCGCTGTAACGTCGGCCGCAGGCGCCGATCGGTTCCATATGCAGGTGGCGGGTGTATACGCCGGCGTAGTTTTTGGAGAACATCTGGGCTTCGGAGATGAGTTCGAAGTGACCGTCTCGCGTACGGGCGGCATCACGCCAGAATTCAACCTGGTTACGGACACGGAACAGGTCGGTATAGATTTTTGCATTCTGGATCTTGCCTTTACTGTGATGATCGAAGGAGTCGGTTAAGAACGTGATGACGGTATGGTCGACGATCGTGGATTCCATGCGTTCCAGTGAGGCGTCGTTCTTGAACTTAACGACCATTGTATCGAGTTTTGATTTCGGATCGCCTTTCGTATGGGTAACACAGGTGTTGCACTGGAAGGGGTTTCCGTTTTCATCGTAGATGATTTCTTGTACCGGAGGGGAGGTGCGTTTGTAACCGAACTTCATTACCGGGGTTTTCAGACTGGAGGACCAGGGTTGAAACTTCACTTTATTGGTGGTGGTTTCACTAAGGATCAGGCTGTCATGGAAGATCAGGCTGTCGGCCTGAATCGTGATGGAGGTTTTTGATCCGTTGCTGCTGGCGACGTCTAATTCCATGTGGCCGTAGGATTCAATCACCGGAGAGGCTAATAGGACTTTCTGACCGTTGGCGATGATACGGGCATCGTCGTGGAACGTCATACGGACGATGTTATGCAGGGCTGCGCTGCCGCAATTGTCGGCTGCACAGGAGTAAGGGCATTTGGCTACGCCGCCTTCTAAGCTGTTGAAGGTCCAGCTGTCTTTTGCAGCGGTGGTCTTCAGGTAGAGGCCGTAACCGGCTACGTTTTCGCCTTGCAATGTGTTTTGGCTCGGTACGGAGCTCATGCCGGCTCCGGATCCTCCGGTGTAGAGGAGTTGTTTATAGACATCGATCCGGTCGGAGGCGACTGCGGCAAATCCGCCGTTTACGCCGCTGAAGTCTAACGTGAGGTTTCGGGCCTGGTTGACCGTCGGATTCAGGTCGCAATGGTAATCATTTTTATAGGGGGTTCCCCAGTTATAACGGGCATCATAGTCTTTGCTTAGGAACGGATCGGCTTGGGTGGCTTGATTGGTCAGACCGCCATAGTTTAGCTTGATGTTGTTATCGGCTCCTACAAAGACGCTTCCGTTATAAGTACTACCGTTGGTGTACTGGAAATCTTGTAAGTAGACGTTATT
>JAVBNE010000084.1:0-3266 GCA_031551755.1 Cellulomonadaceae bacterium | reverse complement strand
ACATCCTTATCTTTATTTAACATCTTGTTTCTAATTGGATTTTCTTCCTATGTATTGAGGGTCGTTCACAAAATGTTTCATTTTATTTTTTGAAATAAGGACCTAAGGGCTTTGGGTCCTTCGAATTTGCACCCAACATTTGGACATCCTGAAAAACGGTTCGCATTCTGGACAGAACCAGAGAATATTTCGGACACCATTAGTACAATGTTTTGGATTGTGAGAACCTATTTTGAAAAACCATTGGAAAACTTAGTGAGGGACAGAGATTTAGACTGAGTGAGAATCAGAAACTGAACTCTTCTTTGTGCTGTGGAACACCATCCGCGTGTCCGCCGACTATCTTGGAGCAGTGCTCGGCTCCAGAGATTCTGCCTTAGTGACTGTATGTTAGTTGTGCTTGTGGAATTGTAACCAGCCAGGAAAATTGTGTAAGTGCAAGATAGCACTTTGTGTGTATTACTGCCGACTTACCTGTCCTGGTCTTGGACCAGAGTATCCAACTAATTGGAATTGAATAAACTGTGTGAGAAACTGTAGACAATGTGTGGAACTCGTGAGGGTAATTGAGGGTGGGATTTGCAGGCATCCAGTCGTCACTCCAGAACCTACAGCATCAGCAAGGACTCCAGCATCCAGCATCCAGGGAAGGACAACTTAAGGTAAGGTCAATGACCCTAATTACCTTCTCGCTAAGCCAAGCAAACGCGCTACCGTTGAGCTGCCCCCTAGCGGACGCCATGACGCCAAACGACGCTCAACATTACAGATCAACAAGCTAGTGAAGTGCCAATGTTGGACAGGGTCACGACAGTTAGTGCTAATATCGAAAAAGAAAGTTTTTCGAGCGAGAGAAGTTCGCCAGAAGTCCGAGCAGACGACGAATGGATTGGCTTCTCTACGGAAGGAGCGCAAGGAAGCGCGCGAAATTAAAGAACTGACAGCCGAAACCACGTGGGGCGAGGGAAGCCTCTTTGATGAACCTGACACCGTTGCTGGAGCACAAGGTGGTGGCCCCGTAGAAGGAAAGGGCCTTGAGATCACCTTTGGCGACCCCGGAGGACCAAAAAACAAAAGAAGTCACGAGGCGTGCGTCAATTGTGCATTGGACAGACAAGCGGACGGATCAACACGTGAAAGCTGTAAAAGTTATTGTGACAATCAACGAAAAGTGAAAACTTTAGTTGATTATTGGGATTGCGACGGACTGCAAGACCAATTATCGTTTTTAAGTATTTGTGGTGCTCTTAATTATGAAGAAGCAAGAAATCCTGTCGAGGAATCACCACAAGGAGAAAACAAGCAGACGGAGATCGACCTATACAAGGACATTCTCCGCCGATCGGAAAACAAAGAGAACCAAAAACGAGTGAGTAGTTTTGGAAAGCAATTTAATTGGGTTTTTGAGGAAAAATCAGAAAAATTTGGAATGGAACGTGATGAAGAACGCCGATTGCTGAGACGTTGTCCAGCTGACGCTCCTTTGCCGCCTCCGCCAACAATGCCGGCCAGTGTGCCTTTAGAATTTGTAGCAGATTTGTGTGTCCGCATTTGTGATAGAATAATATCCCAATATCTGAGACCAACGCCATCACTAGGACAGGCTCAGATGATAGCACAGGAAGTGCTAACGGAAATGCGAGGGGTTAGCGTGGCAGGCAGGTCGTCGACCTTTTCCGACCACAGAATGGCGACGGCACCTGTTCCGGCAGAAGCTACCCCTGCGACAAATCCAAATGAAAATGAAACTCTTGATAATGGAAGTCCTGGAGAGGCGAATCCGAACCAGGCAAATAAATCTTTTATAGGGGCTGTTGGGACAGCCAATGTTTCGTCAGATGGACCTCGACGAAAATCTAAAAACAGCAATGCATGTTTCCGACAACTGCGACGTACGCCTGGAACGAGACAGTTCGAACAGCAACAGGAACGCACTCGACAACGGATAGCCAAAGGAATCACGGCCGCTCGATGGGAGGACTGTGTACCTGCTCTCCATGCTCGGGGTGACCTGTCCGAGGTCAGAGGAGTGACCCCACGCCAAGTAGAATGCCAGAAACCAGCCGCAGTTTCTCCTCCAGATGAGGAGATGGAAAGTGATTGGAGTGCCAGTGCCGCCGGAGATGGACCTCGACGACACCGGGTGGAACCTGCACCTTTTCAAGGAACAGGTCCACAAGAAGACAGCGATCCTTTAATGCCAGTTAACGTTTTCCAGGTAGCTGTCAACCAATCTAGAGAAGAGCACAGACCAGTAAGACAAAAGAGAACAGGACGTTGAAGCCGCTGGACATCGCCACCTGATGAGGACCAAGGACCAAGGGATGCTCAACATTGGTTGCCGATCTATCGCCGAAAGTCTCCTCCGAAGCTGCAACCTCCACAGCTGCCAGACCAGGATCCTGAACCCGAAACTGGTGCTCGACCAAAAGTTAAAAGTATTCCCCGTAATGTTAGGAAGCACAATCGGGAAGGGGCACCACCTGCAGAGATGGTACATCTGTTGAGAGGTAGGCCCACCACAGGAACAGCTGAGGATGATGAACCTCAGGGACCTCCCAAGGCTCCCCCACCTGATCGGAGAATCAGGCCGATAGGACTGCTTGCTGAGGTGAGAGGGCATGTAGATGACATCGCTTTCAAGGGAGCCCCAGCACGTTTCGGGCCAGTGATGGGAAGACCCGACCTACCGGTAAGAAGGGATGAGCCTATAGAGGAACATGCTTTGGTAAGGGAGCCCAATGAGGGGCCGATTAATTTAATTCCCCCTTACAGAGCAACACTGTTAGCTCCGGTAACAGAGCTACAGTTGACCGTTACTATTTCACAGCAAGCAATAAAAAATTTCAGGCAAACAGGAAAAGCCACAAGACAATTGCTTGAGGCAATTTTATATTTTTATAGTTCTATTTCAGGAGATGATAAAGGACAACGGTCCTTATGGTACCCAGGGAAAATATGGGGGCTGCCGGTAGTACCACCACGACTCCCTGGGCCTGGTCCACACGTTGTCTACTTTCTACTCTATCGAGAGGAGTCAGTAGCCTTCATGCACTGGGAGGCAGGAGTGATGGTGGCTTATGTGGATAAGCCAGAGTGGGAAAGCGAATTGGTCACATGGCTCAAGACGTTAGCTGGGTTAGCTGACATGCCCTTAGATGGACCTTTCGAGGCCACTCACGTCACCGTAATGCCTTACCTCGAACAGGATAAGATAGTTCCAGAAGCACACGCTCACGTGTGCTCACATATTGCCTACCATTTGC
>JAVBNE010000041.1:0-3370 GCA_031551755.1 Cellulomonadaceae bacterium | reverse complement strand
TTTTTTACGACTTTGACACCAATAATTTAAATTTTGATGATTTAATTAGCGGGTTTTCTACTTATTTACGACGCTTCGCCACTTTTCTTCGACCTTCGATTGAAGTCGGTAATCAATTCGAATTTTTTAAAATTTAGAATTTTTTTGGTAAGCGTCATCTCCTCTCACGTGACTTTTAAACTCGCGCTTCGTTCCTCGTTGGTTTCCAAATAGAAATGCAATCGAATTTATTAACGCCATCTTCTTAAAATAAATATCGAGTTGAAATTTGATTTTCACGCTCCGCTCCTGACACTTCATCTCTTACCACGTCTTCGCAAAGGAAATCATTAGCCATTTTGTATACAACATCATCAGTTGATGCGTTTTCAAAAGTAGTGCACAGGTTGAAGAATAGCAACGGCGCGGCGGCGGCGACGACGACCATCACCCATTTTTCAACACAAATTGTTGACCCGCAACTATTTGTTGTCGTGACCTTCACCTGTTCGTCGACAATAGTACGTCATCATGTTACCCTCTCTTTCCTATTTTCCCACCCACCTCAAGTTCGCTGTTCTCGCAAACCCTCGATAATTAATCTAGAAAAAAAAGAGAGCAATGGACGGTATTTCGATGGGCTTTTTACTTTACCGGAGTCGTCCATGAAGGCGAAGAAGTGCAACTCGTAAGTGGAATTTTATTATGGAATCAAAATATGAAATGAAAAAACGCTGTCTGAAGCCATTCCGATATGACAAACGAACTTGTTATAAACGCGATGGCACTGCTTCGCCTCGAGTGAATGACCTGAGGTTCGAGCCCCACATCGGGAGTTCGGTTTTCAAACACGTGACACTACTTTTTTTTTTAATTTTAAGCTGCCCATTGTTCTCAACTGCACTCAAGCCCTTATCCGGCCGATGACAAGTTAGGGTCAACGAGTCGCAGCCATAGGCGGATCCAGGACGGACTTCGGGGGGGTCAGCGAACGACCCTCCGCCCCTTCTCGATCCGTCTTGGTCGCAGCCTTCCAAGCCCTTCTGTCATCTACCAAGGTCTCGCGTATCCCGCACACGAAGCCATATCCGGTTTCGCTACGATTCCCAGGTCAAAGTTCATGTCCTTAATATCCGACCACCCCTTCGAGAGACCCAAACTCCTATCAGAGTAGACATGTCCTCGGCCTGAAACATCTGTCTCTGATTCTTGTCTGCGCAACACTCGGGTCTATACGGCAGAGTTGACCTCAAGAGTTGACCTCACGACTGTCCTTTCGGTTTGATGGCCACTCCTTTAGAGCGAATAACCCCAATGACTTGCCTCCATTTCGGCCATTCTGTCCTAATTCTGTGTGGCTGACATCGACGTCTCCATAACATTGAACAACAGGCCCCAGGTATTTGAATTCTTCGACCGTTTTTTGATTAGCTGACCACTAAGGTGGACCGTTATCTTGACCCTGGTCGTGGCACCCCGATAGACGTCTCGCACTATCCTGATGTAACCTGGGACCTGCTTCTCATAGTGTTGACCTCTGTGCCTGTCGAAGAGTTTGATGGGAAATAGACAACGCTATTAATAAATATTACAGATGCCAGCGAATCCTAGTGACGAAAAGATCAAATCATCAGTCGGTTCAATATTTACTAGCCGCTTAATCGCGAGCCCGGTTAGCTCAGTCGGTAGAGCATTGGACTTTTAATCCAAGGGTCGTGGGTTCAAGTCCCATATCGGGCGTAAGTTCTTTTTTTCTTTCCTCTTCGCTTTTTCTTCTATTCTCAATATATCTTCGTTTTACAACTTTCGTTAGCAAAAAAAAAAACCCTGATGATCTCAGTATCGAGTCAACTTGCCACGAGGCGCTGTGGCTTAGTTGGTTAAAGCGCCTGTCTAGTAAACAGGAGATCCTGAGTTCGAATCTCAGCAGTGCCTACCTAATGTGTCTTTTTTTTTTCTTGCGACGCAACGTTTGACAGCATGAATACTGGCAAAATGATGATGCGTCATATTCAGTATTATATAAAAATCCAGAAGTGCGTTTTTCGAAACGCAACTTCTAACCTTGAAATGAGGTGTCGTAAGTGGTGGGTTCAAGTCTCGCGTCACTCGAGAGGCACGTCGTCGTCGTCTACGAGTCTTCCCATTTCCACGTTATAAATCAATTGAATAAATGTCATAATTGGCCATTTTGACGAAAATGACCCGTGAATGGCAATGTGGCAGGCAGAGAAGAGAGAGTTTTCAATGACCACCCGGCCGACATTAAAAAGGAAATGAACAATCAACTCAGTCACCATCCCGTTTTCTGATAATGACGACCTTCCAGTGCAAAAATTGAAAGTCGTCCAATGGCGATCCGTTTCCGTAGTATTAGTACTGTCCCATGATTTCGAATGACCACCTCCCTTCGCCGCTCAGTGTCCAGAACAACGCATCCCCTTCACGCTAAACTGGTCATTTCTTTTCATAACCCTAAAATGAAAGATCCGCGGATGGGACTCTGACCCCTTTGGCTCGTCAATTTGCTTTTTTTCCTTTTCTTATTCCTTGTTGGTGTCTCTTCTTCGCGCCTGTTTCCTTCTCGAGTTGTCGAAAACACGACTTCCGGCCAACGGCTGACCCTCACGTCCTCCTCTCTCTCTCTCTTCGCGTTAATGAAGGAGAAAAATGACCACCGAGATGGAGTCGCGTTTTGAGAAGGATGACATTCGGTGACGAAACGAGCAATTGATCGTCGTTATGATTTCGAAATTCTATCTTAACCCCAAAGTTTGCCCTTTCAAGCGTCCGTCGCCTCTTCCTTGACCTTTTCCAATCGACCATCACCTTTCTAATCCTATTCTATCGGCGACGTGTCCGTGCGTCATGTTTGACGAGACTCTCAGAAATCAACGATTCCCAACACTCGATGGTCAGTCAATGCAGTGTTGAAAGTAGTAAAGACCAAGGTGGTGGGGGGGGTCCAGTGTCAACTGTTTCACCCCCTTCCTCCTCGGCCCACCCCCCCTCCCCTCCTCTACTGTCCGAACACTGTCCACCTCTTCTCTGCCACCCACCCAAAGGGCGTGTTATTGACAAAGAAAAACGAGTACAAAAGAATTAACAGCAACAAAAAAGTGACCAGCATCGCGAAATGCGGAGAAAGAGGAGGAGTGATTGCGCTTGTTAGTGAAGTGACCAGTGGTCACTCGCTATCAATATGTCTATCTTTCGTTTACACACGTGCTACTCTTCGTCCCCCTTTTTATTATTATTATTATTATTTTCTGACGTGAAAAGGCGACGCAGGGCGAAAACAGAGGAAGGAGGGGGTTGAATGAAGAGATGAAAATGGGGACAACAGGTAGACCAGTGAAAAGGTGAGTTACTCGGGACAGTGGAAGGAGGG
>JAVBNE010000009.1:0-42153 GCA_031551755.1 Cellulomonadaceae bacterium | reverse complement strand
CCGCCAACTGGCGCCGAACCGAACGCAACCGCACAACCAACCTCCACTTGTTCGGACCCGCGCCAGCCACTTGCAGCGACGAGAGACCTCATCGTCGGCCATGACCCTAGCGCACCACACAAACCGCAACCAATACTGTATGTACGCTACGCACTATTCGCGGCTAATTGGACGATAGCGGGGCGCTTCGCCGACACCCCCGCGCCCTCGCCGTCGTCGTCGACCATCCCCGCATACGCGGGGCGCTTGTAACGGGCGCCCCCGCCCGCGATGTCGCGTTCGGATCATCCCCGCATACGCGGGGCGCTTCTCGGTGACCCTCAAGCGGAAGCCATCCGGCAGGGATCATCCCCGCATACGCGGGGCGCTTGGAGTGGTGCCGGCGGGACCCCGCAAAGGTCCCGGATCATCCCCGCATACGCGGGGCGCTTCTGACCGCCGCCGCACTCGTCGCCAACCCTGCCGGATCATCCCCGCATACGCGGGGCGCTTTACCAGGGGATGCGGTCCCACGAGATCGCGAAGGGATCATCCCCGCATACGCGGGGCGCTTCAGGTGCGGGCAGCGGTTTCCGCTGCGGCCGTCGGATCATCCCCGCATACGCGGGGCGCTTCTCAAGACGTGGTCTTCGGGCCACCAGAGTCGGGGATCATCCCCGCATACGCGGGGCGCTTCGCGTCGGCGGCGGCGGATACGGTCAGGGCGCGGGATCATCCCCGCATACGCGGGGCGCTTACCTTGCCCGTGATCGCGTGTGTGGTGGAGGTCGGATCATCCCCGCATACGCGGGGCGCTTGCGTCGCCGACCGCGGAGGCCGCTATCGAGCGGGGATCATCCCCGCATACGCGGGGCGCTTCGCAGTTTCTGTTCAGCGGTGCGCGTGTCGGCCGGATCATCCCCGCATACGCGGGGCGCTTCTCGTCGTCGCCGTCGCCCTGTACGCCCTGCTCGGATCATCCCCGCATACGCGGGGCGCTTGGTGGGCGTTTGCGTGTTAACGCCTCGGCGGTGGGATCATCCCCGCATACGCGGGGCGCTTTCCGCGCCCGGTGGCGGACTCACCGTGTCGGGCGGATCATCCCCGCATACGCGGGGCGCTTCCGGTGCGGGCCGATGCCGACGAGAGCTACCCGGGATCATCCCCGCATACGCGGGGCGCTTAACGAGCCACCCCTGACGGTCCCGCGTTGGGCAGGATCATCCCCGCATACGCGGGGCGCTTGATCTTCGGCGGTGAGCATGACTTAGTGGTGGGGGATCATCCCCGCATACGCGGGGCGCTTATGGCCGATAAATCAGGGGTCGCCTACAGCGCCGGATCATCCCCGCATACGCGGGGCGCTTACTACTTGACCAGCAACGATACCTGAAGCCTACGAGATTTTCATTCACTTTCGCTGCGGCCTGTGGCGCGCGCCACCCGGCCGCAGCCACGACTCACCCTCGGCTGTACCGACGCCTCCGTGATGCCTGGCTCCATCCCGGCTTCGCCTGGGGATCAGCGCTCTCCATCGTCGGGGGACGCCTCATCAGTGTTATCCCCTCGAAGTCCTCCGGGACCCAATGGTGGCCATGGGTCTGAACTGCGTAACCCTGCTCCGTCCGCGCCGAATAGGCCATGAGAGCCCGGCCGCTACCGATCATCTCTACGATGCGTGCCCACATGTGTTCTCTGACTCGGCGACTGACTTTGCCCACATATACGCCGGCGGACACCTCCATGAGCCAACGGGTCAGGACGCCACGCAAACCCTCCGGGCAGGCGGTGAGGACGACGACGATCACCAGTCCACCCCGTACGACGTCCCGCCGGCCACCACCCGCTCGGCACCGTCCCACAGGTAAACCACGTCACCGGCATCGTCACCCGAGTCCTCGTCGTCGGCCGCGCCCTCCGGGTCCTCAAGTAGCAACCCACGGATGTCCTCGGTGCAACGCTCAAGCAGCTTTCCATCGGCGAACAAGTCCCGCATTGCCCTCCGCGTTTCAGCGCCCACGTCCATGAACCCACCCGCCGCAATCTCGAAAGCAGTGGGAATCGCGAACTCAGCCTTGTAAAGATCAGCGACGTCATAAACAAACGACCTGGCGTGCCCAGTGTGCACAAAGCCGAGGCCAGGCGAGCACCCGAGCGCGACTATCACCGCATGGGTCAGACCGTAAAGCGCTGTGTTCGCGGCCGACAGCGCTTGGTTCACGGGGTTACCCGCATCGAAATCCACCGCGTCATACTGCCGACGTTCCCATTCGACACCGGTCGCCGCCGCCGCATCCCGATAGCACCGTCGTACGCGAGCGCCCTCGCGCCCGCGTAACTGTTGCATCGTCAGCCCCTCGACATCCTCACCGGGGAACCGCATCGCGTACATCCGCCTGGCAACCCTCAGTCGTGAGGACTGATTCGTCACGAGCCGGGCCTGCGCCTCCAGGAGCCGCGATGTCCGGGCCAGCGACCGCCCGTGCGCATAGCACCGCACACCCCGCTCACCGGTCCAGACGACGGTCGAACCGGACTCGGCGATGAGCATCATCGCCTGGTGACTGATCCGCGAACCCGGACCCAGCAGCACTGCTCCCAGTGACGCCACAGGAATGTGTACCGTCCCCTGTTCGTCCGTACTGGTCAGCGCGTTGGAGTCACGGTCGATGACACAGCGCTCCAGGTAAATGAAGGTCAACCGGTCCTGAGCACGGGTCAACTCATACAATTCGGGAGGTCGAGCCCCCGGGATATTCGCCATGCCACCCCTTACGCACCGGCCAACGTCAGCAACCCGCAGCCGTATCCTTTCGCCCGGCCGATGCCGCCGACCAATGCTGCACGCAGCTTCTCCGGGTCGGTGATCTCCAGAAGCCCGTCGTACTGCGTCCGGGCGATCGTCACGGGCCGCTTCGCGTCGCGTTTGGTGAACGTCACCACCTCCGCCGCCGACATCACCAGATCCGGCCCGAGGTCCTGACCGGACTCCGAAGTTCCCGAGGGCAACCGGAACCCGCAGCGCTCCACCCGTTCGAGCAGCCACTTCTCCCGCAGCCCTGCCGCCAGAATCGCCCGTCGAGCAGTGTTTGCGTCGTTTGCACTGAGCCGCACAGCGTGCACCGGGTTGGCCGCCAGCCGGAACCGCCACCGCTGGCCCACATCGAGCTTCCCGAGCAACGGCTCATAATCCTTCGTTTCCCAGCCTTGCTCCGATGCCGGCCACCCGGCCTGATCGATTACATGGGAGAAATCCGGCCGCCCCGGGCTGGCTACATAGAGCCAGGTCGTCTGCGGCTCTTGATCGAGCCGCCACAACACCCGCGGTCCGTTCCCCACACCCGTGGGCGGGTCCGGAAACGACGCCAGGACCGCAGCGTGAAGGCGCTGCGCACTACTGAGCAACCGGCGCGCATCCCGGCGCCTCGAATTCAACTGGACTCTCGACAAGAACATCGTCATCACATCACCGCCATCGGTTCATGTCGTGGCCGTCCGACCCCGCCGCCTAGTCCTCCCGGTAAACCGGGCTCAATACCGGGCACCATTCCTTGCGGCGGCCCCGATGCCGCCCCCGGCAACAGCACGCGCCCGTGGCGCACCTGTCGCCACCCGTACTCACGCAGCTCCGGGTCGAAACTGATCGGCTCATCGCGGGTGCTGACTTCACCCACCGCCCCTACGATCCGCTCCGCCAACGGCGACGCCAACGATCCACCATCGACCGGGGCATCGATCGTGAACGCGACCATCTGTTCGCCCCGGTGCCGACGCCGGTACCACTGCGCGGCCTGCCAAGGCTCGGAAACCAGGAACTCCTCCAAGGACACCTCCAGGAGCCGCGGGCGCATCGGTTCGCTCGGTGGGCACGACCGTCGCCCGAGATAAAGCGGAAAGGCCGGCCGCAGCAGCGCCGCACACAACCCGGCCAACAGCTCGTACTCGCCCTCCAATCCGACGACATACCGCGCATCAGCCCGGTAGTGCCGATAGGAGAGCGGCATAGCGGTGCCGTCTTCGGCGTGAGCGGTCTGGAAGTCGCGCACCAGATCCCCCGACTGATCGACCCGCACCCCGAAGCGCAAAGTGAGCAGGTCCTCCAGCGGGTCTGTCCGACGCATCCCACGGGCAGCCGCGAGTAGCCCGATCACCCCCGACTTGGTCGGTTGCGGGTCGGTGGACCGGGTCGTGAACCGGCTCCCGCTCCCCCAGGACTGCAGCGGCCCTGCGAGCACAAGCGACAGAACGGTCACGCCGAAGCCCCAAGCCGCTCTTCGACCAACCGCCCGACCGCCTCGGGAAGCGCCGGGAACGGAATCCAGTCGGTGTCTTTCAAGGTCGCGTGCAGGCCCTGCTCGGCCGCCCCCATGGTTGTCGCCCAGGCCGCCACCGGCTGCGCACCCCAGGTCTCGGCCACGGCGGTCGCATGCGCACCGAGTCGCTCGGCGGCCACCTCGAGCCGCGTCGCTTCCTTCGTCGGCCGAACGGCGTCCTCGAAGGCGCCGACCAGGTTCACCGGCTGGTCGTCGCGAACCTGGACCACCACGGCATCGGGCAGCGTGCGGTTGGCGAAAGTGTTCTGCTTACCGGTCGGCATGGACCTCGCGAAGGCTTTGATGAACTCCTCTACCGCCTGCCGGGCCGCCGGAGCGGACCCCAGTGACTCCTGCAGCCGGTCGACGTCGATCGTCGCGTAGCGGTAGAGCGTCGAGGAGTTGAACTCCACCGTCCCGATCATTCCGGCACCAGCATCCTCATCCTCTGACTCGGCCTTGGCGTCGTCGACCGCCGTGAAGTAGTCGTACTCGGTCTCCACCCCATGCACCGAGATCGCATGCGCCACCTGACAGCAGGCGTCGACATTGAGGTCCTTGACGTCGGCAACCATGCGGCCGAAGAGGACCAGGTCGATCGAGTGGTCTTTCGCGACGACATCCTTGCCCTTGAACGCCTTGAGTGCTGCGGCCGGGTCTTCCGAACGGCCGATGTGCACAGCCTCGCGGGCCAGCTGGTCCATTTGGAGGTTCGACAGCAACACGAGGTACTTCGATTCCTCATGGTTCTCCTCCTCCCCGGTGGACTTCTTGCGCGGCTTCTTCTCCAGCTCGATACCGGCCTTCTTGATCACGTCGGCCGCGAGCTTTTCAGCCTGATCGGCCAACCCGGCGTCGTTATCCACGATGCGTTTGGCGACCTCCTCCACGATCCGCTTGGTCCGCACCCCCCACAGATGCGGGTCGAGGTTCGCCCGGAACTCCTTGCGGGTCGCACGCTTCCATGCCTGTGACGACACCCGTGCGCGCCGCACGCCGCCGTAGATCGCGGTCTTGGGACTGCCAGTGTCGTCACGGTTGACGTTGCTGGGCGGGACGGTCTGCAGGATGTGGATGTCGACGATGGTGCGCGGTGTGGTCATGATCTGTCCTTCGACTCTCGGGTGCCGTAAATCGGCGGGCTCTACGGGTGGGCGCTGGGTGTGCTAGAAGGTCGGGTCGCCTACAGGCGAAACCGGGTGGCCAATAGTCCCGCCTTGGGTACTCGGCGCGTCGGGCTTCGGTACATAGCCGTAGAAGCCACGCCCCCAGCGCAATCGGACGGCGTCGCGCCGTGCCGGGTCCTGGAAACGGAGCAGATCAGCGGCGAACCGCCCGTAATCGAAGCCCAGCTTCTCAGCTCGCAGGAGTTGCACCAGCCCGCGGGCATGCTGCGTGGTCTCGGCCAGGTCGATGGCAGTACCAAGGGCCTGGAAACGACGGAGCACGCCGGGGTTCTCGCCGTCCCTCCGCCACAGCATTCCGCAGGCCGTGCCGAAATCCCGGCCGACGACGTTCATCCGCTCATCCACCGACTGCTGGTGCATCGCATACAACCCCGTGGCGACATGGGCCGCCCACTCAGCCCGAGTCGGGTCGTCACCGTTGTCGGGCAACTCCGGGATGATGAAGAACTCCGCAAGATCAGGGCATCGAGCTGGGCTCTTCCCGACTCCCCGCCGCAGCCGGGCGAGGGCCGCAACCGCCCTCGGCAACGGTCGTGGGTGGTGTAGGTACCCTTCCTGGAGCCCGGCCACCTTCTTGAGGACGAACTCCCCGGTGACCGCCGCCGGGTTCAGGATCACGCCCGGGTTCAGGGTGGAGGTCATGCACTCGTCTCCTTGGTTGTGCCCACCAGCGGCGGGGCGTCGGTCGTGGTATTCGCAGGCACCGGCAGCGCCTTGATCAGGGCTGCCTGGAACCACAGGTCGGCCAAGGGTGCGGTGAGCAGGCGTTTCGTATCGCGTCCCATGCTGACCTCACGACCCACCCAGGCGGCATCTCCGGCTGTCGCGATGAGGTCCATGCCGATCATGCGCATGATGGTGTAAACGGTGCGGTGCCAGTCGATCCGCGACCCCTCCACGTCACTGTCCTGGCCGAGGCCTGCGATCCAGTCGCGGAAGGGGGCGTCGAGGGCCGCATAGGCCCGCTCGCTCGCTCGCTCCCGGGCACCATCGGAGAGCCGAGCGTCCGAGCCGCCCCCAGCCTTCACCAGGTTGGAGGCGAGATTGCGCAGTGCCAACACCGCCGCCTCAGCGGCCTTGACAGCGTCGACCGCCAACGTGGGCAACGCCGAACCCTCCGCCTGCAACAAGACGGGCGACACGAGCAGACCGTCATCGATGACATCCACCACCACGGCCGACTGTGTCCCATAGACCATCCCGACGGCTCGCAGGTTCACCAGGGCGCCGCCGGATCTCGTGGACAACATTCGGGCGGCCCAGTCGAAGACGGCGGGAGCCACGTAATCCGCGCCCCCGACAGCACGGCTGCGAGGCGCGGCGGCCGGCAGGGACGACTCCAACCCCCGCCAGAAGGCCCGTTCCGGCTGGTGCTCCTTGGGCATGTAGACCAACTCGAGCTTGAGCTTCTTCTGCTGCGGCAGGCTGCGCCGCCAGCCGGTCATGGGTTCGCGCTCCCAGAGATACGGCGGCGCGAGTTTGTCGCCATTGGCGATCAGGACTTCTGTGACCTGCTCCGGGCCGCCCACGAGGCGGATACGGCGCGACTGCCACGTGAAGAGGTCAAGCGGGCCGAAGGGGCGGCCGGTCATGTCAGCCTGCGCGGGACCGTCCGGCTCTGCCTCCCACGCTGGCCGGTCCCGGCTATCGGCCGCCACGATGGACTCGGTGAGCGGAATTGTGTTGAGCAGCAGCGTGCGCCACAGGGACTCGCCCTCGACATAGACACCGCCCAGGGCGCCGGCCCAGCCGGTGCCGATCGGGTAACCTTTCCCACCGGAAACCCGCTCGTCTCCCACGGCCCCGCTCTTGATCCCGGAGGCGTCGAAGGCCTGTGCATGCACCACCCAACGGGCGGCCTCGGCGGCGGTCAGCGACTCCAGCCCCGGCCCCACCCGCATGCTGAAGTACGGCCGCCCGGCGGGGACATCCGCGATCAGTTTGTTGAGTTCGGAGAACTCGTCCTTTTGCGTGTGCAGGTCAGCGACCTGGAAGAACGGCGTCGTCGGGTGGAAGAGATAAAACCGGTCCCGGTACCGCTCGCAGTACGCCTCTATGCGAGCCATCGGCGGCAGGCCCACCTCAAGGTCCTCCCAGGCAGACTCGTCGGGCGGCCCGTCCACGGCCCGGCGCAGGATCGCCAACAGCAGGCGCAGGATGGCGAAGCCTTGGGTCGGCAGGTCACCGACCACCCGAGTCAGGTCCGGAGACTGCCGGAAGACCTCTACGATCGACAATGTTCGGGTGCTCCCGTCACAGCTTTGCACCTCGATCCACGGCTCTTCCAGCAGGTTGAACGCCGGCTCGACCTCAGTCACGGTCACCACCGCCCGAGTTCGTCGCTGAACTGGTCGCCATCAATCCGTACCTCCGGTCGTAGGTCACTCGGTGATCGGCCAGGGCGGCGCTCGCGTCCTCATCGAGGACGAGTGCGAGCATTCCCGACAGGTAAGGAGTCTTGGCCCAGCCAGGAAATACGTTGGATTCCAGGTTTTTTATCACACTGTCGATCACACCCTCGTTGCTCAGCGCGAACGGTAGGCGCAGGGAACAGCGGGCCAGCGCACGGGCGAGTCCTGGGTCTTCGATGGGGTACTCCCGCAGCGGCAGCGGCTCCCCGGGGCGCTCCCCCACCCAGCTCGGTACGCGGTCGATACCGTCGGCGCCGCGCTGTACCACGATCACCTCGATACTGTCGCCACCGTCACGCACACACCGCTGACCTTGTGGGCTGTCCTCATCGACCTGGCCGAAGCCTGCCCGCATGGCGTCGAACATCGAGTCGGCCCCGGTGATCGGGGGTCCCAGCAGGTAGTTCTGGGCATTCTTCTGGCGACGGTCCATCGCCTCGGCATCCTTCGTTCGGGCTCGCGCCATCACCTCGGCCCACCCGGCGGGAGCCTCCAGCTCGCCGTAGGCCTGCGCGACCAACGGCGCGATGTCCTGCGGCAACCGGATCGGGGCACCGTCGAGATGCCGTTCGAGCACCGCGAGCGCCGCCAGCAACGGGTACTTCCCATAGACGGACACCGACCCACGCACCGGCTTCGGCGGCCTGGCGAACGTCGCGGCCAAGCTGGGTGAGGGCGCACGGACAGCGGCCGACGCCCGCCGGGCGTGCACAAGTCCGCCGGGCGCCCAGTCGACACCGGTCACCCAGCACTGCGCCCGGCGCAGGCGGGCGGGCCGGTCCGACTCCCCCGCGCCGCGCTCGTGTCGATGGAGCCGGCCGAGCCGCTGCAACACTAAGTCAACCGGGGCGGCGTCTGTGACCATCAGGTCGAAGTCCACATCCAGCGACTGCTCCACGACCTGCGAGGCCACCACGATGTGCCGAGTCGGCCGGTCGGCGCGGCCGGGCGGCCCGAAGAGGTCGAGCAGCCGATCGTCGTTCGCCAGCCGATCACAGGCAAGAAATTGGGCGTGAGCCACAGTGGCCTGGTCGGCGCCAAACTCCGCAGCGAGTCGTTCGGCCGCCTCTTGGACCCGCCGCACAGTGTTCCTGACCACAACCGCGCAGCCGCCATCAGCCAGTTGGTCACGGAGTAGACCGACGAGGAAGTCGAGGTCGTCATCGAGTCTCCGAACGTCGACCTCCGCGCTGCGCCCGGAGGGTTCGAGTTCGACGACCGTCGGAGCTTCGGCGGTCGGCGCATCAGTGGCTCGGTCGGTCGGGGGCGGACCGTCGAAGTCCGCGCCAGGCGCGGCACCGGCAACAGCAACGCCTGAACCGGGGGTGGCCACGATCGACGGGTAGCCGAGCAACCGGTTCAGCGGCGAAGTGTCCACGGCGGCGGCCACCGGAACGCCGAAACCCGGTGCCTCCCCCGGTGCGGCAGCCACGGCGGAGTGCGCGACTGAACGCCGCCCGCGTTCATAGGCCCCGTACAACGCGGCGCGGCGAGCCGGCGGAAGTGTCGCGGACAGCAAGATGACAGGCACCCCGCTGGCCCCGAGCCATTCGAGTGTGCGATCCAGGAATGAGGCCATGTAGACGTCAGCGGCATGGACTTCGTCGAGCACCACGACTTTGCCGATGAGCGACAGCTGCCGGAGCATCACATGCCGTGCCTTCAGCGACCCGAACAACACCTGATCGATGGTCCCGACCACGAAAGATGACAGCGTCGCACGTTTGCGGCCCCGCATCCACTCGTCTACCACGGCCACCAACCGCGCCGGTCCACCGCTGTCGGTGTTGCGACCGCCATCGGCGTGCGGGCAACCGTCCCGGCCTCCGCCTCCTGTTGCGCACTTAGGGCACCCGTAGTCCGGGCCGACAGCTGACCGCCACGGCAGGCACAGGTCCCGGTACTCCTCATTCAGCGATGCCTTCCCGTGGACCAAAGCAACCGAAGCATCGGTGGCGCTATTGCTGTCGCTCGGCAGCCGTTCGAGCCACTCGAGGACCCGGCTGAACATGGCATTGCTGGTGGCCTGCGTGGGAAGCGCAACGATCAGCCCGCTGGCCCCCGTCCGGGCCGCGAGCACCTCGGCCGCCAGAAGTGCGGCTTCGGTCTTTCCTTCCCCCATCGGCGCCTCGATCACTATGATCCCGGCGCCGCCGATCGCCTCGGCGGTGGCCACGGCATGTTGCTGGACGGGTCGCGGGGCACCCACGCCGGGGAACCGGTCTGCGAAGAACTCACCGATGTCGGCCGGAACGGAGGGGGCGACCCATCCAGGAGTGAGAGCGAGGCGCCGCAGCCCGCGCGCGATTCGATCCCTGTCCTCGGCATCGGGTGCCAGGGGGATGTCAGGCACCTCGTCGACCGGCCACAGATCGAAGTGGTCCGCCGACGAGGCAATCCAATCGGCCATGATGACCAGCCCTGTCACGGCCATTTGTGCTGGTCGGCCGAAGGCCGATCGCCACTGGCGGAGGCGACCGCCGATGTCATACCGCATCGCCGCCCGGTCGAGCAGGAACCGGCGTGCCCGCTCCCAGACGCCGATGCCGAGCAGATGGTCCTGGCCGCCGGAGTCCAGATCCGCCGCGGCGGGGTAGTCGCCGTGGTGACCGCCGACCACCACCACGAACGGCCTGGTCTGCCGCTGCCGGAAGCCCTGATCCACGAGCCAGTCGTGCAGCGCGATCGCACCCGCGCGTTCATGGCGGAGCTGGCTTCGCTCGGGGACGACCAGGCCACCGAGCGAATCGAAACCGCCACCGCCGCTCACGATCGGCCGCACCATGCGGTCGATCAACGGTGACTGCACGGCGAAGGCTGGTGAGATCTTGCCGATGTCGTGAATCCCCGCGAGCCAAGTGAGGAGCCGGCGACCATCGGCTTCTCCGTCCGGCAGGCCCGCCGATATCAGCCGCCGGACCGGTGGCGGCACCCAGTGGTCCCACAGCTCGCCGGCCACGGCGCCGGTGTCATCCAGATGACGCCACAGTGGTAGCCACTGTGTGATCGGCCCACCGAAAGGCGCACTCTTCGCCCAAGCGACGGCCGCAGATCGAGAATCGTGGCCGGATTGTCCAGGGTCGCCGCTCGGAGGCATAGGTTATTCATACCCGAAGACCAGCAAGAACGAAGCGTCATCTTGGCATCGTTTTGATGAACCAATGACTCATTGCGCGTCCGGCGCCACACCGGCCTTCGCCAACCGTCGCAGCTCCCAGCCGAAGACCACCAGCGCGACTCCCCAAGCGATCGCGCCCAATCCGATGAGCCACACGATCGACAACAACCCGACCCCGACGTTGACCAAGACGACTCCCCCGACTGCGGCGATCACGACCCCGGCGAGCGCCCCCGCGACCCACCCAGCCGTACGCAGCACCACACACAGCACCACCTGCGCGAGACCCGCCAGCACCGCCCATAGGCCGACCAGCCAGATCAGCACCACGGCGGTCTTGACCGGCCAAACCAGCAACGTGACCCCGACCGCTACCCCCAGCACACCGATCGCTACATGCCCCGACCAGGAACGGTGCCGACGGCGCATCCCCAGCCCGTAGGCGAACTCGACGAGACCGTCCACGATGGCGAACACCCCGATCGCCAGCATCACCGCGAGGGTCGTAACCTCCGGCGAAACGATTGCGATGGCACCGAAGACGATCGCAACGACCCCACGGACCACCGGCCAGTACCACACCTCGTCGACGGTCTCGGCGACTGCACGTACCTGAGGTTCCACAGTGCCCTCCCCTTTCTGCACACCACGCTCGTCGCGCAGACTTCAACGAATAGCGGCATGCACCCTCATGGAATACCGAGTGCGCTGCCGAAGCGCGCCAAGGACCATGGACCCTTGACCTCGATACCCTACGGGGGTAGCCTATCCGAGGTACCCACCGGGGGTATTGGAAAGGGAGGGCTCATGACGACAACGGCGCCAGCCGCCGCGCCGGGGCAACCCACCGGTGCGGCCGGAATGCCCCCGGGGTACACCGACGCCAAGGCCGACTACCTCAAACGGATGAACCGCATCGAGGGCCAGGTCCGCGGCATCGCACGAATGATCGACGAGGACGTGTATTGCATCGACATCCTCACTCAGGTCGCCGCCGTCACCAAGGCGATCCAGGCCGTCAGCATCGGCCTCGTCGAGGACCACCTGCGCCACTGCGTGCTCGAAGCCGCGCGCGCATCCGAGGCCGAAGGGGCCGCCAAGGTCCAGGAGGCCGCTACCGCCATCGCCCGGCTCGTCCGGAGCTGACCGGCATTCTCCATAACACCAGCAACGAAGGAAAACCATGAGCACTGTGACCACACTCGGCGTGACCGGCATGACCTGCGGCAACTGCGTCTCCCACGTGACCACCGAATTGGAGGCGGTGACCGGCGTGGAGAACGTCACGGTCAAGCTGGACTCCGAGGGCACCTCACAGGTGACGGTCTTCTCCGACAACCCCCTGGACGAGGCGGCTCTCCGCGAGGCGGTGGACGAGGCCGGCTACGACATCGCGACCATCACCGTGCGGCAGGACGCGCAGGCAACCGAGGCGTCCTCCCACGCCGATGAGATCCGAGCCGCACACGCCTCCGATTCCGGCGAGACAACGGCCACCCTGGCAGCCGCGGAAGTCGCCGCCAGGGTCGAGGCCGAGGAACCCGCCGGAGGATGCGGTTGCGGCGGTTGTGGCTGCGGTGGCGGTGGCGCCGGACCCTCCTACAGTGCTGACCAGGGCACCTACACGCTCTCCGTCCCGCCCCAGAACTGATCCTTTCCCCTGGCCGCGGGTCCGTGCCCGCGGCCAGGTCCCGCTCGCAGGAGGCCCGGATGACCCTCGAAGTCGACTTGGCCGTCGCCGGGATGACCTGCGCCTCCTGCGTCGCCCGCGTCGAGAAGCGGTTGAACCGGGTGGAAGGTGTCACCGCTACCGTCAATCTTCCGCTGGAAACCGCTCACCTCGTCCTGACCCAACCTGTGAACGACGCCGAGTTGATCGCGGCCGTCGAGCGGGCCGGCTACCAGGCGACGGTCTCGCGTCGCCGGGAACCCGTGACGGCACCCGCCGAGGCACCCCGGACCGCTGCCCCACCACAGACTCCCGCACCTGATGCCGCACCCGAGCCGCCCACCACCTCGGCCGAAGCGGTACCCGCCGCTTCCCCGGCCGATCCCCTGCGCAACCGTCTCCTGGTTGCGGCGATGCTTGCCGTCCCGGTCGTGGCCCTTTCGATGGTGCCGGCCTGGCAATTCGACGGCTGGCAATGGCTGGTCGCCGCCCTCGCACTGCCCGTGGTGACGTGGGCGGCGTGGCCGTTCCACGTGGCCGCCTTCCGGGCCGCCCGCCACGGTGCGTCCACCATGGACACCCTGGTCTCCCTCGGCGTGATCGCCGCGACAGCCTGGTCCCTGTGGGCGCTGCTCTGGGGCGGCGCCGGGGAACCCGGGATGCGGATGAACCCGACGCTGATCCCGGCTCGCGGCCACGCCGGGTCCATGCCTGAGCTGTACTTCGAGGTCGCGACCGTCGTCACCACCTTCCTGCTCGCGGGGCGCTATGCCGAGTCCCGGTCCAAACGCCGGGCCGGCGATGCGCTACGTGCCCTGCTGGAACTCGGGGCCAAGGAAGCCGAGCGAGTGCTACTGACCCCTCAGGGTCATCCCGCAACCGGCCCCGACGGCCTGCCCCGCACCGAACGGATCGCGGCCAGCGCACTCCAGGTGGGCGACCTCTTCTGGGTGCGCCCCGGGGAGAAGATCGCCACCGACGGCGAGGTCGTCGAAGGGTCGAGCGCACTGGACACCTCCCTGCTGACGGGCGAACCCGTCCCCGTCGACGTCGGCCCCGGCGACCAGGTGACCGGCGCGACCCTGAACACCTCCGGGTCGTTGCTCGTGCGGGCCACCCGAGTCGGCGACGCGACGACCTTCGCGCAGATCGGGCAACTCGTCGCCCGTGCGCAGACCGGCAAGGCTCCCGTGCAGCGCTTGGCCGACCGGATCTCGGCGGTCTTCGTGCCGGTCGTCCTGATCATCGCGATCGTCACGCTCGCTGTATGGCTGCTCACCGGCGCAGCTGTCGCCACCGCCTTCACGGCAGCGGTCGCCGTCCTGATCATCGCCTGCCCCTGTGCGCTGGGCCTCGCCACCCCCACCGCGCTGCTGGTCGGCAGCGGCCGAGGAGCCCAGCTCGGCATCCTCATCAAGGGACCAGAGATCCTGGAGTCGACCCGCCGCGTCGACACCATCGTGCTGGACAAGACCGGCACGGTGACCGAGGGTGCCATGCGACTCGAATCCGTGATCGTCGCCGACGACGACCCGGACGGCAGCCTCGCCCGGGAAGCGCTGGCGCTCGCGGCCGCCGTCGAATCCCACAGTGAACACCCGATCGCCCACGCCATCGTTGCGGCAGCCCGCGCGCAGGTCGAGTACGAGGCGGACGGCGCGGCCATCGGGTCACTGCACGCCTTCGACTTCCGCAGCGTGCCCGGAGGCGGCGTCGAGGCCGTGATCCGCAAAGCCCGTTCGGACCTCTCCCTGACTGCCCAGCGGGTCGTCATCGGCCAGCCGGCCTGGCTTGAGACGGTCGACACCGACCTGCCGCCGGCACTCGCGGACGCCTTCGGCACGGCCGAGGACGATGGCGGCACGGCGGTGGTCGCCGGCTGGGCGGGGACCGCGCGGGCCGTCCTGGTCCTGCGCGATCCGGTCAAGGTGACATCCGCGGCGGCCGTGACCGAGCTGCGCGACCTGGGCCTGCGGCCCTATCTCCTGACGGGCGACGGCGAAGGCGCCGCACTGCACGCGGCACGTGCGGTGGGGATCGCCGAAAGCGATGTGATCGCGCGGGTCCTGCCCGACCAGAAGGTCGCGACGGTGACCGGCCTCGCGGCGGACGGCAAGGTCGTGGCCATGGTCGGCGACGGCGTCAACGATGCGGCCGCACTCGCCACCGCCGACCTGGGGCTGGCAATGGGGACCGGCACCGACGTCGCCATCGAGGCCAGCGACATCACCCTGGTCCGCGGCGACCTCCGGAGCGCCGCCACCGCCATTCGGCTCTCCCGGCGGACCCTGAGGGTGATCAAGCAGAACCTCTTCTGGGCATTCGCCTACAACGTGGCAGCGATTCCGCTCGCGGCGACCGGGCTGCTGAACCCGATGATCGCCGGCGCCGCGATGGCCGCCAGCTCGGTTCTTGTGGTGTCCAACTCCTTGCGACTACGCAGTACCAGCTAGATCATTCTTCTTAGTACTTTCGTCTCATGTGACGCCACCGGTCGGTGGTGTCTTGAACCGGAAGACAACTGGGAAGGGACGGATCGTGGAACCGTCGCCCAGGGCGCCGACTGTTCCGGTGGTTCGCCCGTTCCCGTGATCGGGTAGATGCCGGCCGGAGGCCGTGGGACACGCGCCCGGTGTTATAACGAAGGCGTGACTTCAACCGCACCGCCGGCCGGCAAACCGCTCACGGCTGCCGGCCGACGGCGAATCACCGCGGAGATCTGGATCGTCCTGGGGCTGTCCCTGGGTCAGTCAGCCGTGTATGCGGTGATCAGCCTGATCGCCAAGTTGACGGCCGGTCCGCCGCTGTCGCAGCAGTCGACGGCGATCAACGTCAGCCGGTCCCCACGGCCGTACTTGGACTTGACCTATCAGCTCGTCGAGATCGTCTTCGTGCTGATGCCGGTCGCGCTCGCGCTGTACCTGCTCAGCGCCCGGGGCCGGTCGGCGACGCAGGCGATCGGGTTCAACCTGGCCCGGCCCGGCCGGGACCTCGGCTGGGGTTTCGCATTGGCGGCTGGGATCGGTATCCCGGGGCTCGCGTTCTATGCACTCGGCCGGGCGATGGGGATCACGGTGGAGGTGCAGGCGTCGGCGTTAAACGCTGCCTGGTGGACCATCCCGGTGCTGATCCTCGCGGCGCTGAAGAACGGCCTCATCGAGGAGGTGATCGCGGTCGGGTACCTCTACGAACGCACCGCGGACCTTCGTTGGCGCCGGCCGGCGTTCATCGCGGCCAGCTCCCTGCTGCGCGGCTCGTACCACCTCTACCAGGGCTATGGACCGTTCTTCGGCAACGTCGTGATGGGGGTCGTGTTCTCCTGGTTCTACACGAGCCGGTGGGGACGGCGCCGGGTGCTGCCGCTGGTCATCGCCCACACCCTTCTCGACATCGTGGCTTTCGTCGGATACGCACTGGTGCCCGACGAGTGGCTGAAAGCGCTCGGGGTGACCTAGCGCGGCGGGCTACACGACGAGTGCGCGCACCGGCAGCGCGGGCAGCGGCTACCGCGCGAGCTGACTCACACGTTGTGGTGACACGCCAAGAACCGTAGCGGTATCGGCGGCAGTGATTCCTGCCGCCCGCATTGTGTGCACGACCTGGCGCCGCAATGCGGCCGCCTCGCTCAGGGCAGCACGCCCAGCAGCATCACGTTCCTCGGCGCGCTGAACCGCAGCCTGCACCTCATCGCCAATCCGCCAGACGACGTGCACGGCGATGTCTTCCTCATTGGCATCAGTCCACAATGCGGCGAGATGACGGGCTTCGGTGGCGACGTCAGCCGCCCTGCGAGCCTGTCCCATCGCCACAATGGGGTGCCCTGTTGGAGAGGACGCCGTGTGGGTGACAATCTCGAAAGTCCACCACTTGCCATCTCGCCAAGCTTCTACCGAGTAGCTGGTCATCGGCCTACCTCCATCCTGGTGGCGTAGCCGGAAATGCCCCGATGATCTGCCCAACAATCCCAGCACTGACCTCACCATGGGCCGGGAGGCTGATCTTCTTGGTGTTGTCCTCCGGGTCGCCCCAAATCTGATGCGACCCCTTGCCGCCCCGCAAGAGCACCCGACCTTGGCTCCGCAAGAACCGCGCTACGTCGCGGTACTTCTGCGGCTTCGGCGACTAGAGCAAGCCGGGCCGTATCCCTACCGAATCCTCTCCGCAGCCATCAGCTCTCGCAGCGCCTCGCGTCGCTCGGCTTGGGCCACCGGGTCCGGCACCGGCAGCGAGGCCAGCAGCCGCTGGGTGTACGGGTCGCGGGGGGCGCCGAGCACCTGCGCCCCGGTCCCCTCCTCGACCAGCTCCCCGCGATACAGCACCGCGATCCGGTCGGCGAGCAGGTCGATCACCGCCAGGTCGTGCGAGATGAACAGGCAGGCGAAACCGAGTTCGCGTTGCAGTTCCGAGAAGAGTTCCAGCACCCGGGCCTGGACCGACACGTCCAGCGCCGACGTCGGCTCATCCGCGATCAGCAACTCCGGGTCGAGGGCCAACGCACGAGCCAACGACGCCCGCTGTCGCTGCCCACCGGACAACTCATGGGGGTAGCGCGCCCCATACGATCGCGGCAGCTGCACGGCCTCCAACAACTCGTTGACCCGCTTCTCCCTGGCCTCCCCCGATCCCCGGCCGTGGATCACCAACGGCTCGGCCACGCATTCGGCGATGGTCAGCAGAGGGTTGAAGCTCGTCGCAGGGTCCTGGAAGACGAAGCCGATCCGCGAACGGATGGGCCGCACCTGGGCGTCCCGGGCACCACTCATCTGGACCCCGAGCACCTCCAGTGATCCCCCGGTCACCGGTGTCAACCCGGCCACTGCCCGGCCGATCGTCGTCTTACCCGAGCCGGATTCGCCGACCAACCCCAGCACCTCACCTGGGCGGATCACCAGATCGACGCCGCGCACGGCGTGGAACGGTGGCCGGCCGAGCCGGCCCGGGTAGGTGATCTCCAGCCCCTTGGCCTTGACCACCGGGGTGCCCGTGGCCCAGTCGGCTTCGCGGGCCTGAACGCGGGCTTGGGCGTTGGCTGTGCCGCCGCCGATCTTCGGTACGGACGACAGCAGCTTCTTGGTGTACTCAGCCTGCGGGTTGGCGAAGAGTTCGCGCGCCGGGGCCTGCTCCACGAGCTTGCCCTGATACATCACGGCGACCCGGTCGGCGAGGTCCGCGACGACGCCCATGTTGTGGGTGATCAGCACGATCGCCGTGCCGAACTCGTCACGGCAGCGCCGCAGCAGGTCGAGGATCTCGGCCTGCACCGTGACATCCAGTGCCGTGGTGGGCTCATCGGCGACGATCAGGCCCGGATCCAGGACCAGCGCCATCGCGATGATGATGCGCTGCTTCTGGCCGCCCGAGAACTCATGCGGGTAGTGATCGATGCGGGTCGCGGCGTCAGGAATGCCCACGCGCTCCAGGATGTCGATGGCCTTGCGACGCGCGGCCCGCTTGGAGATCTTGCCGTGCGCCCGCAAACCTTCGATGATCTGCCAGCCGACGGTGAACACCGGGTTCAGCGCGGCCGACGGCTCCTGGAAGACCATCGCGACATCCGGCCCACGCACCTGCTGGAGACCGGCCTGGTCGAGCGTGATGACGTCGTGCGGGTCGCCTCCGTCGCGACTGGCCAGGATGACCGCTCCCCGCGACGTGGCCGTGAGCGGCAGCAGGCCGAGGATCGACTTGGCCGTGACCGTCTTGCCGGAGCCGGACTCCCCCACGATCGCCAGCACCTCGCCCGGGGCCACCGACAGGCTCACCCCGTCGACGGCCCGGACATTCCCGGCGTCGGTCGCGAAGGACACCGCCAGGTCCTCGATCCGGACGATCGGCTCGGCCGCGCCCTGAGCGCCTGGGGTGACGGGTTCGGCCGCACCCGGGGCGCCCGTCTTGACCGGGTCGGCCCCCCGGGGGGCGCTCGCCTCGACCGGTTCCGTTGCGCCACTCATCTGCGCACCTCGATTCCTTCGTTGCCGAGCGTTCCAGGCCCCTCGAGTCCGTCCACGCCGCCGGGGGCGTGCAGCGCCCCGCCGGGCACGACGGAGGTTTCCGCGACATTCCCGGATACCTCGGCGGCGGCCCGCCGGGAACGCAGCCGTGGGTCAGCGAGGTCGTTGAGCGACTCCCCGACCAGGGTGATGCCGAGCACCACGAGCACGATCGCCAACCCGGGGAACATCGACGTCCACCAGATCCCGGAGGTCACGTCGGAGATGGCCTTGTTGAGGTCATACCCCCACTCGGCGGCCTTGGACGGTTCGATGCCGAAACCGAGGAAGCCGAGGCCCGCCAGCGTGAGGATGGACTCGGAGGCGTTCAGGGTGACGATCAGGGGCAATGTGCGGGTCGCGTTGCGCAGGATGTGCCGGAACATGATCCGCCGGTGGGAGGCGCCGAGCACGCGAGCCGAGTCGACGAACGCCTCCCCCTTGATCCGGACGACTTCGGCCCGGATCACCCGGAAGTACTGTGGGATGAACACCACCGTGATGGACAATGCGGCAGCCAGGATGCCGCCCCACATGCTCGACTGCCCACCAGAGATCACGATCGCCATCAAGATGGCCAACAGCAGGGACGGGAAGGCGTAGATCGCGTCGCAGATCACCACGAGAATGCGGTCGAGCACCCCGCCGAAGTAGCCCGACAGCAAACCGATAAGAACGCCGATCACGATCGAGGCCGCGATGGCCACCACGATGACCAGCGCGGCGGTGCGCGCGCCCCAGATGACTCGGGACAGCACGTCGTAGCCGCCGACGGTCGTGCCGAGCAGGTGCTCCGAGGACGGCGCCATCTGTGACCCGAACATCCCGTTCGAGTCCTCCAGCTGGCTGTATCCGTAGGGGGCGAGCAGCGGCGCGAAGACCGCCGTGAACAGAAAGACCGTCGTGAGCACCAGGCCAGCGATGAGCATGCCGCGTTGCAGCCCCACGCTCTGCCGCAGCTGCCGCACGACCGGCAGGCCACGCGGACGTCGTTGTGCGGGCACCGTCACGATGGGTGCCGGAGTCGCCTCAGGCTGGGGCGTCGCCTCAGGCCGGGGAGTTGCCTCGGTCATCAGTACCTCACCCTCGGGTCGATGAGCGCCGCGATGACGTCGACCAAGAAGTTCGTCACGGCCACCACGATGGCGGCCAGCACCACGATGCCCTGCACCGCCACGAAGTCACGGGCTTGCAGGTATTGGGTGAGCTGGAAGCCGAGGCCCTTCCATTCGAAGGTCGTCTCGGTCAGCACGGCCCCACCCAGCAGCATCGCGATCTGCATGCCGATCACTGTGATGATCGGGATCAACGCCGGTCGCCAGGCGTGTTTGCGGACCAGTCTCGATTCGCGTACCCCGCGAGAACGAGCGGCGTCAACATAGTCGGTGGCCAGAGTGCCGATCACATTCGTACGGACCAACCGCAGGAACACCCCGGCAGTGAGGAGTCCCAGTGCGAGAGCCGGCAGGACGGCGTGCTCCAGGACATCCGCCACGACCGCCGGATCTCCGGTACGGATGGCATCGATGAGATAGAACCCTGACGGCGAATCCAACGAGCCCATCGCGATCTCGGAATCGGTGGACGCTCGGCCGGCCACGGGCAGCCAGTCCAGGTTCACGGCGAATACCAGCTTGAGCAGCAGCCCCGCGAAGAACACCGGCGTGGCATAGGCCAGGATGGCCAGAACCCGCAGTACGGCATCGGGAACGCGGTCGCGGAAGTACCCCGCGACCTGACCCATCGGGATGCCGACGAGAAACGCCACGATCAACGCGAAGAAGGCCAACTCGAGCGTCGCGGCACCGTAGGTCGTCAGGATCTCGGTGACCGGCCGGCCGTCCGAGATCGACGTGCCGAGGTCGCCACGGAAAAGACCGCCGAGGTAGTCGAGGTACTGCTCGATGATCGGCCGGTCGTACCCCGCCTCATGGATACGTTCGGCGAGTTCGGCGGGAGGCAAGCGCCCACCCTGGGCCGCGGTGATCGGGTCACCGGTGGACCGCATCACCACGAAGACCGTGGTGACCAGAATGAACACGGTCGGGATGATGAGCAGGAACCGGACCACGATGTAACGGCCGAGCCCACCGCTCCTGCGATGGTGACCGGCCCCCGCAGCTGGGGCGGCGTCGGGCACGAGGCCGTCAGCGGGTGTCGCGGCCGAGGGCGCTTCGGGGGCAGCCCCACCAGCGGGGATCGATGTCATGAAATCGCTTCCTTGTCACGGCGGCGTTGCGTGCATCGACGCTTCGCAAGGCTATGCCGGTGAGGGTCGTTGGGCGGCGACACCCGCAGGTGCCGCCGCCCAACGACGGGCGAGCCGAGGATCAGCCCTTGGAGATGGCCCCGTAACGGAACCGGAAGGACGCGTCCAGGGTCTTGTCGGCACCCTTGATGTCCTTACCGACCACCGCGACCTGAGCACCCTGCAGATAGGGGATGGTGGACAGGTCCGCCGCCACCTTCTGCTGGATCTCCTCGATCAGCTTGGTGCGGGCATCCGCGTCGGTCGTCACGGCCTGCTGCAGGATCAGGTCGTTGACTTCCTTGTTGTCGTAGTGGTTGACCAGGAAGTTCTCCTTGAGGAAGAACGGGGTCAGGTAGTTGTCCGCATCGGAGTAGTCCGGGAACCAGCCGAGCTGGTAGAGCGGGTAGGCGTCCGTGGTCCGGTCGGTGTTGTACTTGACCCACTCCGTGGTCTGCAGGTCCACCTTGAACAGGCCACCGGCCTCGAGCTGGCTCTTGATCAGCGCGTACTCATCGGCCGAGGACGGGCCGTAGTGGTCGTTCGAGTACTGCAGCTTTAGCGTCACCGGGGTGGTGACACCGGCGTCGGCCAGCGTCTTGGCGGCCTTGTCCGCGTCCGGACCGCCCTCACCGTCGCCGTACATCTCCTTGAGCGGCTGGATCGCGCCGGTCAGCCCATCGGGGACGAAGGAGTACAGCGGGGTGTAGGTGCCCTTGTAGACCTGCTCGGCGAGCACCTTGCGGTTGATCAGGTCGGCCGCGGCCTGGCGGACGGCGAGCGCCTTCTTCGCGTCGGCTTCGGGCGTCTTGACGCCGAACGGCTGAGTGTCGAAGTTGAAGGTGATGTAGCGGATCTCGCCACCCGGACCGTCGACGACCTGCACGTTCTTGTCCTTGCGGAGGCTGTCCACGTCGGTGGCGGACAGGCTCCGGAACGCCACGTCGATGTCGCCCTTCTGCACGTCGAGCTTGAGGTTGGCGGCCTCGGCGTAGTACTTGACGTTGACCTTCTCGTTCGCCGGCTTTCCAAGCAGGCCCTGGTAGTCCGGGTTGGCCTTGTAGGAGACCAACTCGTTCAGCTTGAAGTTCGTGATCGTGTACGGGCCGGCGAAGGCATTTCCGGCGACGATCTCGCTGGCCGGGGTGATCGCATCCGGGGAGAAGACCTCCTCGTCGACGATCGGACCGGCCGGGCTCGACAAGATCTGCGGGAAGAGCTGATCATTGGCCGTCTTGAGGTGGAAGACGACGGTCGTCTCGTCGGTCGCCTCGACCGAGTCGAGGTTGTACAGCAGCGAGCTGGGGCCGTTCTCGTCCTTGATCTTGAGTTGGCGGTCGAAAGTGAATTTCACATCCGAGGAGGTCAGGTCGTGGCCATTGGCGAATTTCAGCCCCGGCTTGAGCTTCACCGTGTATTCGGTGGGCGCCGTGAACTCGGCCGACTCGGCAATGTCGGGCTCGACGTCGGGGCTGCCGTAAGGGGTGTTGAGCAGCAACGGGAACACCTGGTTCATGACCGCCCAGGAGCCGTTGTCATAGGACCCGGCCGGGTCGAGCTGGGTCACCTTGTCGGTGGTCCCGATCGTGATGGTGCTGGTCCCACCGGTCCCGCCGGTGCTTCCTTCGTCACCCTTGTCATCGGCGCCCCCACCGCAAGCGGAGAGCGCCAGGGTGGCAGCCGTGAGGCCGGCTGCCAGGGTGAACACATGCTTCTTCGACAACGAAGTCATCCGTGTACCTCTTTCTAGGTCTACCGCTGATCGCCGGACGGTGGGCGCAACAGCCCGCACGGCCGCCTAGGGGGCCGCTGTCCACACGAAGTGCATGAGTTCTAGCACGCCTCGTCGGCAAATGTGCGGTGGAATCACGCAATCCGTACGAATGCGGCAGAGCTGTTACCTGCTCGTAACATCAGTCGCATCCGGTGCCCCACGGTGACTCCAAAGGAGTCCGCGGGTTCGACCCCGATGGACTTCAAAGCCGACGGATGGCAGAGTCCAACCCGTGTCCCTCCACGAGCCCCGCACGGCAGCCGCCGCCACGCGCCAGAGCCAGGGACGGCACATGCCGGCGAACCATGTGCGCAAGGACATTCAAGCGCTGCGCGCGCTCGCGGTCGCAGCAGTAGTCCTCAATCACCTGTGGCCCCTGCGACTCACCGGTGGCTACGTAGGCGTCGACGTCTTCTTCGTGGTTTCAGGCTTCCTCATCACCTCTCACTTGACCAAGGAACTCTTCGCGACGGGGCGCACCCGGTTCGCCAAGTTCTACGCGAGAAGGATCCTCCGGCTGCTGCCGGCAGCATTTCTCGTCATCATCGTCTCCTGTCTAGCGGTTTGGGCATTCCTGCCGCACACCGAATGGCGCAATAACGCCCAGCAACTCTTCGCGAGTGCGGCCTATGTCGAGAACTGGGTGCTGGCGGCGAAGAGCGTCGACTACTCGGCGCTGAACGAATCCGCGACAGCCGCCCAGCATTACTGGTCGTTGTCGGTCGAGGAGCAGTTCTATCTCTGCTGGCCGCTGCTGCTCGCCGCCGCGGCCCTCCTGTCTCGGCTTCGCAAACGGTCGCCGCGAGTAGGCGTCACCGCAGCCGTGGCCATCATCGGGATCGCCTCCTTTGCCTACTGCGTCTACCTCACCGCGACGGCCAAGAGCCTCGCCTACTTCTCCACCCCGGTCCGGGTGTGGGAGTTCGCCGCCGGAGCCGCCGTCGCCCTGGCACTGTCGCGGATCCGGATGAGCCGATGGCTCGCCGAAAGCGGTGCCCTGATCGGGTTCGCGCTCATCGCGACCGCCTGTGTGACCTTCGACGAGCAGTCGGCGTTTCCCGGCGTCATCGCGGTTCTGCCGGTCGCAGGGACGGTGCTTGTGATCGCCAGCGGTAGCGCCGGCCACTCCCTGAGTCACGAACGCCTCACCGGCCTGCGTCCGGTCCAGGTGATCGGAGACGTCTCGTACTCCATCTACCTGTGGCACTGGCCGCTGATCGTCATCGCCCCCGCCTTCCTTAACCATTCGCTGACCACGATGGAGAAGGGCGCCATCGCCCTGGTCTCCGTCGCCTTGGCGTGGCTCACCAAGACCTTCGTCGAGGACCCCGGGCGCCGCTGGGCTTGGGCCGTCGCGGCTCCCGGCAGGCCGTTCGTCTTCATGACCGCAGGCGTCGTGAGCATACTGGGGTTAACCTCCGGCCTATTGGTCGCGGCCAACCGTGCGGAGGCGGCCGAAGCCCAGCAGGCGGCGGCAACGGCCTCCGATGCATGCGCCGGAGCGCGCGCCCTGGCCAACAAGGACTGTCGCGACCCCTTCGGCCCGGCGGACAGCGTCGTCGTCGGAAAGATGGGAGCACCTTGGTTCGATCCGCCCGAATGCCGGCCGATCGAAGTCCTGATGGTCGAAGGGGCACGGACGACCCGAGTCTGCGACTTCAGCGCCGCCACCAGCCAACCGAAGTTCGTCTGGCTCATCGGTGACTCCCATGCCGAACACTGGCAGTCTGGGATCTTCGAGATCGCCCGCGCCAAGAAGTGGCGAGTGACGGTCAGCCTGCGAGGCGGGTGCCCGCCAGCAGCCGTGGACTTCGTCGGGTACCGGGGCACTAAAGCATCCCCCCAAGACCAGCGGATATGTGAGCAGTGGGCGCGGGGCTTGCGTGATGAGGTCCTGAACGCAAAACCCGACGCCGTCATCGTGAGCGCCTTCGCCCGCGCCGAGAAGGTCGCGGGTCCGCCTGGTGCGACCCAGGCAGACCTGTACCGCGACGGGTTCCAGGCACTCTGGCAACCCTGGCTCGACGCCGGGATACCGGTGACAGTTATCGCCGATGCGCCATTGAACAGCACGGTGCGAAGCGGCACCTGCACCGCCGATCACCCCACTGATCCCCTCGCATGCGTCGTCCCGCGGCGCACCGCAATGCCCCCCGATCCCATGGTGCTGGCCGCCCGGTCGACCCCAGGCGTGCACCTCGTCGATCTCACCGACCAGTTCTGCGACGCCAAGCAGTGCTATGCGGTCATCGGACGGATGCCCGTCTACTACGACGCCGACCACCTGAACCGCCAGTACGTCAACACGTTGGTGCCCGTCCTTGAGCAGCACCTCCCGGCGGCACTACGCCAGTAAGCCCGCCGACCGCCGCCGAGCGCTCTTACCCAGCTCCCCACGACCCACGCCTGTCCGGTGCCCGCAGCGGTGCGGGCACCGCTGCGGGCAGGACGAGGCCGCGTAACAGCACAAATCCCCCAGATGCGTCTCAGCTGTGACCTGCTCGTGATCTGCGACAGGGCCGCGTGAACGTCTGGAGGGCGATTGGTACCTAGACTCCTGACATGCACGCCCGCCCGTCTGAGCCGCCGGGGGCCACCCCACAGGCGGCCCCGGACGACGGCGACACTCAGACCAGCTACCCGCCAGGACCGCTCGAAGCGCTCCTGTCCGCCCTCACACCCCCGGACGCGGGACATGTACGGATCGTCGACACTCCCGAAAAACGCGTACGACACCCGAGCGACCTCGTAGCGATCATTTTGTACACGCTCGGCGCCGCCCTCGTCCTGCTGCTAACCGTCTACGCCCAGGGCACCACCATCGGGGTCGCCGAGGACGTCCAAGGCTTCAACAAACTCCTGGCCAAACTGCTCATCGTGCCCGTCGCGGTCCTGGAAGGGCTGGCGACGCTCGTCATCCCGATCGCAGTGCTGGTCGAACTGGGCGTGCGGCGCCTGGGCCGGCAAGTCATCGAAGCCATCGCGGCGGCCGGGCTCGGCCTGCTGCTCGCCGTCATCGCCTCCTGGGCCATTCGCACCTGGGGCTCAGCCGAGATGATCCGCGGGTTATCCATCTGGCTGCACGGGAAACTGGAATTCACCGTGCCCGGGTCGGTGGCGGCCATCACCGGCCTGCTCACCGCTGCCGGTCCGCGGACCCGGCGACGTACCGTCGCGTGGTCATGGAACCTGCTGTGGGTGGCACTCGGCGTCGTGATCATCACCGCACAGGTCTCCTTGCCTGGCATCATCATGACGGTCCTGCTCGGACGAGTCGCGGGATTCACGATCCGCTACGCCTCCGGGGTGCTGTCCGAACGTGCCTATGGTCCCGATCTGGTGACCGCCGTACGCCGGGCCGGGTTCACCCCGTCCGCCTTGGTCCGTGTGCGCGACGTCACCGAGTACGCCGACCCGGCCGATGTGGAACCGGATCCCATCACCGAGGTGGATGCGGACGGGCACATCACCGGCTCCCTGCGCGTCGACTCCCTCCGCCACCCGACTCAAGACACGCGCGGCGAACTCACCACCGCCGCGGACCCTGCCGCCGTCGCCCTCACCCGCGCCGGGGACAACCGGGTCTACGCCATGTTCGACGGCGTGCGCCGCGATGTCGTAGTGCTCGACGGGGACCGGCAGGTGGTCGGATTCCTGACCCGATTCTGGCGCTCGCTGCGGCTGCGCGGCATCCAGGGCAGAGCGGCCATTTCCTTGCGCGCGGCAGCAGAACGAACCGCTCTACTGTCCTATGCGGCCACAGCCGCCGGGGTCCGCACTCCCCAGCTCCTCGGCATCGGCGAGTCAGTGGACTCCATGGTGTTGGTCAGTGAACACGCCGACGATGCAGTTTCCCTCCGGGATCTTCCCCCGGAACGACTCACGGATGCCGTGCTCGCCGAGGCATGGCGCCAACTCAAGCTCTCCCACGCCTCCGGCCTGGCCCACCGCGACCTGACGGCCGACGTCGTTCTGGTGTCCCCGCACACGACCCATGGTCGACCGGACGTCTGGCTCACCGGATGGGAGCAGGGCGACATCGCTTCCTCAGCACTGGCCCGGCGAATGGACCTCACCCAAATGGTCGCCCTGCTGGGGTTGCGGGTCGGCGCCGAACGGGCTGTGGCCTCGGCCGTCTCGGTCCTGCCCGACGACGACATCGCCGCCATCGGGCCGCTCCTGCAGTCGGTGGCTCTACCTTCGGCGACGCGGGCCGAGATGCACCGAAACTCGGCGCTGCTCAAAGAACTGCGTGCCGCCCTCGTGGAGAGACTGCCGCAAGCTGACGTCGAACCGCAGCGGATCACACGGTTCGGGGCCCGCACGATCATCACCCTGACCCTGACCGTGATCGCCGGCTGGGTCATCCTCACCACCGCGAACTTCCAGCAGATCGCCGATGCAGCCAAGGAGGCCAACCCGTGGTGGGCGGTCGCCGCCTTCGCCCTCGGGTTGATCACCTGGGTCGGGTCGGCCCTGACGTTCGTCGCTTTCTCGCCCGTCAAACTGCCGTTGTTCCGGGCGATCCTGACCCAGGCGGCGGCCTCCTTTGTTGCCTTGGCCGCACCGGCCGGCATCGGCCCGGCGGCGATGAACCTGCGCATGCTCACCAAACGGAAAGTCGCCACCCCGGTGGCGGTCGCGACGGTCGCCTTGGTGCAGGTCTCACAATTCGTGGTCACGATCGTGCTGCTCGTGGCGCTGTCGGTCTTCACCGGTGAGGGCGGCCTGATCAAGATGCCGTCCCGGACGGTCGTCCTCGCCGTGGCCGCCGTCGCCGCAACGCTGGTCGCGACCCTGTTGGTTCCGGCTGTGCGCACCTGGGTACTGAGCAAGATCCGCCCGACAGTCGACCAAGTGTGGCCACGGCTCTCAGAGATGCTCGGACAGCCGGCACGATTAGCGCTGGGCATCAGCGGCAACATCGTGATGACGCTGGGCTACGTCTTCGCCTTCGAGGCGGCGCTTGCAGCTTTCGGCAGAGAACTGTCACTTGTGGACGCCGCAGTGATCTACCTCCTGGCCAACGCTGCCGGTGCCGCGGTACCCACCCCCGGTGGCCTCGGCGGTATCGAGTTCGCCCTCACCACCGCGCTGACCACCACGGCGAACGTACCCGCCGGTATCGCGGCCTCGATCACCCTGCTCTTCCGCCTCACGACGTACTGGGCACGCATCCCGATCGGCTGGCTGGCCATGCGGTACCTCCAGCGCAAGGGCGACCTGTAGGGCGTCCGGCGGCGGTCGTCCAGGTCCATCCTGGCCGAGTGCTGTAGTTCTAGTCGAGTGCTGCGGTTTAAGCCGCAGCACTCGACTGAAAGCGCAGCACTCGGCGACTGACGGCGATCAGGCAGCACGTCGTACCCGAAACTCGGTACGCCGTCACCGTTCTCATCGCGGCGGGAGAGGGCCGAAGCTCACTTTTGGTACCTTTAGATGATTAGTCATTGATCTTTGGAGGCTACGTGTTATCCCATCGGTGGGCGCGAGCCGCAGCATTCTTCGTCGGGACACCGGCCCGATCAGCCGGTTTGCTCTTGACCGCACTCCTTGTCATCGCCGGAGTGTTGATCGCTCTGCACCTCATCCGCGCCTACACCGGCGCGCCCGGAGAGCTACGCTTCGATCTCGGCGTCGACCGGGGCTATGGGGAACGGTTCCAGTATCTGCAGACAGCCACGGCCGTCGGATTCGCTCTTGTCCTGGCGGTTCGCCGCCGAGCGTCGGTGTATCTCGCGTGGGCCACCGCTATCGCGGTACTCCTGCTCGACGACGTCTTTCTCTGGCATGAACGTTTCGGCTTCGCCTGCCAACGCAGGTTCCCCCAGTTCGGCACTGCCGCCATACACGTGGGTGAAGCAGTCTGGATCGGCTCACTCGGTTGCCTGCTCTTGGTATTCGTGGTGATCACTCATCGGCGCGCGAAACCAGCGGACCAGGCGGTCTCCATCGCCGTCGGATGCTGTTTCGCCGCCCTGGTCCTCACCGGGGTAGTCATCGACGCGATCCACGCACCCCTCATCGGCAGTTCGCCCCTCGATCTACCGTTGACCGCGATCGAGGACGGCGGCGAGATCATCGCAATGTGCTTCCTCCTGACCCTGCTGTATGCCGTCTTGTTCCAGCACCATGTGCCCGTCCTGCCGCGGCCATTGCGACGTTTCGTCATACGCCGGCCCACTGCGGGCTGAGTCACGCCCTATCGCTCACACACCAGCACACGCGCTACCGCAGGTCGCGCTACCGCAGGTCGCGAACATAGGCCGCCGCACCTCCATGCGCCGCGATCCGCCGCTCGTAGTACGTCGCGATGATGATCAACAGCCCCCCGGCGGCCGTCAGGGTGAGCATCCACGGCCCCGTGCTGATGTCCTTGCCGAGCTGGGTTGCGAACACCACGATGATCTCCACCGGCAACACCGCGACACCAAGAACGAAGGGGGCCGAGAGGTTCCACCGGGTACCCACGAGAACACAGATCAGCGCCAACAGGATCACCAGCACCGCCCGCCAGGTGCGTGCGTTGGTGAATGTCGCGCATATTGACGGCCCGAAGGTCGCTAGCAGGCCGACGCCGAGCGTCCGCCACGAGCCGAGGTAACCCACCGGCCATGCCCGTCGCATGGCCGGGCGCCCAGCCATCGCGATCCTCGCCACGCCACCGGACCCCACGCCACCGGACCCCCCGGCACCCGTTCCGGGAGTGCCCGCCGACTTGGTCGCATCCCGCGAAGCAGTCGTCCGCAGGGCCGCCGCGAGCCCCAGTGCCCCAACCAACAACAGTCCCCCGCCGAGGGGCAAGGAGAATACCTCGACGCGCAACGACCGCGGGAACCATCCACCGATCGCGCATGCCATCGCTGCCAGCCACACGAACCACACGGGGGCGATGTCGAGGCGACCCGCCAGTGCGCGCCGAGTCACGAGGACCGCGAGCGCCAACAGTGCGATCTCCACCACCCACAGGGTGCCGACCGCCTGGGTGGACCATCCAGTATTCGGCACAGCGCCCACGACAACCATGGCGATGGCGGGCGCCGCCCACCATCGAGTGACCCGTGCCCAGCGCAGCGCCCGTGCCGCCAACCAGCCCCCGGCGCCGGCCAGGCACCCGGCCAATACGGACCACCCGAAAGCCTCCAAGAACAGGGTGGTCGCCTCCGGCCCGGCATCGGATGTCCGACGCACCGGCTCGAAGCCGGCCAGTGTCAAGGCTTCGATGGCCCCGATCACGGCGCCCAAGACCCCGACGCCGGCAAGTTGGGCCGCGAAGGCCCGCGTCCATGCGCCCCGGCGACCCTCGCCGCCGACACCTCCTGTGTCGGAGTCAGCCGCAGACCCAACCCGCACAGCCAGCCGTCCCACCAGCACCGATGCGACCAGCGCTACGACGCTCACGGCGATAACCGTCCAGGATCGCACCGGCGATGCCCCCGACCAGCGTTCCTGCCCCCAGTCGGTGGACTGCCCGGCGATCTGCACGAGAAGAGAGGGCACGATCAACAGCACGAATCCGGCGCCAGCCAGCCCCCACCACCGGGGCGCCCGCCAGGCGAGCAGGACACCCACGAACACGGCGACCACGGCCATCGGAACCGTGTAGGCCTCAACCAGTCCGATGCCGGCAAGTGTCAGTGACGTCCACAGGGCCGCGACCCAGCCCGCGGCACTCAGCCACCACACCGCCCGGCGGTCCGCGCGCAGGGCGACGACCCCGGCGCCTGCGGCCAGAATGCACAGCACCGCGACGGTGATCTGGCCACTGACGGCTTCGCGAACGACAGCGAGCAGGATCGCGATGGCGGCGGTCACCAGGGCACTCATCTCCACGCCGAGTCGGATCCACCGCACCGACTGGTCATCGAGTCCATGCCCGGCGCGCCAAGAAGCCAAGGGCGCGGCGGCGATCGCCATCGCGGCGGTCAGCCCGGCCACCACCGGCACCACTACTGGCGAGCCACTCCCCGGAAGCAGCATCGCACCGGCGCTGACCAGGGCCACCGACATCGTCGGGAGCAACCCCCATGCGGCGCCGGCCCGCAACCAGGGGGCCGCGCCGTCGCGCCGAGTCAGCACGAGCACGGCCTCCAAAGCGAGCATCAGCACGGCGGCGCCCACCGACCACCAGCTACGTTCGACGAGCAGCGTCGCCACTCCCACCCCGAACGGCACCGCGGTGGTCGCGAGCACAGCCCACCAGGTCTGACGATCGACTCTGCGGAGCATCGTGACCGCCAATGCGATCACCGACGCTGCTGCCGAGACCACACAGGCCACCACGACCCACTCCGGACGCGCCCACCACAACCCGAAGGCCAAGACGACCAGTCCGTATCCGTAGGCGAGAACCACGAGCCAGGGCCTCACCGGCACGGGCACCACCTGGCGCGACCACAGCACCAGCAGCACAACGAGACCACCGGCCGCGAGCGCGGTAGTGCGCTCGGCCCAGGAGGCGGCCGCGACGATGGCCAGGAGACCGAAGACTCCCGTGAGGGCCGCCCAGCGCCACCATCGCAGCTCGACGTCGGCGAACGGCTCCAGGCGTCGGCGTCCCAGGCCCACGGCGGTGCGCTCATCTGTCACGGTCCCGGTGCCGGAGGTATGTCCGACGGCCCCGACCAGCTTCCGGGTGAGCTGCGGCCGGATCAGCGTCGCGATCAACGCCGCAACGGCCAACGCGCCCAACGCGACCGAGGTGTCGAGCCACCAACTCGGGTGCGCGATGATCCCGACCAGAAGGACCAACGCCATCCACGGGCTGAAGTAGCGCCCGATGGCACAGGTCACATGCGCGCGCTTTTCCCGGACGGAACCGAATGGCTTCCCCTCCACCAGCACGGCTCGCTCGGTGACCAAGCGCAGTCGCGCCAGTGCCAGCAGGGCCACAAGCCCCGCCGTGATCCCCAGGAGGGCCGCGGTCGCGAGGGCACCTTCTCCTCCCGCAGGGGCGTCGAAGTCCAGCGGGGCCTCCTCGCGGGGGACCCCGACTCGATGGAGAACCGAGCCCAGCCAGACCATTCCCGGAATGACGAGAGCCACCACCATGACCATGAGACCGCCACCGAGCAGGTCACCCCGGCGGGCGCCATCAAGACGCCGGGTGGCCGCTCCCATGGCCACCAGCATCAACAGCACCAAAGCGGGGAGGACTGCGACGGACCACGGCATCGACGCCACCCCGAGGAGTGCGCTCGCCAGGGCCGCCGACGCCCCTGCCGCGACCGTCCACAACCGGCTGCCAGTCGTATGCGAGACGGCGTAGGCACACAGCGCGGCGACGGCCATCAGACACGCCGAGGAGCCGAGCCCGGGCAGCCCGTCGAGTTTGCCCGTGGTCAGGCCGATCAGCGCGCCGAGCGGGAAGAATACGAGGCGAACGATCACTAGGAGCTTCTTCTCAGGCCGCAGATCGGAACCTACCCGGTTGCTCGCGAGCCGCGCGATCGGCAAGACGAGCAGCGTGGCCACCGTCGCGGCGAACAGGGCCAACGCCAACGTCCGCCCCACCCAGACATCGACCCTGCTCGACCACACGACACCCACCAGGGCCAGCGGTACGACGGGCGGCAACAATGTGGCCGCGGAGATCCAGGAGCGCATCGGCACCCATCGGCCGACGAACAGCGACATGGCGGCGATGGCGGCCCACATCCCAGCCCGCACACCCCAGGCCGAAGCGCCGGAGATGTGACCCGCCAGTAGACCGAGTTCGACGTCGCCGAGCACCAAGACAGTTGTGAGCGCGGCCAATGCCTCACCCGAGGAGGGCATGCGCAGCCGCCGCATGGCGACGGCGGCGGCACCAGCGACAACGGTCACCCCGCCGGTGACCAGAGCCCGGGTGAGCAGTTGATCGGCCAGCGTGAAGAAAACGAATACGACTACGGCGACTGCGAGCAGCCCGGCGCCAGCGGCGGCCAAGACCTGTTGGAGTCCGATCGTCGACCGCGCCCGTACGGGGACGGGCGGCAGGAGAGGGCCTGGATGCGTGTAGGGATGACCCGAGTCCGGCGGTATCGATCCGGGGTCAACGGCCACACCGGGCTGGGTGAGTGCCGAGGCATGGGTGCGTGCAGGTCCCGGCACTGCGCCGGGCGAAGGAGCGGCACCAGTCGCTGGAACCGGGGCGGGCACCGCGTGGGAGGCAGCCCGCATGCGCAGTCCTGCCAGCGCGGACTCCCGCCGGAGCAACGCATCGGCGGCCGCTTTCGAAGCTGTCGCCACCTCGCGCGCCCGCGGGTCCGCCAGTTCGATGCCGCACCCCTGGCAGTGCGTCGAGGCGAGCGGTGCCCCGCAGCCCGGACACGAGCGGAAGTCATGGAGGCGAGCGAGCGCGACATCAACCCAGTTTTCGTGCACACCACATCTTTTCCCAGTTGGCACCACGAAGGGCTCCCCCCTGGGGATGAACCCGGGAGCCACCTGGGGATGACGTCATCGCTGCGGGCATCGTCTCCAGCGGCTGCCTAGGCATCAGATGAGGTCACGGCCTCGGTGGGGAATGCGAAAGGCCCGGAACCGATCAGTTCCGAGCCTTTGCGCAGGCCGGGTGAAACCGGCTTGCTGGCGCTTGTGCGCCCGCGGTCTTACTTGGCGGCGGCCTTCTTCAGGAGGCTGCCAGCGCTGATCTTCACGCCGAAGCCGGCAGGGATCGAGATCTCCTCACCGGTGCGCGGGTTGCGTCCGGTGCGAGCGGCACGCTCGACGCGCTCGACGGACAGCAGACCCGTGACCTTGACGGCCTCGCCCTTGCCCAGCGACTCGATCAGCACCTCCTGGAATGCGTTGAGCGCACTCTCGGCATCCGCCTTCGTGAGGCCGGACTTACTGGCAATGGCCGAGACCAGCTCGGACTTGTTGAGCGACATGCGGTTCCCTTCTCCGGTTCACGCCGCCTTGTGGGTACGGCGTAGCGATCCCAAGTGTGCCAGCCGAAGCCGATACGCGAGGCGCAACACCAGGAAACAAGCCAGTTTCTTGCCATTCAGCCCCACGAATCAGGCAACTCGTCCCCTTCGGCGTGTCACGACAGCATGTGCTGACCCCAATAGCCGCCCTCATCGCATCCAGGGGGAATCGCGAAGACGGCCGACCCGACCGGCGTCGTCCAGGTGTTGAGCAGGTCAACCTCGGCCAGCCGCTCCTGGATCGGCACGAACTGGCGCACCACATCGGCCTGGAATGTGATGAAGACCAGTCCACAGTCACTCACCTGGCCAGCGGCGGGTGCGTCGTCGTAGTTGTAGCCCCGACGCAGGAAACGTTGCCCCAAGTCGTCCGTGCGGGCCCGGCGGATGTGCGCAGCGGTGTCGATCACTGTGAACCCGAGGTCGTTCGTCGCCTTGAGGTCCGGCTCGTCGAACTCCTTGGTCCCGGTCAATGGTGCCCCATTGCTCAGTCGGCGGCCCATCACGGCTTCCTTGCCGCCGCGATCGAGCTCGTCCCAGGTGTCCAGGTTGATCGCGACCCGGCGGACCACCATCGAAGTGCCACCCGCCAGCCAGCCGTCGGAACCGGTTGACCAGAGCAGATCCGGCTCCGCCACGACATCGGGGTTACGGGTGCCGTCGACCTGGCCCATGAGGTTGCGCATCGTGGTGCCGGTGGGTTCGGTGCCCACCGCCCGCCGGAACCCGTGCTGCACCCAGCGCACCGACGCCATTTCCCGGGCGCCCCGCAGCAAGATGCGCGCCGCGTGCGCCACGGTGACCTGATCGTCTGCACAGATCTGGAGCACGACGTCGCCGTGGCTCCAGCGGTCTTCGAGGCGGTCGATGGCGAAGGCGGGCAGGGGCTTGAGCCAATTGGGCCGCTGCGCGGCGATGCCGGCGACGTCGAAGAGTCGCGGTCCCCACCCCACGGTGACCGTGAGCCGCGCCGGGATCGGGGCGAGTTCGGGTTCGGTGTCGGCGAGGGCCGGTTGCCCCGCCGCCAACCGGGCGGCGTCGTCCGCCCAGATCCGCATCAGCCGCACGACGGCGTCCCGATCCGCGCCGGGCACCAGGTCGAGCGCGGCAAGGGTCAGATAGGACTGCGGCAGGGTGTCGATACCGGCCTGCCGGGCACCATGGAAGGGCACCGTGGCAGCACCCGGGTCCGGCGCGGCCGGTGCCTCGGGTGCTGTGGCGCGGCCCACGGCCACCCCACCGGCGCCGGCTGCGGCCACCAGAGCGGCCGCTCCCAGGGTGGCCGTACCGCCGGTGAGGAAAGCCCGGCGGGAGAGCTCCTCACCCATGGGAGGTACTCGACGCGGCGGGTCCTTCGGTCTCGGTGGCGCCGCTCGTCTCCATGGACCCGCTGGATTCCATGGACCCGCTGGTCTCGGTCCCGGAGTCGCCCTGGTAGTCCTCCTTGGCTCCGGAGTAGGTCCGGCCCGCGGCCATCATCTTGAGCGTGGAACCGTCTGAGAGTTCGAGTGTGATCGGGTACTCCCCGCCGGCCTTGACCGGGGCGGACAGGTCCATGAGCATGAGGTGTTCGCCACCGGGTTCGAAGGTCACCGACCCACCGGCCGGCACCTTGACGCCGCCCTCCTTCTGCCGCATCACCATCTTGCCGTCGGCCATGGCCATCTCGTGGATCTCGACCGGCGACAGGTCACTGGTGGCACCCACTACGGTCACGTCCGTGGAGCCGTTGTTGGTCAGGGTGCCGAAGGCGGCGGTCATTCCTGAGTCGGCGGCTTTGACCCAGGCGTCGGTGGCGGACAGGCCGCTGTGCGCGCCGGAGCTGGTGCCCGACCCGCTGGGGGCATCGGAGCCCGAATCCGAACAGGCGCCGAGGGTCAGGGCCAGGGCGGCGACGGCAGCGACGGCGAGGCCACGGTTACGAAGACGCATCTATGTTTCCTTTACTAGCGGTTAGTTGTCCTGCCCCAGGCCCCCACTGGCAGCAGCCGGTCCGGCACCTGACCGGCGACGCAACAACACGACGCCGATGAGGACCACAGCCACGATGACGCCGCCGCCGATGACCCACGGCACAGGCGACGAGGAGTCTTTCTCTCCGGACGATCCCTCGGCCGGGTTGGCGGCTCCGGTGGCCCCGACGGTCTGCGAGGTTGCCGCCGACGGGGACGTGACCGTCCCCACGGAGAAGGTGAATGCCCCCTCGATCGGGTGCCCATCACCGGAGACGACCCGCCAGGACACCGTATAGGCGCCGTCGGGCAACTGCTCGGTGATCGGGAGCCGGACCGCGTTGCCTTCGATGGTGGGCTCCCCCTGGGCCACCGTCTCCTTCGCCGAGTTCCGCAGGATCACCTGGTTCCCGACGTCGAGCGGCGGGTCGCTGAACAGCAGCGTGATCGCACCAGGCGGATTGGTCAGCACCGCACCATCGGCCGGGTCGCTGGACAGCAACTCGTCGTGGGCACTCGCCGGTGCCGCCACGAGACCGAGCGCGGTGGCCAGCAGGGCGGCCAGGACGACGCGCACGACGGCGGCGCCGGGGGCCGGGTGAGGGCGCGCACCGGCCACGCCACAAACCGGGATGCGTGCGGCACGAGTCGCGCGGGAGGCGCGCAGTGCACCGCGAATCAGCGGCGCGGGAGTGGGGGGCACGACCAACACCATAGTTGGGGACTCGGTTGGAACGGAACGCAAACAAAGTTCTCGGTGGCGTTCGGTTCGTGGAGGGCGCCACGTGCAGCTAGTACACCTCGGAGCGATGCCCGACGGTCAAAGCCAGAACCGTGACCTGGCCATCCTGGATCTCAACAAGGACGCGGTAGTCACCGATCCGGTATCGCCACTGTCCAGAGCGGTCTGCGGTGAGCCCTTTGCCGCGGGTGCGCGGGTCGGGCAGTGCCACCACACGGGTGAGGTAGCGCAGTATCCGGACGGCCGTGGGGCGGTCGAGACGGCGTATCGCCCGGTCGAACTCAGGAGTGGTGAGCAATCGCCATTCGGGTTGGCTCACCACGCGCCTGCCTCGCGGAGCTCATGTTCAGCCTGACCCCACTCGGCGTCGGTGATGCCCAGATCCTTAATGAGCTCGGCGGCCGGCCGAGCCTTGCGTCCGCCGGCCTCGAACGCACGGAGAGCCTCGTCCGCCGCGAAAGCATCCTCAAGGTCTTCCAGATACTCGCGTACGGCGGTGCGCACATAGAACGACTTGGTGCGCCCGGTCCGCTCCGCCAACGCGGTCAACCGCGCTTCCTCATCCTTGGACAATCGAATGGTGACCGTCATGATCCACCCTCATCTCTGTAAGACATGTAGACGTTCAGGATAGGCCCGGCCGGCGCCGTCGCGAACCCTGCGCTCTCCGGGCTACTTCACCAACGGCACCGGTCGTGACGGGTGACGCGGTAAACCAGACGTCCCCCACCGAACACACCCGCGAACCAGACACCGCGTGGTTACACGACATAACGCGTAATCAATGCGAGAGTGGAACACAACCATCCTCGGCCCGGTCAGTAGGAGGCGTTCGTGAGTGCGGTGGTGTGCTACGACGACTTCGGCGACCCGAGTGTGTTGCGCCTAGCCGACGAAGACGTTCCGACGCCCGGCCCCCACCAGGTGCTCATCGCCAACCGTGCGGTCGGCGTCAACCCCGCCGACGTCAAGCAGCTCGCTGGCGGATTCAGCCGGCAGGACCGGCTACCTGGGGTGCTCGGTTTTGAGGCGGCCGGCGTAATCGAGGAGATCGGCGAGGACGTCACCGGGTTCTGGCCGGGCGACGCCGTGCTCTGGCATGGCGCTGGTGCCCAGCGTGAACGGGCGATCGTGCACATCGATCGGGTCCGCCGCAAACCTGCGGCCGTCGACTTCGAGCAGGCCGCCGTCCTCCCCATCGCTGCCGCGACCGCCTACTCCGCACTCTCCCAGCTCGGCATCGGGCCGCGCGATGGCGTGCTGATCCAGGGAGCCAGCGGTGGGGTCGGCTCCGCTGCCGTGCAGATCGCCGTCGCCATGGGGGCGCGGGTGATCGGCACCGCCTCACCGCGCAATGCCGAGTACGTCCGTTGGCTCGGAGCCGTGCCCGTTCCCTATGGCCCCGGGCTGATCGACCATGTGTTGGCACTTCCGGACGGGCTCAACGACGTCACCGCTGCTCTCGATCTGGTGGGCAGCCGGGAGACGGTGGCCGCCATGGTCGCCCTGATCGACTCCGAGACTGATCCCACCGGTCTCCAAGGACCTCATCGCCGAGCGGTCACCGTGGTGGGTAGTGAGCAGTCGCAGGCGGCGGGTATCACCGAGAAGCGCGACCACCCCGGCGCGCTGGATGAGGTCATCAGCCTGGCCGACACCGGTCTGCTGCACCTCAACATCGCGGCCCGCTTCCCGCTGCCACGGGCACACGAGGCATTGGCGCTGGTCGCCGGCCGCCACGTGCGGGGCAAGGTCGTGCTGGTGTTGTGAGTGGTGACCGCGCCACGGAGCACCGTCCCGACCTGAGCCCGCGTTGGTGCACTATTGCCTCCGGCCGTTGTCAGCTGGCGTGCGGGCTGATGAGGTAGGCGTCGACTCTTCGCGCTGCAGGCGGTGGTTGTTCAGTAGTGTAGGTAATGCTGACTGTCCAACGCCCATAGTCATCGGACTTGTCATAGTGGAAGTTATTCCGATCGCCGCTGCGGCCACCTGACCATCCGTCGTCTTCGAGTGCCGCCGCCATGAGCTTTGCGGCCTCTTCAGTTGTCGTCGGCTCGTCAGGCGCGAGTTGGGCAGTGATAGTCCCTGACCACCATTGTGGCGGGTCTCCCCGGCCAAAGAAGTCGGGGCTCCCGACGTCTTCAGCGATACCAATCGTAGGCCGGCTAATAGTTCTTAGATCATCCACCGAAGCGACAAGCAGGTTTCCAATATCTTGAGATCGAACGTCTAGTTGTTCCATCGAAACCCTATTTTCTCCTCCGCAGGCTGAACCAAGACCGACCATTGCCGCGACAATCAGCAAGGCGAGGGCATTCCGCACCCCCCAGGAGGGTTTCCGTGTATCGAACTTTCGTCGGCTCATTTGACCTCGATGTAGTGGGGTTTGTAGTCGTCTGCGTCAACTCCGTCTATCCAGCTGTACGCGTGATCCGCGCCGCCTCGTAGTTCGATGTTCACGCGTTCGTCGGGTGCCCACGTCTCGACTCGGCCGCCAATCTGGACGCTCACGATGTTCTGACCGGAGCTGGTGATAGGGCGCGATGGCGGATCGTTGTTAGCTAGTGTGAGGGCTAGTCACATCAACCATGATTCTCTGTGCCTCGGGCGGGGGCTCCGTTGTGTAGCTAATAAGAACGGTCCAGCACCCCAACTCGTCGACTTTTTCGTAATAGAAGTACCTTTGCCCCTGTCCAATTACATCTGACCATCCGTCGCCCTCCAGGGCCTTCGTCATAAGTAAAGCTGTCTCTAACGTAGTCGCGGACTCCTCTGGAGCGAGCGACGTCACTATGCTGCCCACCCACCAGCGCGACGAGCTACGACGGCCAAAGAAATCTGGACTCTCGTCGTCCTCATGCAGGCCAAACCCTGGCGGGTCATTGGTTTCGATATCACTGATTGAGTCAAGAAGCAGGGCGCCGATTTCCTCTGATCTGACCTCGAGTTGTTCCATCGTCACTTTTTCTCCTCGCGAGCAAGCAGATAGAAGAAGCCCGGAGATTACGACCATCAAGGCCGCCAGGATCAAGGTAAATTGTCTCCCCCAGGCATCCAGTAGTTTCGACATTACTTGACCTCTATAAAGTGGGGGTGTAGTTGTCTGCGTCGACTCCGTCGATCCAGGTGTAGGCGTGGTCGGCGCCACCACGCAATTCCATGTCGATTCGCACATCGGGTGCCCACGTCTCGACTCGGCCGCCGATAAGCACGTTGACGATGTTCCGGAACGCGCCGCGTCTAAGGAGCTGCGGACGCTCCCTTCCAGCCCACACAACCACCGCAGTCCTCAATGAACGTATGTCACCATCCCAGTACTATTCGTCGTGCAGCGATGACCAGCGTGTGGGCCACCGGCTGATTGTCTCGGTGACCAGCGATATCGTCGAACACGTGGTCACGGCGCCGCAAATGGCCGCATCGGCCTGAGCCGGTGTTGGGGACACCGTTCCCTACGGCCGTTGTCAGCTGGCGTAGGGGCTTGTGATATCAACGTTTACTCTCTGCGCCTGAGGCAGTGGGTCGGTTGTATAACTGATGTCTGCACTCCAAGAGCCGTATTTGTCGGTTTTTGTATAATAGAAATAGTCACGCCCTTTGCCTGGGCCGCCTATCCAACCGTCCTTTTCTAGAGCTGCGGCCATGAGCTCGGCTGCCTCTTTGGTTGTTCGGGATTCTTCCGGGGCTAGTGAAAACACTATGCTGCCGTCCCACCAACGAGGCGGGTCGCCGCGACCGAAAAAGTCCGGACTCCCTTCATCCTCCGTGAGACCAAACCCCGGTGGGTTCTTTGTTTTGAGGTCAACAATGGAAGCCAGAAGAATGTCTCCGATCTCCTGAGATTGCGTCTTGAGCTGCTCCATAGTCACATAATCTCCTCGTGAGCAGGAAGAACTTAGGAGCCCCGTCGCTACCGCGACAACTGTAAGCACGAGACCGCCTACCGTCTTTTCTAGGACTCTCTGGGAGAAAAGCCGTCGCATCATTTGACCTTTATGTAGTGGGGCGTGTAGTCGTCTGTGTCAACTCCATCGATCCAACTGTACGCGTGATCCGCGCCGCCTCGCAGTTCGATGTTCACGCGTTCGTCGGGTGCCCACGTTTCCACTCGGCCGCCAATCAGGACGTTCACGATGTTCCGGAAGGAGGTCGACTTCTTGTTATAGACCGTGGAATGCGGCCCAGAATTGTCTTCGAGGTGGCCGAGTTCCGGTTGCTCGGTATTTATAAACCCGGTTTCGAGGCGGATCACACCGCCGGCATCTAGCGGCGACTTGCCGTGGCCGAGCTCGCCTAGGTCAGCGTCTTGGATGTATCCGACGATCGGATCGTTGCGTGCCATCAAAGAATAGTGCGGCACCTTCGACGTGTATGGGAACTCGGAAATCGACTTGACGTCGTTGCCCAGCCCCGCGGAGGACACGTAGAGGATTCTGTCGGCACGCAAGCCTGATTTCTCCGCCATCGAAACCACGGTACCACCATAGGAATGGCCTGTCACCGTAAGCGTCGAGTCTTTATGCAGATCGATCGCAGCGGTGAAGTCGCGGAGCATCGGTGCCAGGTCACGCGAGAACCGTGCATCCGCGGCATCCAGGAGCTGCGGAAGCTCCCCGCCAGCCCACACCACAACTGCAGTTCTTGATGAATCTACCTCACCATCCCAGTACCTTTTGTCGTGTGCCGCTATGTACATCTCGGTAGCGCGGGCGTTGGGGTTATAGAACTTGTCGATGTTCGTGCCCGTGCCCGGGACGTGGACGACGACATTATCCATCCACGCCGGAATGTCGCCCTTCGCATCGTAGGCCCCGTGATAGATTCCGATTGCCTCATGGTCGGGATCGAACACCACCACGTGCGCCGAGCCGCGATAGTTTTCGTCTCCGTTCTGGTCGTACCACAGCAAGCTCTTATCGAGCGGATTTGGTGGATTCAGCAGCTTTTCGTACGTCGCGATCCGTGTATCCAGCGCGGCGAGGTCGTTGATCAGGCCGACGCGTTGGGAGAACCGCCCGTGCTGACGGTACTCATCCAGTCGCTCTTGGGCAGCCTGCCGCTCAACTCGCAACCGCCGCAATTCCGCGCGCATTGCGCTCAGGTTGGCTTGAACACGAAATGCCAACGGGATCCCGTTGAGATTCCCCATGATCTTCGGGTCACTGGTCAGTAGGCGTTGCCGGTCCACATCACCCAAGGTGTCCCACACCTTACGCACGGTGGTGGCGTCCTTGAGCCCGGCCAAGTCCTTCGCACTGATCGCACCGTGGTTGCCCGACCATAACGCGACCGCGACCCCCGCCAACACTGGGGTCGCGACACTCACCGACCCAAAGCCAGCGGTCATCTGCTCGACGGCGTCAATCGACCCAAACGCGTGCTCGGTTTCCGCGTCCAACACCTGGCGACGTTCAACCAGCTGCACCCACGCCACCTGAGCCTGGGCCGCCTCCTCAAGCGCCGAGGACCACCGACCCCAATACGACCGAGACTCTTCGACCGCACTGACCGGCGGCAACACATCCCACGACGGTGAAGCCGCAACAGCTTGCGGTTCCTGCGCACACACCAGCGCCCGAAGCGAAAACGCCGAATGGTATGCGTCTTCGAACCGGCCCCGGATCAACCCCGCCAACCGTTGACACTCGCTCATCTCATCACCGTAATGAACAAGGATCTCCTGCATCCGCACCCAGCCCGCACCCACCTGATCAAACCCTGAAGCGCCCCAGGTTTTCGGCCGCTCCTATGCGGGTTGCGGTTCTCGGTTGAGGGTCGTGTAGTGGGCTTGCTCGAACTCGGCGGGTGGGATGTAGCCGATGCTCGAGTGAAGCCTACGAGTGTTGTACCAGTCGACCCA
>JAVBNE010000076.1:0-2601 GCA_031551755.1 Cellulomonadaceae bacterium | reverse complement strand
CAGCCCCGGATATGAACGCTGGGCAAAAGTTTTCAATTTGAAGCAATCGGCGCAGACGCTGATCTTTTTGCAGGAGAACGGCATCACCGAGATTGAAAACCTTCGGGAAAAGGCTCAGCTGGCCAAAGACGATTTTAACGGAATCAACACCCGCATACAGGCGATAGGCTCTCGCTTGAAAGTGTCACTGTCAAGCAGAAAAGGGCCAGTTTTGGCAAACAAGAATCCCCCGGTTAATTGATGAAAATCTGTTTACGGTTGGCAAGTCTGTAACTCTCATCAGAGAAGTTTAGGATTTGACAGCGATGCGTAAGCCTATCGAGCAAGGCCGTAGCAAGAACAGCGTCGCCGAGTATTTCAGCCCAACCGTCGAAGCCCTTGTTGGAGGTAAGGACAATAGAGGTGTTCTCATAAAGCTCTGAGATAAGGGAAAAGAAGAAGTTGGCCTCACCCCGGCTGACAGGGAGATACCCCATTTCATCAATGATTAGGAGCTGGCACTTTTTAATCCAGCGCAAGCGTGCCTGAGACTTTTGAGAAATCTCGCGGGTTTTCAGGATATGGACAAGGCCGTCCATCGTGTGAAACGCGACATTGTAGCCGTCTTGCGCGGCCTTGTTGCCGATGGCGAGGGCGGTATGGGTTTTCCCGGTGCCGGGTGGCCCAATGAGGATGAGGTTGTAGAGGCCGTCAATCCATTCGAGCTTGGCCAGGAGGTCAAGCTGTTTTCTTGTGACGCCTTTTTGGAAATCGGTGTCGAACTCCTCGAAGCTCTTAAAGGCGGGAAGTCTTGCTTGTTTAAGACGTTCCCGTGTAGCGCGCTCATCGCGGGCCGCCTGCTCGGCGCGGAGGACTTCGAGAAGATATTCCTCGTTGGATAACCCGTCACGGGCGCGGTACTTGCCGGTTGACAGGACACTGATGCGGAACTGCTTGGCAAGGGAAATGATTTCGGGGGTCATCATGCTTCACCCCCGTTGATCATGGCGGTATAGGCGCTGACGGGGCGCGTTTCGGCTCTGACAATGCTGTATTTGACCGGCAGCGTGAGCGGCCTGAGCACAGGCATGGGCTCGGCTTCGCGGAAATAGTCGAGAGTATCACGGAAGTCGTTGGCGCTGAATAGTTCTCGCTCTTCACAGTAACGGAGTGCACGCTCAATCTCCGGTTTCCCATACCGCTCCTGACACTTGGAGATGATGGCGAGCTGATCACGGATGTATCGCGGGTACAGCTCGATGATTTTAGCGACAAACCCCTCCGCTCCCGGCATTTCACCGAAAGCCTCAAGTACTTTGGTTTTCAATGCCTCGTATTTGATGGCCTTGAACCGTTCCCCGTTTTTCGGCAGGGATACAAACCGGCCTTTTGAGTACGAAATATTGTGTCCCGCAAGCAGCTCACCGTTTTTGGCATCATAGAAGGACACCCGGCCTGTCCGCACATCGGCTTCGATCCTTGCCATGCGTCCGGGGAAATAGGTTCCCCGGGGCACCTCGTAGCGGTTTTGAAGATAGTGCACGACATTCGTTTTGCGGACGGCCGCCGTCTTCGGCACGACCGGCGCCGACAGTGTCGGCACAGCCTTCAGATGCCGGATTTCTTCGATAAACACCCGGTTTGGTATCATCTTGGTCGTGTCATGGACCTTTGCATTGGCCACGCGGTCAAGCCATGTCATCAGCCCGCTGTTGAGCTCACTGATCCCACAGTATTTCCGGCAGCTGAGATAGTTGTTCTTGATGTATCCGACAACTCTCTCTATCTTGCCCTTGCTTTGGGGGTCGGCGCCTCTGCACAGATGAATGGTGAATCCGGCATATCTGGCATAGGTCTCGAACACCTCTGTCAGCGTCAGGTCTCCCGCGTTTTCCGACACCGCCATCACTCGATCCTGGTCATATACAATTTCACTCGTCCTGCCGCCGAAGTACCGGAACGCCATACCGTGCGCCGCGACAAACTCCTGCGCGTTAAATTTGTGATCCTGCATGATTCCAAACCGTTTTCGAGAATGGCTCATGACCATCGCAAATATGTACACCTTCACCCAGTTACCGTACATATCCGGCAGCTTTTGTTCCCCCATGTCAACCTGTGCCTGCAACCCCGCCGGCAATTCCGCCACCTCGCTGAACTGCCGTACCGCCTTCATCTGCGGCATCCCCAATTCTTCTCGCAGCATCGCAACATACAGCCGCACGCTTCGGTACGACGGCTCAAAATCCGCATAGGTCATCCGCAGTTTGCCATCGATGATCGCACTGGTGATTTCCGGGTATTCCTCTATCTGTTCTACAATGTCATCCCGATATGGGTCAAGTATTTTTGTCCGGCTCTTGCTGTCAAGCACATATTGCGCGTACTGATCGTCCGTCATCTCCCAGTATCTACGTATCGTTTTTCTATCTACATCCAGCTCCCGCGCTACCGCTCGCTGCGTGTATCCCGCGCGCTTGCGTTTTTGGATTTCTGTGTACATTTCCGTATCCACCATCCTTCGTATTCCTCCCGTGTAGTATCTTTCGATTATACACGAGAGCTGCTTGGGTGGGGGATTTCTATTTGCCATACTTGGCCCCTTTTAGTTTACCAGTGACA
>JAVBNE010000035.1:0-89775 GCA_031551755.1 Cellulomonadaceae bacterium | reverse complement strand
GCTCGGCCAGAACCACAGCGCTCGGCCAGAACCACCGCGCTCGGCCAGAACCACAGCGCTCGGCCAGAACCACAGCGCTCGGCCAGAACCACAGCGCTCGGCCAGAACCACAGCGCTCGGCCAGAACCACAGCGCTCGGCCACGACCCTCGTTGCGCTACTCGCTAGCCGAGCCCCGGACGGTCGGTCGATGTGAACTCAGGCAGCAGAAACCCGATCCGGCGCGCAAGACCAGGCCCATCACGGAGGTCCGCAGCCGCGACCCGGGCTACTCGCCAGCCCAACTCCTCGATGGCCTCTTGGCGCAGCTTCTCCTGATACACGACCTCCGCAGGGTCGCCTTGAGCAAGCCGGGTGTACTTGATCCGACCGTCGAACTCGACCAAGACCCTCCCGCACCGCCATCCGAGGTCGCCGTAGAAGGTTCCCCGACGCGTCCGGATGCGGATCTGGGTCTCGGGCCGAGGCAGTCCGTGGCGAAGCAGGTGCAGTCGAGTGATGGACTCACCTGGGGATGCGGCGCCGCCGTCGGCTTCCTCGATGACTGCTCGCGCCCGGACGACGCCTCGGGCGCCGCGGACACATGCTTGCGCCAGCCGTGAACGTTCGACACCCAACCCGAGCGCGGCATCGACGAGTGCGAGCCCATCGGCAGCAGGCAGGGTTCGCGCGCAGTCGACCACAGTGCGCTCGAGGGTCGTCGCCCGCAGCCCGTGCAGGACGGTCGTGTCCTCGTCCGGGCAAGTTTCGCGATGCCGTATCGTGTCGCGACGGCCACCGGCACCCGTCGTCCAGCGCTGGATCACATGGGCCGCCGTCGGAATGCTCCACAGTGGAAGATCCCACAGAAGCGCCGCGCTTGCGCGGCAGAACGTATGGTCGGAACCCAACATGACGGATACCGCCCGCAGATGAGAAACCGCCCGGAGCCGCGCGAGTTCGTGGCGCTCCTTGTTCTCAGGGAGCCAGTATGCGCCACGCGTGAGACGTTCCAGCGTGCCTTGGCGCCTTGCCTGGCGAATGTATGCAGGATGGGTCGATCGGGACAGTACCAGCGAATCTTGGCCGAGTTCAGCGTCGAACATGAACCCATCGTGGTCAGTCAAGCATGGTGCGGGGGCCGTCGGCGAGAAAGCTGTGGACAGCCGGTGGCTGTGGACGAGCGAGGGACGAGCGAGCACCAACAGGACACCAGGTCCCACGATCCACCCGCCCGCCGTCCGCACCCGGGGTCGAGTGCTGCACTTTCAGTCGAGTGCTGCGGTTTAAACCGCAGCGCTCGGCCAGAACCGCAGCGCTCGGCTGGGACCGCAGCGCTCGGCTGGGACCGCAGCGCTCGGCTGGGACCGCAGCGCTCGCCTGATCCTGGGCTGGGACCAGCCCGGCGCACTCTCCGGCATCCGCCGCGCCACGGCCCAGCTCAGTGCATCGGGGGGCTGATCTTCTCGGCTGCTACCACGCGGGGGCCCTTGGGCGTGATCGCCACGTGCACCATCAGCATCTCGCCCGGTTCGAGGTAGGGGTCCTTCGTGGGCAAAGCCCGTGCCACGGGGCGGCGGGAGCTGGCGGCCAGCACTTCGAAGACCGTGGGCAGCACCGGCCGGTGGGTACATAGAGCGGTCGCGACCCTCGTGTTCAGCAGTTCGGTGACGGTGCGGGTGACCGGCCCCGCGGAGCGTTCGTGCTGTACCTCAGTGAGGTGGTCACTGGCGCGGGTCTCGATCCCGGCGGCGTTGGCATAGGGAGTGATGGTCTGTGCACAACGTTCCCATTGGCTGGTCACCACGTCTCCGACGCCGTACGCCGCGAGCACCGGGATGAGGGCCGCCGCCTGTGCGTGGCCGGCGGGTGTCAGCGGACGCCGGGCTTCGGTGCCGTACCACGTCGCCCTGGACACGGCCTTCCCGTGCCGGACGATCGCGAAGGCGTGGGTCGCCAAACGACCTCGTTTCCACGCGCGATCCAGGGCGCGCAACGGTTCGACGTCGGCCGGGCGGGTCAGCCGCTCGGCGGCCTCGGTCACGTTCAGCCAGGCCGCGTCGTCGATCTCGTCGGTGGATACCGGTGGGACCGGTGCACGGGCGGCGAGTGCCGGACCGTCGATGCGTGCCGTAGCGCGGCGCGCCGCCCAGTAGTGCACCCGTTTCACCCGGCCCTCCGGGGTCAAGTACTGCAACCCGGGCAGGGGCCGGCCGAGGACGACGGGTTTGCCGGTCTCCTCGGCCACTTCCCGGGCGGCAGCCGTCTGGAATGCTTCCCCGGGGTCCAGCTTGCCCTTCGGCCAGGACCAGTCGCGGTACTTCGGCCGGTGGATAAGCCGCACTTGCAGTTCGCCGTGGTGTTCGCGCCAAACCAACGCACCGGCTGACTCGATCACCGGGGCACTGTTGAGCCGGGTGGCCCCGAGCGTCGGTACCAGTGGCAGGCCGGTGGCGGAGGACCCGGCCACTTACAGCCCCCCACCGAGCCGCCGGTGATGGCGGGCGACGAGGCTGGCCTGGAGGTCGACCAGCGGTTCACCGGCGTCGTTCGTGGAGTGCCGTTGCCAGGTGCCGTCCGGGTGTAGATGCCAGGTGGCCGTGCCGTCATTCATGGAGAAGTCGAGGAGGTCGAGCAACTCAGTGATCTGGTCGGGGTCGGCGATCCGCACGAGGGCTTCGACCCGCCGGTCGAGGTTGCGGTGCATCAGGTCGGCTGAGCCGATGTAGATCTCCGGCCCGCTCGCCTGCCCCTCACCCAACGCCGGGCCGGCCGAGTTGGCGAACGCGTAGATGCGGGAGTGTTCGAGGAAGCGGCCCAGGATGGAGCGCACCCGGATGTTTTCGCTCAAGCCGGGGATGCCGGGCCGGACCGCGCAGATGCCGCGCACCACGAGTTCGACTTGGACGCCGGCCTGGGAGGCGCGGTAGAGGGCGTCGATCGTGGCCTCGTCCACCACGGAGTTGACCTTCATCCGGATCCAGGCTTCGTGGCCGGCTCGGGCGGCGTCGGCTTCGCGCCGGATCCGGTCGATCAGGCCGCTGCGCACCGTGCGGGGGGCGACGAGCAGCCGGTGGAACCGGGATTGCGGGGCGTAGCCGGAGAGCTGATTGAACAACCTGGTCAGGTCTTGCCCGACGTCGGGGTCGCAGGTCAGCAGCCCGTGGTCGGTGTACAGGCGGGCTGTCTTGGGGTGGTAGTTGCCGGTGCCGACGTGGCAGTACCGGCGCAGCCCGTCGCTTTCCTGGCGGACGACCAACGAGAGTTTGCAGTGCGTCTTGAGTCCGACGATGCCGTAGACGACGTGCACACCCGCTTGTTCGAGTTTGCGGGCCCAGGTGATGTTGGCTTGTTCGTCGAACCGGGCCTTGATCTCCACGAGGGCGAGTACCTGTTTACCGGCCTCGGCTGCGTCGATCAGCGCATCGACGATGGGGGAGTCGCCCGAGGTGCGGTACAGCGTCTGCTTGATGGCCAGCACGTTCGGGTCCGCCGCCGCCTGTTCGAGGAAGGTCTGGACGGAGGTCGAGAAGGAGTCGTAGGGGTGGTGCAGGAGGATGTCGCGTTCCCGGATGGCCGCGAAGACATCGGTGGGATGGGCGCTCTCAACCTCGGCGAGGAAGCGATGGGTGGTCGGGATGAAGGCGGGGTAGTGCAGGTCTGCGCGGTCCAGGTCGGCGATGGCGTTCAGTCCGGTGAGGTCCAGCGGTGCGGGCAGCTCGTAGACCTCGTCGGCAGCGACTCCCAGCTCCCGGACCAGTAGGTTGCGGATGCGCGGGCTGATGCCGACGGCCAGTTCGAGCCGTACCGGTGGGCCGAACCGTCGCCGCAGCAGTTCCTTTTCCATGGCCTGCAGGAGGTTCTCGGCGTCGTCCTCTTCGACCTCGACGTCCTCGTTGCGGGTGACCCGGAAGGTGTGGTGTTCGCGCACCTCCATGCCGGGGAAGAGCTGGTCCAGGTGTTGTCCGATCACTTCGGAGATCGGCACGAATGAGGTCGGACCTTTCTCCGGGTCGGCGGTCTGGGTCGTCGGGGCGCTTGGCCGGCCTTTGGCGTCGACCGCGATGAACCGGGGGAGCAGTGGTGGCACCTTGACGCGGGCGAAGTGCTCCTTGCCGGTTGCCGGGTTGACCACGACGACGGCGAGGTTCAGCGACAGTCCGGAGATGTAGGGGAAGGGATGCGCGGGGTCGACGGCCAATGGGGTGAGCACGGGGAAGATCTGGCGACGGAAGAACTTGCGTAAGCGGTCTTGTTCGCGGGCTTCCAGCTCGTCCCAGTGGACCAGCGTGATGCCCTCGGCGGCGAGTGCGGGTTGCACTTCGTCCCGGAAAACCCTGGAATGGCGTTCCATCAGGATGTGGGCGCGTTCACTGATGGCGTCGAGTGTCTGGCGGGGGCTCAGGCCGGATGCGGCGGTGACCGCGATTCCGGTGGCGATCCGCCGTTTCAGTCCGGCTACCCGCACCATGAAGAACTCGTCGAGGTTGGAGGCGAAGATTGCCAGGAACCGGACCCGTTCCAAGAGCGGCTGATGCACGTCCTCGGCCAGTTCCAGCACCCGTTGGTTGAAGGCCAGCCAGCTCAGCTCTCGGTCCGCGAACCGGTCGGCTGGCAGCGCAGTACCATCGATGTCCCCGTGGGGGCGTTCGGCGGTGGGCTCCTCGGCGATGTGCTCGGCGATATGCGCAGCGAGTTCGGGATCAAGGATGCGGGGGGTCGACGTGTCCGTCATAGCTTCATCGTGACACCTGCCGGGCTTCGGCGTCACTCATACGGCTGGCGCGTTCAGCCAGCGCTTGCCCTGGTCAGCCTCGCGGGTGGTCGGTGGGCGTGACCTGTGGGGGTCTGCTGGCGTATTGCACATCGATGCGGTTCGGCTCGAATCCGGCCTGGGTGTACGTGGCTAGCGCGGGTGCGTTGTCGCCATCCACGTAGAGCACGGCCCGGCGCGCGCCCACCCGGGCCAGGTAGGCGAGTCCCACCTGGGTGAGCAGGGCGCCGAATCCGGCCCCTTGTTCGGCTGGGTCGACCCCGACGGCGTAGATCTCCCCGTCCCTGCTCCGGGGCGGCTGGCCGGTGGGTACCTTCGTCCAGACCGAGCCGATCAGGCGCCCGTCGCGTTCGAGGAGCCAGAAGCCTTCGGGGTCGAACCAGTCCTCGGCGATGCGTGCGTGCAGGTCGGTCTCCGTGAGCCTGCCCTGTTCGGGGTGATGCGCGAAGGCGCGTGCGTTGAGGGCGACCCATGCCCGGTCGTCGGCGCCGGGGATGAAGGTGCGCAGACGTAGACCGGTCGGCGGGGCCGGGAAGGGATGCTCGGATTTGGGACCCAGCAGGCGGGCGAGCTGCCGAAGTTCACGGACGGCGACCAGTTCCGCGCGGGCCGCGAGGGCTTGGGCGGCCGGGAGGTTGCCGTGCGCCCAGATCCGTAGGCTCATCGCTGCGGCACCGGGAAGGCGGGGGGTCCTGCGCATGACGGCGACATCCGAGACCCGTGCGATCGCGCTGGTCAACAGGTAGCGCCCGAGGCCCCGGCCTCGTCGGGACGGGTGGACCACCAGTTCGGCCACGGCCAGGTCGCCTCGGGTGTCGAGTTGGGCGTAACCGGCGAGTTCACCGGCATGCCAGGTGAGCAGGTGAATGATGTCCTCGTTCGCGACCCCGAGGTTCAAGCGGGGTTGTTCGGAGAGCGGGGCGACGCCGTCGGTGTGTTCCGCCGCGTGGGCCAGTTCGTGGACCTGGCTGATCTCCAGATCGTCGACCAGCGCCCCGGAGTGCCAGAGGATTGCTGTTTCCACCCCGCCATCTCATCATGTCTTGCCAGGTGGCTGCGGCGGATCGGGCAGCGCTGAGCGGGCATGGTGCAAGACGTGAGACGTCTGTACTGGAATCGGCTGACGGCGTGGACTGTTTCGGCTGGGCGGGGTGTGGCATTTCTGCAGCGGATTTGGACCTGTTTGCCACTGACTGGTACGTTCGGCGGATATTTGTTCTGTCCTTGTCGGCGTTGATGAGCGAGTAGGAGAAAACTGTGGCGGCGGATTTGGCGGTTGATGGTGAGGTGCTGTCGTCGGTGGCGCGGGCATTACTTGCCGCGGGGGAGCGCATTTCTGAGCTTGCGGCCAGCACCGTTGAGGTGGCTGCCTGCATTGAGGACGAGCGCTTGCGCCATGCGCTGCTGGAGGCGGGCCGGTCGTGGGATCGCGAACAGAACCGGGTGGGTCGTGAGTTCAGCCGGGTGGGATCGGCGTTGGCCGCTGCCACGTCCCGGCTGGAGGGTGTCGACGCGCAACTGGCCGCTGCTGTGCCGCTCATCAGCGCAACCGGTCCGATGTTCGCGTTGGGGCTGTGATGGCGGGCTGGTGGTCGCTGTTGATCGCGCCGCACCCCCCGCTGGAGCCGATCAGCGGTAACCCTGATGCCGTACGGGCCGGGGCGCGGCAGTACATGCAGGCGGCCGCCGAGATCGGTGAGGCAGTGGAGGACGTGGGCCGGCTGGTGGTCCTGTTGCAGTCCCAGTCCGGGGAGCTGGCGACTGCGGTGATCGAGCTCATGCAAATGTTGATGGTGCGGGGCACCCGGCTGGCCGGGGTGTGGCAGGACGCGGGCAGAGGGCTGGACGAGTACGGGCAGGAATTGGCGGAAGGCCAGCGGATCTCCGTGGAGGCAAGTGCGGCGGATGAGGCTGCTCACCGCGAGTTCGAGCAGTTATGCGAACAGATGGATGAGCTGCAGGCAATGGTGTATGGCTCATCGGCGGATTGGCGGGTCACTTCGGATATAGATGACCTGCGTGCCCGGCTCCACGCGGTGGCCGAGAGGGAGCAGGAGGCGCATCACGTATGGTCGGGGGTGCGCCGACGGGTGGATGACGCCGCAGAGGTCGCCGCCGCCGGATTCGGTCCGTTGGCGGCGGGTCCGGCGGGGTTCGGCGTCTCCATGGCGGACGGCGCGGAGGCTGTCGGCATGCTCGGTGCGCAGTTGGGGCAGGTGCGCGCGGTGGGCTCAGGGATTCTCGCGGCGGGACTGATGTGCCAGCTCGCCAACGGTGAGTTGTCGCAGGCTGAGCAGCGAGCGGCGGTCGCCGATCTTGAGGAGTTGCTGAGCGAGTTCGGCGAGAATCCCGTCTTCTTCGCCGGGTTGATGGGCGACGAGGCTGGCGTGTCGGCGTTCTACGCGTTCTTGGACAAGGCCGCGCAGCCGGATTCGGCGTGGGCGGGCGTGGCGGCGGGATTCGCTGGTGCCGCCCGGACGGCGCTACCGAAGTGGACGGGTCCGCTCGACCCGACTGAGCGGCGTGAGGTGGGGGCCAGGCTGATCACGGCGGCAGGCGCCGAGTTCCCGGGGTCTCGGGGCGTCTTCATGGGGTACCTGCTCTCTGGCGGTATAGACGGCCAGGTTGCCTACGGCGCCGCGGTGGCCATGGATGAACAAGTGGCCGCACGGCATTTCGGCGGAGTGTGGGACTCCACGAGCCCGCTGGCCATGGAGCTGGTGGGGCTTCACGCGCGTGACCCACTGGCGGCGTACTCCGTGACGCACGCCGTTTTCGACTCGTTGTCCACCGACCCGAAGATGTCGTTGGAGTTCCTCGCCCCGGCGCAAGACCGCGAGCTGGGCACGGAGAGGGTCGAACGGTGGACGCACGGCGGTTTGCACCCGCAGGACCTGACGAATATGTTCTCCGTTGACGGTGGGCATTCCCTGTTCCACACCATGCACGCGGCGACCGCCTATGGGTCGGCCTCGGGAGACCTGGAGGAAGGCAAACGGGCCGCGTGGTTGATGCTCGATGTCACCCACGCCCTCAACCGTGGCGACGGGGGGCTAGATTTCAAGTCCCAGCTGTCGGATCTCGGCGCTGTGGAGTTGGTCGGTGCCTACGCTCCGTATATGGACGGCATCGGCGAAGCCATCACCGGCCGGTCCAACCTCGAGATCGGAGCGGATGGGCTCGCTGAGAAATACTATCGGGGTGGCTTTGATAACGAGGGCCTCGGATTATCTCCCGAGCCGATGCCCGGATTCAGGCGAGATGAAATCCTTCAGGTGGTGAAGGGGACCGGCCTGGACTCGCGTGGGGCGCAGGCGTGGCAGTATGTGACGCTCGAGCATATGCGGTGCGCGGGTGAGGTCGCGGCGGTTCTCGATAACCCCGCCAATCGTCAAAGAGCGCTGACCACGGCGGTGGGGAATGTCGCCCGGATTCAAGGCGAGATCGACGAGGCAGTGCTCGAAGAAGCCGCTGGTCTGGACACCCGGAATTCGAAGGCCCTGACCGGTACAGTGGGAGTGGGAGCAGGCTTTGTTAGTGGTGGTCCGGTGGTCGGCTCTGTGGTGGGAATGGCAGCCAGTGAGGGAGCTGATTGGATGGCGGCAAAACTCTTCCACGCTGAAGCTGACGCATTGGCGAAGATCAAAGCAAGCTATGACGAGGATGCTGAAGCTATGATTCATGCGTTCTATCTTGGTGTGGAAGAACGGGGATTCGTGGGAAGCGAGGTCGATTTTGATCGTTTTCTTGATGAAAGACTCGGATACAGTCGGGACGCCAAGCTTTCACCTTCTGAAGAGGTCATTCACAATATCAAGACAGAAATGGAGTCGGCTCGTGCGAAGTAGGGTGGCTTGCTTTCTGGTGGCGGTCGCTGCGCTGGGTGGTTTGGTGGCTGGGTGTAGTCGCGATGAGCCAGCACCGACTCCGGCGCCGACCCGGTGGGACCTGTTGGCTGAGCTCCCGGGTGCTACCCGGGTGCCGGACCCGCACCAGGACGTTAGTGAACACTATTCTCAGGGGTGCTCGATGCGGGATGCGCTGCGTGCTGTTTCGGAGACAATATCCGCCGTGGAGCGACCGAAGAGCAAACTCGAATTCGGTGAGTATGCTGTCGATGGTGTGCGGATCAAGTACTTTGTCACGTGGACAAATCTTGATCTTTATGATACCGGTGCCGATGCTGCGGGTGATCTATACGATCGTATTCAACAGTGCGCCACCGCTCCGCGAGCACATGCGATTAGGGATTACAAAGGATACTATACGTTCGTGCCGATCGGGTCACCTGCCGAGGGGCATTTTGGATGGTATGAGTCAACCGAGAAGGCCCAAGATTGGCAGCCGACAACTACGGACCCGATCAAAGAGGACGAGAAGAGCTTCTATGGGACGCCGGCAACTGACCCGTATCAGGGGTTAGCGATGTATACCCTGGTTGATGATTGGATTTTGGTAAGTGTCCAGGTGACGTCGGAGGATACGACGACTGACTTGCGGGAGTCGTTCGATATTGACGGCTTGTTGGACGAGTTGGCGGCGAAGGTGGACGCTGATCCGATTACCAAATATGACTTCGAGCATCGTCGGGACTTGGACTGACTTGCTTGAACGTAGGCGGTGGTGCGCTGGGCCGCGGTCACCGCCAAGTTGAAAAGGGAAATGGAGTCGGCTCGTGCGAAGTAGAGTGGCTTGCTTTCTGGTGGCGGTTGTCATGCTGGGTGGTTTGGTGGGTGGGTGTGGTCGCGATGAGCCGGCGCCGACTCCGGCGCCGACACGGTGGGACCTGTTGCCTGAGTTGCCGGGGGCTACCCGTGTGCCGGATGCTCATCAGAATTTCGATGAGTATGATCCGCAGGGGTGCTCGTTGCGGGATACCTTGCGTGGTATTGCGGATACGGTCGATGTCGATCTGATACCGAAGAACAAGATTGAGTTTGGCGAATATGCGGCCGATGGTCTACAAATCAAGTACTTTGTCACATGGACAAGTCCGAATTTTTACGAGACTGGTGCCGAGGTCGCGGGCAAGTTATACGATGAGATCCAGTCGTGTGCCACGGACCCGCGGGCGCGTACGGTTAGTGATTACAAGGGATACTATACGTTCGTGCCAATCGAGTCACCTTCGGACGGGCGTTTTGGTTGGTATGAGTCAACTGAGAAGCCTGACGGATGGACGCCGCTTGCGAATGACTTGTTGACGGAAGAAGAAAAAGACCATATGGGCGCTCCCGCGACTGGCCCGCATCAGGGGTTGGCGATGTACACCCTTGTTGATGATTGGATTCTGGTGAGTGTTGTCGTGACGTCGGAGGATACGACGACTGACTTGCGGGAGTCGTTTGATCTTGACGGCTTGTTGGGTGAGTTGGCGGCGAAGGTGGATGCCGATCCGATTACCAAATACGACTTCGAGCATCGTCGGGACTTGGACTGACTTGCTTGAACGTAGGCGGTGGTGCGCTGGGCCGCGGTCACCGCCAAGTTGAAAAGGGAAATGGAGTCGGCTCGTGCGAAGTAGAGTGGCTGGCTTCTTGGTGGCGGTCGCTTACCTGTTCAGCGTCAGCGGTTAGGCCCAGCTCCCACGGTCGCGTGCTGCACGCCGCAGACGCCGTGCCACGAGCAGCACAGCGGCGCCCGCTGCGATGCCGCCGAACGCCCCGGCCGCGACCGGTCGAACAAAGCCAGTGGCGGGCAACCGTGCGTCACTCATCGAATCCGAGACCGGGCCTGAATTCGAACCGAGGCCCAGCTCACCACCACCGAGATTTCCGCCGCCCGCAACGCCCGTCGGAGGGGCAACGTCCGTCGGAGGAGCGGCGGTCGGCGACGACGTCGGTGACGGCGTGACGACCGGCGCCTCGAAGACAACCCGCGTCGCGCGTGGTTGATCACCATGCACTGTCGCGGGCAGCTCCGCCGAGTCGGAGGACGAGTCAGCGGCCAGGCCCGCGGTGGTGGCCGTCGCCATCAGAGTCCGTACCGCCGGTGCCGTGAATGCCGGGATGCGCACCCGCGCGCGCAGGCTCACGGAGCACGACTGGCCGCCCACCAACGGCTGTACCGCAGACAACAGGTCCAGCTCGGTCACGCCGTCGTAGCCAGGTGCGACGGCGCAGTGACCGCTTTCGCTCAGCGACCCGACATCCACCAGCACGCCGCCCCCGACGGTCAACGGCCTGAGGTCGAGATGCGCGGCCGCCCCGTAAAGCGCCGCATCTGCGGGAGTTGCGGTGGACCCCATCCGCACCGTCAGCGGCACGTCATACGTCCAACCGTCGCCGTTGGCGGCGATCAGCTGTGGGGCACCCGCCGTCAATGTGACATCCACACCCTGGCAGCCGAGGAAAGCGGTGTACTCCGCATAGGTGAACCCTGTTACGTCGGTCGGATTGTCCTGGACGATGCGCACTTGATCGACCGGGCGATCGAAGACTACGTCCGCGCTCACTTGGGAGTCGAAGGTATCCGCACCGACGCTGGCCCCCCACAAGGAAGCCGAGCCGTCCGGATTCACGGCGCTCAGCACGCTCACGTCGCCGGGAGCCGATCGGGGAATGATCGTCGGGCTGACCGGGACGCCGGCTCGAAACCCGACGAGGGTGGCGCGCTCGGCCTCCCAGTTGACGTCGGCGGCCGTGAAGAAGACTCGTTGAGCCGCCGGCAAGGTGAACATGAGAAGTGTCCGATCGCCGGGATCGGTGCGTTTGACCGCTACCGTGCCGAGCCCGAATCGGGGATCGAGCCCGGCGTCGTCGGCATGGGGCGAGAACCGATAGAGCCCGGCGGGCGTATCGGCTGTCGCGGCTAGTTGGACAGGCGGGGAGCCCGTGGCTGAGGTGTCCAGGGTGGACGTGGGTCGGTCGACCACGGAGGTCCACGTCGCTGGCACGCTCGCACCCGGGCCGCTGGGTGCGGCGATGACTGTCAAACCCTGTCCGCAGCCCAACCGGTCGATGACGTCGATGGTGTCCGCGTGTGCGGGTACGCCAATGCCGACGACGGCGAGGCAAACGAACGCCGTCGCCATCGCCGGGCCGATGACTGGCCGGACACCCATAGAGCCCACGCTAGATCGATCTGGGTCACCTGCCCGATTGAGGCCGCTGCCTGAGCCCCGCCCGCCTGGTTCCGGGCGGCAACCGCGCCGGGGTGCCGCCCGGGCCAGGCGGCCACCCAGCCCTGGGAGCCTCAGCGCCTCGCTAGGCTCGTGCGGTGACCGCATCCGTCCAGCGTCGAACACTGACCGTCCTCGCCGTCGGCCAGGCCCTTGCGGGTATCGGCGTAGGCGCCGGGGTGGCCGTGGGGCCGCTGATCGCCTCGGAGCTCTCCGGCTCGGACGCCATCGCCGGGTTGACGCAGACGTCTGCCGTGGTCGGGGCGGCGCTCGCGGCCCTGCCACTGGCCCGGGTGGCCCAACGTCGTGGGCGGCGGACGTCGATCTCCACGGGCTTCGCCGTCGCCGCACTTGGGGCCGTCGCCGCCTGGATCGCGACGACGGCCGGCTCCTGGCAAGGGTTGGTCGGTGCGATGATCCTCTTCGGATTCGGCTCGGCCACCGGGTTGGCAGCCCGGTTCGCCGCGACTGACTTATCGACGCTCGACCGGCGCGCCACCGACCTGTCGATAGTCGTGTGGGCCACCACGATCGGCTCCGTCCTCGGCCCGACGCTCGCGGGCGTGGCCGACGACGCCTCTCATGCTGGCACCGATACTCATTCGGATGCTGGGCACACCATGACTTCGGAGGCCGGGATGGCCGCCGACGCCGTGGCCGCTCACGCCGGCCCGACCCCGATGCCCTACATCCTCTCCGCGGCGGCCTTCGCGTTGGCGGCCCTCGTGGTGTGGCTGTTCCTGCGGCCAGACCCCTTGCACGTGGCGGCGGCCGCGCGCGCCGCGACCGGGGGCGCCCCGCAGCCTGCGGGAATCCGGGCCGGGTGGGCAGCCGTCCGGCGCTCGCGGGCGGCGCAACTCGCCCTCGGGACGATCGCCGTCAGCCACCTGACCATGGTCGGCCTGATGTCCATGACCCCGGTCCACATGAACCACGGCAACGCGACCCTGAAGATCGTCGGCATCGTCATCAGCATTCACATCGCCGGGATGTACGCCTTCAGCCCGCTGGTGGGTTGGCTGGCCGATCGCATCGGTCCATTGCGGGTGCTGGTGATCGGTGCCGTGCTGCTGCTGACCTCCGCAGTGATCGCGGCCGGTGCCACGAGTCAGGCGTCCACCCGGTTGGCGATCGGTATGTTCCTGCTCGGTTTGGGATGGTCGTGTGCCCTGGTCGGAGGTTCCGCGTTACTCGTGACCGCCACCGGGAGCGGTGCCCGGACCGCGGTTCAGGGCGTATCGGATCTGACCATGAACCTGGGTGGTGCCTTGGGCGGCATCGTCGCGGGTGTGGTGATCGCGAACTCCACGTACGCCGCCTTGTCCTGGGGTGCAGCGGTGATGTTGGTGCCCTATTTGGTGATCGTCCTGATGGTCGCGGTGCGCAAGGTCCCGCCGCCGCGGAGGTAGTTGCTGGCGGCCTGCGCCGCGGGCCGCGGCGACCGGAGCGGCCGATGCGTCCGGCTCGGACCTTGCATCGTGCCACCGCCGCATACGGCACAGGAAGCCGGACTACGCCGTTGCCTCGTGCTGCCAGGTGACGAGCTGGAAGACGACGCCGTTCGGGTCGAGGTACTGGGCGTAACGCTCACCCCAGGGCTCGGTTTCCGGTGGTGTGATGACCTCCACCCCTTCGGTGACGAGGCGTTCGTGTTCCGCGTCGACATCGTCGACGACGAAGGCGATCAGAGTGCCCTGCCCGGCGTCGCCGGCGATCTGAGCAGGCTTGAACGTGGACAGTCCGGTCCGCAGGTAGATGAGGCCAAAACCGGCGTCGGGGTGGGCCAGTGAGATAAATCCGTCGGCGGCCATGGCCTCGGTGAAGCCGAAGTGCTCGATGGCCCACCGTGCGGAGGTGGCGGGTTCGGGGACGTTGAGGGACAGGGCGGATTCGACGACGCGCATTGGTGCCTCCAGGGACCGAAACCTCGTATGCCGTACGAGCGTAGCAACGCGCGATGCCCGGGAGTAGTTCCCCGCCCAGTTTTCTGGTCGAGCGCTGTACTTTCAGGCGAGTGCTGCGGCTCAAGCCACAGCACTCGACCTAAACCACAGCACTCGACCAGAACCACAGCACTCGGCGAAGTGGTCCGCGCCCCGCCCCGCCCAGGTCCGCGCCCCGAACGACCTGCCCCGAACGACCGCACCGCGACCGGGCGCGGCCCCGGGTCCGCCCCTACTGCTTGGACAGCCCGGAGGCGATGAGATCCATCACCGACGAGTCGGCAAGGGTCGTCGCATCGCCCACGGTCCGGTTCTCGGCGACGTCGCGCAGCAACCGGCGCATGATCTTCCCCGAGCGCGTCTTGGGCAGCTCGGCGACCACCAGGATCCGCTTCGGTTTCGCGATGGGGCCGATCTCCTTGCCGACGTGTGCCCGCAACTCCTCTTGGACCTTCGCGGCGCCCTCGGCATCGGCGGCCTGCTCGGCGAACTCGCCACGCAGGATCACGAACGCCACCACGGCCTGGCCGGTCATCTCGTCGTTCGCACCCACCACGGCTGCCTCGGCCACGATCGGGTGCGAGACGAGCGCCGACTCGATCTCCGTGGTCGACAGCCGGTGACCGGAGACGTTCATGACATCGTCCACCCGGCCCAACAGCCAGATGTCGCCGTCGTCGTCCTTTTTGGCGCCGTCACCCGCGAAGTAGATGCCCGGGAACCGCGACCAGTAGGTGTCCTTGAACCGTTGGAGGTCGCCCCAGATGCCGCGGAGCATCGCGGGCCACGGCTCGGAGAGCACCAGGTACCCGCCGCCCCCGTTGGGCACGGAGTGGGCTTCGTCGTCGACCACGTCAGCCGAGATGCCCGGCAGGGGCACCTGTGCCGATCCCGGCTTGGTGGCGGTCACGCCGGGCAGCGGGGAGATCATCATGGCGCCCGTTTCGGTCTGCCACCAGGTGTCCACGATCGGTGCGGAATCCGCGCCGATGACGCGGCGGTACCACATCCACGCCTCGGGGTTGATGGACTCGCCCACCGACCCCAGGACCCGCAGGCTCGACAGGTCGAATCCGGCGGGGATGTCGTCGCCCCACTTCATGCAGGTACGGATGGCGGTCGGTGCCGTGTACAGGATGGAGACCTTGTACTTCTGCACGATCTCCCACCAGCGGCCGCGGTGCGGGGTGTCGGGTGTGCCCTCGTAGATCACCTGGGTGGCCCCGTTGATCAGCGGCCCGTAGGTCACGTAGGAGTGTCCGGTCACCCAGCCGATGTCGGCCGTGCACCAGTAGACATCCGTCTCCGGCTTGAGGTCGAAGACGTTCCGGTGCGTGTAGGCGACCTGCGTCAGGTACCCGCCCGTGGTGTGCAGGATGCCCTTGGGTTTCCCGGTGGTTCCCGAGGTGTAAAGGATGAACAGCGGGTGCTCGGCCTCGACCCACACGGGGTCGTGCTGCACATCCGCGCTTTCAATGGCCTCGTGCCACCAGATGTCCCGGTGCTCGGTCCAGGCGACATCCTGGCCGGTGCGACGCACGACGAGCACGTGCTGCACCGGTGACTCGACCCCCTCGTGCGGGGTCAGTGCCTCGTCGACGGCCGGTTTCAGGGCCGAGGGGGCACCACGGCGATACCCACCGTCGGCGGTGATGACGACCTTGGCCTCGGCGTCGCCGATCCGGCTGCGGAGGGCGTCGGCGGAGAACCCGCCGAAAACCACGGAGTGGGGGGCGCCCAGGCGCGCGCAGGCCAGCATTGCGATGACGGCCTCGGGGATCATCGGCAGGTAGATGACCACGCGGTCACCGGTGGCCACGCCCAGGGCCGCCAGCGCATTTGCCGCGCGCGCGACGTCCCGCTGGAGATCGGCGTAGGTGATGGTGCGGGTGTCGCCGGGTTCACCCTCGAAATGGATAGCAACCCGGTCCCCGTTCCCCGCCTCGACATGCCGGTCGACGGCGTTGTAGGCGGCGTTCAGGGTGCCGTCGGCGAACCACCGGGCCACCGGCGCATTCGACCAGTCCAGGGTCTCAGTGAATGGGGTATGCCAACTCAGCGATTCTCGCGCTTGGCGTGCCCAGAAGTCCAGACGGTCGGCTGCCGCCTCGGTATACAGCTCAGGTCCGGCATTCGCCTGGGCAACGAACTCCGGGCTCGGGGGGAAACTGCGGTTCTCCGTCAGGAGGTTCTCCAGGCTCGGCGACGTCGCGCCGCCGTTTGCGGTGGTCTCGTTCTCGGGCACGTTCTACCTCCACGCATCGACATTGCTGCACGGTCGTCCGCGGCGATGCGGTCACGACCGGTCAAGAGCTACGGTCACTTGACCCGGTCGATTCTAGACCTTGGCCAGTGACGGCAGTCACATCGTCTCATATTCGGCCTGGCGGAAGCGGCAGCGCCTGTTGGCTTCAGGGTTTGCTGAGCGAAAACCAGGGGGTCCCCTGATGCCCTCGGGAAGCGATGTGCGGCAGTCTGGGGGAGTCCCGTTTCCGCGGCGGAAAGCCGCGCCGACCGAACGGAAAACCCGTGCCCCCAGTTGCTGGACCAGCCGCACCCCTGTCGCCTGCGCCCATTGCCAGTGCCCATGCGTTGACGAAGACCTACGGTTCCGGCGACACCGCGGTCCACGCCCTCGCGGGCATCGACGTCGAGATCGGGCGCGGCGAACTCACCGCCATCATGGGTCCGTCCGGGTCGGGGAAGTCGACGCTGATGCACTGCATGGCGGGCCTGGACCGGCCGACCAGCGGGGATGTGGTGGTGGACGGCAAGTCGATCGGTGCGATGACCGAACGTCAGCTGACCCGGTTGCGGCGGACCCAATTGGGGTTCGTCTTCCAGGCGTTCAACCTGCTGCCCACGTTGACCGCGGCGGAGAACATCACGCTGCCGTTGGACATCGCCCGCAAACCCGTCGACCGGGACTGGTTCGACCAGGTGGTCGACGCCGTCGGGCTGGCCGACCGCCTCGACCACCGGCCCTCCGAACTCTCCGGCGGTCAGCAGCAGCGGGTGGCGTGCGCACGGGCGCTGATCTCGCAGCCCTCCATCGTCTTCGCGGATGAGCCGACCGGGAACCTTGACTCGACCTCCTCTGCGGAGGTCCTGTCCTTCCTGCGTTCGTCCGTGGATGACCTGGGGCAGTCGGTGGTGATGGTGACCCACGACCCGACGGCCGCCTCCTACGCGCACCGGGTGCTGTTCCTGGCTGACGGCCGGTTCGTCGGCGAACTCACGCAGCCGACCCCTGATGCCGTGATCGATCAGCTCCGGGTGCACACGGCGGCGAGCCGCTCGGCCGAGGCGGCACAGGCCGACGCCGGTGCTCGGGCCGGAGAGTTCTGATGGGACGAGTGACCTGGCGTGGAGTGCGCCAACATCCGGTGCGTTTCGCCCTGTCGATGCTGGCGGTCGTGCTCGGCATCGCCTTCATGTCGGGGACGTTCTCCCTGCGCGGCATGCTGTCGTCCACCTTCGACGACATCGTGGATCAGTCGATGACCGCCGATGTTTACGTCCAGGGTGCCGGGGCGGACGACTCGACCGCTGCCGTCATGGGCGGAAGCGACCGGCCGCTGCTGGCGATGGATCTCGCCGACACGGTGGGGGCACTGTCCGGCGTCGCTCGGGCAACCCCGGACATCCAAGGCTCGATGGTGCTGGTGGGTGCCGACGGCACCGCCGTGGGAACCGGCCAGGCGCCGAGTTTCGCCGTGCCGGCCTGGACCGATGATCCGTCGTTCACGGTGGTGGCCGGGAAGCTGCCCACCGAACCCGGGCAGATCGCGTTGGAGAAGTCCACGCAGGAACGCTCCGGGCTGACGGTCGGCCAGTCGGCCAAGGTGTTGCTCAACGGTCAGATCACCGACCAAAAGGTCGTCGGCACGCTGTCCTTCGATGCGCCCATGGCCGGTGCGACGCTCCTGGCCCTGGACCCGCAGACCGCGGAGGAGCTTTTCGCCCCCGATGGCCTGGTGCCGACCATCTCGGTCTACGCGGCCCCGGGCACTAACGCGGCCACCTTGGCCAAGGACGTCGAGAAGGTGGTCCCCGCCGATGCCCATGCCGAGGTGGTGACCGGCGCGCAGATGCGGGCCGCGAGCAAGGAGTCCATCGCCTCGATGCTCGGCTTTATCCCGGTGTTCCTCGGGGTGTTCGCGGGGATCGCGCTCTTCGTGGGCGGCTTCATCATCTCCAACACCTTCACGATGGTCGTCCGGCAGCGGTTGCGGGAGATCGCGGTGCTCCGGGCGATCGGGGCCTCGCCCATGCAGGTCTTCGTCTCCGTGGTGGGCCAGGCGGCCATTGTCGGGCTCATCGGGTCCGCCTTGGGAGTGCTCGGCGGTTTCGGCCTGGTCGCCCTCCTCAAGGCCGCGTTCAGCGCCATGGGGATGGAGCTGGCGGGATCGATCCCCGTGGGGGCCGCGAACGTGATCGGTTCGATCCTGCTGGGGACGCTCGTCGCGGTCGCGGCCGCCGCTCTGCCGGCCATCCGGGCGTCTAAAGTGCCACCGGTCGAGGCCATGCGGGATCAGGTGGCCACCTCCGATCAGGCCCCGCGTTGGCGGGCGATCACTGGGACAGTCGTCTTCGGCCTAGGGGTAGCCGCGGTCGTGGCAGCGGTGGTCGAGACCTCCGGAGCGCTACTCGGGGTGGGGGCCGTCCTGGTGCTCGCCGGGGCGTTGGTGGTCTCACCCGTGATCGCCCCGGTCGTGGTGCGGATCCTCGCCTGGCCCGTGGTGACCTGGGTGCGACCCCTGGGAGCGCTGGCCCGGGGGAACGTGGTGCGCAACCCCCGCCGCACCGCGAACACGGCCGGGGCGTTGATGATCGGCATGGCGCTGGTCGGGGCCGCCTCGGTGCTCGCCGGCTCCTTCCAGGCGTCGGTGGCCGACATGATCGACTCCGACATGGATGCCGACTACGTGCTCCAGGGGAGCGGCATGGGAGTGCCCGCGGGGGCGGTCGCGGCCATCAAGGAGGTCGACGGTGTCAAGGTCGCCGACGAGCTCCTCTCCGGTCCGATCGACGTCGACGGCCTGAAGAACGTCGCCTCATCGGTGACCCCGGGCACCTTCCCGGAGGTGATCGACCCGCGGGTCGAAAGTGGGTCGATGGATGCGCTGGACAAGGGTGAGGCCATGGTGCACGAGGGCCTGGCGGAGTCGAACGGGTGGCATGTCGGCGACACGGTGACACTGACCGTGCCCTCCTTGCCGAATGAGCCGGCCCGAAAGATCCGGATCGGGGCGATCGTGTCAGCGCCGGTCATGATGGGCCTGGTCGTAATGCCCCAGACGGTCTTCGACGACATGCTGCCGGAGTCGATGCGTTCCGTCGTCACGGTTCTGGTGACCAGTGAGAACGGGGACGCGGCGCAACTGCGCGAAGGGCTGACGGCTGCGGTGAAGCCCTATTACGTGGTGTCCGTCCTCGACAAGGAGGAGTTCACCTCGTCCCTGTCGGATCAGGTGAACCAGATGCTCGTGGCCTTCTACGCGCTGTTGGGGCTGTCGATCGTGATCGCGGTCCTCGGCATCGTGAACACCTTGGCGTTGTCGATCATGGAACGGACCCGGGAGATCGGGCTCTTGCGCGCCGTGGGTCTCGGGCGGCTCCAGCTCAGTGGGACGATCGTGATCGAGTCGGTGCTCATCGCGGTGTTCGGGGCAGTCGCCGGCCTGGCGATCGGGCTCGGCTTGGCGGCGACCCTGCCGACGATCTTCGCCGACGACGGCCTGTCGTCGCTGGTCGTCCCGTGGCCGAGCCTCGTGGTGATGTTGCTGCTCGCGGCCGTTGTCGGGGTGCTCGCCGCCTTGTGGCCGGCGATCCGGGCGTCTCGGATGCCGGTATTGGAGGCGGTCTCGAACGAGTGAACCGTCCGAATACAGAACGACGGCGGCGCCCCTGCGGGTGCCGCCGTCGCCTCACGGACCGCAGTGAACAAGCGTGCTCGGAGGTAGCCGCTGCAACGGGTCAAGCCCGGTCAGCGTGTCCGTTTCGTGGACTGTCCGCGCGTGGGTGCTGCTGTCCGTGAAGATCATGTGAAGCTGTGGTACCTCTTTGATACCCCGTCGCGGAACGAAGCGCAATGGCCCCGGGGGAATCTCACCTTCGCCGTCGCACGGATCGCCAGACCACCCAGCTTGCCACGACCAGCCCGACGCCGACGGCGATCAGCGAGGGCGGCCGCCAGGGTGAGTGCAGGGCGACCGGACGGCGGAAAGTCAGTACTTGCCAGTCGTTCTCCGCCGCGAGCCGTCGCAGGTGGCGATCCGGGTTGACGGCGAATCCGTGCCCGACGACAGCGAGCATCGGAGCATCCGTGATCGAGTCGGAGTAGGCGTAGCTGGCCGCCAGATCATAGCCCTGCGCTGCAGCGAGCCCGCGGATCGCCACAGCCTTGTTCTCGCCGTAGGCGTAGAAGTCGATCTGCCCGGTGTAGTGCCCGTCGACCACCTCCATGCGGGAGGAGATCGCATGGTCCGCACCGAGGATCGCGGCGATCGGCTCGACCAACTCGGCACCGGAGGCGGAGACGATGACCACGTCGTGACCGCGCGCGTGGTGGTCCGCGATCAGCTCGACGGCTTCGCTGTAGACGACCGGGTCGATGTACTCGTGGATCGTCTCAGTCACGATCCGGGCGACGGCGTCGACGTCCCAGCCGGTGACCAGGGCGCTGAGGTGGGCGCGCATTCGTTCGGACTGGTCGGCATCCGCGCCGCCGACCATGAAGAGGAAATGGGCGTAGGCGCTGCGTACCGCATCGCCGCGCCCGAGCAGGCCGCCGGCCAGGAACGGCCGGGAGAAGGCAGCGGCGGACGAGGTCGCGATGATCGTCTTGTCGAGGTCGAAAAACGCGGCCGTTCTCCGAGGCGCGATGGTCACACGGCGAGCCTAGCCGCCGCCCCCGTCATCGTTCGAGCTACCCACGCTCACTTTCTCCCGGGGCCGGCCCGCCGCAACCTCCGCGGTTGGCCGCCCTTCACGCCAGAGGACGGTGACGCCGGGGACGCGATCGAGCCAGGGCAGCCGCTGCCGCCACGCGACCGGCAGGATGCCCGCAGCGAGCGAGCGCCGCAATGACCGGGTGGACAAGGCGGTGCGCAGGCGCTCGCGTTTGCTGATGCCGGTATCGAGACGGTGGCGAATCTTCTTGGCATCCGCCCAGTAGGCGTCGACCTGTGCGGAGGTGAGGGGGTTGGCGCTAAAGGCGCCCTCATCGGCCCGGTCGGCGAGGTCCTGCACCTCGGGTGAGTCGGCGAGTTCGGCCACTTCGGCACGGGTCGCGGCCGGTTCGATGTCCTGGCCGCGATCCAGCAGGGCGTCGCGGACCTCATCCCAGGCACCCGTGACCGCCACCGTGCGGCGGTCGGCACGGCGGCGGAAGAACCGTCGAATGGTCGCGGCCAGGGCGAGTACCCACAGCGGTGACGTCACGATCCCGATGATGCCGATGCCGAGGCCGCCCACGCGCAGGACCGCCAGTAGAACCGCGGTCCAGCCGGCGCCCCGGGGTTCGTCCTCCGGTCCGTCGTCATCCTGACTCCGCGTGGTTACGGAGTCGTCGGTCGTCTCGGGGGGTGGCGGCAGGATCGTCTTGGGCCGGGCGATCCGCTGCGTCGTCGGGTCCTCGATCTTCGGTACCTCGCGCACCTCGGGGTTCGGGTCGACCATCACCCAGCTCCCGTCCGCGATCTGCACCTCGGCCCAGGCGGTGGTGTCGGCACCCGTGATGGTGGTCTGCCCATCGGCGGGTGCGTAGCCGAGCACGACGCGCGACGGGAAGCCGAGCTGCCGGGCGAAGAGTGCCATAGTGGGCGCGTATTGTTCGGCGTCGCCCAGCATGGGCGCCTCGGTGAGCAGTACACGCAGACGGTCGGCCGAGTGCCCGGGGCGGCTGAAGGGCTCGTCCGCTCCGGAGTGGCTGACGTAACCGGTGCGGAGCCACTGGGCGAGCGAGACCAGTCTTGCGCCCGGGGTGGTTCCCGTGCCCGAATGCTCCTTGACTGCGTCGATGAGGTCCTGGGGGATGTCCGGCTTGGGGGACTGCCGAGTCGTCGCCGGCCGCACCTTGGCCAGCTGCTCCTCGGTCAAGGCCTTGGTCACGCGGGCGTCGACGGTGTACGAGGCACCTTTCTCCAGGCCGGGGCGGATGGCGGCTGAGCTGGTTGTCTTGTTGTAGAAGAAGGAGTCGGACAGCTCCTTGTGTGCGGCGTCGAAGTGGATCGAAGTCAGGTCACCGACTGTCGGTACCCACACGTCGCTGTAGTCGCCGATGGTGAACTTCACCTGGACCCGGGTGCCTTTGCTGTTGTCGCTTTGGACCTTGTAGGGCACTCGTTCGAAGGATCCGGATGACGCCGGGCCCTCCCCGACCGCATAGACCATGCCGTTGTAGGTGTCGAGGGTCGCCAACCGGATCCGGGCGCCGGAGGGCAGCCCGGTGACCGTGAAGAGTTCGGCGTCCGCCCCCGGGGGAAGTACGTCGTTGCGGTAGCCGACGAGGGGGCTGATCAGGTCCCGCGGTTGGAAGGGTGGCGTGACGTTGGTGCGCAGGACGTGCCGATCCGTGCTCAGCGGGTTGAGACTCACCACGGCGCAGGCCCCGGCGGCGCAGACAGCCACCACGGCGAATGCGGCTGAGTAGCGCCGCGCGACGGCACTGGCCCTTCGCCAGCCGGAACGACCGGGCTGGGAGCGGCCGGCGCGCACGGTGACCCAGGCCATGGCCCCGATGAACAGCGCCACCCCCGCGCCGAGTGGCCACAGTGTGTCCGCTGAGCCGAAGGAGATACCGAAGGCGAGCATCACGACTGGGGCGATGACTGCCCATGCCGGGCGCTTTGCCTGCAGGGCGACGGAGATCCCGGCCACCGAGCAGGTGAGGACCACGATGAGTGCGGGCACCGCCAGGGCTTGATAGGTGCCGAAGGGGATCTGCGCGGTCAGTGCTTCGCGCCACGAGGATGTCGTGCCGAACAGCAGGTCGCGCAGGCCGCCGAGCGTTGGCAGGAAACCTGCCTGCGCCTCGGTCGGCACGGCTAGCGGCACGCCGATGGCGATATACGCGACGACGGTCGTGGCCGCGACGGCATAGGCGGGGAACTTGGCCGCCCGCGCCCCGAAGGCGATGAGCCCCGCCACGAGCAGGCTGACGACACACAACCGAATGATCGTCGGGTGCTGGTAGATCGGCCACAGTGGGATCATGGCGATGATCAGGAGCGCCACGACGAAGGAGACGTCGACGAGCCGCCCGCGCACCGTGTTCTGCGCGTCGTCGCGTGCGCGGTCCCGGGCCGAGCGCCGCGAGAGCGGCTGTTCCGGGGTCATACGCCGGCCGCCTTCGCCAGAGCGATGCGCAGGTCGTCCAGATAGCCGATGGTCAGCACGGTCAACTCGGAGACCCGTCGTTGGGAGGGGAGCTGTTCGGGTTTGCAGACGATTGCGATGATCTGGACGCCGGCTGGGAAGAGCAGGGACCACGAACGAAGCTCGCGCACGCTGGGCGTAGAACCGCAGACCAGGAAGACCAGCGAGATCCCGGCGACCGTGTTGGCCGCCAGTTTGGCCAGCCCTCCCAGCCCGATGGCGGTCTCGGCGTAGTCAAGTTCGCTGACGTCGTCGAGCAGCCGGGACCGCGACGACGATCGCAGGATGTGGGGGGTCCGCGGGGCGATGTCGTCGCCGGTCGGACCCGGGCTCGTCACAACGGTCAACTCCCGGCTGTCACGGATCGCCCGGACACTGATCGAGGCAGCGGCCGAGACGGCCAGCTCGAACTCGTCTTCGTTCGCGTAGTCGGTGGTCGCCAGCCCGAAGGCCACCACAATGTGGCTGCGGCGGGTTTCCTCGAACTGACGCACGGTGAGCTGCCCGGTCCGTGCCGTGCTCTTCCAATGGATGTGGCGGCGTTCGTCGCCGGGGCGGTACTCGCGCAGCGCGTGGAAGGAAATATCACTGGCCGTGAGGTCGCGGGTGGGGTTGCCTTCGAGGTCGCGAATGAAGCCGGTGCTCGTGGACGGTACCGACACGGTCTCGGGGTGGACGTGCACGTCGACCGTCTCGGTCCAGTCCTTGTGCCGCCTGAAGAGGCCGACGGGGTCACCCTGCACGGTCCGCACCGGGCCGACCGAGATGACGCCGCGACGGCGGGCGGGGACCAGGAATTGGCTGTCGCTGTCGGTGCGCGAGCGCCGGGAGGGCAACCGCAGCTCGATGTTCTCGTTGCCGAGGCGGACCTCCAGGTGGGAGGCCCACAGGGGCCGCCGCCCGCCCATGGCGACGCGGACGCCAGCCGTGACGGGTCGGCCCACGACAGTGCGTTCGTCCTCGACGTACAACTCGACGTCGTAGGTCGCCTGCCCGGCCAAGAACAGCAGGCAGACCACGATCAGCAGCACCAACGCGACGCCTGCCACGGCGAATTCCAGCCAGCCGAAGCCATAGCCGACCATGAGACAGACGATGGCCGCCGCCAACACGCCCCAGCCCGCGCCCGTGACTACCCGCGCGACTGCGGCACGGGTGGATCGCTGCCATCGGACGACAGCGCGCGCAGCGTTTCGCAGGCGTCGGCGCAGCCGCTGATTGGCCGATGCCGGCAGTGGCCGAGGGACCGTGCGGGACGTGGTGGTGGTGCCCGAGGGGCCTGACTTGACGGTCACACTGCGGCCCGTTCGACCGGTGGCAGGACGTCGAGCAGGGCCTGGGCGATCACGCTCGAGGCGCTCACCCCGTCGAACTCCGCCTCGGGGTCGAGCACGAGGCGGTGGGCAAGCACAGGTTCGGCCAGGACCTTGACGTCATCGGGCATCACATAGGTGCGGCCCTGGACGGCGGCCCAGGTCATCGCGGCACGGGTCAGCGCGAGAGCACCACGGATACTCACCCCGAGCTTGACCTCGGTCGCCTTGTGGGTGGCATCCACGATCCGGGCGATGTAGTCGATGATCGAGGCCTCGGTGTGCGGCAGCTTCGCAATGCCGATCATCGCCGCGAGGTTTTCCAGTGAGAGGACCGGCGGCAGGACGCGGTGGTGGGCCTTCACCCGGGCACCGGCCAGGATCTCGCGGGTGGAGACGGCGTCGGGGAAGCCCAAGGTCGTTTTCATCAGGAACCGGTCGAGTTGTGCCTCGGGCAGCCGGTAGGTGCCCGACTGTTCGATGGGGTTCTGGGTTGCGATCACCATGAAGGGCTGTGGCACGGCGTGGGTGACACCGTCCACAGTGACCCTGCTTTCCTCCATGACCTCCAGGAGGGCCGACTGAGTCTTGGGGCTGGCCCGGTTGATCTCGTCCGCCAGCAGGATATTCGTGAAGACCGGACCCTCATGGAACTCGAAGACGCCCTGCTTCTGGTCGTAGACGCTCATGCCGGTGACATCACCAGGAAGGAGATCCGGGGTGAACTGGATGCGGTTGGTGGAACCCCGGACCGTCTGGGCGATCGCCCGCGCGAGGGATGTCTTGCCCGTTCCGGGTACGTCCTCCACCAGGAGGTGCCCCTCGGAGAGCAGTGTCGCGAAGGCCAGCCGAACGACGTGGCTCTTGCCCAGGACGACGTTCTCGACGTTCGAGACGAGGCGGGCAAAGACCTCTTGGAACCACTTGGCCTGCTCAGTGGTCATCGTCGAGGGCGCGGTGCTCGTGGTCGCGGAAGTCACAGAGGTCTCAGCTTCTACTCGATGGGGTTACTGACAGACGGTTGGCTGGCTGGCGGCCGGGTAGACCGTGCCGTTGATCGTCACGCGGGATTCGATGGAGGTGGTCTTCGTGCCTGCCGGCGATGCGGGGCGCGCCTCGCCGGCCGGGACCCACCCGGTGAACGGGGATGCCGGAGTGTTCTCGTCCGGAGTCGCAAGGTAGCGGACCTCGACCGCGGCGGCCAAACCGTTGTTCTCGGGGCGCCGGATTCGCGGCGCGGCGGGCGGTGGCGCGCACGCCTCAACGGCGGCCTCGGTGCGCAGCGGTACCAGATCAGAACCGATCTGGCGGACGGGGCCGCAGGACTCACTCGCGCCGCTCGTACAGGCTCGGACGAAGACGGTGGTGGCCCGGCCGTACGAACCGGCATCGGTGATCAGACCGCCACGGTAGGTCGTCCACGGGCTGTCGCCGATGTTACGGCGCAGGAGGTACTCGTAGTGGTGGATCGGGTTCGGGTTGCCGGAGAGGCCCCCGATGGAGAGGTCCTGCGTGCCCTTGTCGGAGTCCACGATGGTCGCCCAGCCGCTGGTGACGCTGGCCTGGACGACCGCTCCACTGGTGACGTACTGGCGGCAGAACACGTCGTTGCTCACTCGCACGACGTAGCGTTGTCCGTCCGCGATCGGGTTCGGGTCGGTCCACGAGGTGCCCGTGGCATTCGGTGTCAGCGCGCCCGGGTCGCAGACGCCTTTCTGCTCGTCGGCGTTGGCTCGGGCCACATAGACCTTGAAGACCGCACCGCCGTTCGCGTAGGAACCCTGCCAGCTGACTACAACGGTGCCTCCGGCGGGTGCCGGGGAGGCTGTCACGGACAGGACCGAGGGAGGCCCCACCGCCGTGGCGACTGCTGTGCCGGCTTCGCTGCTGCTCGTCTGATTCCGGGCCTTCACCGAGACCTGGTACTGGGCCGTGGGGGTGATGCCGCTATCGACGAAGTCGAAGGACGTCGCATCCGCGCCCGCTGTCTGGCTCAAGGAGACGTCTGGTCCCGTCAGTGTGAGGTCGTAGCCTGCCAGCGCGGTCGCTCCCGCCGGTACCGCTGAGGGGGACCACGTGGCGCGCAGGGAGTGGCCGTTCGGGTCCGCTGCCGATGCCGCGAGGTGGACCTTGCCCGGAGCGTTCGGAACCAGGTCGACGACGATGATGTCGGTCAGTGGGCTCGGTGCGCCGTCGCCCAGCTCGTTCACGGCGTAGGCGCGGAACTGGTAAGCCTGGCCGTAGGTCAGGCCACTCACGATGCAGGCATCGGGGTTGCCACATTCGGCGAACTTCTTGCCGTCGCTGGTGGTCACCACGTACTTGGTGACGGGGGAGTTGTTCGGGAAGGCGTGTGCGATCCCCAACGTCACTGAGGCCTTCTCGTTGTCTCGGTTGACGACGTGGAGAGAGGCAGGTGCGTCGGGAACATCCTGGATGCGGATGCTGACGGTGCCGGTGGCGTATCGGGACGGGTCGCCGGTGGCATCGGCCACCTGGTAAGGCACGGTGATGTCGCCGGTCGTTCCGTCCTTGGCGACCGAGATCGTCAGGGTGCGTTTGTCGTTACTGGGCTGGACCTGGACACCAGCTGGGAGCGTCGTGTCCTTGCCCACCGAGACCACCTTCAGCGGCTTGCCGGGGAACGGGTTCGTGGCCTCGTCATTGGCGAGGATGTCCACCTTGGTGGATTCGCCGCGGCGGATGGTCACCGAATCGTTGACGGCCGAGACGATCGGCCGTGATGAGCGCACGATCGCGACCGTCATGGTGCCGGCCTTGCCGGTCCCCTTGGAGTCCTTCACGGAGATGCGGACTTTACCGGTGCCGCCGACCTTCGCGCCGGTGATCGCCTTGAGCACGAGCTTCTGGCCCTCCACCGAGGCTTCCACAGCGTCGTTCTTGCTGTTCTCCACCGTGTACTTGAGTTCGCCCATCCGGTCCGGATACGGGTAGTCGGTGAGTGGGCGCAGATCGATCTCCCGTTCCTCACCGGCCTCCAGGTTGATCGTGGCGGGGTTGATTACGGGCGGCTGATTCTCTTTGGGCGTCACCGTGATGGGCAGGGTGAGGATCGCCTGGTTCTGGCCGTCGGTCGCCGCGAAGGTGATCGAAGCCGGCCCCCAGTATCCGGCCGCGGACGTGAACTTCAGGGTGGTTTTGTCGACCAGAAGCTTGGAGTTGCTGGCGTGCGTCGCCGAGATGGTGGACTCCGCGCCCAGGGTGACCTTGCGGCCGGCGGCCGCGATCACGTGTTCGTTGATGTCGATCATCAAAGGTTCGCCGCTGGGCACGGTGAGCCTCGGTGCCTTCGCGCGGATCTCCGGCCGCGCGTCGTCGGTGCCCGGTACCCAGATGAACGCTGAGGCCGAGACCGTCGGGTCATCCACGCGCGCGACGGTGTAGGGGATGATCCGGCTCTTCTCCTCGATGGCGACCTTGAACCCGGCTCCGGACCGGGTGACCCCTTCGGTACCGGCGGGCACCGAGAGTTTGAGGTCGGCGCGGTCCCCCTCCGAGAACTCCACGTAGTTGAAGACCGGCACGTCCACGCTCTGGCGGGCGGCGATGTCCGAGAGACTGAGGACCACATCCCGTGCGGTCGGCGGGATCAGCGGGGCTTTGGGGTCCACGTTGATGAACAGCCAGGCGCTCGATCGGCCACCGCGAGGGTTCTCGATGGTGTAGAGCACCGAGTAGTTGTCCGCGTCGCGTGGGGCCGTGACCTTGATGGTGTCCTTCGTGAAGGTGGGCGAGAGGTCGCCCTTCGATGCCTCCGCATCGACGATCGTCAGCTCACCCTGGTCGGGGTCGGAGTCGTTGGCGGTGACCTTGATCGCGAGTTGGGCACCGGGTCGTGTGGTCACGAGGTCGTCCATGGCGACCGGCGGTGCGCCGATGCCTGTGGACGGACTCACCCCGACCCGGATCGTGCCGGTGCCGGTGGCACCCAGGGAATCGACGACGGTGTACTGGAAGGTGTCCGTGCCGGCCGAGTACGGACCGGCCGTGTACTCGATGGTGTTCGCGTCGACCGAGGACACCGCGCCGAGCTGGGGTGAGGTCGATTGACCGACCAAGGTGACGATATCGCCGTCGGGGTCGATGCCTTGAAGCGGAATGGTGATCGGCACCTTCTGGCCTGCCTGGACCCGGGCGACCAGCGTCGTCGGTGTCGGTGGGCGGTTGTTGGCGATATCGACCCCGCGCACCATGATGGCCACCGTCGCCTCGGCCCACTGGCCGTCGGTACTGGATACGCGGTACTTGGCCCGGTATTCACCGGGTTTGTCAGGCGCGAGATAGCGGAGTTTGTCGCCATCGACGAAGAGCGTGCCCGAACCCGGTTCGCTCACGAGCTTGCGGTCAAGAATGAGCGGTTTGCCGTTCGGCTGCCGATCGTTCGCCAGTACGGGAATGTCGATGACCGAGCCGACCCGGGCGTTGGCGGCATCCGGGGTGGCCACTGGGGCCTGGAGTTTGGTCGGTTCGGGGATCTGCACCAAGGTCAGCGAACCCTTGGCGGTGGCATGCCCGTTTGTCACTTCGTAGTTGATCGTGACCGGCGCGGCCAAGGCCTGTTTGAGGGTCACACGGAAGATCCGCTGTTCCACGGTTTCCACGACGATGCCGGAGTCCCCGGGGATCCCGCCGACTCCGGTGATGCTGAGGACGCCTCCGGCCGGGTCGTGGTCGGTGGCCAGCACGTCGACCAACTGCGTGGTGTTCAAGTAAAGGAAGGCAGTGGTCGGCACCGTGATCGGTGGGCCGGCCTCGCTCGGTGGCGCCGTCACCTCCAGCCGCACGACGCCGCTGGCAGTCTGCTCGCCGTCGGTGACGGAGTATTCCACGAAGTGTGTGCCGGATTCAGAAGTGAGGACTGCGAAGGTGCCGGCGGCGAAGTCCGGGGTGATCCGCAACGAGTTGTCGCCGGCGGACGCAGTGGCACCGTTGAGCGACAGCGGGCCTGTGCCGCCGCGTACGTTGGACATGGGCTCGACCTTGATAGGGCGACCGGTGTACCCGGTTGTGGTGTACGACTCCGCGATGATCGGCACGGTGCCGGGAGCACCTACCGTGATCGAGGCTGTGCCGTTGCCCACGGCAGTGCCGTCGGAGACGGAGAGCGCCACGCCCTTCAACGCACCGGTCGACCCGGAGTCGATGAACTCGACGTGGCCATCCGGGGTGAAGTTCACGTTGTCCGGGGAGGCGGTCGTGGCATCGACGAGGAAGATCGGATCCGACTCCGGGTCGACCCAGTCGCCCAGGGTGTCCAGTTCCGCGGTCCCGCCGGATGCGACCGAGGTACGAGTCGGTCGGACCTGTACGGGGGCGGAGTTCTGGCCGGGGGCGGCGACCTTCAGGTTGACTTTGGCCTTGGCCGTATTCCCGCGTCCGTCGGAGATCGTGTAGCTGAATGATTGCTCACCGCTTGCCCCGGGGGCGGCGTTGAGCTGGACTTCCTGGCCGTTGTTGACGATGTCGAGCGTGCCGAAGCTCTGCGGGATGTCGGTGACTTCCGTGATGATGAGGGCATCCCCGTTGGGATCGTAGTCATTGAGGAGCACCGGCAGGGTGTTGGCGCGGTCGGCCCGGACGCCGAAGTGGTCGTCGGCCGCGACCGGCGGTTTCTGCTGGGATTCGAGCTCCGGCGGGACGTCGCGTTCGTCCTCTTCGGTCTCCACGGGGTCGGACTGGTTGATGAAGTCTGTCCAGTTGTCGATCAGCTGACCGCTGCGCTGCACGGCCCAAGCCCGGCCACTGGCCGGGTCGTTGGCGATCACGGTGCGGCCGTTGACGGCCAGTACCGGGGCGACTTGCGTGTTGGTGCCGTCCAGCGTCATGCGGGTCGGGTCACCGGAACCGCAGGAACGGACGCCGATACCACCGGACCAGGCACCGAAGTCGCAGCCGTCGAGTTGCACAGGGGCGGCCGGCACGCCGGTGACATCGGCAGTAGCCGCCCGGACGGAGCGATCGGTGAGGGAGACAGACAGCATGCCCGTGCCGTGGGCGACCAGGACGGAGTTGCCCGTGGTGCTCGGCTTCTGCAGGACGGTCGTGGCCGGGTCCGGGATGTCGTCGGCGAGGGAGATCCGATCGCCGTCGACCCATAGTTCGTTCGATCCCGGGTTGTAGAGCACGGGCTTGCCGGCGACCAGGGTTGCCTGGACGTCTTCGGATTTACCGGTGAAGGTCACATCTTGGGTTTTGGCCGCACTTTGGGCATCCCGAAGGTTGCCGGTGATCAGCTGGTGGCTCTTCTGGGAGTAGCCGAGGTAGCGCCCACGGCGGTCGGCGCCCATCACCGCATCGACGCCGACGGCGAATGCGGCGGTGCTCTTGGCGTCGAAGCTGGCGAGTGCGTTGACGTCCGACACCCACACATCGCCGCTGTCCGGCAGGTAGATCAAGGTGGTCTGACCGGCGTCGACGACCACGGGATCTCCGGCGGGCAGCGGAACGGTGGTGGTGGCTTCGGCGCTGGCCGGGTCGATCACATCGATCGTGTTGTTGGTCCTGTCGTGTACCGCGAGGTGTGTCGGATCCTGCAGCAGCTCAAGATCGGCCCCGTTGGCCGCGAATGCGGTGCTGACCTTGGCGATCTGGGTGTTCGCGTGTCCGATCATGTGCCGCGCACTGTTGGTCACCCATACCGAACCGTCGTCGACCTCCACCTGTTCGGTGGAGTACCCGGGTGCGAGCGCAGCGACAGTAGCCACGACGCAGGTGACGAGCACCGCGCTCGTCGCTGTGATCGCGGCCGGTCGCTGGGTTGGTTTCGGCAGGAATCTCATGGTTAGGCCTCTGTGCACTCCGAGTTGCTCGTGGGTCCCTGCTCCCCGTCACGGACGACCGTGACCGTGACACAGACCCGACCAGGGAGGTCGGCGGTGTCCACGACGTAACTCGTGCCTTGTTGGGCGTCGCCGGGCGCTTCATTGACTCGGACCAGGTATTGGTCGGTGCTCTTGATCCCCGGGTCCTGCCACGTGAAGGTGATCGAGTCGGCCGTACGTTGAGCCGTGATCGCCGTGACTTGCGGGATGCCGCCACCGCTGCCACTGGCGAACGAGATCGCCAATCCGACGATCGCCGCAATGGCGACCACACCCCCGGCACCCCACGCCAGCCATCGTTTCGATGAGCGCTCCGCAGGGGCGTTGTCGTCGGACCACACCCGCAAGACCGTGGTGCCGCCGCCGTGGGTATTCGCGATCTCTGCGGTGTTCTGTGCTCGGACCGAGCCTCGGCGCCGTCGCCGGCCGCTGACCGGAGCGGATTCGGTTGCCGTCGCCGTCAATTGGCTGGCGTCGATGAATGTCTCGGTCGGGATGTCCAGCGGAGTCGGTCGCAGCCCCAGCTCGCTTTCGACGAGCTGTAGTTGGCGCAGTACCTCGAGGACCGAACCCGGCCGTTTCGCGGGGTCCTTGTCGAGGGTGCGGGCGAGGATCGCCTCGAGCGAGGGCGGGACGTCCGGGCGTCCTGTCGGGCGCACGGCCGACCGGCCGAGGATTCGCCGTTGAACGGAGTCCCGGCTGTTGTCCGAACCGGGTACCTCGAACGGTGAGCGTCCGGCCAACAGGGCGTAGATGGTCGCGCCGAAACCCCAGATCTCGGTGCGCACGTCGCCGGAGGTCGTGCCGGAGATCACCTCGGGGGAGGACCACGGGATCGACATCCCGATGGCCTCCTGGCCCTCGGTGCGCACGATCGTCGCCGCGATTCCGAAGTCCGCCAGCACCGGCCGGCCGTACTGTGTGATCAGTATGTTCGCGGGTTTGATGTCGCGGTGCATCACCCCTGCCCGGTGGGCCGTCTCCAGTACGGAGCCGACAGCGATGGCGACCTGGAGCGTCTCCGCCAGGGAGATCGTCTCGGTCCGGAAGCGGTCGCCGTAACCCGTGGGGCACAACTCGGTCACGAGGTAGGGCCGACCGTCGGCGCTGATGCTCGCCTCGTAGACGGTCAGTACCGAGGGGTGGGAGGCGAGCTGGGCCATCACCATCGTCTCGGTCCGGAACATGTCCTGAATCTCGGCGTCGGGGACATCAGCCAGCAGGACCTTGACAGCCACGGTGCGCCGCGGCATCGCCTGCTCATAACAGAACACATCGGCGAAGCCGCCGGAGCCGAGTGGGCGGACATAGGAGTAGCCGTGGAGCGCGGGAGGGGGAGAGGGCAGTCGACGAGCCATCACTTCACCTCCGGGACGAAGATGACGACGCCATCACCGAGTTCCAGGCGTGTGCCGGCCGCGACGGGTAGTTCTTCGTTGGGACCCAGGCGGTACGGCCGGCCGGCAGGCGGCACGATGCGGGTGCCGTTCGTGGAACGGGTGTCGAGGACCAGGAGCTGATCGTGGCTCAACCGCAACCGCAGGTGGGTGGAGGAGACGATGTCGGAGGGTGAGATGACCATCAGCGCTGCCGTGCGCCCGGTGGGCGCATCCGGGGGCATGACCGGGGCACGACCGATGTACAGGGTGTCCGCGACCGTGTGCTTGGCTTCGCCTGCGATGTCGCGGACCAGGATGGGGCGGGCGGCTGGCCGGGCGGCGACGGGGGGCGCGGTGGCCAGGGCGGTGGCGGCCGATCCGGCGGGTGCGGGTAAAAGCCCGGGGGGCATGGGGATCGTCGGTGTGGCCTTGGCGATCGTGGCGTCGAGGTCCGGTGCGGGGGCGATGGGCGTCGCCTGGGCTGCGAGGGAGCGGCGGGGAGCAGTGATGTCCAGTGGCTCGGTCGTTGCCCGCGCGCGGGCTGCGGCCGCCTCGGAGCGGCCTGAGGCGCGGCTGGCAACGACAGTGAGGTCCGCGTCCGCCTCAAGATCCACGGTGCTCGGACGCTCGCCGGGCAGCCGGTCGAGGGCGATGACGTCCTCGACGACGACGTTTGGGCTGACCGCGCCGTCGATCGTCCAGGAGGTACCCCCCGCTGTCTGGAGATGTAGCGAGACGTTTCGTCCGATGAGGCAGTGGACGAGCGTGCCCGCTTGGTCATGCAGAGCCAGGTCGTCGTGATGCAGGCGGTCAGTGGTCACCGAAATGGCGACTGGTGCGAGCCAGGTAAGACTCAGCCGGTTTCCGACCATCAGCATTTCCTCAGATCATGGGGCTCTAAATGAAGGAGCGACGTGGACTGTTGGCCGGACGTCGCCGTTGCATCATACAGATTGCGGCACACCTTCCGGGAGGCCCGCGTGGGCGAACTACCGCAACTGGGGGTCGCGTGACGCAACCGGAAATGCCGGTGATTAGCTATGCGTGCCGATGGAAATCGGATGCCCGAGCGTTGCCGTGCCCGGTGACTGCCCGCATCGAGCAGTATCGAGCACTGTGGGGTCGACGGAGTGATCGCCAGGGTTCGCCGTGACCTTGGTAGGGGAACGGTCGGCCACTGGTCGAGGAGCATCCAGTCATCTCCTCTGATACTCGGATGAATCCGGCACGCGCGGGCGCCCTGGAGGGTCGGCCCTTGACTGCCAGAGGACTCTCGTACGGTGCGGATGTGCGGGCGCGGAAGCGGGGCTGCTCGCCGGATCCGTACCTGTCGGCGCAATCGGTCGACCTTCGGCGATCGTTCGCGTCTTCTGTTGGACGGTTGTATGTCCGACTTACTTACCCTGACCAATTTCAGACGTACGCTCTCAGAAGCGTTGTTCCTCGGCGTTGCCTGTGGTGGCAGAAGGTAGTGATAAAAGGGTGAAGAAGTTGTTCGTCGGGCCTTCTTCGAGCTTCAGACCGGCTGCTGGGAGGGTGCCTTTTGCCGCTCGACCACTATCCGCCTGAGTTCTGCGGCCTGACGGAATTTCACCCGAGTAAAGAAGCTCGGCAATCACGATGGTCGCGCGAAATCTGACAACTCTCCTAGCGCCTGACAACGCTCCCAGCGTCGGTGGGGGTGGCTCTCGGCGGTGCCGCGGTCTCGCGTAGGCGTTGCGGCCTGAGGGGTGTCGGACCGGGGTGGGCGCTGTGGTCACGTTCCCGCCCCGTCCACAACCATATTGATCACCCCTCGGTACACAGGCGGGGAGGGAGGGTGGGCGGATCTGCTCCAAAGCAGGCAATTGTGAGGAGGCGCGGCAGGTCGCCGACGCAGGAGGCTGAGGGCGTGGTGGAAGATGAGCGTTCAGGAGTTCAGCAGGTCAGAACGGGGCGTCGTCGTAGCGGTCATCGGGGCTCGCGGCGGCGCCGGGGCGAGCACGGTGGCAGCCGCCGTGGCTCAGGGCGCAGCGCGGCTAGAGGTCCGAACGACTCTCGTCGATCTGGACCGATGGGGCGGTGGGCTCGACGTCGTCTTGGGTATCGAGGACGAGCCGGGTTTGCGCTGGCCTGACCTGAGCGAGGCTCGGGGTGCGGTCGACGGAGTCACCTTGCTGGCACGCCTGCCCAGATGGGGACAGGTGGCGGTGGTCAGCGCGGGCCGTCCGGGCAGACCGTTGGTGGAACCGGCGATCCCACAGGCGGCGGTGTCGGACGTCTGTTCGGCCTTGCAGGCGTGCAGCGATCTGGTTGTGCTGGACCTTCCGCGCAGTGCGCTGGACCCAGCGGACCCAGCCCACGCGCTGTTGTCTCGGTGCGCACAAGCTTTGCTCGTGACTCCGCTGGATCTGGGTGGCGTCAGCGGAGCGTTGGCATGCCGGGGTGCGCTGCTCGCAGCGGTGAAGCGGGCGGCACTGGTGGTGCGGGAACCTGCGCCCGGCAAGCTGACCGGTCGTGAGGTCGCGGATGCGGTGGGGATCCGCCTTGCTGCTCTCTTCCCCTATGAAGCGCGGCTCCCAGTGGCCGTGGAACGCGGGTTGGGTCCTTGTCCTGAGATCCGCTCCGGGGTTGGCCGTGCCGGTCGGGAGGTGGCGGCGGGGTTGGTGGAGCCCGATTGGTCAGATCGAGATCCGGCGGCCTCGCGGGGTCAACGTGGCCGACTCATGCGGAGCTTGTCCTCTGCAGGCGTCGGCGCTCGCGGTACGCGCTGATGAATGAGCCCTTGCTCGATGGGGTCCGGCGACGGCTCGCGGGTGCGGCTGCCGTCTCGGGGCGCAGCGCCTGGGAAGGGGCGCAGCCTCGGTCGGACGCTGAACTCGTCGAGGCACTTCAGGCATCCGGGCAGGTCTTCGGCTCACATGCGCTCGCCGATCTGACGCGCACTGCCCGCGCCGAGTTCTACGGGGCGGGGCCGCTGCAGCCGCTCTTGGAGGACACAGAGGTCACCGACGTCCTGGTCAACGGCCCACGCGAGGTGTGGATCGACCGGGGCTGCGGCCTGGAACAGGTCGACCTCGACCTGGGCTCGGGAGCCGAGGTGCGAGCCTTGGCGACCCGGTTGGCGGCCGCCGGCGGGCAACGACTGGACGATGCGAGCCCGCTCGTCGACGCCCGATTGCCCGACGGCACCCGGCTGCACGCGGTGGTGGCCCCGGTTTGTGAGGCCGGTGCCGTGCTGTCGCTGCGCGTATTGCGGACCAGGTCCTTCAGCGTCGAAGGGCTGGTGAGCACTCGTTTCCTTCCGCCTGCCTGGGAGACCTTGCTCAGCCGACTGGTGTCGGGCAAGGCGACGGTGCTGATCTCTGGGGGTACGGGCACCGGCAAGACGACCCTGCTCGCTGCGCTGCTCGCCTTGGTGCCCCACAACGAACGAGTGGTCTGTGTGGAAGAGGCGCGCGAACTCACGCCCAACCACCCCCATGTCGTCTGCCTCGCCGCACGGCGCACGAATATCGAGGGTGCGGGCGGTGTCGATCTGACCGACCTGGTGCGTGCCGCTCTTCGGATGCGACCCGACCGGATCGTTCTTGGTGAATGCCGAGGCGGTGAGGTCCGGGAGGTACTGATGGCCCTGAACACCGGTCATGAGGGCGGCCTCGCAACGATCCACGCAAATGCCGTCTCCGTGTTACCGGCCAGGCTGGAGGCGCTCGCGGCGCTGGCCGGACTGGATCGGGACGCGGTGGCGGCACAGGCTGGCAGCGCTCTCGATGTGGTTCTGCACCTGCGGCGGCAGCGTTTCGGGCAAGCCGGACGCCGGTACCTGGCGGAGATCGGTGTAGTCCACCGCGATGTCGGCGGCGCCTTGACGGTGGAGGTGGCCGCTAGTTGGTCCGGCACGGGGTCACCGGTGACGGGGCCTGCCTGGGCCGAGTTGGTTCGCCGTTGGGGCAGTGCATGAGTGGGTCGACGGCTCTGGTGGGGATCTTGGTCGCGGTTACCGTCGGGTGTGCTACTGATTTTCGGTCTACAGGACGGCTGGCGTCCATCAGCCAGGTCGATACCGCCGTCGGCAGCTCTCGGGGTCCGGTGGGCGGGTGGTCGGAGAGGTTTTCGAGGCGCGGTCTGCGTCCGGATCGTGAGCCGCTGGTTCAACTCGTCGTTGCTCAGGTGGCGGCCTCGCTGAGGGCGGGCGCGGGGCCGGCGGTTGCCTGGTCGCGGGTACCTGGGGTGGTGGTCGACGGGTCGGGTGTGCCGGTCGAGTCGGCGCTTGCCGTGGTTCTGGGGGCCGCTCCACCGGCAGCAGCGGTCACGGCGGCTTGTCGCCTCGCCTATGAGGTGGGTGCTCCGCTCGCGGAGGTCCTCGAACAGGTCGGACGTTCCATCGCCGCGGAGGCCGAGTCCCGGGCCGATCGTGAGACGGCGCTCGCCGGACCACGCGCGACCGCGCGGGTATTGCTGTGGTTACCGCTGGCCGGCGTCTTACTCTCCTTCGCTTTGGGCGCGAATCCAGTGGCCGCGGCGAGCGATGGCGGCTTGGGTACGGCTGGGCTGGTGGTCGGCGTGATGTTCCTGTTCGGCGGACGGCGCTGGTCGGCACGGTTGATCGAGCGTGCCCGGACAGCGGGGGCTGGGTCTTGATCGCAACGGTCGTCGCACTGTTCTTCCTGATCGCGGCCACTCCGTGGTGGGTGAGCAGGGCTCATGCCGAGCGGCGTCTTACCGGCTTGGCTGGTGCGGACGGTGTGCCCAAGACGTGCGTCCCACTTGACCTCGGTGTGCTTCTGGAACTCCATGCGGCGGCGGTCGCTGCCGGTGCCTCCGTGCCTCGCGCACTCGAAGTCGTCGGCCGCGCGGTGGGTGGGGCTGAGGGGGCAGTGTTGCATCGGGTAGCCGCCGCGATCGTGCTCGGGGCGAGGTGGGATGACGCCTGGGTCGACACGCCTGCGCGGTTCGACGTCCTGAGACGGGCCTTGCGGTCGGCCTGGGAGCACGGTGCGGCTCCGGTCATAACGTTGCGGTCCGCCGGGGAACAGTTGCGGGCCGGTCAGCGGGCAGCGACCCGGTCGGCTGCGGCGCGTCTCGGTGTGCAGTTGGTGCTGCCTCTGGGTACCTGTTTTCTGCCTGCCTTCGTGCTGATCGGCCTCCTGCCCCTGCTGATTTCTCTGGGTGCCGGATTCTTGGGCGGTTGACGAGCGTTCCTGTGCCTCCGCGAGTATCCACAGGCGCACAGCCGTGCTGGTGGCTCCACAGTCCGGAGGCGATGGGTGCGGTGCTTCGCGTCCGGACGGTCAGTCTGGAAGCGATGGCCCGACCGCGGGCCCCTCAAGAAGGAGAACCATGATGTCTGTTGTCGACTCCGCACGTACGAGGCGTCCAGCCGCCGGCCCGGTCGCTGGTCAAGGGCAGCCCCTGAAGAAATCGGGTCGCCTCAGCCGGGTCCGCATCGCCACCCGGGAGCGCTTTGCACGGGTCAAGGCGCTCGGTCCGGAGGCTGGCTTGGCGACCGCGGAGTATGCGATCGAGACGGTGGCTGCAGCCGGTTTCGCCGGGCTGCTTCTGGTGATCCTCAAGAGCGGTGCAGTCCGCACCATGCTGACCGATATCATCCATCGCGCCCTGTCGATCGGCTGAGAGTCATGGTCGGCGGTACCCGGGTCAGCCCTCGCCCAGTTAGGGGTCGGCTGTGCTGGAACGTCCAGTCGTTAGGGTCCGGACGGGCTCCGGGACGACTGGGTGAGCGGGGCAGCGTCACAGCCGAACTGGCGCTGGCGCTGCCCGCGGTCATCCTGGTTCTTGTCGCTGTCCTGACTGTCGCTGCGGCAGCCGGTGCTCAGATGCGTGCTACGGATGCCGCGCGCACGGGTGCTCGGCTTGCTGCGATCGGGGAGGACGACGCCGCGGTCCAGGATGCGGCAGTGCATGTCGGCGGGGCCGGCGCCAGTGTTCGCGTGCACCATGGTGGACCCTGGGTGACTGTCGAGGTGACGACACCGGTGGCCGGCAGCTGGTGGACTTCGGGTCCGTTGCGGGCCTCCGGGAAGGCCGCTGCTTGGGTGGAGCCGTGATGGGGAAAGCGAGTCGCCAGCCGCCTGAGCCGGGGATCGTCGCGACTGTTCGAACTGGTGAGCGGGGATCGGGCACGGTGCTCTCGCTGAGCCTAATAGCCGTCGTGCTGGTGGTGGGGGCTGCCCTCGGTGTACTCGGCTCCGCGCAGGCCGCCCGTGGGCGAGCGCAGACCGCTGCCGACCTGGGTGCTCTTGCTGGCGCCTCCGCTGTGGCGAGTGGTTGGGATGGCTGTTCGCGCAGCCAGGCGACCGTTCTTCGCAATGGTGGCCGCATGGTCTCCTGCGTGGTGGAGTCGCCCGGGATTGTGCAGGTCCGGGTGGCTTGCCGACCATCCGCAGTGGCGGGCGTCGTGCTGCGCGAAGCGTACGCCGATGCGCGGGCAGGCCCCGGTGAGTATGCGACGGTGAAAGTCTGGTCACCTCGGGGCGTGGCGTAGCACGGCGTCGAGCAGGAGCACCGCCGCGGTCTTGTCCAGTGGGCTGTTGTCGTTCCCGCATTTGGGCGACTGGATGCAGCCTGGGCAGCCGCTTGTGCACGGGCAGTGTGAGATCGCCTCGAGGGTCGCCCGGAGCCAGTACGGTCCCAGGCGGAACCCGCGCTCCGCGAAGCCTGCTCCGCCTGGGTAGGCGTCGTAGACGAAGACGGTCGCTTGAGCGGTGTCCACATGCAACGCGGTCGAGACACCACCCAGATCCCATCGATCGCAGGTCGCTAACAAAGGCAGCAGACCGATCGATGCGTGCTCGGCCGCGTGGAGCGCGCCCGGAAGCACTGCCGGACTGATCCCGGCGGAATCGAGTACCTCCGTCGGCACCGACCACCAGACGGCCTTGGTCGGCAGGCCGCGTTCGGGCAGATCGAGTGGTTCGAGACCGAGGATCTGCATATCCGGCAGTCGCCGTCGCTGAAAGCTGACCACTTGAGAGGAGACGTTTACGGACCCGAAGCACCAGCTGACGGGTCCCCATCGCTGGGTCGAAACAGCACTACCCGGGTCATCGGCGGTCACCGCGATCGAGGTGACGGCCTGCGACCAGGTGCCATAGTCGACGTCGTCGGGGTGGACCAAGGCGACGCCATCGGCCAGGTTCAGTTCGTCCACCACATAGCTGCTTCCTTGGTGGACGTAGACTGCCCCGTCATGGACGGTGGCGTCCGCGGCGGACGCGTCCACGGTGCCGAGTAGGCGGCCGGTGGCCGACTCGACTACCACGACCGGCGCGGCACCCGAGCCGCGCAGATCGGTCAGCATGCTGGCGGGGCGGGAGTGCGTCCAGTACCACCCCGACGGCCTGCGCCGCAGAGTGCCGTTGCCCACCAGCGTCTCAATCAGCGACATGACCTCTTCCGGGTCGCCGAAGAGCTGGAGGTCCGAACTTCGCAGCGGGATCTCCGCAGCGGTGGCGCAGAGGTGGGGAGCGAGCACGTAGGGGTTTGCGGGGTCGAAGACGGTCGACTCCACCGGTGCCTCGAAGATCGCCTCGGGGTGCTGGACAAGGTAGGTGTCCAACGGATCCTCGCGGGCGACGAAAACCACCAGTCCCTGCGCCCCTGCGCGCCCGGCTCGACCCGCCTGCTGCCACAAAGACGCTCTGGTGCCGGGCCACCCCGCGATCAGCACGGCATCCAGGCCGGAGATGTCAACACCCAGCTCCAGGGCATTGGTCGTCGCCATCGCCCGAATGCGCCCTTCGCGCAATGCGGCTTCCAGTTCGCGGCGCTCCTCGGGCAGGTATCCACCGCGGTAGGCGGCGACCGCTCCCGGCAGGGTAGCAGCGATAGGGCGCAAGTGATCGCGGGTCATGGCGGCGACACTCTCCGCGCCACGCCGGGAGCGAGTAAAGGCCAGGGTGCGCGCACCGGCAGCGACCAGGTCCGCGAGCAGGTCGGCTACCTCGGCGGTCGCTGTCCGCCGCGGCCGATCGCCGCCGTCCGCGGGAATGGCAGGATCGTCGGGGCGCTCCCGATGTCCAGGGTCAGCGGGAAGGCCGGGTCGAGCCGGAAACGGGGTGCCGTTCAGGTCGCCTTCGGAGTTGTTCTCGGTGTTTGATGCGGTCAAGTAGAACGGATCTGCCCACGAACGCCGGTCGGCGGGTTCACTGGGATCCACCAAGAGTCCCGACGCGTATCCGCTAGCCACTTCCTTGAAGGCGGTGACGGCAGGCGGTTGCCACAGGGCGAAGGTTCGTTGACCAGCCGGCGAGCCGTCAGTGCTGACTGTCACCACCTCCGTCGGCGCGACGCCGATGAGCCGGGCCGCGGCCTCGCCGGGTTCCGCGGAGGTGGCCGAGGCGACTACGAACCGCAGGCCAGGGCGGAGCACTTCTGGTGCACGTATTCCGATAGAGGCGGGCTCGACTGTGGCCGGTGACCGTGGGCCTTCGAGGTGCCGCACGAGCCGTCGAAGGCGCCGCAACACCAGCGCGACATGCGCCCCGAAGACGCCCCGGTATGCGTGTCCCTCGTCGATGACGACCAGCAGCAGCCCTTGGAGGAACCGGGTCCATCGGCGGTGCCCAGGCAAGAGCGCAAAATGCAGGAAGTCGGGGTTGGTCAGCACGATGTCGGCATGGTCCTGTGCCCAACGCCGTTCCTCGTAGCCGGTGTCGCCGTCACAAGTCGCGACCCGGATGTGACTGCCAGCGGCATCGACCACGCGCTGCAAACCCACCAGCTGATCGGCGGCGAGCGCCTTGGTCGGTGCGATGTAGAGCACGCTGCGTCGCGCGCCGACTGATTCGATCCGGCCCGGGTCGAGGACGCGATGGGCCACATCGGCCCGAATCGCGCTCAATGCGGGCAGCCAGAACGCCAACGATTTTCCCGACCCGGTCGATGAGGCGACGGCCACATTCATCCCGGCCCAGGTGGCGTTGGCGGCCTCGACCTGGTGGACCCAAGGTCGCGTGATCCCCAGTTCCCGGTAGCCGGCGACCACCGTGGAATCGGCCCAGGACGGCCAGTCGGCGTACTCGGCGGTCCGAGCAGGAAGGTGGCGCACGTGAGTCAGCCGGTCGGATTTGCGTCCACCGGCAACCAAAACCTCGAGGAGGGGGTCGGGCGGCATTCCAGGCTCGGTCGTGGGCACGCCCCGAGTCTTCCACCCACCACCTACCGCGGGGTTCCCGGCGGCGCGGGGTGCCGCCCCTCTGGCGATTTCGGGGCAGAATCGGTGTGTCAAGTCATGCGGAGATAGGGGCGAGGAGGTCGCGATGACGCGACGTATTGCACAGGCGACCGGCGCAGTGCTGCTGATCGGGGCGGCGCTGTTGACCCGGCGCATGACGCTGACATGGGGAACCCGCGAGGATGAGTTCCGCGAGCCGCTACCCGGCGATGAGCTAGGGACTGCGCCCGTGGTGGCCACCAGGGCGATCAGTATCGGCGCGCCACCGAGCGAGGTGTGGCCGTGGTTGGTCCAGATGGGCGCCGACAAGGGCGGGTTCTACAGCTACGACGTGCTGGAACAGTTGATCGGATTGCCGATCACGAATGCCGACCGGGTGGAGGAACGCTGGCAGCAACTCGCCCAGGGGGACACGGTGCGCCTCGCACCGCAGGCCGCACTGCGAGTCGACCGGTTGGCACCGGAGTCGCACCTCGTCCTCACGGGTGATTCCGCGGGGCCGCAACCACCCTTCGACTTCACCTGGGCATTCGTGCTCCGGCCGATGCCGGATGGCGGTACACGACTGCTCGTGCGTGAGCGGTACCGGCCGACCTCGTGGTGGGGGCGGATCGTCGTCGAGTTGACCCAGCCGGCGAGTTCGATCATGTCGGCGCGAATGCTCCGAGGTATCCGGGATAGGGCGCAGCTCCACGACCGGCAGTAGTCGCTCCCGCCCGCTGCTCCCGCACCACTCCCGCACCACCCTCCGGGGTCCGCTCGTCCGTCCGCCCTCGTACGATGTACGGCGTGACTCAGCGTGATCCCGCTCGCACGCTCGCGATGCTCTGGGGCGTGGAACTTCCCGGGCGGCGTGGCCCTCGTCCGGCGTGCACAGTCGCTCAAGTCGCCGCCGCTGCCATCGCAGTCGCAGATGAAGCCGGTTCCCTGTCGGTGCTGTCGATGCGTCGGGTCGCCGACCAGCTGGGAATCGGCACCATGACTCTCTACACCTACGTGCAGAACCGGGCCGACCTGATCGACCTCGTCGTCGACACCGCCTACACCGAGGTGTATCCCACGGGTTCGGTCGAGGGGGCCGCGTGGCCCGATCGCGTCCGGGCGATTGCAGCTGTCAATGCGGCTCTCTTCGAGCGGCATCCGTGGCTCCTGGATATCGACCTCGCGCGGCCCATCCTCGGCCCGGGGGAGACGCGGAAGTACGACCTCGAACTGCGGGCGCTCGACGGGATCGGACTCGACGATGTCGCCATGGACGCCTCCGTGACGCTCCTTGTCAGTCATGCCGCAAATGCGGCGCGCAGGTCTCGTGAGGCCCGGCGAGTCCAGTCGGAATCGACCGATGACGAGTGGTGGGCCGCGAACGAGCCAGTCTTCTCGGCGATCGTCGGCCTCAACGCCTATCGGGTGGCCGCACGCGTGGGTGCGGCGGTCGGCGAAGCTCAACAGGCCGCATATTCGCCGACCGCCGAGCTCGGTTTCGGCGTCGAGCGGATTGTCGACGGGATCGGTGTGCTCATCGACGGCGGCTCCGGCTCGCGGTCGTAGTGGCCGTGAGTTCGGGATCGCGGGGTGCTGTCCACGGGTGTCCACTGGAGTTCTGCCGACCGGGTGTTGCCGAATTCCGGGGCGGGTGTCCCGGCCGGTCGACGGTCCGATCCACTTGGCGCAGGCCGGATCGCACCTGGAGGGGGAACGCTCGTACCGTTTCCCACGGCGCCCCATCCCACCAGCGCGGTTGTGATTTTAGGCACGTATCTCGTGACCGGAGTCACAAGTGCGTACACTCATCCCGTTGTCAGCCACCCCGTTGGTTCGTCAAGGAGGACGGATGCCCTTCACCCTCGGTTCATCAAGTCTGACCATCGTTGCCGTGATCGCGGCGATCGGGGTCATTGCCCTCGGCTTCGCAGCCGTATTCCGTAAACAGGTGCTCGCCGCGAATGAGGGCACCTCGAAAATGCAGGAGATCGCGCAGGCGGTCCAGGAGGGTGCGTCGGCCTATCTCAGCCGCCAGTTACGCACCCTCGCTCTCTTCGCGGCCGTCGTCTTCGGGATGCTCTTCCTCTTACCGGGGGATGGCGGTATCCGGGTGGGACGTTCAGTCGCGTTCCTCTTCGGCGCGGCTTTCTCGGCCTGTATCGGCTACCTCGGTATGTGGCTCGCCGTGCGCGCCAACGTCCGGGTAGCCTCGGCCGCCACTCGTCCAGGTGGTCGCACCGAAGGTGCCCGCATCGCCTTCCGCACCGGTGGTGTGGTCGGGATGTCGGTGGTGGGCCTCGGCCTCGTCGGCGCGGCCGGTGTGGTCTTGATCTACAAGGAGGACGCACCGGCGGTGCTCGAAGGCTTTGGTTTCGGGGCCGCGCTACTCGCGATGTTCATGCGGGTGGGCGGCGGCATCTTCACCAAGGCCGCCGACGTCGGAGCTGACCTGGTCGGAAAGGTCGAGCAGGGTATTCCGGAGGACGACCCCCGGAACGCAGCGACCATCGCGGACAACGTCGGCGACAACGTCGGCGACTGTGCGGGTATGGCCGCCGATCTCTTCGAGTCCTACGCCGTCACGCTGGTCGCGGCGCTGATCCTCGGCAAGGCCACGATGGGTGAGGAGGGCCTGGTCTTCCCGCTGATCGTGACAGCGATCGGTGCCATCGTCGCCGTCCTCGGTGTGTACATCACGCGGGTGCGCGGCCAGGAGAACGGCCTCAAGGCGATCTACCGCGGGTTCTACGCCTCGGCCTTGATCGGTGCCGTCCTAGCCGCCATCGCAGCCTTCCTCTACCTGCCGGACTCCTTCGACGCCCTCAACGGCACTGCCGTCCTGGGTGATGTTGCGGAGATCGACCCGCGGATCGTGGCCAGCCTGGCGGTCCTCGTCGGTGTGATCCTCGCGGGGCTGATCCTGTGGATCACCGGCTACTTCACCGGTACGACGTCCAAGCCGACCCTGCATGTCGCGGCAACGTCGCGAACCGGTGCGGCCACGGTCGTGCTCTCCGGTATCGGGGTCGGTTTCGAGTCGGCCGTCTACACCGCGGGCGTCATCGCTGCTGCCATCTGTGGGCTGTTCCTGATCTCCGGTGGCTCCGTATGGCTCTCGCTGTTCCTCATCGCTCTGGCCGGTTGTGGCCTGCTGACCACCGTCGGTGTGATCGTCGCGATGGACACCTTCGGACCTGTCTCCGACAACGCGCAGGGCATCGCGGAGATGTCCGGTGAGGTCGACGAGGAAGGCGCCCAGATCCTGACCGACCTGGACGCTGTGGGCAACACCACGAAGGCGATCACGAAGGGCATCGCGATCACGACAGCGGTGCTGGCCGCGACCGCGCTCTTCGGCTCCTACGGGGATGCCGTCGAAACCGCTATCGCGGACGTCAAGGATCAGGCCGGCGGCTTGGTTCCGTCCATGCTCGACTACGAGATCGTCTCTCCGATCACCCTGGTCGGCGTGATCTTGGGTGTCGCGACCGTCTTCCTCTTCTCAGGTCTGGCCGTGGACGCGGTAACCAGGGCAGCGGGTGCGATCGTCTTCGAGGTGCGTCGCCAGTTCCGCGACCACCCCGGCATCATGACCTTCGAAGAGCGTCCCGAGTACGGCAAGGTGGTCGACATCTGCACGCGTGATTCGCTGCGCGAGCTGGCCACGCCAGGACTGCTGGCAGCCTTCGCGCCGATCGCGGTCGGCTTCGGCCTTGGCGTCGGTCCACTGGCAGGCTTCTTGGCGGGTGCCATCGGTGGCGGTGTCGTGATGGCTGTCTTCCTGGCCAACTCTGGTGGGGCCTGGGACAACGCGAAGAAGATCGTGGAAGACGGCGCCTACGGTGGTAAGGGTTCAGAGGCCCATGCGGCGACCGTGATCGGAGACACCGTCGGCGACCCGTTCAAGGACACTGCCGGCCCGGCCATCAACCCGCTGATCAAGGTGATGAACCTGGTCTCCGTGTTGATCGCCCCTGCGGTGGTGGCCATGAGCGTGCCGGAAGACGCGAATAACGTGCTCCGGGTGGGCATCGCCTCGGTGGCCGCGCTCATCGCCCTCAGTGCTTTGGTGATGTGGGATCTGCATCGCCGCAAGTCGCTGCGTGAGGTGGAGCCCTCCGAGGCGGAAGTACGGGAGATGGCCAACGGCTGAACCGGCACCTGAGGCCCCCGGTCCCCGCCGTACTGATCGGCGGTGGGGACCGGGGGCGTCGTCGTTTTCGGAACTGTCGGTGATGTGAGGGAGACTAGTGCTGCTTGCGCGCCGTCGTGGGCGGAAAAGGAGCTCGGTCATGTTCACCACCACAGGCGAGTGCTCGCTTGATGCGATGGGTGCGTGTGTGGCGTGACCGAGCAACCCCGCTCACGCCCGCGGGCGGTGGCCCGCGGCTGCGTCGTGATCGCCGTCGGTGCTTTGTGCGCGCTGATCGCGACCGGTGATGCTTTCGATGCCGACGCGCCGCTGCCGGTCGCCTCACCACAAGCGGGGGCAGGGGGCGGCAAAGCGACTCCCTCAGCGGATGCCTGCGAGCAGGCTGCCCGGGCGTGGGGGGACGCCGCCAAGGCACAGGTGGACTTAAGCCTGGATCATCCCCGGCAGCTCGTGGACGGGCTCGTCGCGGCCCGGGAGGCCCTTGGCTCGGCCGAACCGCCCGCGGCAATCGCATCGTCCTGGACGATCTTTGAGACGGATGTCACTATTCTCGCGAACGCAGTCGAACAGGTTGGCCCCGACAACCGCACCGCATTGGCGAATGCACTCGATAAGGCCACCAAGCGCATCGATCCGCAAGAAATGACACAAGCGGCAGCTGCGGTCACGGCTTACTTTGAGAATGGTTGTAAGAAGTAAAGAGCCAGGTCAGAGGCCGGCAAACAGGCACTGTGGGATTCTTCACGGTGATGTGAGGTCACGATCGGATATCAACGCCCCTGATTGTCGATTTTGCACCTTTCGGATGCTGGAGAATCTCTCCATGACCACTCGTATGACCCTGACCAAGACCCTGGCCGCGCTGTCCGCGACGGCTCTTCTGGCTGTCGGCCTCACGGCTTGTTCCAGCGGCGACAGCACCACCGAGGCGTTCTGCAAGGCGAGCGACAGCCTGAACTCGATGGACCAGATCGACCCCAGCGACCCAGCCGGCGCCATCGATGCCATCAAGAAGGCCAACGACACGGTCCAGAAGATGGACGCCCCCAAGGAGATCGCCGACGACATCAAGGTCTACAAGGAGACCATGGCATCGATGGTCGATGCATTCGAGGGTGTCGACACCTCTGACGCCCAGGCATTCGGGGAGGCTTACATGGAAGCCGTCTCGAGCGTTGATACGGCGAAGCTGACGACTGCCGACACGAACATCACCGCCTTCGAAACCGAGAACTGCAAGTAGCCCTCGCCGGGCCGTGCTTGGCTGAAACGGGTGATGCACCTACTGGTGCGTCACCCGTTTTGCCGTTGAGCGAGGCTGCGGTGCGCTCCTGACGGGTAAAACGGACCGGCCCTGGCAGGTAACCGCTCAGCATCGCGAGGTATCTCTCGCTATTTCGTCAGGCGAGGAGTCTTGGTCCGTAGACCGCCAGTACAGCCGCAGCCAACAGAACGATCCAGGCCCCGACCAAAATGTGGTAGGCGCCAGATCGCACCAGGCTCAGCGCCTTGGCCTGCGCCCCCGCCGACCAGGGAATGTTGTTCTCCAGAATGTTCCAGTGGAGCATCGAGGTGAAGACGAGCGTGGTGGAGAGTGTCACGAGCATGCACCATGGGCACAGTGCGTGGATGACGAACATTGACTGGCTGAGCAGCCAGTATGCAAAGATCACGCCGAGCAGGTAGATCGCATTGGCGGTGACCATGAACCAGCGGGGGAATCTCGTGCGGGCCAACGAGGCGACGGCGATCGTCATCACCACGGGTTCGGCGATCATCCCGAGGAAGGCGTTGGGAAACCCGAATACCTTGGCTTGCCAGGAGATGCCGACCTTGCTGCAGTTGAGCACCTCATTCGCGTTACACGACAGGGCCGCCTGCGGGTTGTCTGCGAGCAGGATCGCGTCGTAGGACAACACCCATGACGCCAGCAGGCTGAGCGAGGCGAAGATGAGCATCTCGCCAAAGATGAATCCGCGCGAGTTGCGCCAGCCACCTGGTCGATCGTCCGCGAGATCGCCACCCCACCCTTCCTCCGGTTCCTCGGGGATGTCATCCCTGGTCGTGCCGTCCTCGGTGGAGGGGGCCTTCGGGGTGAGTGGTTGCTCGGGGGTAGGCCGGTCGCCGTTCGCGGGGGCCTTGCTCATGGTTGTCCTGACGGTTGTGGTCCACGGGAGGTGCGCCGACCGCCGCGCCGCTTACGGGCGAAAGACCCACCAGCGCAACAATACGTAACGCAGGGCAGTGGCCGCGAGGTTAGCGCACGAGATGACGGCCAGCCGCGTCCCACCGCTGGCCATCGGCGCGAGGGCGTCGAGGCAGGCGAGCGCACCCGTGGAGAGCAGCCAGTTCGCTGCGAGGATGACCAGCCCTTGCCCGTGATGGCGCAGCAGGTGCCTGTTGCCGTCGATCCCGAAGGTGTGCCGACGGTTCAGCGCCGTGTTGAGTACCGCCGCCACGACCAGAGCGATGGTGTTCGCAACTGTGTTGCCGAGCGGACGGTTCAACGCCAAGAAGATGACTGAGAAGGTGGCGGTGCAGATGGCCCCGACGACGAGAAACCGTACGATCTGCGCTCTGTTCGTCCGTCGGCGGGTGGGGGACACCGAAGTGCCGACGAACACGTCGTCGGCACCGGGGAGGGCAACTGTCACTGTGGCCATGGCGGCCCGATCGTACGCCGCTGGAGGGGTGCTCCACTGTTGTGTTCATCACCCTGCTTGGCCTGCCCGGGGTCGGACACGGCGAAGAACCGCCTCGAAGACGGTTCCGGATCGGCTGGTGGTCGCCGCTAATACGGTCCGGGCACCCGCTTCGGGGTTCGAGTCGCTCGCGGCCTGACCGGAGTGGAAATCACCCATCGAAATCACCCGTGCTGTGGCTGCTCACCTCGCATTCGCCGTGGTAGTTGTCCCCGACCCGCTCAGTATCCGCCCGAATTCCTGGCATAAGTCGCTTACCGTAGGGGGATGCCTGCCGATTCCCCACGCCAGACGTCGGCGTCGGCCGGGTCGGTCGCACTGCCCGGTACCGACGAGGCCGAGAGCCGCATGCCGGTGACTACCTGGTCGGCACGGTCGGTCGTCGTGCGGGTACTGGCGGCCGTGGTGGCCGTGGCAGCGGGGGCCGGTGTCTGGGGGTGCTGGCGGCTTTTCGTCGACACTTTTGCCGGTCAGCATCTGGAGCGTGCGGCCTTCGACGGGGCGACCTACGGCCAGGGAGATCTGTGGCGACTGGTGCGCCCCGGCCTGGAGGTCGTCCCTATTATCGGCGTCGTCGGGCTCGTCGTCGCGGTCATTGTCGCCCTCATCCGGCGCCGGCTGGGCCTCGCCCTCCAGGTGACCGTGATGGTGCTCGGCGCCAATGTCACCACCCAGTTGTTGAAGAAGGTCCTCTTCGGCCGGGACAACCTCATCGGTGGGTGGGATTGGCACAACACCCTGCCCAGCGGGCACACCACCCTGGCGGCGTCGATCGCTGCGGCCTTCGTCCTCGTCGCGCCGCGTGCCGCCCGTGGCTGGGTGGCGGTGGTCGGGGGGCTCTACGCCGCCGGGACCGGGGTATCCACCCTCATCGGCCAATGGCATCGCCCCGGTGATGCCGTGGCCGCTGCCCTGGTCGTCCTGGCCTGGTCGTCGGCCGTCTGCGCCTGTACCCCCCAGTCGGCTATGGACGCGCCGACGGCCCGCGCACGGTGGACGGTGCCGGCAGTGACGGTTCTCGGTGTCGTGGCGCTGATCGGGACGGTCATGACGGCCATCGCGGCGTGGCGTGTGTACCCCGCGCAATGGGATACCACTCGTGCGCAGGAGATTACGGCCTACCTTGGAGGGGCGAGTGCCGTGGTGGCCTCGAGCGCGGCGGCGTTCGCGACCCTGCTCGTCGTCCGGCAACTCACGGCTCGCCGGGTCGCCTGAGCCGACCGGGTCGGTGATCCGCCCCGGTGCTGGCGATGGCGGGCGTATTCGTACAGGTCGTCCCGGTTCTTGGCCAGAGGCGACACCCGTGGGCGGTGGTACCGTTCCGCTGAACCTCAACGAAGGCAGGATCGTTCGATGTCCCAAGGTCGCAAACTCGTAATCGTCGAGTCGCCCGCCAAGGCCCGCAAGATTCAGGGCTATCTCGGCGACGACTTCGAGGTTGAGGCGAGCGTGGGTCATATCCGTGACTTACCGCAGCCCTCCGAGTTGCCGGCGGAGATGAAAAAGGGTCCGTACGGGAAGTTCGCGGTCGATGTCGACCACGGATTTGACCCGTACTACGAGGTCTACGCCGACAAGAAGAAGAAGGTCACCGAGCTCAAGCGGGCACTCAAGGAAGCCGACGAGCTGTACCTGGCCACTGATGAGGACCGCGAGGGCGAGGCCATCGCCTGGCACCTGATCGAGGCGCTCAAACCCAAGGTTCCGGTCAAGCGCATGGTCTTCCACGAGATCACCCGCGAGGCGATCCTGCGGGCGTTGGAGAACACGCGCGAACTTGATGCTCACTTGGTCGACGCTCAGGAGACCCGCCGCATCCTTGACCGGCTCTACGGCTACGAGGTGTCCCCGGTGTTGTGGCGCAAGGTGCGCCAAGGGCTGTCCGCCGGCCGGGTCCAATCGGTGGCGACCCGGCTCGTGGTCGAACGCGAACGCGAACGAATGGCCTTCGTCCCGGCCGGCTACTGGGACGTGGTGGGCACCTTCGGGCACGTGGACCCCACCAAACCCGAGCAGGTCTTCAACGCGCGCCTGGTTCAGGTGGGCGACGCCCGGGTCGCGACCGGTCGCGACTTCGACGACCGTGGCCGGCTCAAGGCCACCGCGGAGCGCAGCGGTACCCGGCAACTCGATGAAGCCGCCGCGCACGCCGTCGTCGCCGGGGTCGACCCGGGCGCCTTCACCGTAAGGTCGGTCGAGACCAAGCCGTACACCCGCCGGCCGGCCGCGCCGTTCACCACCTCGACCCTGCAGCAGGAGGCGGGCCGCAAACTGCGAATGAGTGCGCGATCGGCCATGCGCACCGCGCAGTCGCTCTATGAGAACGGCTACATCACCTACATGCGTACGGACAGCCCTGCGCTTTCGACCGAGGCGGTCACGGCTGCCCGGCGTCAGGTCGCAGAGCTGTACGGGGCCGATTTCGTGCCGGAGAAGCCGCGTGTCTACGCCTCCAAGAACAAGGGTGCCCAGGAGGCCCACGAGGCGATCCGCCCCGCGGGGGACTCTTTCCGCACCCCGGCACAGGTCGCGAAGGAACTCTCCGGGGACCAGTTCAGGCTCTACGAACTGATCTGGAAGCGCACCGTCGCCTCCCAGATGGCCGATGCGAAGGGGTCGACCGCCACCGTGCGGATCGCAGCCCCCCTGGAGGCCGACGCCGACGGTCCGCTCGGCGCGTTCCCCCGACCCGCGAATGAACCGTTCTGGGCGACGTTCACGGCGGCAGGCACGGTCATCACCTTCCGAGGGTTCCTGGCGGCCTATGAGGAGTCCGTCGACACCGACCGCTATGCCGACGCGAAGGGCTCCGAGACTGACGTCCGCCTGCCTCAGATGGCGCAAGGGGATGCGCTGCGGGCCGACGATCTGAGTGCCGACGGGCACTCGACCTCTGCGCCGCCGCGGTACACCGAGGCCAGCCTGGTCAAGGCCCTGGAGGAGCGCGGGATCGGGCGGCCGTCCACCTACGCTTCTACGATCTCCACGATCCAAGACCGCGGCTATGTGCTGTCCCGGGGGCAGGCCCTCGTGCCGAGCTGGCTCGCCTTCGCCGTCGTTCGGTTGCTGGAGGAGCATTTCGACCGGCTGGTCGACTACGACTTCACCGCTGCGATGGAGGCCGACCTCGACGAGATCGCCGCCGGCCGACGCGACCGGGTGGAGTGGCTGTCGCAGTTCTACTTCGGGGACGGCGACGCCGGGAACGGCTCGGCGGGCGAGGTCGCCGCGGGGGATGGCCGGGAGCGCGGTGGGCTGCGCCAACTCGTGGAGAACCTCGGCGAGATCGACGCCCGGGACATCAACTCGGTGCCGATCGGTGAGGGCATTCAGCTGCGGGTGGGCCGCTATGGTCCTTACGTCGAGGACTTGTCGGTGCCGGTCAAGGAGGGCGAGAACCCTCCCCGGGCCTCGGTGCCGGACGAGGTCGCCCCGGACGAGCTGACCGTGGACAAGGCCCGGGAGCTGTTGGCCGCCGGTGCCGACGACGGCCGAGTGCTGGGCACCGACCCGAAGTCGGGTCACCCGATCATCGCGAAGGCCGGCCGGTACGGCCCTTACGTCACCGAGCAGTTGCCGGAGCCGGAACTCGACGAGGGGCTGTCGGCGGCGGCCAAGAAGCGGGCGCTCGCGGCCCTTCCCAAGCCGCGTACCGCCTCGCTGTTCAAGACGCAGACGCTGGACGCGGTGACGCTGGACGAGGCCCTGGAACTGTTGTCCTTGCCCCGCGTCGTCGGCGTCGACCCCGAGACCGGCGCGGAGATCACCGCGCAGAACGGCCGCTATGGCCCCTACCTCAAGAAGGGCACCGACTCGCGGACGCTGGCCGCCGAGGAAATGCTCTTCACCGTCACCTTGGACGAGGCGCTGGAGCTGTACAAGCAGCCCAAGCGTGGTCGCGGGGCGACCGCCGCGCCGCCGTTGCGTGAACTCGGTGAGGACCCGGAGTCGGGCAAGCCCATTGTGATCAAGGACGGCCGTTTCGGCGCCTACATCACCGATGGGGTCACCAATCGGACCTTGCCGCGGGAGTTCACCCCGGAGTCGATCACCCCGGACCAGGCCATCGAGTTGCTGGCCATCAAGCGTGCCGCAGGTCCGGCCAAGAAGCGCGCCGCGAAGAAGGCTGCTCCGAAGAAGACCGCCGCCAAGAAGCCCGCAGCGAAGAAAACCGCCACCAAGGCCGCCGCGAAGTAGCGGCGCTCGGCCGTCTTCGGCGCCGACCGCGCGTTAGGGTGCCGCATGACCTTTGTGCACCGAGCCGATCCTGCCGGTCCTCGTCCGGAGGCGTCCGGCATCGCCACTGATCCGCGGTCGGCACCGCCTATCAGGTGGGGGATCCTCGGTGCCGGCGGGATCGCGGGGCAGTTCGCCGACGCCGTGCGTGGGCACACCCGTGGTCAGGTCGCGGCGGTCGGGTCACGCGACTCCTCCCGGGCGGAGCGGTTCGCGACGGCCCACGGTATCGGTACCACGCACCTCGGCTACGAGGAGCTGGTGACTGACCCGGCCGTCGACGTCGTTTATGTCGCGACGCCGCATTCCCACCACCATGACCATGCCCTCCTGGCGATCGAGGCCGGGAAACACGTGCTGGTCGAGAAGGCCTTCACGCGAAACGCCGCCGAGGCCCAGGAGGTCTTCGACGCCGCCCGTGCCGCCGGGGTGTTCGTGATGGAGGCGATGTGGACGCGGTTCTTGCCGCATGTCGCCGCGTTGCGTGCGGTGATCGCCCGGGGGGAGATCGGCGATGTCGTGCACGTGGCCGCGGACCACGGTCAGGCCTTTGCCTTCGACCCCGCGCATCGCCTCTTCGCCCCCGAACTCGCCGGTGGGGCGCTCCTGGACCTCGGGGTCTATCCGATTTCCTTCGCCCATGACCTGTTGGGCGCTCCGGAGACGGTCTCCGCCGTCGGTACCCTGACCGAGACGGGCGTCGATGGCCAGGTCAGCGTGGTGCTCGGGTATGCGGGGGGCGTCCAGGCCACGGCGTCGACCACCCTGTGGGCGCGTACAGCGACCACCGCCGTGATCTCCGGGACGGCCGGGCGCATCGAGGTCGATCGTTCCTTCTACCGGCCGACGTCCTTCACCGTCGTGCGCGACGACGGTTCCACATGGCACTATGCCGGCCTGACTGAGAAGGGGATGCAGTTCGAGGCGGCCGAGGTGGCCCGCCGGATTGCGGCCGGTGACCTCGAGAGCCCCCGGATGCCGTGGTCCGGGACGATGGCGGTCATGACCACCATGGATGAGGTTCGCAGGCAGATCGCGCTGGCATATCCCGGGGAGTGAGGGGGCACGTCGGTGGGGCACCGTAGGGTGGACGCCGTGACTGCGGCTGGGTACTTCATCTCCTTCGAGGGCGGCGATGGTGTGGGTAAGTCGACCCAGTCGCGGCTGCTCGGCGAGTGGCTGGGCGAACTCACGGGCCGGGAGGTCGTCCTGACCCGGGAACCGGGCGGTACCGCCTTGGGCCAGGAACTGCGGCAGGCCGTCCTGCACGGCCAGGACATGGACCCGCGCACCGAGGCCCTGATCTACGCCGCCGATCGCGCCCATCACGTGGCGAGCCTGATCCGGCCAGCCCTGGCGCGGGGCGCCATCGTGATTACCGACCGCTATCTCGACTCCTCGGTCGCCTATCAGGCTGGTGGCCGAGAGCTGCCCGTCGACGAGGTCGAGGCCCTGTCCCGCTGGGCGACCGCCGAGTTGATGCCGGATATCACGGTGCTGCTTGACCTCGACCCGGAGGTTGCGGCCGCGCGCCTGCAACGGGCACCCGATCGGCTGGAACGCGCCGGGCTGGAGTTCCACCGGCGCACCCGGGAGGCCTACTTGGAACGCGCAGTCGCCGAATCAGAACGCTGGTTGGTCCTCGACGCCGCCAACACGATCGACGACCTGCAGTCCCAGCTCCGGGTCGATGTCGCGGCGCGGCTCGCGCTGACGCCGGTGGTCGACGAAGCGTGGGAGGCTCTGCAATGAGTGGATCCCGGTCGTGAGCGTCTGGGCGGAGGTCGTCGGTCAGGAGTCGGCGGTGGGCGCGTTGCGGGCGGCCGTTGGCTCGCCGGACGCGATGACCCATGCCTGGTTGCTCACCGGCCCTCCGGGGTCGGGTCGTTCGAACGCGGCCCGGGCTTTCGCGGCGGCCCTCCAATGCGAGCAGGGGGGGTGCGGTCACTGCCAGGCGTGCACGACGGCGTTGGCCGGTACCCACGCGGATGTGACCCTGGTCGCTACCGAGCTGGTCGCCATCAAGATCGATGAGGTCCGCGATCTGGTGGCCACGGCCAGCCGCGGTCCCTCTCAGGGCCGGTGGCGGGTCATCGTGATCGAGGACGCCGACCGGATGGCCGAGCGGACCACCAATGTGCTGCTCAAGGCGATCGAAGAACCGGCGCCTCGCACAGTGTGGGTGCTGTGTGCACCGTCCCCCCAGGATGTGCTCGTCACCATTCGTTCCCGATGTAGGTCGGTGCCGCTGCGGGTGCCCCCGGTGGACGCGGTCGCGCGCCTGCTCGTCGAACGCGACGGTGCCGACCCCGCCCTGGCCGCCGAATGCGCCCGAGCCGCCCAGAGTCATATCGGATTGGCTCGGCGGCTGGCCCGCGACGAGGCCGCCCGGCAGCGCCGCACGGCGGTGTTGGCGTTGGCGCAACGGATCCGCGGGGTGGGTGACGCTGTCCTGGCGGCGGGGGAGCTGGTGGACCTGGCCCAGTCTGAGGCCAAGTCCGCCACCGAGGAACGTGATGCGGCGGAGAAGGCCGAGTTGCTCCGCGCCCTGGGTGTGCCCGATGGCGAGGTGTTGCCGCCCCGGCAACGTGGACTGCTCCGAGAGTTGGAGGCTGATCAGAAGCGACGGGCGACGCGGCGCCAGCGCGATGTACTCGATCGGTCGATGGTCGACTTGCTGTCGCTCTACCGCGATGTCCTGGTGGTCCAACTCGGCGCGGAAGTGGACAGGATCAACTCTGCTCTCGATCGCGAGGTGATGTCCTTGGCGCAGGATTCCACGCCCGCCCAGACCATCCGGCGGATGGACGCCATCGCGGTGGCGCGTGAGCGGCTGTCGGGCAACGTTGCGCCGCTCTTGGCCGTCGAGGCCATGGCGGTCGCCCTGCGCCCCCAGGGCTGATGCGGGTGGCCGGCTAGCCCGGCCACCCGCATCAGTCGGCTCAGGAAGCCAGTGCCTTGGCCTTGAGAGCGGCGAACTCCTCCTCAGTGATGGCCCCGGAGTCGAGTAGGCCCTTGGCGCTCGCGATCTGGTCTGCTGGCGATGTCGACGCGACCTGCCGGATGTAGGCATCCGAGTCCTTCTTGGCCTGTGCCATGGAGTCGTACTGACGCTCGGCCATTCCCCGTCCGCGCGCGATCAGGTAGACCAGCGCCGTGATCACCGGCAGGAAGATGAGGAAGATGATCCACACCGCTTTCCACCAGCCCGACAGGTCTGTGTCACGGAACAGGTCCGCGATGATCTGGAACAAGACGATCAAGTAGGCGATGAAGAAGAAGCTGTAGACGAGCAGCCAGAAGAAGTCCCAAAAGTCCATGATGTGCCCCGTTTCCATATGTGTCTCAACCCCTGGTCGATCCAGGGGCAGATTGCGCCCAAGATACGCCCAATGCAGTGTCCTGGCTCGTCAGAAGACGCTAAAACCGCTGAACAGCGGCTGTTCATGGACGGCGGTACGGCTTGGCCTGGCGGGCGGACTTCGTGGACCGACACAAACCAGCTACCGTTGGCGGGTGAGAAGAACGGGCTCCGCCCTCGCCCTCGTCCTGAGCACCGCGCTGATCGCCGGTGCCTGCACCGCGTCGCCCAAGGTGCAGACTCCCGCTACGCAGGCAGCTACCGCCTCCACAGGCAACGGTGGCGGCGCCCCGGCAGGATTCGAGGACTATTACGACCAGACGCTGATCTGGAAGGACTGTGGGAAGTTCGAATGTGCGACCGCGCGGGCGCCGCTCTCCTGGCAGGATCCTGGCGCCGGCGAGATCGAGTTGGCCGTCAAACGGCACCCGGCGACGGGTGAGAAAATCGGCTCCTTGCTGACGAACCCGGGCGGTCCGGGTGGTTCGGGCACTGAATACCTCGACTGGGGGATCGACAGCTTCGGCGACGACGTCCAGAAAGCCTATGACATCGTCTCCTTCGACCCGCGCGGTGTGAAGAAGTCGTCGGCTATCGAGTGCTTCGACGACGCACGCAAGGACGAGTCGCTGTCCAAAGATTTCGATTCGGACGAGGCCGGTCGCAAGGCTATGGCCGCCGAGGCCGCAGCGTGGGGTGCGGCCTGTGAGGAGAAGTCCGGGGAACTGTTGGGGCAGGTCGATACCCAGAGCGCCGCGCGCGACATGGACATGCTCCGGGCAGCCTTGGGTGACAGCAAGCTCACCTACCTGGGCTTCTCCTATGGCACGCAGCTGGGGGCGACCTACGCGGGACTCTTCCCGGAGCGCGCGGGTCGATTGGTCCTCGACGGCGCGGTCGATGTCACGCTGACCCCGGATGAGAGCGCGGAACAGCAGGCCGTCGGCTTCGAGAATGCGCTTCGCGCCTACGTGGCTGACTGCCAGGGCGGTGCGGATTGCCCGTTGACGGGGTCGGTGGACGATGGCATGAAGCAGATCAAGGCGCTGCTCGACCGAGCGAAGGCCAACCCCCTGTCCACGGGCGATGAAGACGGCCGACGGCTGACCCAGACGCTCGCCTTCTACGGGATAGCGACCCCCCTCTACAACAACGAGAACTGGGGCTTTTTGACGCAGGCGCTGTCCGCGGCTATCGAGGATAACGACGGCAGCACGCTGCTCTATCTCGCGGACTACTACAACGACCGCAACGAAGACGGTACCTTCGCGACCAACTCAGCTGAGGCGATCCGGGCGGTGAACTGCCTCGACGGTCGTCAGAACGACGATCCTGCGTATATGGCGGAGCAGGCGAAGCGACTCGCCAAGGAGGTGCCCACACTCGGGGAATCGTTCGCCTACGGTGGGCTGGCATGTCATGACTGGCCGTACCCCGTCGTCAAACAGGACTTCGACCTGCACGCCAAGGGTGCCGCGCCCATCGTGGTGATCGGCACGACGAACGACCCGGCGACCCCGTACGTCGGCGCGCAGGCGCTGGCCAAGACGCTCGACTCCGGCGTGCTGGTGACCTACAAGGGCGAGGGGCACACGGCCTACGGCCGTTCGAATTCGTGTATCACCGATGCGGTGGACGACTTCTTCCTGGACGGCACCGTGCCGAAGGACGGGCTGACCTGCTGACCTGGCGACCTGGCACGGGACAAGTCCCCGGATGCGGTCAGCGCTCACTTTGGAACTGACGCCGGGGACCGGTACAGTAGGCGCTCGTTGCCGGGTTGTCGCCGGTCACGCCGCCTTAGCTCAGTCGGCAGAGCGTCTCACTCGTAATGAGAAGGTCGTGGGTTCGATTCCCACAGGCGGCTCCATGATCGGCCTCCACCGGTAGAGATACGGGTGGAGGCCGGCTTTGTGTCCTAGGTGAATGCTCAGGTGGGGAGGCCAGGCTCATGTGGGTGGGCGGGCACCGATCAGCGGTCCGATTCGCCTCGCCATACCGACGGAAGTGACTCCGCGAGCCGGCTCCGGGCCGCGCGGGCGCGTTCCATCCGTTCGGAGCGCAGGAGCGCGTCGAGGGCAGCCAGGGCCGTCAAGGCGTCCTGGTCGCCCAGGGGGTCCGCCAGCAGCCCGGAGATGGCGGCATTCACGAGGGGTTGGACCTCGGCGCGTGCGGTCAGCACGGTGGCCGCGTCGCGTTGCGCCGAGTAGCCCGGGGTCGGGGGCATCCCAGTGGGCACGCGATCACCTCCTGTGCGCAGTTCTCGGGAACTATCGGTATTGATCGGGCGCAAAATAAGACAGATACACCCAACTACTTAAGAGGGTGAACAGCGGCGAACGATACATTTCCGCAGGATTGTGATTGACATCACTGCCCGGCCCCTTCCTCCGGTCCCCCGTCGGGTGTGGTGATAGCGGCCACGGCTCGGCGGACAACCGATCAGTCGAAGCGTCGCAAGAGCAGTGCCCCGACGCCGGCCAGCGTCAGGACGCCACCGCTCGCCCACCACACGGTCGCTTTGTCGCCACTGCTCGCTTCCTTCGCGGCAACCGCCGGACGTTCACCGTCCACCAACTCACTCGCCATCTGGTCGGTCACTGTGTCCGAGACGGGTGTATCGGTCACGGTCGAGGTGTCGGGAATGGCGGTGGGGGTGGTTGTCGCAGTCGGCGATTCGGTCGGCGACACTGTCGCGGCCCGGGCCGGTGACCTGGTCGGCTTCGCTGCGGCCCTGGTGGGCGAAGGGGTACGGGGCGCTGCTTTGGTGGTAGGGGCCGTTGCGGTCCGTTTCGGGGTTGCCTTCGGGGTAGCCGGGGTTGGTTTGGGGATGATCGTCGGCTTCGGCTTGGATTGGGTGCAGACCGAACCACTCCATGCCGCACTTACCGCGTCACCGGTGACGGTCACGGAGGTGATGCAGTAGGCATCCCCGGCGAAGGCTCCCTGGACATTGTCAAGTGACCACGTGGCCGGCCCAGTCAGGTGCATCGTCGAGCTGAACGGGCGGCTGATGGCACCGTCGAGACTCGTGGCGGTGACTGCGAAGACGACGTCACCTTGCCAGTTGTCCGGGTTCGGCACGGAGACGGTCGACGTGGTGACCGTGAGATCGCCGAGTCCGGCGGCATGGGCAGGGAGTGCCACGGTCGCGGAAAAGGCCATCGCGACGCACGCCGTGGTCGCACCTGCAAAGGTACGAGAAAGAGCTCGTGCAAAACGCATGTGGCCTCCGAACCAATGTGCTGGGCACATGCTACTGGGGCAAGCGCCCAGCAACTAATCGCATCTTATCTGTCCGACCTCGCGCCTGTTGTCTTTAGTGCAAACAGCATTAAATGCGGGAAATTGCGGCGCGAAGGAGTAGCTCCCCGCAAGCTGTGAGTCGGGTCTTTCTGATGGCGGCCCGCTTCGGTGGCCGGCCTGTCAGTCGAAGCGCCGCAGGAACACCACGCCCATGCCGAGCAGTGCCAGGACGGCGCTGCCGCCCAGCCACAGGCCAGCTCTGTCCCCACTCCTCGGGGGCTTCGGGGCGGCCACCGGACGTTCGCCGTCCACCTGCTCGGTTGGGGACAGGTCGCCGAACGCCGATGAGTCGGGTTCGTCCGCGGCCGCTGCGGGACCTGCCTCGGTGGCCGTGGCCGTGGTCGGTGATTCGGTGGCCGTGGGTGCCGGTGTGGCGGGCGGCGTGGGGGTCGTCCCGTTCGTTGACCTCGGTGGAGCGCCCTTCGTCGCGGGTGTTGCCGCTGTTCCCCGGCCCGGCCTCGGCGCGGCCGAGGTCGGCTGCGGAGTTGCCCGCGGAGTGGTCGGTGCGGGCTCGGGTTGAACGATCACCGTCGGCGGCTTGGGGGATGTGCAGACCGAACCGCTCCAGGCCGCGCTCACCGACTCGCCGGTGACTCGAGCGGAGATGATGCAGTACTCGTTACCCGGGAACGGTTCCCCAAGGGGGTTGAATGTCCACGAGGTCGGTCCGACGATGATGGTCGTCAGGTCGAATGACTTCCTGGTGGCACCGTCCAGGCTCGTGGCGATGACCGTGAAGGTTGCCTCGCCCCGCCAGCGATTCGGGTTCGGCACGAAGATGCTCGACGTCGTCACGGACAGCTCGCCCAACCCGGCGGCATGGGCAGGAGGCGCGACCATCACTGGAATTACCGCCAGGGCGCATGCCGCAGTAGCACTGATAAAGGTGCGAGAAAACGCTCGCGTGAAACGCATACCGCCTCCGAGCCAATGGATGGCTCCATGGTACTGGGACGAGCGCCCAGCGCACCAGTGTCGCATTTCTTGCATGGCTCCCATTGCGTTGTTCTTCACTCCGCGCAGCCTGGCCCCGTACACGATGGCAGAACGCATCGTGGGTTTAGCGGATTTAGTGACGCCGGTCGTGTACAGAGCGGTTGTCGACATCCGGGTGAAATGGCCCATGAAGGCGGAACGGTCATCCGGGTGTTCCCGATCGCCCCGGAGGTTCGATACCGTCGGTGGCATGGTCGACACCTCTGCCGCAGCGGCTGCGGCCACCCGGACGGGTGAGGACTGGGTTGGGCGCGTGCTCAACGATGAGTTCTTCCTGGAGACCGCATTCGACGGGTGTGATTTTTCCGAGGTGACGACCCGGGGCGTCACGTTCGCCGACTGCTCATTCCGTAATGTCCGGTTCAACGCCTCGAGTCACACTAATGCGACTTTTACCAACTGCACTTTTATAGGTTGCAATCTCTATTATGCAACTTTTACCAATTGCACGTTCGTGGGGTCGGCATTCGATACCTGCCGATTCGAGATCGTGACGGTCACGGGCGGCGACTGGTCCTTCGTGTCGATGCCGAGTGCCCAACTGCAGGGGGTCAACTTCGCAGACGTTCGAATGTGTGAGGCCGACCTCTCCAAGGTGAACGCTGGCGGTGCCCAGCTGCGTAATGTGGACCTGTCGGGCGCATGGCTGCACCAGACGATCTTTTCCGGTGCCGACCTGCGTGGTTCCGACCTGACGTCGGTCGACCCGCACACGACTGTGCTCTCTCGGGCCGTCATCACCCCGGAACAGGCAATGGTCGTGGCCGGGTTGCTCGGCGTGGATATCCGCCAGACCTGAGTTCCGGTCACTGCGCACGTGTTCGCGCGCTGATTGACCGCCAGGGCGTACCCTCCGTCTCTCGGGCGTGTGCCGGGACATCGCCCCCGGGCGGAGTCAGTGCCCTGGATGGATCACCGTGACGGCGCAGTGGGCGTACTCCAAGGCTTGTCGACTCACGGAACCCAGTAGAAGGCGGTCGAAACCGCCTAGTCCCCGGCTGCCGACGATTAGCCGCTCCGCGTGGTGTGAAGCCGCCACGATGCCCTTCCCGGGGGCGACATGTCGCACGGTCCGGATCACCTGGTCGTCCGGCAGGTCGATCTCGGCCTTCTCGATGGCCTCGTCCAGGCGCTGGGCGGCGAACTTCTCGTAATCCTCCAGGGGTGGCGTCCACCCCCAAGAATCCGGCAACGGTGCGAGGTCGGTCAGCTGCCAGCACAGCAGGGCCTCCAGAGGGCGCTCCAGTATCGCGGCGGTCTGTGCCGCGTAACGGATCGCTTCGACGGAGTGCGTTGAACCGTCCACGCCCACCAACACCGGCAGCCGGGCGGACATCGGTGCAGCGGGGTCGGCGTCCTGTGCGGGGCCAGTGGCGTCGTCATCGTGGGCGGTGCCGCGGACGACCGTGACAGGCACATGTGCATGTTGCGCCACCGCAGCCGAGACCGAGCCGAGGATCAACCGTCCGAGTCTGCCCAGGCCGCGCTGACCAAGCACGATCATGTCGGCGTCGCCATTGGTCTCAGCGCTGCTCAAGAGCGCAGTGGCCGGGGAGCCCTGAAGCTGGATCGCGCGGGCCTCGGACACGAGTCCTGTGCGATGGCGTGCCTGATCGAGCATCGTGAGCGCCCGCTCCTGCTGGTGTTCGGCGATAGCCGCGAAGTCGGCCGGCTCGGTCGGGGTCAGCCCCTCGAGAAAGGACGGTTCCCATGCCAGCACAGCCGTCAAGGGCAAGTGGCGCGCCGCAGCTTCCGCCAGGGCCCAGTCGAGTGCGACGTTGGACTCGGTGGAACCGTCGATCCCGGCAATCACTCCACGCATCGGACTTCTCCGCTCTGGCCTGCTTCGTCGAGGCCTGCTCCGTGTCACCTGGACTCCGTCGTGGTGACACTCCCAGACTATTCCGATCCGATGGCTTCGGCAGAGGCGTCGGACCTCAGAATCGTGGACCCTCTTCACCATGCAAGATGTTGCGAATCGGACGGGTCACGACATCAACCCGTGCCAGGAGATCCGCCGGTCCGGAAAGTACCAGGGCCCGATCGGCCACCGTGGCGTAGGTCGCGGCGACTCCGCGGACATCCACCCGAACGCACGACTGGCTCACTCCGTTCACCTGAAGGGTGGACTCGCTCAGCCCGGCATGTTCCACCTCCGCGATGATCGCCCGCATGGCGGCCCGGTAGTCCGCGTAGGAGTCGAGGAAATCGTCTTCGGCAGTGGTGTCGCCATGCAGAGAGGCCGCCAGGGCGCTGCTGAGGGCCGTGCGCGTGATCTCTGCGGCGTGTTCACTGCCAAGAGCCGGCACGCGCAGGGTCTCGAGGTCCAGTGTCTCGCCGGTGAAAGTGAGATAGGAACGCAGGAAACGTTCCTCGGACGGCTCCCAATGGTCGGCACCGATGACGGTCTCCTCATCCAGATCCAGTCCCCAGGTCAGGGGGTCGGCGACTTCGCCGACGATGCCGCTGAACCTGGCGAACCGCGCGACGATCTCCTCCCAGGTGGCCCGGGGACGCGTGGGTTCCTCACCTGACACGGCTGGCCTCCCTGGGGTTCTCGACGGATGGATGGATACAGAGTTTCACGCCGCTGGCGAACAAGGGCATATCGAGGCGGTGCCCTCGGTTGGTCGCGGATAGAGTCGTAGCGGTCAGAAACTTACCGTCCGTGCGGGTGTTCGCCGCTCGTGAGGAGCAGCACATGTTCGAGAGATTCACCGACAGAGCCCGTCGGGTCGTCGTCCTCGCCCAAGAAGAGGCGCGGATGCTGAACCACAACTACATCGGGACCGAGCACATCTTGCTCGGCCTGATCCACGAGGGTGAGGGGGTCGCCGCCAAGGCGCTCGAATCCCTCGGCATTTCGTTGGACGGCGTGCGCACCCAGGTCACCGAGATCATCGGCGAGGGGCAGCAGGCGCCGTCGGGTCACATCCCCTTCACGCCGCGCGCCAAGAAGGTGCTGGAGCTCTCGCTGCGTGAGGCTCTGCAGCTCGGCCACAACTACATCGGCACCGAGCACATCTTGCTCGGTCTCATCCGTGAGGGCGAGGGCGTCGCCGCGCAGGTCCTGACCAAGATGGGCGCCGACCTGAACAAGGTCCGCCAGCAGGTCATTCAGCTCCTCTCGGGATACCAGGGCAAGGAGCCGGTCGCTGCGGGCGGTCCGGCGGAAGGCACCCCCTCGGGGTCGGCGGTGCTCGACCAGTTCGGACGCAACCTCACCCAGGCCGCCCGTGAGGGCAAACTCGACCCGGTGATCGGTCGCCTCACGGAGATCGAGCGTGTCATGCAGGTGTTGAGTCGGCGCACCAAGAACAACCCGGTGCTGATCGGGGAGCCGGGCGTCGGCAAGACCGCCGTCGTCGAAGGGCTCGCCCAGGACATCGTGCGCGGTGATGTGCCCGAGACTCTCAAGGACAAGCAGCTGTACACCCTCGACCTCGGCGCGCTGGTTGCCGGGTCGCGATACCGCGGTGACTTCGAAGAACGGCTCAAGAAGGTCCTCAAGGAGATCCGCACCCGCGGCGACATCATCCTGTTCATCGATGAGATCCACACCCTGGTGGGGGCCGGTGCCGCCGAGGGTGCGATCGACGCCGCCTCGATCCTCAAGCCCATGCTGGCGCGCGGTGAGCTCCAGACGATCGGTGCCACCACTCTCGACGAGTACCGCAAGTACGTCGAGAAGGACCCTGCCCTGGAACGTCGTTTCCAGCCGATCCAGGTGGCCGAGCCGTCATTGCAGCACACCATCGAGATCCTCAAGGGGCTGCGCGACCACTACGAAGCGCACCACCGTGTGTCCATCACCGACGCCGCACTGGTGTCTGCCGCGACGCTGGCCGACCGGTACATCAACGACCGCTTCCTGCCGGACAAGGCGATCGACCTGATCGACGAGGCCGGAGCTCGGCTGCGCATCCGCCGGATGACGGCACCGCCGGAACTCAAGGAGCTGGACGAGGAGATCGCCGACGCCCGTCGCGAGAAGGAGTCCGCGATCGACGCGCAGGACTTCGAGAAAGCCGCGGGCCTGCGCGACACCGAGAAGCAGCTCACCGCCAAACGTGCCGACAAGGAGAAAGCCTGGAAGTCGGGCGACCTCGACACGGTAGCGGAGGTGGACGAGGAGCTGATCGCCGAGGTCCTGGCCATGTCCACGGGCATCCCGGTGTTCAAGCTCACCGAGGAGGAGTCCTCGCGACTGCTGAAGATGGAGGACGAGCTGCATAAGCGGGTTGTCGGTCAGGACGTCGCGATCAAGGGCCTCTCGCAGGCGATCCGCCGGACCCGGGCCGGGTTGAAGGACCCCAAACGTCCGGGTGGGTCGTTCATTTTTGCCGGCCCCACCGGTGTCGGCAAGACCGAGCTGGCCAAGGCGCTTGCCGAGTTCCTCTTCGGGGATGAGGACGCGCTGATCCAGCTCGACATGTCCGAGTTCTCGGAGAAGCACACCGTGTCCCGGCTCTTCGGCTCGCCTCCCGGTTATGTCGGCTATGACGAAGGTGGTCAGCTCACCGAGAAGGTGCGGCGCCGGCCGTTCTCCGTCGTGCTCTTCGACGAGGTGGAGAAGGCCCACGCCGACATCTTCAACTCGCTGCTCCAGATTCTGGAAGACGGTCGCCTGACAGACTCCCAGGGTCGGGTCGTGGACTTCAAGAACACGGTCATCATCATGACGACCAACCTCGGCACGCGGGACATCGCCAAGGGGCTGCAGACCGGTTTCAATGCCGGTGGCGACCTGGTCACGAGCTACGAGCGCATGAAGGCGAAGGTCAACGACGAACTCAAGCAGCACTTCCGGCCTGAGTTCCTCAACCGGGTGGACGACACCATCGTCTTCCCGCAGCTGACCCAGGACGAGATCGTCAAGATCGTCGACCTGATGATCGCCAAGCTCGACGCCCGTCTCGCGGACAAGGACATGGGCATCGAGTTGACCGACGCGGCCAAGAAGCTGCTGGCTGAGAAGGGCTACGACCCGGTGCTCGGGGCGCGTCCGCTGCGCCGCGCGATCCAGCGTGACATCGAGGATGTGCTGTCCGAGAAGATCCTCTTCGGGGAACTCAAGTCGGGGCAGCTCATCCTGGTCGATGCCGAGGGCGAGGGCTTGCTCGGGGAGTTCACCTTCCGGGGTGTTCCGCGCAAGGAACACGACCGCGGTCCGGTCAGCGTGGGGGCCGCTGCCGCCCTGAATGCACCCACCGGTGTCTCGGTGCGCGATCTTCCGCCGACGGGCGGGCTGCAGGCCAGCGCGAGCTAGTCCGACCGATCACGACGGTGGCCGCCTCCCCCCGAAGGGGAAGGCGGCCACCGTCGTCTGTTGCCGGGGCGGGTGGGTCAAGTCCACCCGTTCAACGGCGATGTGCGCGGCTGAGCACTCCCCGTCGCGACCTCGACGAGTGCATGGTGGTTCCGGTCGACCCCGGGTGCGAGCAGCAGGCCCCGAACATCCGTTTCCGTCACCTTTCCTGTGTGCCGTCATGCTGACCGGTTGCTTGTCCGGGCGCCGGCATGAACGCTGGCCACCATGAGCCTCCTTGTGCGCACCGCCGCCCTCGGCCTGGCGGCCGGCTCCCGTTCGACGCTGGCGGTCGCCGGCCCCACGCTCGCGTCCGACGCCGGTCGGGTGCGGAAGGCAGGTGCGCTCATCCCTGTCATCGGCGAACTCGTGGGGGACAAGCTTCCGACGACGCCCAGCCGGCTCGAAGGCCCGGGGCTGTACGTGCGGGCGGGTGCCGGCGCGGTCGGTGGGCTGCTGCTCGCCCGAGGTCGGCACGAGAGTCTTCCGGGCACTGTCACCGGGCTGGTCGCCGGGGCGTTCGGTGGTGTGGTGGGCGCGTACGTTGGGGTGGCCTGGCGGGAGTCGGCGGTGAAGAGTGGTCGGCCGTCCGTGGCCGCGGCACTGATCGAGGACGGGGTGGCGGTCGCGCTCACCGCGTGGGCCTGCCGTCGCTGAGACCGGAGTCTGTGCCGAGGCCGGCCGAACTCTCTCGCGTTCCCAAGCGCGAGCCTGCTGGCGCGCTACTACTTCAGGGCGCTGACGACGCAATCGGTGGTCAGGATGGCGACTGCGTCATAGACACCGATATGCAGGGGTTCTTGGTAGAGCGACTTCTTCCATCGCTGCCCATCGGAAGTGCATCCCTGGATGGTCGGAGCTTTGAAGGACTTCGCCTCTCTCGCTGTGTACCCGTAGACACTCTCTCCGCTGCCGATCGCGGTCGAGCCTCCGACCATGCACTGCCCGAACGTCTCGCTTCTGGAGAACCCGCCTAGTGTGGCCAATGTGGACGGTGACAGTCGGATATTCGTGCCCCAAGCGCTGAGGACGATCCCGAAATCGTTGACCCGCTGGACCGAGCCCACGAAGTCGTTGGTGCCGTCATCCGGTGAGAAGATCCGGCTGCGGTCCCGCTCTCCGTCCGGGGTTAGGGTGATCAACTGAAACTGCTTCGTGCTGGACCGGCACAAGAGGAGCGGCGCAGTGTCGGGCCATATCGACTCCGTCGAAATGTCGCAGTCGGGCCGGTAGCGGTACCAGACTTGCTCGGTGAGCACCTCTTCATCGACCGGAACGTCGAAGCGAACCGTCGTCGCAATGCCATCGACGAACACGCGCGCGGTGTTGGTCGCCAGATCATCGATGACGAAGGCGTTGTGGCCGGCCGGATAGGCGGCTCCCAGGGCGGTGAGATCAATGGTGCCGGAGGCAGCGTCGAGTACGGCGACTTTGCCGGTGTCCGGCTGGGCGACCACGACTTGGTCCCCGGTCGAGAACACATTCGGCCGGTCGAGTCGTTCGGTGGAGAACCCGTCGAGGCGTGTCGACCAGTGGATCGCCCCGTCGGCGCCGAAACCGACCGCGGTCATCACCTCGTCGACGTTCATAATGACCACGACACCGGCTTCACTCGTGGTGAACGCCGAGTTCATCTCCGCCCGGGGGAGCTCCACCCGCCGTAATGCGCCGTCAGCCACGGCGACCAGGAGCAAGGCCTTGGGCATATTTTCGGAGTATGAGCCGTCCTGTAGGCAGGCGACGGTTGCGGGTGCCGGGATTAGTTCGCAACGCTCCATCTCGGCTTGCCCAGCCATGAATGAACCTGCGTGGGGGGTGAGTGTAGAGGTTTTCCACTTTTCCTCACCGGTGGACAGCGAGAATGCCTGGAACCCCTTGACGGTCGGCACCACCAGTGTCGAGCCGGAGAGCACCGGGCCTGCGTAAGTGGGGTGGTCGATCGGCGTGGTCCATCGGGAATGCGGGACGTGGTGGTCGTGTCGCGGATTGACGCACCCCGCGACGCACAAGGTGAGGACGACGAGCGCCGCCAGCGCAGCGGCCAGTCGGCGCGAGTGCGAAAGAACTGTCATGGCAGACGATTCTCTTCCAACCGCGACCAAAGAGGCAAAGCCACCGAAGACGTCCGGGTGGGTAGTGCTCGGCCCACCCGGACGTCAGTCGGCTTCGGTCACCCGCCGAACGGCAGATCCAGGTAGGAGGGATCGCCTGCCGGTGAGGTGAAGGTGATCTTGTCCCCAAGTTTCGATGCCGTCCGGTAGCTGGCGTCATAGCTGTCAATGACCAGTGCCAGGCGGCTACCCGGGGCGATCTTCGCGTGGGTGGCCTCGAGGGCGATGTCGATCTTGACGGCGGAGCCAGGAGCGGCTGCCCATGTGACCGGCTGGAAGCTGAGTGGCTTGGCCAACCCACCATTGGACGGTACCTCGTAGAGCATGGCCATCACTGTGCCCGTGTTGCGCGACGCCGTCAGCGTGAGGTGGGCGCGCGGGATGCCGCCGATCGTTGCGCCGGTCGGAAACTTCTCGGTCTGGAAGACGGCTGCCGCGCTGCGCGCGACGAACGCCATTCCCGCGGGTATTCGGGCATCGGCCACGCTCGGCGAGGCGCCGGTGATGGACCACGCCCACTTCGAGGTCGGTGAGCTCGCCAGTGTGCCGGTGCGGCCCGGGACGAAAGCGGTGCCCGAGGCCGTGAGATAGCGCCGGGAGGTCTGAGTGGTAACGGCGGCAAAGCTCGGGAACCCCTGATATTTGTCGGCTTTGGGAGAGGAGAGGCCCGGCCCGGTGTGCTGTGGTACGAGTCGGACCGGTTGCTCCGTTGCGATGCCGTTCGCATCCCCGAGGACGTAGTGGTTCAACCATCGGGTTGCGTCCGACCACGTGGTGTCGGGGATGCCGAAGGCGCCGGGGAGTTCGGTGGTGGCATGGGTGCCGGGTGCGAGCTGGAGGCGTTTGGGTACCGTCAGGCGATTGTAGTAATCGACGATCTGGCCTGGTGGGAAGAGGAAGTCGCCCCAGGCATTCGCCAGCATGACGGGTGTGCCGCGTTTATTCAACTGGTCGACGTAGGTGACGGGCGATCTGGACGGCCCGATTTCCTCGACCAACCCCGTCCGTCCGGCTGCCCAGTCGGCGATCATCGCTTTCCCTGTCGAGTCCATACGACCGGTAACCAGGCCGCTGGCGATCAGGACGGAGAGCCCGCCGTTGTTGAGGGTGTGGTTCGGTGCGAATGATCGCGTCATGTCGGTCCAGCCGCTCATGGCGACGACCGCCTTCACCCGGGGGTCTTGGGCGGCGGTGAGCAGGGAGAGCCCGGCGCCGTAAGAGATGCCGAACATCCCGACGCGGCTGGGGTCGCCCGGCAATTTGGTCGTCGCCCAGTCGATCATGGCTCGCACATCGGCCACATCGCGCGGTCCGGCCAGCGCGACGGTGCCACCGGAATCCCAGAAACCCCGGGAGGTATAGCTGACCACAAGGTAGCCCGACTCGTAGGCGAGCCGTTGTGCGGCTCCGACGTACTCGAGGCCGTTCATCGACCATGAACTGGGTGCGATGAGAACGGGGTGCGGACCGGGTGTCGTGGGCTGAATGACGAAGGCGCCCAACTTGACGCCGTCATCCATGGTGTGGGTCGTGTAGTAGGTCTTGACGCCCAGGTGGATCTGGGCGAGCTGGTGTGGAGCGTCGCCGGCCAGTGCGGGTGCGGGCGATCTGGTCTCCGCGGTGGCGGCGGTGGTGGTGGTGGCGAAGCCGACGAGTGTCAGTGCCAAGACGGCGGCAAGTGCGCGTTTGGCCGGCCCTCGACGGCGACCCGATGACGGCGGCGGCAACCGGTGCAGGCGGGGAAACATCTTTGTCCTTTTCGTGGGTCGGGAGGCATGCGACTTTCGCAGAGTAACGGGTCGACCCGGACGAGTACATGGTTGCCCACGCAAAACGTACAACCAGCTTTGCCCCCCGTGATCGGCGTGTGCGCGGACCTGCCGAGCTCCGTGCGGCGCGAACGCCCCGGGCCGTCATCCGTGCGGAGCCTCGAGCAGGAGGCACAATCGTTGACGTGCCCCTGACACCGCGTTACCTCGCTGCCCACGACCGCTACGACACCATGACCTACCGCCGTTGCGGTCGCAGCGGGGTGGATCTGCCTGCCATCTCGTTGGGCCTTTGGCATAACTTCGGTGACGTCAACGCCTTCGATGGCCAGCGGGCGACCTTGCGAGCGGCTTTCGACCTCGGCGTCACCCATTTCGACTTGGCCAACAACTACGGCCCGCCGTACGGCGCCGCGGAGGAGAACTTCGGCCGGCACCTGGCCCGCGATCTGCGCCCGTACCGCGACGAGTTGGTGATCTCCTCGAAGGCCGGTTACGACATGTGGCCGGGGCCGTACGGCGACGGTGGCTCGCGCAAGTACCTGATGACCTCCCTCGACCAGTCGTTGACGCGTATGGGTCTGGACTATGTGGACATCTTCTACTCCCACCGTCCCGACCCCAGCGTGCCCCTGGCGGAGACGATGGGTGCGCTGCACGACATCGTCCGGGCGGGCAAGGCCCTCTATGTGGGTGTCTCGAACTACTCACCGTCACGCACGCGTGAGGCAGCCCGGATACTCGCGGAGTTGGGCACGCCGTTGCTGATCCACCAGCCCAGCTACTCGATGTTCAATCGTCACGTCGAAACAGTCGGAACTGATGTCTATGACGGCCAGCAGGACGAGTCGCTTCTGGATGTGTTGGGCGATCTCGGGGTCGGGGCCATCGTGTTCTCGCCGCTGTCGCAAGGGCTGCTCTCGGACCGCTACCTGTCGGGCAGCGCGCCGGCGGGTTCTCGGGCGGCGTCGGCGGATTCGCCGTTCCTGTCCACGAGCCATATCGGCGACGTCTATCTCGAGCGGGCCCGGGCGTTGCAGGAGATCGCGGCCGGGCGTGGCCAATCGCTTGCGCAGCTCGCCCTCTCCTGGGTGTTACGCGACGACCGGGTGACCTCGGCGTTGATCGGCGCCAGTAGCGTGGCTCAGCTGACCGACAATGTGGCGGCGCTACGCGCGCCGGCGTTGACGGCCGACGAGGTGGCGGCGATCGAACCGTTTGCGGTTGACGGGACCGCTCGATGATCGAAGCGTGTCGGCGCCGGTGATCGTCATGGCTGATTCGGGGAAGTCCTCGAGTTCTATAAAGCCAGATCTGCCCGATCAACGATTTCCGACGGATCGGCGCTTTCTTCCCGCACAGGACATGACGCATTGTCGTCCGACATATAGCCTGTGAGCACCGCTGCGGCAACGGGCGGTGCGGGGGGACCGTCACAGCGTGGGTGTTGTGCCGGGTCAAGTGTCGACGAGGTGCGCCCGCGCACCGGAGCTGGAGGAGCCACGTGACGGCCGTCGGCCCCGACCGCGTCCCGGCGAACGATTCGATCGGCGTCGGCCACTTCAGCCGGATGCGCGTCCAAGGCCACGGTGTCTATATGGCATTTCGGGCAAGCGACGAACTCGTCCTGCAGGTGTCCACGGCCTGTGCGGACCTGCTCGGTGCGAAAGCGCCGGAGCTGCTGGGCCGGCCGTTGTCGGTGTCCTTGGGAGGCCCCGCAGCGGCGCGGGTGCTCGATTATGTGCGCGCGCACGACGACCTCTCCACTGACAACCCATTGCGGTTGCGGTTGCCTGGACATGACCGTGATGTTGACGCGATCGTGCATCGTCCACAGGCGGTTGCCGAAGGTGCCGGAACGGACATCGTGGTGGTCGAGCTGGAACCCGGTGCCAGCCGGCCGCTGACCTACCCCAATACCTACCACGCGGTGCGGCAGGCACTCCGGGACCTTGACCACGCGGGCACACTCCAAGAGCTGTATCAGGTTGGCACCCAGCGGGTTCGTGAGCTCACAGGATTCGATCGGGTCTCGCTGTACCGCCTTGACCAGCTCGGCGTTGCGGAGGTTGTGGCAGAGGCCCGGCGTCCGCGATTGCGATCGATGCTGGGATTGCACTACCAGCCAGATTCACTCCCAGGAGCGTTGCGGGCGCGCGCCCCTCACGACACGGTGTTGATGACGCCGGACGTAGGTGCCGAGCCGGTTCCGATCCATAGCTTGCCCATCGCTTTTGTCGACCTCACCGACTCCGTCTTGCGCAGCCTGGCCCCGCATCACCTCGACTACCTGCGCGAAGTCGGGGTCAGCGCCGCGATGTCGATCGAACTGATCCGTGACGATCGGCTCTTCGGCTTCTTCTCCTGCCACCACTACTCCGGGCCGCGTTATTTGCCTTTCGAGGTCAGGGCGGCTGCCGAATTCATCGGTGCGGCGCTTACCGCTCGGTTGGCCGTGCAGGTCGAACGCGAACATGATGCGGCGATCCGCCGGGCATCCCGGACCTTGGCCGACCTGATCGCCGACAGTCACGACGAAGACAGCCCGCTGGGTGTCAGTCTCACGCGCAGTGGGGGCCTTCTGCGGCTACTCGACGCCGACGGGGCTTTTGTCGTGGCCGAGGGCAAGTTCCACACGGTCGGTGAGGTCCCGGACGAAGTCGGGCTGCGCGCGATCACGGCCTGGGTGCTCAGTCACCCTGCTGAAGAGGTCGTGAGCACCGATTCGCTCAGGGTCAGTTCGGGTACGGTTTCCCAGGCCGCTCCCGAGGTCGCGGGTGTGCTCGGGGCGATCCTTCCCGATCAGCAGGCGGTGATCTGGCTGCGCAAAGAGGTATTGCGGGCATACGACTGGGGTGGTGACTCCCGCCAGATGGGGTCGGTGATGGGGACCACGGGACCCGCCCCGGCGGCGCGTGCGGCCATGGGCCGACGCCGCGAAGTCTTGAGCGCGCACAGCGCCCCCTGGTCCGATGACCATCGGGCGAATGCCGCGTCCCTTCGCGGGAACCTGGTCGAGGTGCTGTACCTGCGGGGACGCCGCGACGTCCGAGCCACCGAATCGCTGCAGCGCAGCCTGTTGCCTGCGGAACTGCCAATAGTCGACGGGTGGTCGATCGCGGCGCGTTATGAGCCTGCGGGCGGTGGGTTCGTCGGGGGCGACTGGTACGACGCCTTGGTTCTGCCCTCAGGAAAGCTCGCACTGGTGGTCGGCGATGTCACCGGCCACGGACTCCAAGCGGCGGCCGTGATGGGTCAGTTGCGCACGGTGCTGCGCGCCTCGTTGGTCAGTCAAGAGGAGACCTTGCCTGCGATCAAGGCGTTGACCGAGGTGGCCGCCTGGACGATGCCTCACGAGATAGCCACCCTCGCGGTGGCGATCGTCGACCCCCGGACGGGCGTCGTGGACCACATACGGTTGGGACACCCGCCGCTACTGGTGGTGGAACCCAACGGTGCGGGTCATTGGCTCACCACGATGCCTGGGCCTCCGCTGGGTCTGAGCTTCGGAGTCCCCCAACCGGCCACCGGGAAGATCGAACCGGGCGCGGCTTTGGTGATGTTCTCCGATGGACTGGTCGAGCGTCGCACCGAATCGATCAAGGACGGGCTGGCCCGCCTGATGCGTGTCTACGAACAGGGTCCCGGTACGGACCTTGGCACCGTTGTCAGCTCGGTTCGAGACCGTGATTCCGCGGACGACGCCACGCTCCTCGTCGCACATCGCCTGCGCTGAGTTCGCGCCGCGGGTGCGAACGGTGTCAGTGAGCGGCGGCGGCCGGTTCGCGCCCGGACCGACGGGCGGAACGCACGCCGGGGGCGGGAAACCTGGCCCATACGTGTTTGGTGGACGGCCCGGACGGAAACCAGCCCACGTCCAACGACATCCGCTGCGCCAGGATGAGCCCGAATCCGCCTGCGCCGGGTTCACGCCGCGAGGCGACCACGGGTGGTTGCTGTGGGGCGTGATCGGCCACGTCCACAACCACCTCGCGGCCGTTGGACAGCAGCCGCACCACCGTGGGCGGTTGGCCGTGTCGCAGGGCGTTGGTGGCCAATTCGCTCGCCACGAGCAGCACCCGTTCGGGTACCTCGGCCAGCCCCCGGCTCGGCGGTTCCGTGGATCCGGTCAGGGTGCGATAAAGCGATCGGCGTAGACCGGCAAGGCCGTCGAGGGAACCGAGTGCCCACGACCGGACCTCCGTGAACCCTTCAGGTGGACGGTTGAGTGCGATAGTCGTCATCGAAGTCCCCGTCAGGTGGCGAGCGTGAAGAGCGAAAGGACACCGCTGACCTCAAGGAGGTCCCGGATCCGCTGGGGAGTGTTCACCAGTACGGGTGCTCCTTCACCGCTCGCTGCCGCTTGGTAGAGCAAACGAAGTCCACCGGAATCCATGAACGTCACATCCGCAAGGTCGATCCAGACGGGCTCCGTTAGTCCTTGAAGGCTCTCGATGAGCGCAGGCTCGGCATGTACCTGAACGGCCGCATCGACATCGCCCCACATGACCCAGCGGGTACCGCCGTCTTCGATACGAACGCCACCGTTCGACATGCGATCACCGCCTTCCGTCGCCAAGTTCACTCAAGTTCTGTGCGTCTTCCACCGTACGCAAAGAATCGACGGACCGCTTCTCGAAACGAAACTGACTAGAAGATGACGTTGTTCCGTTGAGCTGGTTGCGACCAGTGGCATCCGGACGTAGGTTCGCGGCACGCGCACACCCGGCCATCTACACATTGAGGAGATTAAGTTGACCGACGAAAAGGACATTGCGTTCTCCTTTGGGCTCTGGACGGTCGGCTGGCCGGGGGCGGACCCCTTCGGTACCGCCAGCCGCCCTGAGCTGGACCCGGTTGACTCGATTCATCGCTTGGCGGAGCTGGGGGCCTGGGGTTTCACGTTCCACGACAACGATGTCTTCGGCTTCGATGTTCGTGAAGACGAGCGTCGTGCGTGTATCGATGCGGTTCGCCAGGCGGCAGCCGACACGGGGTTGGTCATAGAGATGGTGACGACCAACACCTTTACCCACCCGGTGTTCAAGGATGGTGCGTTCACCTCCAACAGTCGCGATGTGCGCCGTTTCGGATTACGCAAGGTCCTGCGCAACGTGGACGTGGCCGCCGAGTTGGGCGCGCGGACCTTTGTGATGTGGGGTGGGCGCGAGGGGGTCGAATATGACAATTCCAAGGATTTGCACTCCGCGCATGCGCGATATGCGGAGGGGATCGACACCGTCGCGGCCTATATCAAGGAGCGCGGATACGATCTGCGAATCGCTTTGGAGCCGAAACCGAACGAACCGCGCGGAGACATCTTCCTGCCCACTATCGGCCACGCACTGGCGTTGATCGCGACTCTGGACCATCAGGAGATCGTCGGACTGAACCCGGAGACCGGCCACGAACAGATGGCCATGCTCAACTACACCCATGGTCTCGCGCTGGCGCTCTATGCCGGGAAACTCTTCCACATCGACCTCAACGGGCAGCACGGTGCGCGCTACGACCAGGATCTCGTCTTCGGTCATGGAGACCTACTGTCGGCGTTTTTCACCGTCGACCTTCTGGAGAACGGTTTTCCGAACGGCGGACCGCGATACGGCGGGCCACGGCATTTCGACTACAAGCCGTCGCGGACCGAGGGCATCGAGGGGGTTTGGGAATCCGCCCGGGCGAATATGGCGACCTATCGGATGCTGGCGCAGAAGGCGGCGGCCTATCGGTCCGACCCGCAGGTGCAGGAGGCTTTCGAATACGCGGGGATCGGCGAACTGGGCCGGCCGACGCTGGGGGACGGGGAGACCTTCGAACAGTTTCTCGCCGATCCCACCGTGATCGATCTCGATGTCGACGTGGCCGCTCAACGTGATTTCGGATTGGTCCGGCTCCATCAGCTCGCACTTGCTCATCTGATCGGCTGATCGTGAGACGGCTACCCAGTCACCAGCGAAGGAGTCGGCCGTGATCGTCGCGGGCGTGGACACGTCCACGCAGTCCTGCAAAGTGGTGATCCGCAATGCGGCCTCGGGAGCCCTGCTGCGGTTCGGTTCCGCAAGGCACCCCGACGGCAGCGAGGTGTCGCCGCAGGTGTGGTGGGACGCTTTCAACCTGGCGGTGACGAAGGCCGGTGGATTACGCGACGTCGCAGCCTTGGCGGTCGGTGGACAACAGCACGGGCTGGTGGCCCTTGATGCCGACGGCGAGGTGGTGCGGCCGGCATTGCTATGGAACGACACTCGGTCTGCCGGCGCTGCACGTGAGCTGGTGGCGGAGTTCGGCGGCGCCGCGGCTTGGGCGCGCGCGATCGGTTCCGTGCCGGTTGCCTCCTTGACGGTGACAAAACTGCGGTGGTTGCGCAACGCTGAGCCGCGGAATGCGGCAAGGGTCGCGGCGGTCGCCCTGCCGCACGACTGGTTGACCTGGCGAATTGCGGGCTATGGGCCGCGTTCGGCCGGTCTGGAGCCGGATCTGGATGCCCTGGTCACCGACCGTTCGGATGCCTCCGGGACGGGATACTTCGACTCGGCCGTGGGAACCCTGGGGGAGTATCGGCCAGATCTGGTGGCGATCGCGTTGGGTCGCTCCGATGTGGTGCTGCCGCGCGTTCTGGGACCCACTGAGATGGCCGGGCGGACGGCTGACGGGATGATCCTCGGCCCCGGGGCCGGGGACAATGCAGCGGCCGCGCTGGGGCTTGGGTGGGCGGCCGGAGATGTCGGGATCTCCATCGGGACGTCCGGGGTGGTGTCCGCAGTGACCGTTGAGCGGCCGGCGGATGCATCCGGCCTGGTGACGGGTTTCGCAGATGCCATGGGTGGTCATCTGGCCATGGCGGTGACTCTGAACGCCAGCCGGGTGCTCGACGCCGCCCGCGCCCTCCTCGGGGTGGATCACGAAACGTTGTCCCGGCTGGCGTTGGCTGCTCCAGCGGGGGCAGATGGTCTCACCCTGCTGCCCTATCTGGAGGGGGAACGTACCCCTGATCGCCCCGGGGCCACCGGTTCCCTGCACGGAATCCGGCTGGGCAACCTCGCTCCCGACCGGGTGGCGCGGGCCTTCGTGGAAGGGATGCTCTGCGGTCTGGCCGATGGGCTCGATGCCGTTCGCGACCAGGGGGTGCCGGCGCAGCGGTTGGTTCTGATCGGTGGCGGTGCCCGCTCGGCGGCAGTCCGGCAGATCGCACCGAGCATCTTTGGGTTGCCGGTCTCAGTACCGGAGCCCGGGGAGTATGTGGCCGACGGGGCCGCCCGGCAGGCGGCGTGGATACTCGAGGGTAGTCCCACGCCCCCGCGGTGGCCGGGGCCGTCATCGACCTCCTACGACGGCGATCCGGAGCCGACCGTCCGGCAACGCTATGCCGCGGTCCGCGGATAGTGCGGGGTGCTCAGGGGGTGTTCGGAGTCGTCGGCGCAGTGGAGGTCGCACCGTCGCTCGGTGTGGGGAGGTCGCTCGGTGACGGGGCCGCGCTCTCGCCACCCGGGGAACGGGGACCGTCGAAGGTCGGTCCGCTGTCGCTGCTGTCGCCGTACCAGTAATCGTCGTCGAACCAGAGGTCCCGGTCGGGTGCGGACCCTTCGGGCTCTACCCGCTCCACCCGGGAATGGCTGGAGAACCAGGGGTGGTCGCCATACTCATGGTCCACGTTCGCGGCGAACGCGATCATCGCGATGATCCACAGGAACAGGAAGACGAAATACAGCACCGCCAGACCGCCCGCGATACAGACACTGATGATGCCGAATTTCCGGGCCCGGGCACCCTCGGCGCGAGCGGTGATCCAGTCACCGGCGCCGAGGGCGCGGGAGGCGCGTTGTGAGGCGAAGAGCGCGGGGATGGCTGTCGGCCAGAACAGGATGAAGGCGGCGATCACCCAGCCGACTTCCGGTTTCGGCTCCTGCGCCGGTAGGGGAACAGGTGGCACTGGGGCGGTGGAGGTGTCCGCGGCCGGCGTGGGGTCTGTGGGGGTAGCTGGCTGTTGCGTCATCGGATTCTCCCAAGAATGTTGGTGCGCGAAGCGTAGCGATGTTTCCTGGGAATTTGGGAGTTCGGGCGTCTCCATGTGGTTTTCGCGGCTGACTCCTTGCCATTGGATCGGGATGGAGCTGGCCGCGGCTGTTCCGATGACGGGGCCGATGGGCAAGATCCTCGGTCCGATCCTGCGGCGGGTGCGTGCTCCCGGGGCGATGTACCCGGTCGGCTCCCGAGGCGCAACCAGTGGAGTCCGGCCGGGTCGCTCATCGAGCGGTCAGCAGATCCGCGGGAGCTGCTCACCGAGTGGACGGTCGATCACCCTGGTCGCACCGAGGCGCGTACGGCCCACCAACATTCCCGGGTGCTTATCCGTGACGGTGCCGATGATCGCCGCATCCCTGCCGTGGGCATCCGCCTGGATCGCCGCGAGGGCCTGTTCGGCGTCGGCTTGGGCGACGATCGCGATCAGCTTCCCCTCGTTCGCCACATGCAAGGGATCCAGGCCGAGGAATCCGCAAGCCGCCGCGACGGCCTCCGGGACGGGGACGGCGGCTTCGTCCAGGACGATGCCGACCCCGGAGTCGTCGGCGATCTCGGTCAGTGACCCTGCGACACCACCCCGCGTGGGGTCACGCAGCACGTGGACATCGATCCCAGTGGCTAGGAGCACGGCGACCATGGTGTGCAGAGCCGCCGAGTCGGTCTCAAGCGTTGTGCCGAACTCGATTCCCTCGCGTTGGGACATGATCGCGACCCCGTGTTCGCCGATCGGCCCGGAGACGATCACCACGTCACCTGGTTGCGCTCGGGTGGGACCGATGTCCACGCCGGCCGGCACGACGCCGATGCCGGACGTGTTCACATAGAGTCCGTCGGCGAGCCCGCGCCCGACGACCTTCGTGTCGCCGGTGCCGATGGGAACCCCGGCGGCACGTGCCGCGGCGCCCATGGCTGTCGCGATCCGGGTGAGGGAGTCGATCTCCAGACCCTCTTCGAGGATGAACCCACAGCTCAGCATGAGTGGGCGGGCGCCGGACATTGCGAGGTCGTTGATCGTGCCATGGACGGCGAGGTCGCCGATGCAGCCACCCGGAAAGAACAGGGGCGAGACCACATAGGAGTCGGTGGAGAAGGCCAGTCGACCGCCGGCGGCAAGCTCCGGTGGAGTGTCGAGCAGGACGGAGTCGCGCATGCCTCCCGCCGGGGCGGTGCCGAAGGCAGGGACGATGACCTGGTCGATCAGTTCGCCGGACAGGATGCCGCCACCCCCGTGACCGAGCACGATGCGCTCGCCGTTGCGGGCGGGCACCGGGCAGCTCCATTCTTCGGGGGGCTTGATGTCAGCCATGGGATATCGCTTTCGAGTCGGATGGCCCCTGCGAGTGCCTGGGCGCGGGTGTCACAGTCCGGAGAGTTCGAGTCGGCGGAAGGCGTAGTACGCGGCGCAGGCGCCCTCGGATGACACCATGGTCGCGCCCAGGGGTGTGCGGGGGGTGCACTCCTTGCCGAAGGCCGGGCATTCGTTCGGCTTGAGGTGGCCCTGCAGTACCTCACCGGCCCGGCAGATGGTCGACTCCTGGACGGTCAGGTCACCGACCGCGAATCTGCGGGTCGCGTCGAAGTCCGCATAGGCCTCGGTAAGTTCCCAACCCGATTCGGGGATCTCTCCGATGCCGCGCCATTTGCGGTCGCAGACCTCGAAGACGTCTTGGAGCACGGCCTGCGCGGCGGGGTTTCCGTGTGCGACGACGGCCCGGGGGTAGGCATTGCGCAACTGCGGTGTCCCGGCCTCCAGGAGTTCGACGCATTGCCGCACACCCTCCAGCAGGTCCAGCGGCTCGAAGCCGGTGACCACGATCGGCACCCCGAAACGCTCGACCAGTGGACCGTACTCCTCGGTGCCCATCACTGTGCAGACGTGCCCGGCGGCGAGGAACCCTTGCACCCGGCAATCGGGGGACTCCATCACGGCGGTGATCGCCGGTGGCACCCGTACGTGCGAGACGAGCATGGAGAAGTTGCTCAGCCCGCGCTTCTTGGCGGCCACGACCGCCATGGCGTTGGCAGGCGCCGTGGTCTCGAACCCGACCCCGAAGAACACCACTTCCCGGTCCGGGTTCTCGCCGGCGATCCGCACGGCGTCGAGCGGGGAGTAGACCACCCGCACGTCCGCGCCGGCGGCCTTGACCCCGAACAGGTCTCGGCCAGAACCGGGGACCCGCAGCATGTCGCCGAAGGAGCAGAAGATCACTCCTGGCCGGGAGGCGATTTCCAATGCCCGGTCGATCATCTCCAGTGGCGTCACGCACACCGGGCAGCCGGGGCCGTGGATGAACTCGACGGCGTCTTCGAGCAGGGTGTCTATGCCGTTGCGGATGATCGAATGCGTTTGTCCGCCGCAGACCTCCATCAGGGTCCAGTTACGGGTGGCGGTGCTCTTGATCTGCTCGATCAGCTGCTGGGCGAGGGCGGGGTCGGCGAATTCGTCGAGGAACTTCATGGTGTGTTCTGCCTCTCGGGAGTCGATACCGCAGCGGCGGCGGTGCTCGCAGCGACACCAGGATTCGACGGGATGCCGAGCTCGTCCTCCAGCATCCCGAGGTCCTGGAACATCTTCAGCGTTTCCAGAGCGGAGTTCTCATCGAGCTTGGTCAGCCCGAAACCCGCGTGGACGATAGTGTAATCGCCGACGACGGCATCCGGCAGATACGCCAGGCACACGTCCTTGATGGCGCCGCCGAAGTCGACATCGGCCATCAACGTGCCCTGGTCGTCCCAGATCTTGACGATCCGGCCGGGGATTCCCAAACACATGGCTGTTCTCCTTCGTGGGTTTCACTGGTAGCACTGCAGCCGCGCCGCTGCGATGACGGCTTGCCCCAAAGCGAGACCACCGTCACCTGCCGGAACTCTGGCGTGGGTCAGGACGGTGAACCCGGCGGTCGTCAGAATGCTCGCGCAAAGTTCTGCGAGCAGTCTATTGGCGAAAACACCACCGGTGAGACCGACCGTGGTGATTTCGTGGCACACACGGGCTTGTTCGGCCCAGGTCAGCACCGCCGACGCGACCCAGTCATGGAAACACCAGGCGAGGTCTGCGACAGGCGTCCCGGCACGTTGGGCGTCGATGAGCTGGGCGAACATGGGGCCTGGGTCGACGATGAGCGGCGGTTGGCCGTCGGCGGAAGCCGACGGGGCCGAGCCGATGTCGACGCGCGGTTCGCGCAGCCGGTGGGCGGCCCGGTCAGTTGTGGGGGCCGGGTGCTTTTCCGCGGCGAGTCGGCCTGCGGTACTCACCGATGTGCGGGCGGCCTGCTCCAGTTCGATGGCGGCCTGGGCCTCGTATCCCTGGTGTTGGCAGATGCCCAGCAGGGAGGCGACGGCGTCGAAGAGGCGCCCCATGGACGTGCTGGGGGTGGTGGCGACCTTGCTGGTGAGGAGCTGGCGCAGCCGGGGGGTGGCCCCTCCGCCTGCTTGCGTACACGGCAGATCGGCGTCCCACGGGAGTCCGGCCGCTGCGAGCTGGGCCAGGGCGATGCGCCAGGGCTCGGCCACGGCGGCGTCCCCGCCGGGTAATGGCACCTGCCGCAGATGGCCGATCCGCTCGAAGGTGCCGACGTCAGCTCCCAGCAGCAGCGCCTCCCCGCCCCAGATCGCCCCGTCGGTGCCGTAGCCGGTGCCGTCGAAGGCGCAGACGAGCACGTCCTGGCCAAGTCGCCGATGTTCCGCGAGGAGCGAGACGGCATGGGCGTGATGGTGCTGGACCGTGAGGAGCGGCAGATCACCGCGGTGGCGTTCGGCCCACCGTCGGGAGTGGTAGTCCGGGTGAAGGTCGGCGGCCCACGCGGTCGGCTGCACGTTGTAGAGGGCACTCAGATGGCGGCGCGTTCCGTCGAGGGCTTCCTGGCCGGCCAGTGACTCGACGTCGCCGATGTGCTGTGAGAGATAGGCGTCAGTGCCGGTCAGCAGGCAGACGGTCGACTTGAGCTCCCCACCGACCGCGAAGACGGCCGGGGTGGGGTCGATGGGTGCTGTGGTGGGTACCTCTGGAGTCGGGGCTGCCGCTGGTGCGGTCGGCTCGGGCGTGGCGGGCGTCGACGGAGCAGGGGCTCCGGGCGCCGTGGCCCGTGCCGGTGGCGCGGCGGACAGCGCGATCGGGAGTGGGGCGTAGCCGCGTGACCGGCGCAACGGGTGCACGTCGCCGCCGATGACGCGGACCACCGAGTCGTCGCAGGGGACGGCGATCGGGCGGTCGTGCCCCAGGATCGCGTCGGCGATCGTCCCCAGCCGGGCGGTCGCCTCGGCGTCGCCGTAGCAGATCGGTTCACCGGAGAGGTTGCCCGAGGTCATGACGAGCGCTCGTGGCGCACCGCCGGTGAAGAGCAGGTGGTGGACGGGGGCGTAGGCGACCATGATGCCCAGTTCGGCGTTGCCGGGGGCCACCGCAGCCGCGATGGGCACGGTGGCGTCCGCCCGGCGGCGTAGGAGCACGATCGGCCGCGCCGGGCCCGTGAGTTCGGTCGCCTCGACCTCGTCCACCTGGGCGATCTCCCGAGCGGTGGCCAGGTCGGGGACCATGACGGCCAACGGTTTCGCCTCGCGGGCCTTGCGGGTCCGGAGCGTTCGGACCGCGTCGTCGTCCAGCGCGGAACAGGCCAGGTGGTAGCCGCCGATCCCTTTGATCGCCAGCACCTGACCGTCGTTCAGCGCCTGTACCGCGAGGTTGAGGCACTCGGTATCGCTGGTCGTTACGGTTCCGGCCGCCTCCGCCGCGTTCGCATCTGCCGCACCTGCGCCTGCCGTACCCCGGCTGGCATTGGCGCCGTGCGTCGCCGTCCACCACAGCCGCGGACCGCACTTATTGCACGAGATCGGCTGAGCATGGAACCGGCGGTCACTCGGATCGTGGTATTCGACGGAGCACTCCGGGCACATGGGCAGGTCGGCCAGCGTGGTGCCGGGCCGGTCGTACGGCAGCGAGCGGATGATCGTGTACCGCGGGCCGCAGTTCGTGCAGGTGATGAAGGGGTGGCGGTGGCGGCGGTTCGCCGGGTCTTGCAGGTCGCGCAGGCAGTCCTCGCAGGTCGCGGTGTCCGGTGGCACGATCGTGCGCCCGCCCACCGACTCGCTGGCCACGATGGTGAACTCGGTCAGCGCCGGGTCGACGTCGTCGTCGATTCGTTCGACCTCTCGCACGACGGCCAGCACCGGGGCCTCGGCGGAGAGCCGTCGCGCGAACTCGTCGACGGCCCCGGCGGTGCCCTGGACATCGATCATCACCTGGGTGCTCGTGTTGCGCACCGACCCGGCCAGGTGCAGGTCAGCGGCCAGCCGGTAGACATAGGGCCGGAAACCAACGCCTTGGACGAGGCCGCGTACGTGGAAGGTGGCCCGTTTCACCAAGCTCCCCCGCAGGCACGGCTGGGTGACTCAGGCGCGGACAGGGACACGGGAGTGCTCGCGCAGCCAGGCGATCCAGTCGTCCATACCCTCGCCGGTGCGCGCGGAGACCTCGATCGTGGTGACGCCGGGGTTCACCCGGCTCAGGTACTCGTAGAACTTCGCCAGGTCGAAGTCCAGGTGCGGCAGGAGGTCGGTCTTGTTCACCACGACGACATCGGCCGACTTGAACATGACCGGGTACTTGAGCGGCTTCTCCTCGCCCTCGGTGATGGCGTAGACCATGGCACGCAGATGCTCGCCGACGGCGAACTCCGCGGGGCAGACCAGGTTGCCGACGTTCTCGATCAGCACCAGGTCCAGGCCGTCGAGGGGGAGCCGGGAGAGTGCGTGGCGGACCATCGGTGCATCCAGGTGGCATTCGCCCCCGAAGCCGTCTGCCGTGTTGAGCAAGGAGACCCGGGCGCCGAAGCCTTCGAGCTGGTCGGCATCGAGGGATGTCTCGACGTCCCCCTCCACGATCCCCACCCGGTCGCCGTCGACGGCCGCGAGGGTGCGGCGCAAGAGCGCGGTCTTCCCAGCGCCGGGGGAGGACATGACGTTGATGGCGACGACGCCGGCCGCGTCGAAGTCCGCGCGGTTGTGCTCGGCGCAGTGGTCGTTCTCGTCGAAAATCCGCTCCAGCACCTGGATGCGGTCCGCACCGGTGGCGTAGCCCGTGTGGTCACCGACGTCCTCGTGGCTGTGCTCGTGTGGGTGGCTGTGCTCGTGCAGGTGCTCGTGGTCGTCGTGGCTGTGGTCGTGGCCGTGCGCATGGGGGTGGTCGTGTGAGTGCCCGGAGGCCTCATCGTGGCGGTGGAAGCGACCCATTGTGACTCCTGTCCGAGACCGCGCGAGCGCATAGCTAGTTACGCACGACGGGATATGCCACCCGCTGCGGCACCATGGCGTCTAAGTTACGCCTTCGCCTTAGCTGTAACAAAACCCGCCGTCATCGACGGAATTACTGCGCTCGGAGGTGGGGGCGGCTGTGCCAAAACCTTGCGAGTCAACCGTCGGCCACGTCGAGGTGGGTCACCATGAACTCCTCGCCGTGCACGACGGTGACGTCAGAACTGGAGCAGGCCGGACACCGTAGCCACACCTGGGACAGCTCGGACTCGGCCTCGCAGGAGTGGCAGTGGATCACGAGCGGCACGATCTCGAAGGACAGTTCGCTGCCATTGAGGGCGGTCCCCTCGGTCACGATTGACCAGCAGGAGGTCAGAGTCTCCGGAACTGCTTGCCGGAAGGCGCCGAGCCTGACCCCGACGCGGGTCACCGGGCGGCCACCACGGTTCCGGTCGGCGATCGCCGCGATGGAGCGGCAGAGGGCGAGTTCGTGCACGTGGCCACTGTGCCACGAGCTGGGGCGGCTTCTCGACATGCCCCGTGCCCGGTGCCCCGTGCTGTGGGAGGGTGTCCCGCGCTCGTTGCTGCGAGTTTGTGCTCGCCGTGCCTCGGACCGGTGTCGAAGGGGTAGGGTGGGCAGAGTTCAACAGGTGTTGAATTAATTGCGTCGCGAGATCGGGAGGGTCACCCATGAAGGCCATGGTCGTCAAGGAGTTCCGCGAGCTGCGTCGCGACAAGCGGACAGTTGCCATGTTGGTCGCGCTGCCGCTGCTCCTGCTGATCGTTTTCGGGTTCGCGGCGAACTTCACCGTCGACACCCTGAAGGTCGCGGTGGTGGGTCCTGACGCCGACCAGGTCGTCGCCATGGTGCAGGCCAACCCCCAGGCGAAGGACAAACTCGACCTCGTTCATGTGGACGCCGACGGCACCGATGCCGATGCCCGCACCGAGTTGCGTGATGACCGGGCCGACATGGCGATCGTCACCGGCAAGGCCGGCCTCGCCACGGACCAGACCCAAGCCCAGGCCGACGCCGCGAAGCCCATGATCTACATCGACGGCTCGAACCTCTTCGCGGCGCAGGCCGCCAACGTTCTCGTTGCCGGACTGGGCGGCGAGGTCACCCACGAGATCCTGTACAACCCGGACCTGACGACGGCATGGGTAATGGTCCCGGCGCTCATCGGCCTGATCCTCACGTTCATCGGCACGATCATCACCAGCATCGGCCTGGTCAAGGAACGCGAGGCGGGCACTCTGGAGCAGCTCGCGGTGATGCCGTTCTCTCCGGCCGTGGTGATCCTCGGCAAGATCACCCCGTATTTCCTGCTGGCCTGCCTGGACATGGCCATCGTCACGATCCTCGGGATGGTGATTTTCGACGTGCCGTTCAACGGGAGCGTGATTCCGTTCGTGATCGGGGCGGCGCTCTTCCTCTTCGTCGTCCTCGGGCTCGGGGTATTGATCTCGACGGTGTCGCAGACCACCGGCCAGGCCGTGCAGGTCGCCCTCATGACCCTGCTCCCGCAGGTGCTGTTGTCCGGGATGATCTTCCCGCTCGATGCGATGGCCGCGGGGGTGCGTTGGATCGGCTACATCCTGCCGCTCACGTGGTTCACCAAGGTGTCGCAGGGAGTGATGATCCGCGGCGCGAGCTGGGACTACCTCTGGCTCCCGATCACGATTCTGGCGGTCATGGCCGTGGTGATCTTCGGTGCGGCCGCGCTGCGGTTGGGCCGGGAGCTCTCGCCGGCCAAGGCGCGGGCAGTGGGCTCGGGCGTGACCGAGGTCGCTCCGGAAGCCGGGAGTGACAGCTGATGTGGGGAGCGGAGAAGATCACGGTTCGCTTCGGTCGCCACGAGTCAGCCGCGTTGGCCGCGGTGAGTGCCGCAATCCCGGTGGGGGAGGTGACGGCGCTGGTCGGTGGCGACGGGGCAGGGAAGTCGACCCTGCTGCGTGCTCTGCTCGGTCGAGTGCCGGTGAGTGGTGGACGGATCACGATGCCGGCACCGGAGCACATCGGCTACCAGCCGTCATCGAGCGGGGTGTGGCGGACGTTGTCGGTGGACGAGAATCTCGACTTCGTCGGCTCCGCGTATGGAATGGCCCCCAGGTTACTTCAGGAGCGTAAGGCCGAGCTGCTCTCCCGGGCCGGACTGGTCGAGGCCCGGGACCGCCTCGGCGGTCAGCTCTCCGGTGGGATGAGGCAGAAGCTCGGCTTCTGCCTCGCCATGCTGCCGCAGCCGCAGGTGCTTCTGCTGGACGAACCGAGTACCGGGGTGGACCCTGTGAGCCGAGTGGAGCTGTGGCGGTTGATCGCCGAGTCCGCCACCGGCGGGACGGCGGTCTGCCTGACGACGACGTACCTCGACGAGGCGGAACGGGCCGCGACCGTCATCGCGCTCGACGCCGGGCACACCCTGGCCGCGGGCACTCCTGACGAGATTCTCGCGGGCGTTCCCGGGAACGTCACTGTCTCGACCGCCCGACCCGCTGGGGCGGCGGGTGCGCGCACGTGGCGGCGCGGCACTGCCTTTCACACCTGGACGCCGCCGGGCGCCCAGACTTCGCCGGGTGAGCCCAGCGCCCTCGACCTGGAGGACGCGATCATCGCGCTCACCCTGGCGCGGGAAGCGGCGTCTGGTTCGTCGGTCCCGGGTGGGGGTAAGGCGTCCGGCCGGGATGCGCGGGAGGGCTCGGCCGGTCAGGCCGCACCCGAGGGCCAGGATGCGGCGTCGGGCCAGAATGCGGCAACCGGAAGGGAGACATCATGACGAACTCGGTGGACCCGCTGGTAATTGTGGCCGGGGTGACCAAGAGGTTCGGCTCCTTCACCGCCGTCAGTGAGATGTCGCTGACGGTCGGGCCGGGGGAGATCGTCGGTTTGCTCGGCGCGAACGGTGCAGGGAAGACCACAGTGATCCGGATGATCCTCGGCCTGGAGGCCGCCGACGCCGGGTCGATCAGCGTGCTGGGCGTGACCCCGGCGAAGGTGGACCGGCATGCGCTCGGCTATGTGCCGCAAGGGCTCGGGCTGTACCAGGAGCTGACCGTCGCCCAGAACGTCCAGTTCGTCGCGGAGGCATTCTCCGTCGCTGATCTGCCGCCACTGCCCGCGGCGCTCGCGCAGGTGCGGTCCCGGCAGGTGCACGAGATCGGGTTGGGCCGGCAGCGTCAGCTCGCCTTCTACTGTGCGTTGATCCACGCACCGAGACTCCTGGTGCTCGACGAGCCGACCTCCGGTGTGGACCCGCTCGCCCGGGCCCGGCTGTGGGACACGATCCACGAACAGGCCGAAGCCGGTGTCGCGGTGCTGGTGACCACGCATTACATGCAGGAGGCCGAACAGTGCACAAGGCTCGAGATCATGTCGCATGGCGTCTCAGTGGCCAGGGGCCAGGTGGAGCAGATCACCGCCGGCCACCAAGCCGTCGTCGTGCGCGCCGACGACTGGGCCGGTGCCTTCTCAGCCCTGGGCGCCGCTGGGCTGCCGGTGGTGCTCGACGGTCGGACGAGCCGAGTCGCGGGCGCCTCCATCGCCGAGGTTGAGGCGGCCCTTGTGGCCGGTGGTGTGCGTGCGGCGACGGCGGTGGTGCCCGCGACGTTGGAGGAAACCATGGTGCTCGTGGACCGAGTCCGGGCGTGAACCGGGTGGCGGGTACGGGCGATGGCAGTCGCCGTAGGCAGCCGTCACGGGTGGAATCTGGGTCGGGTGGTGCGGGTGGTGCGGGTGGTGCGCGGCGGGGGCGGCGGGGGCGGCGTCCGGGGCGGGGCGGCACCCGGGAGGTCATCTTGGCGGCGGCGCGGGAGGCGTTCGCGGAGAACGGTTTCGAGACCACCACGGTGCGCGCCATAGCCGCGCGGGCGCAGGTGGACCCGGCGATGATCAACCACTACTTCGGGTCGAAGGAGAAGCTGTTCCTCGCGGCCGTGGACGCGCCGCTTGACCCGCACGACCTACTCGAGACGGCCGAGCCGGTACTGCCCGAAGACGTCGGTGAGCATATGGTGCGGACGCTGCTGAGGGCCTGGGATTCGCCCGCCGGAGTGGCCGGTCAGGCGTTGTTGCGTTCTGCCTTTCGCGGTCCGACGGGAGCTGCCCTGCTACGTGAGTTCATCGATCTGCGAATCCTGCGGCCGATGCTCGACCGGCTGGAGCCCGATCCGGTGATGGCTCGCTGGCGCGGGTCGTTGGCCGCGAGTCAGCTTGGCGGGCTGGCCTTGGTCCGCTATGTGCTGCGGATCGAGCCGCTGGCAAGTGCTCCGACGGAGCAGGTGGTGGCGGCGGTCGCGCCGCAGTTGCAGCACTACCTCACCGGTGAGGTGGGGCGGCCCGGATAGGGCGAGGTGCCTGGGGTGGGACGCGTGGAGCAGGGGCGGTCCTTGGCTGCGTCGCGGATCTTGACGCGTTCAGGCTCCGGTGGTGTCCACGTAGACTGACTGTGCGACCAGCACGACCATACTCGCGCCGAAGGTCGCCCATGCGGGCCATAGCCCGCCGCCACGTTTCACGTGCCGAAGTGCCCCGGCGTATCCGACGATCGACCCGGCTAAGAGCACGAGGGGGAACACTTTGAAGGCGACTGTCCGTGTCGCGGACGTGGAGCCCTGTGCAGCGATGCATGCGTCTGCAGCAAAGCAGAAGCTCTGGAAGAAGAGCGCGATCTCGGCGAAGAATCCGATCACGACCGCCAGTGCCGCGATGCCAATGAGTCCCCAGATGCGAGCACTGATGCGAGATGGTGGCGGCTGAGTCACGCACTCACCACGCCTGATGCGGGCAAGCGATGACGGATGTACTGGTCTGCGGTGGAATATTGCGGTGTCCGTGCTTGTAGGGGCGCCAAGGCCGGCGCCATTTCTGACGGCGAACTCGTCGAGGCGGTGGAGAACTCGGCGTCCTACACCCCGCCGTCGAAGCCCAGTTGCCGCCACGCCTCGTAGACCGCGATAGATGCGGCGTTGGTCAGGTTCAGGGACCGCCGACCGGGCAACATGGGGATCTTCACCTGACTCGTGAGACGAGGGTGAGCGAGTACCTCGGGCGGCAACCCGGTGGGTTCGGGGCCGAAGAGCAGGACGTCCCCGGGGCGGTAGTCGACTTCGGTGTAGGTCACGGTGGCGCGTGTAGTGAAGGCGAAGACCCGGCCCGGCAAGGTCGCCAACGCGGCGTCCAGGTCATGGTGGATCTCGACATCGGCGAGGTCGTGGTAATCCAACCCTGCGCGTTTCAGTTTGGGTTCGGCGAAGTCGAACCCCAGCGGCTCGATCAGATGCAGTCGCGATCCGGTGATGGCCGCCAGGCGAATGGCATTGCCGGTGTTGCCCGGGATTCGAGGCTCGAAGAACACCAGGTGCGGCAAGGTCGCTTCGGGGCGGGTTGCCGGCGCGGTGTGTGCGTCGGACGCGGATTCAGTGTGCTCGGAACGCATGGCAGAGGAGGGTTCGTGGGCCGGTGGGGTTCCAGGACCCAGGTCCGGGGCAGTGTTCACAACGTCATCGGGCACCCGAGCATCCTCCCACCTCGCCCCCCTGGTGCCGAGTGCTGTAGTTCTGGTCGAGTGCTGCGGTTCAAACCGCAGCACTCGACCGAAAGCACAGCACTCGAGCCGGGCCTGCCGCCTCGGCCTGCCGCCCGGCGCCGCGCGCGCGCCCGCGCGCCGCCGCCCCGCCCC
>JAVBNE010000111.1:0-4280 GCA_031551755.1 Cellulomonadaceae bacterium | reverse complement strand
CCTTTATTTCTACGCGAGTCATCGCGCAGGAATCCAACTTTATACATTCGAGTGTATTTGTGCCCAAAATGCACGTAGTTTACTATTATGTGTGCCGGTCACACGCTTTCGCGCCGCACCAGCTTGGTATCAAAGTGACGGTCTTCCACCGTTTCCCCGTCGATGAGCGCATGCAACATCTCGATAGCGGCCTGCGCGATGGCGGTTCGGTCGATCTGCATGGTGGTCAGCTTGGGGGTAATGTAGCGGCTGAGGCTGGAGTTGTCAAACCCGATTACCGACACATCGCCGGGCGCGGAGATACCGATACTTTGCAGCGCTGACATGCCCAGCACCGCCAGCCGGTCGTTGCGGCCAAATACCGCATCCACCGGAAACCCTTCGCGCACACGCTGCATGATGCGCGTGTACACCTCGTCTTCATTGGTGCAGCCGGTGATGATGTTTTGCTGGGTCAGCGTCAGCCCACTTTCCTGCATCTGATGCACAAAGCCCTGATAGCGCAGGTCGTTCAGGTCTGAAAAATTATTATGGCGGCTAAAGCGGTCGATATACAGGATATTCCTGCGGCCCTGCCGCTCCAGATGGCGAACGCACTCGCGCGCCCCTTGGTACAGGCCAGTATAGATCTTGCCCAACTTGGCATCGGCAAGGTGATATTCCCGATTCATCAGCAGCACCACGGGGATGCCCGCCGCCAATAGCTGCTCAATGGCGCACTCGGAGAAGCTGATCGAGCTGATGACCACGCCGTCAAACTGCCGATTGACCATCTGCGCCACAAAGCCTGCATCGTTGTGGTTGGCGCACAGAGAGATGAGGTAGCCTTTATCGTAGGCCTGCAAGTCCATCTCGGCGATCAGCTGGCCGAAGTGCTCGTTAGCAATCTGGTCGGCAATAAACGCAATGTGGTTGGACTTTTTGCCCTTGAGCGAACGGGCGATCGGATTGGGCTGATAACCCAGTTCTTGCACCGCCTCCAGCACGCGATTTCGCTTATCCTGCCGCACATAGCGGTTGTTGTTCAACACATAGGAAACGATGGTTTCGCTGACCCGCGCATGCCGAGCCACATCGGCGCGGGTGGCGCGCTTCAGCACATCCACACTCTCATCTCCCACTCGTGTGTATATTTGTCATTATCTTAATTCAACGCCGGTTTCCTGTCAAGAACAAAACATGGAACTTTCTCTTCATGCAGCAAAACGCACAATATTGCTCACACAAATGAAACAAATCACGAGCAGCAACCCCAGAAACACGTTGTCCACGCCCCGCACATTCAGCCGCTGCACGATCTTGCTCCCCAGCAGCGCACCGGATACGCCGCCCAGCATCATCATGCACAAATGCAACGGTTCAAAAGGAGGCACCGTACCGGTCAGCAGCGTCAACAGCAGGTTGGCGATCTGCGAAAACAAAATGATGAAAATGGAATGCCGAGCTGCCGCCTTGGCATCCAGCGAAAACAGGAAGGACAGCGCCAGCAGGTTAATCGGCCCACCACCAATACCCAAAAAGGCGCTGATCAGCCCGAGCGTCAGCCCGCAGGCCAACACCACCGCCGGGCTGGACAAATGATGCGTATGCACGCGCTGTTTGGCTAATGTATAGCAAAATACCCCGATGGTCAGCAGCAGCAGGATGGCGTTTTGAATCACGCCCAACGCGCCAGGGTTGGCCAGTCTGGCCTTGAGCAGATCGAACAACAACTTTCCGCCCACGCCGCCCAACGCCGCACCGACCGCCAGCACAATCACGCGCCGCGCATCCATGGGCGCCGCTTGTTTACGCCCGCGCCATAGCGACGCCGCCGCCATGGTCAGCACCATGATGCCCGACAGAAAGCTGACCGTGCTCACCGTGGCCACGCCCAACGCGTCCACCGTGGGTTTGACAATCACGCCGCCACCAATGCCGGTAATCGCCCCCACCGTGGAGGCTGCCAAGCTGATCAGCAGCAAAAGAAGCGCAATGCCCATGCCATCATCTCCTGTAGCAATTTCGAATCCTAACCGTTCCCCCGTCGCATGCTGCGCACACGCGCCGGTGTTGGTGCAGCCAGCGCCTCCTCTGCCCATACCGGCAGCGCTAACAAAAGCAGCGCATCCCTAGCGCAATAGTTCTGCGTTGCATACTTGTTTCATCGTTGGTTTTCCTATTGGTTTTGTTTGATTTCACCAGTTTTTTTGCCTCACCAAGCTTCTTTGCCGTCATTCCGGATAGATCGTCATATAGATAACTTCACCGGTACGGGCATCCAACTCCACAGAAAAATACAAAGGCGGATTCGACTTCGGCAGGTCATCGCTATCCGGATAGTTCTGCCTGCACCAACGTTCGTTTGAATATTGTATATGCCAAATGTGTTTATTTGTATCTTTGTAATCATAATAGAGATAGTGATCACCGTACTCAAACTGGGCTGCGTTCTGATTGGTGACATACCCCGCATCTCTAAGCGCATGCAATACCTTCGCTTGCGCCTCCTCCAAACCAATATCCCCGTCGCTCGGCTGAATCTCTCGTTCCTCTGGCCGCGTATAATTGGGTTCCAAAGGTTCCAAAACTTTGCGCTCTATTTCTGTCCAATTGGCTTTATCAGTGCCCTTCGTTTTCACAACTGCTCGTTGCAACGTATTGATCCAAATGGGAAATTCATAGTCCCAATATGTATTGGTGCTGTTTTGCATGTACTTAGTATCAGAAATAGTGTTAAAAAAGTTTATCAGACCATCATCATCACTCAACAGGGCATGAACATCCACTTGATATATGCCCAAAGCGATGAAAGGCGATTCGTTTACTTGGCGATAGCTTTCCGGATTATAAGAGGTCGTTGAAGGATTTTCCCCTGTATAGAGCGGAGCATACCCTTCGTCAACATCCTCGTCTATAAGCCATTGATTTTCGAACGGTACATATTGTCCGCTCGCTTTTTTTTGCAGCCACACATTCTCATTTAGCAGCTCATCCGCAAAAACCCAGCCGCTAAAGCGCCCAATTTTCACCTTATACCGTGGAAGCGAAAATGACCCATCCTCCTTTTTTTCAAGTACACGGACTGCCGTTCCGTCAGGATACGCGCCCGCATTCTTGTCAATGTTCATCTGCTCATTGCTTCGCAGGCACGTCCAGCCGTGCCCAGTGGCGTCATACAGATAGGCAGTTCCTTCCGCATGTGCTGGCGCGAGCAAAAAAGAGCCCGTTGTGGCTAGCACCGCCAGGGCACACACCAAGAAAATCCGCAACCGCTTCCTGTTTGCGCTAGAGCTGCCGCAAATGAAACTTCTTCTCATACGTTTCTACTCCCATTTCGCCCAAGCCTGGGGGGCCGCGCCATCAATGGCCAGGCTTTCCTCCCATTACTTCTTCTCCAGCACCGGCTTTAAGAAATGTGCGGTGTAGCTGGCCTCGCTCTTGACCAACTCCTCCGGCGTGCCCACCGCCACAATCTCGCCGCCGCGGTCACCGCCCTCCGGCCCCAGGTCGATCAGCCAGTCGGCGGTCTTGATCACGTCCAGATTGTGCTCGATAATCAGCACCGAGTTGCCGGTGGACACCAGTCGCTGGAGCACCTGCACCAGCCGGTCGCAATCCGCCATGTGCAGGCCGGTGGTCGGCTCGTCCAGCACATACAGGGTGCGCCCCGTCGCCGTGCGAGAGAGCTCGGTGGCGAGCTTGATGCGCTGTGCCTCGCCGCCGGATAGTGTGGTAGATGGCTGCCCCAGTTTGATGTAGCCCAGGCCGACATCGAACAGCGTTTGGATTTTCTTGACGATCTTCGGGTGGTTCTCGAAGAAGGTCAGCGCGTCCTCGACGGTCATGTCCAGCACGTCAAAGATGGTCTTGCCCTTATAGCGCACCTCCAGCGTTTCGCGGTTGTAGCGCTTGCCCTTGCACACCTCGCAGGGCACATAGATATCCGGCAGGAAGTGCATCTCGATCTTGATGATGCCGTCGCCGCTGCACGCCTCGCAGCGTCCGCCCTTGACGTTGAAGGAGAAGCGGTTCTCTTTGTAGCCGCGCTCTTTTGCATCGGGCGTCTGCGCGTAGATCTTGCGGATCAGATCGAACAGGCCGGTATAGGTCGCCGGATTGGAGCGCGGTGTGCGCCCGATCGGCGACTGGTCGATATTGATCACCTTATCGAGTTGCTCCACGCCCTCGATGGCGTCGTACTGCCCAGGACGCAGCTTCGCGCGATTTAAGTCGCGCGCCAGCGTCTTGTAGACAATCTCGTTGATCAGCGACGACTTGCCGCTGCCCGACACGCCGGT
>JAVBNE010000115.1:2500-3595 GCA_031551755.1 Cellulomonadaceae bacterium | reverse complement strand
TCTGCCTCGCCTTAGGGGCCGACTAACCCTGCGCAGATTAGCTTTACGCAGGAAACCTTGGACTTTCAGCGGAAGAGTCTCTCACTCTTCTTTTCGCTACTCATGTCAGCATTCTCACTTCTGATACCTCCAGCATACCTTACGATAAACCTTCAACGGCCTCAAGAACGCTCCGCTACCACTTATGCATAAATGCATAAATCTGCGATTTCGGTATATGGCTTTAGCCCCGTTACATCTTCGGCGCAAATCGTCTAATAGATCAGTGAGCTATTACGCTTTCTTTAAAGGATGGCTGCTTCTAAGCCAACCTCCTGACTGTTTTGGACAATTCACTTCCTTTACCACTTAGCCATAATTTGGGGACCTTAATCGGCAGTCTGGGCTCTTACCCTCTCGACAATAGACCTTAGCACCTACTGTCTGTCTGGTGAGTATTACTGTTTGGTATTCGGAGTTTGATAAAGTTTGGTAAGGATCGCTCCCCCCTAGCTCTTTCAGTGCTCTACCCCCAAACGTATCCGCTCACCGCACTACCTAAATAGTTTTCGCGGAGAACCAGCTATTTCCGAGTTTGATTGGCCTTTCACCCCTAACCACAAGTCATCCCCATCTTTTTCAACAGATGTGGGTTCGGTCCTCCAGTTGGTGTTACCCAACCTTCAACCTGCTCATGGCTAGATCACTCGGTTTCGGGTCTAATTCATGTAACTTAACGCGCTATTAACACTCGGTTTCCCTGCGCCTACACCTATCGGCTTAAGCTTGCTACATAAATTAAGTCGCTGACCCATTATACAAAAGGTACGCAGTCAGGATATAAAATCCCTCCTACTGCTTGTAGGCATTCGGTTTCAGGTTCTATTTCACTCCCCTTATCGGGGTGCTTTTCACCTTTCCCTCACGGTACTTGTTCACTATCGGTCAATCAGTAGTACTTAGCCTTGGAGAGTGGTCTCCCCATATTCAGACAGGATTTCTCGTGTCCCGCCCTACTCGTCTTCTATACAAAATCTCACCCGTACTGGACTATCACCATCTCAGGTCACTCCTTCCAAAGTGTTCCGGTTATATTTGTATAGATTATAGGCTGGT
>JAVBNE010000012.1:0-213556 GCA_031551755.1 Cellulomonadaceae bacterium | reverse complement strand
GCCTTCCCGCCGCTGGCAGCTGCCCTCTTCGCCCTCGGCGCTGACCGGAAGCTCGGAGCCCACATCTTCGACCCCACCAACGGCGGGGCGATCCTCTGGCAGCACCTGTTCTGGTTCTTCGGCCACCCCGAGGTGTACATTCTGGCGTTGCCGTTCTTCGGCATCGTTTCGGAGATCCTGCCGGTGTTCAGCCGTAAGCCGATCTTCGGTTATAAGGGCCTGGTCTATGCCACCATCGCCATCGCGGCGCTCTCGGTGACGGTCTGGGCCCACCACATGTACGTCACGGGCGCGGTGCTCCTACGGTTCTTCGCCTTCATGACGATGCTGATCGCGGTGCCCACCGGTGTGAAGTTCTTCAACTGGATCGGCACGATGTGGCGGGGCAAACTCACCTTCGAGACCCCCATGCTCTGGACCATCGGATTTTTGGTGACGTTCCTCTTCGGCGGCTTGACCGGCGTGTTCCTGGCCAGCCCGGCGATGGACTTCCACCTTTCCGACTCGTACTTCGTGGTCGCGCACTTCCATTACGTCATTTTCGGCACCGTGACGTTCGCGATGTTCGCCGGGTATTACTTCTGGTGGCCGAAGTTCACCGGCCGCATGCTCAACGAGCGGCTCGGCAAGATTCACTTCTGGATGACCTTCATCGGCTTCCACGCCACGTTCCTCATTCAGCACTGGCTGGGTGTCGAGGGCATGCCCCGGCGGTACGCCGACTACGCGGCTTCGGACGGCTTCACCTGGGAGAACCAGTTCTCCACGATCGGCGCCTTTATCCTGGCCGCCTCGACCCTGCCGTTCATCTGGAACGTCTTCACCACCTGGCGCAACGCGCCGCTGGTGAAGGTCGACGACCCCTGGGGTTACGGCCGGTCACTTGAATGGGCCACTTCTTGCCCGCCGCCCCGGCACAACTTCGTCTCGCTGCCCCGCATCCGCTCCGAATCACCGGCCTTCGACCTGCACCACCCCGAGGTCGCGGCGATGGACCACGCCTACGCGACCCCGGGAGCAGTCGACCAGGTGTTGGGTGAGGCCGAACGGCGGGGACAGCGAGCGGTTGCCCAGGATCGCGTGCAACGGACCAGCGACGAGAGCGAGGCATAGTCATGAAGGTCGAGTACAGGGTCTTCCTGTGGTGTGTCCCGTTCTTCTTTCTGATCGGAACGGTCTACGGGGTCTGGACGGAAGGTGAGCCGGTCGGTACCGCCGCTATCTTCCTGACCGGTGCGTTGGTCGCCATGATCGGCGTTTACCTGGCCAAGACCGCCCGGCACATCGACGCCCGGCCTGAGGATGACCCCCTGGCCGAAATCGAGGCCGGAGCTGGTGACCAAGGCGTATACGCCCCGTGGAGCTGGTGGCCGCTGGCTATCGCCTTCTCTGGTGCGATTGTCTTCTTCGGTCTTGCAGCGGGCTGGTGGATCGTCGGAATCGGGGTTGCCGTTGGTTCGGTGGCACTCGTCGGCTGGGTCTTCGAGTACTCCCGCGGCATCCACGCGCACTGATCGATATCGGCTGCGGCTGAGAACAGAGGCTGAAACAAATGGCCCCGCCGCGGCGGGGCCATTGTGTTTCGCTTGCAGGCTGTCAGCGACGCGCGGTGGAGTGCTACCTACCCAGTGTTACGCCTCAGCCAGCCATTCGGTTCTGAGGCTCAGGCGGGAACGATCAAGCCAGCTGTTTGGGTGGTGGCTCGGGTCAGGCGTGCATTTGCGTCGTCCCAGTTCACGATGTTCCACCACGCGTTGACATAGTCGGCCCGCACGTTCTGGTAGTCCAGGTAGTAGGCGTGCTCCCAGACATCAAGGACGACGATCGGAACCAGGCCGAGGGCGAGGTTGCCCTGCTGGTCGTAGAGCTGGACGGTGACGAGTCGCTGTCCGATCGAATCCCAGGCGAGGATCGCCCAGCCGGAACCCTGCACGCCGGCCGCCACCGCCGCGAACTGAGCCTTGAAGGCGGCGAAGGAGCCGAAGTGCTCGTCGATAGCCGTGCCAACTGCACCGGTTGGCTCGCCGCCGCCCTCGGGGGACAAGTTGGTCCAGAACACCGAGTGGTTCACATGACCGCCGAGGTTGAAGGCAAGGTTCTTCTCGTAGAGGTTGATAGCAGCCAGGTCGCCTGCTTCGCGTGCTGCCGCGAGCTGCTCCAGAGCCGTGTTGGCACCGGTGACATAGGCCTGGTGATGCTTGGAGTGGTGAAGCTCCATGATCCGGCCGGAGATGTGCGGTGCCAACGCCGCATAGTCGTAGGAGAGATCGGGAAGGGTGTATTGCGGCACGAGCATTCCTCCTGAGTCGTGTCGACGGCCCTGCGCCGCCGACGATTTGGGGCGGAAAAGTCCGCACGCTGAATATGCCGAAGCCCGACGTGAATGACTCACGCCGGGCTTCGGAAAGGTCAACGACCGTGGCCCTCCGGCACGCCGGCAGAGCTGGTGATCGTTGCGGTCTCGTCGTCCGGGGCGATCGCATCGTGTTCGCCGTGCGAATGTGCGGCAGCCAGCTCGTCGGGGGTCACCGGGTTGACACGGTCCTCGTAGAAGAAGCGCGAGAGACGCTGCAGGGCACGATCCTTACGGTAGCCCTTCCGCCGCACGCCACGCGCGTCAACGGCCGGCTCGATCTCCAGTGGTGCGTGGGCGTCAAAGCTGACCCGCAGCCAGCGCTCCTGCTCGTCAAGGGGTCGGTGAACCTCGATGTACTCGCCGTCCGCAAATCGGTGGATCTTGCCGGTCTCATGGCCGTGCAGGACCAGTTCGCGGTCCTTGCGCTGCAAGCCGAGGCAGATGCGCTTCGTGGCCCAGAACGCAACCACGGGTCCCACGAAGATCAAGACTCGGAACACCCAGGTGATCAGGTTGAGCGAGGTGTTGAAATGCGTGGCGATGAGGTCGTTCGAACCGGCCAGGACCAGGATCATGAAGCCGGTCAGGATCGAGACACCGGTGGCGGTCCGCACAGGAACGTTCCGCGGGCGGTCGAGGATATGGTGTTCGCCCTTGTCCTTCGTCACAGCGGCCTCGATGAAGGGGTACGCGAAGAGTGCCGTGAAAAGGATGCCAGGGACGATCATGGCCGGAATGAGGACATTCAGCGATAGTGTGAAGCCGCCGATCACGAACTCCGTCTGACCAGGCATCAGCCGCAGTGATCCCTCCAGGAAGAGCATGTACCAGTCGGGCTGGGCGCCGGCGCTGACTGGCGAGGGATCGTACGGTCCGTAGTTCCACACATTGTTGACTGCCATCGTGGCACCCATGAGGGCGAGCACGCCGAAGACAACGAAGAAGAACCCGCCGGCTTTGGCCACGTAGATCGGGAAGAGTGGGAAACCGACGACGTTCTTCTGGGTACGGCCACCTCCGGGGTACTGAGTGTGCTTGTGCAGGACCACGAAGAACAGGTGCAGGCTGACCAACGCGAGGATCAATCCGGGTACGAGGAGTACGTGCACTGTGTAGAGCCGCGGAATGATGTGCTCGCCTGGAAACTCCCCACCAAAGATGAAGTACGACATGTACGAGCCGATGATCGGGATCGACTTCACGACGCCGTCGGTGATCCGCAGACCGTTGCCGGACAGGACGTCGTCCGGCAGGGAGTAGCCGGAGAACCCGGCGGCGAGGCCGAGAACAAGCAGCAGGGACCCAACCAGCCAGTTCAGCTCACGCGGCTTGCGGAACGCACCGGTGAAGAAGACCCGCATCATGTGCGTCACGATCGAGGCCATGAAGATCAGCGCGGACCAGTGGTGGATCTGCCGCATGAGCAGCCCGCCGCGAACCTCGAAGGACATGTGCAATGTCGAGGCGAATGCATCGGACATCACGACGCCGTCCATGCTTGCCGGCTGACCGTGGTAGACGGTCAGCCCCATGCTGGGGACGAAGAACATCGAAAGAAAGACGCCCGTGATGAGCAGGACGATGAACGAGTAGAGCGCGATCTCGCCGAGCAGGAAGGACCAGTGGTCGGGGAAGATCTTGCGGGCGAATCCCTTGACGGCCTTGCCCACGCCCGTGCGCTGGTCGAGGTAGTCCGCGGCGGACGCCGCGCGGTCTGCGGTGGAGGTACTCACTTCAGACGCTCCCAGTAGCTCGGGCCGATGGGCTCCTGGAAGTCGCTCTGGGCGACCAGGTAGCCCTCATCGTCGATCGTGATGGGCAGTTGCGGCAAGGCGCGCTTGGCCGGGCCGAAGACCACCTTCGCACCGTCGGCCACGTCGAACGTCGACTGGTGGCAGGGGCAAAGCAGGTGGTGGGTGCGCTGTTCATAGAGCGCCACCGGGCAGCCGACGTGGGTGCAGATCTTGGAGTAGGCGACGATTCCGTCGTGGGACCAGCTCTTGCGGTCTTCAGCTTCCTTGAGGACCTCGGGATCGAGTCGAACGAGCAGGACGACGGCCTTAGCTTTCTCCGACAGCCACTCATGGGACTCCCGCTCAGCGGCCGGGACGTCGGGGATGACGTGGAAGACGGAGCCGACGGTTACGTCTCTTGCCTTGATGGGGCGCCCCGAGGGGTCGATGGCCAGCCGCATGCCCTTCTCCCAGCGGGTATGCCGGAACTTGGATACGTTCCAGTCACCACCGACGCTGCTGATCAGCGGAACGGCGATCGTCAACGGGAAGAGCGCGAGAGCCGAAACGACGGCGCCCTTGAGTACCCCTCGTCGGGCGATGCCGGAGTCCTGGGCGCCTTCCTTGAGCACGTTGACGGCCGCTTCGCGCGTGGGCTCGTCGCTGCGCTGGACGTGCCGTTCCTCACTGCGCTCGTGGTCTGACATGAGCGTTTTCGCCCAGTGGACCGCGCCGAGGCCGATCCCGAGCAGGGCGAGACCGATAGCGGCGCCGAGGGAGAAGGTCGACAGCCGAACGCTGGCTGTCGTGTCGCCAGGGGGGAAGGCGAAGTAAACGACCAACGCGGCGATGGTGCCCACGATGGACAGCACGAAGAGGATGACGATCTGCCGCTCGGATCGCTTCGCGGCCTTGGGGTCCTTGTCGCCCAGCCGGTCGTGGTGCTCCGGCATGCCCGGGTTCGGGAACTGGTCGGGCAGTGCGCGGCCGTGTCCGGTCACTACATCGGTCGAGTGTTCGTGGTCGCTCATGAGGACTTCGCTCCTATCCACACAGCGGCGCCCAGCAGGAGGCCGATGCCTACAACCCAGGCCCACAGGCCCTCACTGACCGGTCCGAGGGAGCCGAGCGTGAGCCCGCCCGCGGAACCGTCACGCTGCTCATCGAGGTACGCGATGATGTCGCGCTTCTCATCGGGGTCGATGTTGGCGTCATTGAATACCGGCATCGACTGCGGCCCGGTGAGCATCGCCTGGTAGATGTTTCGCGGCGAGGTCTTCTCCAGACCTGGTGCGTACTTGCCCTCGGAGAGAGCCCCACCGGCGCCGACTGCGTTGTGGCACATGGCGCAGTTGGTTCGGAAGAGCAGCGCGCCATTGGCGATGTCACCACCGGCGGGATCCACCTGGGCGTCCGTGGGAATCGTCGGTCCCTTACCAAGGGAGGCGACGTAGGCGGCGATAGCCGCGGTGTCGGCCTCGCTGATCTGCCGCGGCTTGGCGGGCGCCTGGGCGCTCGTGGCGGTCATGGGCATGCGCCCCGTCGAGAGCTGGAAGTCCACTGCGGCGGCGCCGACGCCGACCAGCGAGGGGCCGACGACGCTGCCATCGGGGTTGGTCCGGCCTTCGGCCGACGGCCCGTGGCACGAGGCGCAGTTGGCCTGGAACAGCTTGTGGCCGGTCTCGATCTCAGTGGTGCTCGCGGTCGTGGCGGTGGCCGGTTCCGGGGCAAGGGCGGCGTAGAGGCCGCCCATGGCCAGGAGTGCCAGCAACAGCAGCACGACCGGCGCGAGGCGGTGGTGCCGGCGGGCGGCTAGTGCCTTCACGTCGTGATCCTCATCTCGCGGGTGGGGATAGTGGGGTGGTGTCTGTCGGGCGCCCTCGCCCCCGGACATGGTCCTAGTGCAGGAGGTAGATGACGGCGAACAGGGCGACCCAGACGGCGTCGACGAAGTGCCAGTAGTACGACGTGACGATGCCCGTGGTCGCCTCATGGTGGCCGAAGTTCTTGGCGGCGAACGAGCGGCCCAACAGCAGGAGGAAGGCGATGAGGCCACCCACCACATGCAGGCCGTGGAAGCCGGTGGTGATGTAGAAGACCGAGCCGTAGGCGCTGGAGGAAATCGTGACACCCTCGGAGACCAGCCCGGCGTACTCATAGACCTGGCCGCCGATGAAGACGGCGCCCATGATGAACGTCAGGGTGATCCACTCGTTCATTCCCCAACGCGCCACATTCAGCAGTGAGCCCGTCCGCTTCGCCTGAAAACGTTCCGCGGCGCGGACGCCGAACTGGCAGGTAACGGAGGACAGCACCAGCACGATGGTGTTCGCGAACGCGAACGGCTTGTTGAGGTGGTCGGCCTGTTCGGCCCAGACATCGGGTGGGAGTACCGCCCTAGTGCTGAAGTACATGGCGAAAAGTCCCGCGAAGAACATGAGTTCGCTCGCGAGCCACACGATCGTCCCGACCGAAACCGGGTTCGGTCGGTTGACGCTCACATGGTGGTGGGCGGGGGCCGCAGCCGTTGCAGTCGACACAGCAGACATTATGGCTGATGTCCCGAGGGTTCGGGACTCCCGACCCGTACAGAAGCGCCGTGTGATGGCCCATAGTCCCGAGATCATGCGGATTCGGACCCGCCGTGGTGACGCATCTCGGAAAACTGCCATGAAATGATGACTGGCGCGTCCTGCTTTCTGGGCATCATTGACCGCTACGTGGACCCACCGTGGTGAGGGACGAGGCGGTCCGGTCGGAGTGCTTGCGCGGGGTGTCGCAGGCGCGACTACGTGCCGAGGTGAATCCCACTGCCCGGTCGTGTCAAAATGCCCCAGGAGACAACCAGACGACGAAGGTGACGGCAACGAGATGGCAATACATCCGAGCGAGGGCTCGACCGTGGCGGTGCGGGAGGCTTCGTCGACCGACGTGGGTGCCGTGGGTGCACCCCGCATCTTGCTCTACAGCGACGACGTGACCGTCCGCGAGCAGGTTCGGCTCGCGGTTGGCCGGCGGTTGACCGCCAAGGCGCCCGACATCACGTGGTTCGAGGTGGCGACGCCGACAGCGGTTGTGACGGCTGCCGACAAGGAGACCTGGGATCTGCTCATCCTCGACGGTGAGGCTGACAAGGCCGGCGGGATGGGGTTGTGTCGGCAGCTCAAGAACGAGATCTACCGGTGCCCACCGATTCTGGTCCTGACTGGTCGGCCGCAGGACGGCTGGCTGGCGTCGTGGTCGCTGGCCGATGACGCCGTGCCTCGTCCGTTCGATGCGATCACCTTGCAGCGGGCGATTGCCGCCCTGTTGACCGCCCCGCAGAATGCGGAATAGCGCCGCCCTGCGAAGCGCTCGCTCGCGCGGGCCGCAGGAGCCCACCGACCGAAGGTAGGACACGTGACGAACGCCCCTCCCTCGAACGTGCCCTGCGATCCAGTCACCACGTGGCCGTCGCTGTTTGCCGAGTTGGTTGCCGGTGGCGACCTGACGGCGGAGCAGAGCGCGTGGGCGATGGGCGAGGCGATGTCGGGGGAGGTCTCCCCGGTCCGGTTGGCCAGTTTCCTGATCGCGTTGCGTGCGAAGGGGGAGACGGTTGAGGAACTGGCGGGATTAGCGACCGCGATGCTGGATCACGCCGTCCGCCTGGAGATCCCTGGGCCGGCAGTCGACATCGTGGGGACGGGTGGTGACCGGGCGCATACGGTGAATGTGTCGACGATGGCGGCCGTCGTCATCGCCGGGACTGGCGTCCGGGTGGTCAAACACGGTAACCGGGCCGCGACGTCGTCGTCCGGTTCCGCGGATGTGCTGGAGGAACTCGGCATCCGATTGGATCAGGCCCCAGCGCGGATCGGTGAGCTCGCCATCGAGGTGGGCATCACCTTCTGCTACGCCCAGCTGTTCCACCCGTCGATGCGGCATGCGGCGGTTGCTCGCAAGGAGTTGGGTATTCCAACCGTTTTCAACTTCCTCGGTCCGTTGACGAACCCGGCTCAGCCCCGGGCAACGGCCGTCGGCGTCGCCGACCGTCGGATGGCTCCGTTGATCGCCGGCGTCTTGGCCAGGCGCGGTACGAGCGGGCTGGTCTTCCGGGGCGACGACGGGTTGGACGAGTTGGCCGCGACCGCCCCCGCGACTGTCTGGGAGGTGCGGGACTCTCAGGTGATCGAGCACCGCCTGGACCTTGTGGCTGACCTCGGGTTGGTGCCGATCACCGTGGCTGACTTACGCGGGTCGTCAGCCGCGGCGAATGCGCAGGTCGCACGGCAGACCTTCGCCGGCGAACCCGGGGCGGTCCGGGAGACGGTGCTGGTGAATGCTGCGGCCGGATTGGTCGCCGACGGCTCGTTGCCGGGCACTGGCGAGGGCTCACTGGTGGACCGACTACGGGCTGGCATGACCCATGCGGCTGCCAGCATTGATGAGGGGTCGGCCACCGCTGTCCTCGACCGGTGGGCTGAGGCGAGCAGCCGCCAGCGGAGCGCAGGCCAGCAATGAGGTGCACGCAGGCCGGGTAGAGCAGCCGCCTGTGTGTATGCGGCTAGTCGTCGAGGCCGAGCGCGAATGCCTGGTCGAGATCGACGTCCGAATAGGCTCGGAACGCGATGAGGGTCTCAGTTCGGGTGACACCGGGGACCTTGCTGAGCTTGTCGGCGATCACATCGGCCAGGTTCTCGTGTTGGTGGACGCGGACCATGGCGACGAGGTCAGCTTTCCCCGTTACGGAGTAGACCTCGCTGACCCCTCGCAGCGCTGCGATTTCCGCAGCGACCTCAGGGATACGCGCGGTGTCGGTGTCGATCAGCACGATGGCGGTCAGCATGGGTCCTCCGAAGCGGCGTTGAGGGGCGGTATCCGGTGCGAGACCAATCTATCCGTGTCTTGGCTGCCTTCGGTGCTGCTCGCTGCCCACGCCGGTGATGTCAACGTCTACGGTGGGGGACCGGGTCGCGCCGAGAATCGCGACCCGATGCGCAAGGGCACCAGGAGCATGGAGTGTTCGAGCGGATCTCACCGGCAGCGCCCAGGGATCGGTGATTGAGATGAGCCGGACCCCTGGCGACTCCAGCCAGTTGAGCAGGATCTCGGCCTCATGGGGATGTGCTGCCGGTGCGGGGGCATTCGGTGCGCAGACGTCTTCGGCGGTGGCGACCAGGGCATCGATCAGAGGGAACGGATCGCTTTGCGCCGGGGCCACCCCCGTGGCCGCAAGCCGGCCGTATTGGATTACCGCGATCTCCCAGCCGTCTTCGTCGGTCGGCCGGCCTGCGACCAGCCGAGAGCAGGCCGCCAGCGGACGTAGCCGTTGAGCCCGGCCGGCGGCACCGACGAATGCTTGCAGGCGCGCGGTGACGTGAGCGGCCTGTTCGAACCGTTCGGCGTCGGCCAATGCCGCGATCTGCTTGCTCAACGACTCCACGACCACCGTCGGGTCTTCCTCCATGGCGACCCGGGCACATTCGACCGTTGCCGCGTAGTCCGGCGTTGGACGGATACACGGTGCGGCACAGCGACCAAGTTCGGCCAGGAGGCAAGCGCTGGCATCGGCTGCGGGTACCGCGGGCAGACGCCGGGTGCATTGTCGGAGGCTGATGGCTTCGTGGGCCGCGTCGATCGCTGACTGTGCCTGTCGCCGGGAGTCGAAGGGGCCGATATGTGCCGCCCCCGCAATCACGTCGCGCACGATCGACAGCCGGGGAAAGGGCTCGGCCGTCAATCGGACCCACATCATTCGCTCGGGATGGGTCGATCTGCGGTTGTATCGGGGAGCATGTTCGGCAATGAGGCGCAGCTCACGGACCTGCGCTTCCAGCGGTGTCGCACACACCACCGGCGTCACGGCGTGGGCGATCCGGACCATTTCGGTGATCCGGCCACGCTTCTCCGAACGGGTGAAGTAGCTGCGCACCCGCCGCCGGATCGACGTGGAGACGCCGACGTAAAGGACTTCATCCCCGGGTCCCCGGAAGAGGTAGACGCCCGGCGCATCGGGAAGCCCATCGGCCAGGTGACGCTTGCGCCGGACCTCCGGTGGTACGGGATCGGCGGCTGAGGCCAGGTCCTCCAGATGGGTGATGCCGAGTGGGCCGAGGCGACCGAGCAGTGCATGCAGCACATCGACGGTGGCCCGGGCATCGGCGAGGGCCCGGTGTTCGGGTACGACGGTGGCGTGGAAGAGTGCTGCCAGCGTCGAGAGCTTGTGGTTCGGAGCCTCATCCCGAGGGACAACTCGACGGGCGAGGGCGACGGTGTCCACGACGGGATAGCGCGGCCACTCGTAACCGGCGTCGCGGTAGGCGGCTCGCAGGAATCCGATGTCGAAGGGCGCATTGTGGGCTACCAGCACGGCTCCGTGGGCGAACTCGATGAAGCTCGGCAGCACCAACTCGATACCGGGTGCGGTCGCGACCATGGCGGAGCTGATGCCGGTCAACCGCGCGATGAAGGCCGGTACGGGGACACCTGGATTCACCAGCGTCTGGAACTCGCCGAGGATCTGGCCGCCACGAACCTTGACGGCTCCGATTTCGGTGATCGATGAGGTGGCCGGCGAGCCGCCGGTCGTCTCCAGGTCTACCACCACGAAGGTGACCTCGGACAACGGAGTGCCGATCTCGTCCAGGCCGAGCTGAATAGCCTGGCCGACGGGGGCAGTGGTCGAGGACGGCCAGCCGGAGAAGCTCGAACCACGCGTCGACATCCGGCTGACCATGACCGGCAGATTACTGCTGGCCACCGACAGGCCGGTCAACGCGCGGTAGGCACTCCGCTGTAGATCCCCTCGATCTCGGCTTCGAAGTCCTTGAGGACCAATGCGCGCTTCACCTTCAACGACGGCGTCAGGTAGCCGTTGTCGACCGTGAAGTCGGTCGTCAGCACGGTGAACTTGCGAATGGATTCCGCGCGGGACACCGCGCGGTTGGCGCGCTGAACTGCGACATCGAGGGCCGCCAGGACATCCGGGTCGGTCGCTGCCGTCGCGACATCCATCTCCGGTTTGCCGTGGATCTGCAGCCATCCGGGCAGGCCCTCGGGGTCGAGAGTGATGAGTGCACCGATGAAGGGCTTGTGGTCACCGACCGCGACACACTGGCTCACCAGGGCGTGTGCGCGGATCCGGTCCTCCAGCACGGCCGGCGCCACATTCTTGCCCCCGGCGGTCACGATGAGTTCCTTCTTGCGCCCGGTGATCCGCAGGAAGCCGTCGTCGTCGAGTGCGCCCAGGTCACCGGTGCGGAACCACTTTCCGTCGAAAGCTTCTGCGGTCGCCTCGGGGGCGTTGTGGTACCCGCGGAAGATGTGCACGCCGGAGAGCAGGATCTCGCCGTCCGCAGCGATCTTGACCGCACATCCCGGCAACTGAGTGCCAACTGTGCCGATCCGGGTATTGCTGGGCCGGTTGACGCAGGTGGGAGCGGTCGTCTCGGTCAGTCCGTAGCCCTCCAGGATCCGGATGCCGATGCCGCGGTAGAAGTTCCCGAGCCGCTCGCCCAAGGGGGCGCCGCCGGAGACCGCGAACTCGGCCTGCCCGCCGAGCAGCGCACGAAGCTTGCCGTAGACCAACTTGTCGGCCAACGCTCGCTGGAACCGCAGCCACGGACCGGGGCCGCGGGGAGTGTCCAGGGCGCGGGAGTAGGTGATGGCCGTCGCCGAGGCCCAGTGGAAGATCCGGCGCTTACCCGAGAGCGTGGCGGACTGTTCCGCCGAGTTGTAGACCTTTTCGAAGACGCGCGGAACAGAAAGCACATAGGTCGGTCGGAAGGCGGCGAGGTCCGGCAGCAGATTCTTCGTATCCGAGCAGTGGCCGAGGACGGTGCCACCCGCGACGACCAGGACGCCGATGAACCGCGCGAAGACGTGGGCCAGCGGCATGAAGAGCAGTGTGCGTCCGCCTGCGGCCGCGAAGACCTCCGGGATCTCCTTCACGGTGTTGGCCGCGAGGACGTAGAAGTTGCCGTGGGTCAGTTCGGCACCCTTGGGACGGCCGGTCGTCCCCGAGGTGTAGATGATCGTGGCGACGTCGCCGAGTCCGGCCAGCGTGCGCCGACGGGTGATCTCCGCGTCGTCCACACCGGAGCCTGCCTGCACCAGCGCGTCGATCGCGCCGTTCTCGATCACGAAGACCTCACCGAGTTCGGTGGTGCGTGCATGAACCTCTTCGACTGTTGCGAGGTGGTCGGCGGTTTCGACGATCAGCAGCTTGACCCCGGAGTCCTGCAGGATCCATTCGACTTGCTCGGCGCTGGAGGTTTCGTAGAGAGGCACTGGAATGGCCCCGGCCGCCCAGGCGGCCCAGTCCAGGACGGTCCATTCGTAGCGCGTGCGGGACATGATGCCGACGCGGTCACCCGGTTCGATGCCGTTGACGACGAGCCCCTTGGCGACCGCCACGACTTGCGCGTCGAACTCCCGTGCGGTCACCGCTGTCCAGGGGCCGTCCGTGGTGATCCGGCGCTCCACCATCGTGGCCGTCGGGTCGGCGGCCACGCGCTGGGCGAGCAGCCCGTTGAGGTTGTCCTGAGGTTCGACCAAGACGATCGGGGCAACGCTGAACTCATCCATGCTGGCTCCGTTGGCAGTGCCGAAACCCCGGCGGAATCGACGGTGAGAGAACTGTAACCACGGCTGCGGGTATCGGACACCGCACCGAGCGGATAGGCTCCGTGCCGTGCGCCGGAGGGGCGGTGCGCCGATACTCCGTGCAGCTCTTGAATCAAGCTTACGCAGCACTGCGAGCACCCGACACTCCCAAGCGAGGAAATAGACACATGCATGCCATCGGAGTTGACATCGGTGGGACCAAGATCGCCGGTGGTGTGGTGGACGACGAGGGGACTTTGCTGGCTTCCACCCGCCGGGAGACCGCTGCGGACGACGCGGCGTCCATCGACCACGCGATCGCAGATATCTATGCCGAGCTGAGCCAGCAGTATCCGGTGACGGCCATGGGCATCGCGGCGGCCGGGTTCATCAGCCCCGACCGCAACGCGGTGAACTTCGCCCCCAACATCGCATGGCGCGACTACCCGCTGGCCGCCCAGGTCCAGGCGCTCATCGGGATTCAAGAGGTGCGTATCACCATCGAGAACGACGCAAATGCCGCTGGCTGGGCAGAGTTCCAGTTCGGTGTCGGCCGCGATGCCACCGACATGTTGCTGCTAACGGTGGGCACCGGGTTGGGTGGTGCGATCATCGTCGATCGGCAGCTTGTGCGGGGTCGATGGGGGGCTGCCGCCGAGGTGGGGCATATGCGAGTGGTCCCCGGTGGCCACTACTGCGGTTGCGGTCACGAGGGGTGCTGGGAGCAGTACGCCTCAGGGTCGGCCTTGGTGCGCGACGGTCAGTCGGCGCTGATCGCCCAACCGGAACGTTCGCGGTACCTCCTTGAGCTGTGCGACGGTGACCCCGCGCGACTCACCGGCCCTCAGATCACCCAGGCGGCGCAGGCGGGGGACGAGTTGGCCATTGCGCTCCTGGCCAATCTCGGTCGGTGGCTCGGCGAGGGCGCAGCCTCCGTGGCGGCATTGGTCGATCCGGAACTGATCGTCATCGGCGGGGGCGTGGGCGCCGCGGGGGAGCTGCTTTTGGGACCTGCCCGGCAGGCCTTCGGCGACCAACTCTCCGCGCGGGGTCACCGTCCGGAGGCTCAGCTTGAGCTGGCACGGCACGGGAATGAGGCCGGAATCATCGGTGCCGCCGATCTGGCCCGGCAGTAGCCGACCGACGATGGCGAGTCAGACAACGGCCCCCGGGTCGTCGTCGTCATCACGATGGTGGGGCATCCGCCACAGCAGGACCGCAAGGCCGGCCATGAATGCCACACCGGCCACCTGCGCGACGATCGCTGGCAGTGGACGCCAAACGACGAAGAGCAACAGCAGGACGATGGGCGAACCGACGAGCAGTACCCAGGCCATCGCCGACAGTCGATCATGGGTGACCAGAGGCGGTGGCTCCGGTGGGGTGAAGTGGCTCTCCGCGTCCTCCAGGGCCTCGACCTCCGGGGTGGTCGGCCAGTCCCTGGGGCCGGGGGCACGCACCCAGGGAGCAACGGGGACGTCGCTCAACCCCGTCTGCGGCCGGTTGCCCGCGGCGGGGTCGCCCGGGCGTCGGTCGGCTGGTCGCCCGGGCGGAACATCCCGGTCGAGGTCGGACAGCTCGCCCAGCTCCGCCACGATGTCGGCCCACCGGTCGTCGAAGCTCGCCGGGGGCGACTCGGCTTCGGCTTCGCCGTCGTCGGAGGGTACCGTCGGTTCGCCGGCGGCGGGCGTGGAGCCGTCGTCCGGTTCGACCGGGTCGTGCCGGGCATTCGGTGGGGGCATGACATTCACTCTAGAGTCGTAGGCACGTCCCGTGGCGGGACCGCGAGGAGGAACGTTGTTCTACTGGTTCATGAAGCAGGTGATGGTCGGCCCCCTGCTCCGCTTGCTCTTCCGGCCATGGACACGCGGCGTCGACCGCGTGCCGCCCTCGGGGCCGGCGATCCTGGCGAGCAACCACCTCGCGGTGATCGACTCCTTCGTCCTTCCGCTCGTGCTGAACCGCAAGGTCCAGTTCCTCGGGAAATCCGACTACTTCACTGGTCGCGGCATCAAGGGCCGGGTGACGGCGGGGTTCATGCGTGGGGTCGGGACCATCCCGGTCGATCGGGCCGGTGGTAAGGCCAGCGAGGCTGCGCTGCAGACGGGACTGCGAGTCCTGCAGGAGGGCGACCTCTTCGGGATCTATCCCGAGGGCACCCGTAGCCCCGATGGGCGGCTGTATCGCGGCAAGACCGGGGTGGCTCGACTCGCCCTGGAGTCGGGGGCTCCGGTGATCCCGGTGGCGATGGTCGGCACGGACGTGGCCCAGCCGTTGGGGAAGGTGATTCCGAAGCCGATGCGGATCGGTGTCGTGATGGGTGAGCCACTCGACTTCTCTCGCTATCGGGGCATGGAGAACGACCGGTTCATCCTGCGGTCGGTGACCGACGAGATCATGTACGCGATCATGAGCCTGTCCGGCCAGGAGTACGTAGACATTTACGCCGCCACGGCGAAAGCACGGCTGGCCGCCGGACACGAGAAGGCTGCCGACGGCGGCGGGGCGCCGGGTGGCCGCCAAGCCCCGGATGTCGAGGCTCCCCAGGCGCCTGATGTGCCGGAGGTGCCGACACCTCCGGAAGCCGGCACCCCGTCGGTAGACTGACGTCACGGGTCGCCCATCGGGTCACCAGCGGTGACGGGGTCGGCGCGAACCCGTTCCGCATGCCCTCGAAGGTTGGAGACTCCAGATGTCGGTCCGTCGCGTCGCCCTGCTCACCGCCGGTGGGTTCGCTCCCTGCCTTTCGTCGGCAGTCGGTGGCCTGATCGAGCGGTACACCGAGCTCTACCCCGAGATCGAGATCATCGCCTACCAGCACGGCTACCACGGGTTGCTCACGGGCACCAAGATCGTCATCGACGACGAGGGCCGGGCCAAGGCCGGGCTGCTGCACCAATTCGGTGGTTCGCCGATCGGCAACTCCCGGGTCAAGCTCACGAATGCCGCCGACTGCGTCAAGCGTGGACTGGTCGCCGAGGGGCAGGACCCGCTCAAGGTTGCCGCCGAACAGCTCAAGACCGACAGCGTCGATGTACTGCACACGATCGGTGGTGACGACACCAACACCACCGCGGCGGACCTGGCCGCGTACCTCGAGGAGAACGGTTACCACCTGACGGTCGTGGGCCTGCCAAAAACGATCGACAACGACGTCATCCCGATCAGGCAGTCCTTGGGTGCGTGGACGGCGGCCGAGGAAGCCGCGGGGTTCGCGGCGAACATCATCGGCGAGCACCGGTCGGGCAACCGCATGCTGATCGTGCACGAGGTCATGGGTCGCCATTGCGGGTGGCTGACCGCGGCAGCATCCGCCGAGTACCGTCGGTGGCTGGACACGAAGGAGTGGGCGCCGACGCTCGGCCTGAGCCGTGAGCGTTGGGACGTGCACGCGGTATTCGTGCCGGAGTTGCAGATCGACATCGACGCGGAGGCGGCCCGGCTGCGGCGGACCATGGACGAGATCGGCAACGTGAACATCTTCTTGTCCGAGGGTGCGGGCATGCACGAGATCGTCGCCCAGCTCGAGGCTGCCGGCGAGGAAGTCCAGCGCGACGCCTTCGGGCACGTCAAACTCGACACGATCAACCCCGGTCAGTGGTTCGCCCAGCAGTTCGCCCAGAAGCTCGGCGCCGAGAAGGTCATGGTCCAGAAGTCGGGCTACTACTCGCGCGCGGCAGCGGCGAATGCGGAGGACCTGCGCCTCATCAAGTCCATGACCGACCTCGCCGTGGAATGTGCGCTTCGCGGTGAGTCCGGTGTCATCGGCCACGACGAGGAGGACGGCGACCGGCTTAAGGCGATTGCCTTCCCGCGGATCGCCGGCGGCAAGGCATTCGATGTCTCCCAGGCGTGGTTCGGCGATCTGCTGGCCGGGATCGGCCAGTCGCTGGTCCCGGCGACCGCACACTGACACCGAGGTGAGCACCACGAGCGAGCCCGGGGTTCTGGCCGGGTTGGACGAGTTCCGGTCACACCTTGCCCTGCAACAGCCGGTGTGGCCGGATGCCGACAAGCTCGAAGCCGTGCGACGGGTGCTGGCAGCCTCAGCGCCGCTGGTGGTGCCTGCCGCCGCCGACACCTTGCGCGACCGGTTGGCCGCCGCCGGGCGCGGGGAGGCTTTCGTGCTCCAGGGCGGCGACTGTGCGGAGACCTTCGCCGAGGCGACCGCCGACCGCATTCGCAACAAGATCCGGACGATCCTCCAGATGGCCGTCGTCCTGACCCACGGCGCGAGCATGCCCGTGGTCAAGATGGGTCGGATGGCCGGGCAGTACGCGAAGCCGCGCAGCGCCGACGACGAGACCAGGGACGGCGTGACGCTGCCGGCGTACCGCGGCGACATGGTAAACGGCCACGCCTTCACCGCCGAATCCCGGGTGCCGGACCCGGCCAGGCTGCTGCGCGCCTACGAGACGTCGGCGGCCACCTGGAATGTGGTGCGGGCCTTCACGACCGGCGGGTTCGCCTCGCTGAGGCAGGTGCACGAATGGAACACCGGCTTCCGGAACAACCCGGCCTATCGGCGCTATGAGCAGACCGCGGCGGAGATCGACCGGGCGATCCGGTTCATGGACGCCTGCGGTGCCGATTTCGATGCCTTACGGACGGTCGAGTTCTACGTCGGCCACGAGGCGCTCATCCTGGAGTACGAACGTGCCCTGACCCGCAATGACTCGCGCACCGACGAGCCCTACGACACATCGGCGCACTTCTTGTGGATCGGGGAGCGGACCCGGCAGCTCGACGGCGCACATGTGGCCTTCTTGTCGCGGGTGGCGAACCCGGTCGGGGTGAAGCTCGGCCCGACCACGACGGTCGACGAGGTGCACCGGCTCATCGACAGCCTCAACCCGCGGGAGGTGCCGGGCCGCCTCACGTTCATCACCCGGATGGGCGCGAGGCGTATCCGGGAGGCGTTGCCGCCATTGGTCGAGGCAGTGCGTGACCGAGGTTCGGCTGTTACCTGGGTGACCGACCCGATGCACGGGAATACGATCACGTCGGAGAGCGGGTACAAGACGCGGCGCTTCGACGAGGTCCTGGATGAGGTGCGCGGGTTCTTCGAAGTGCATCGGGATGCCAAGACGGTTCCGGGTGGTCTCCATGTGGAGCTGACCGGGGACGACGTCACCGAGGTCTTGGGCGGCAGCGAACACATCGACGATGCGGGTCTGGCCGCTCGCTACGAGACGCTGGTAGACCCCCGCCTCAATCACCAGCAGTCGCTGGAGATGGCGTTCCAGGTCGCGGACATGCTGCGCCGCTGACTGCCTTCAGAAGACGTCGAGAGTGACGGTCGATCCCTTGGGGGCAGTCTTGTCGCCCCCGCCGTTTGGTGTCTGGTTGTAGACGAGGTTCAGCGGGGTGATGCCCTGCGGGTGGCGGACCGCCACCACGAACCCGGCGGTCTCCAACTTGGCCTTGGCGTCCTTGACATTCAGTCCGTAGGTGTCCGGTAATGCGACCAGCGGTGGCCCGAGGGACACCACGAAAGTGACCGTATCCCGGCGGTGTGCTGCGGTGCCCGCCGCGGGGTCTTGGCTGATCACCTGTCCGGCCGGCACCGTCATGGAGTTCTCTTTGGTGACCTTCGGGATCAGTCCCGCCTTCCCCAGGGCGGCGCTCGCATTCGCCTCGGTGGCGCCCACGAGTTTCGGTACCTCGACGGGGGCCGGTCCCTTGGAGACCGTCAGGGTGATGGGGGTGTTGTGCGCGATGGAGTCTCCGGCGGCCAGTGCGCCTTCGGGGCCGTTCACGGCGAGCACTTCGCCGGCCGGAACAGTGTCGTGGTACTCGTCCTTGGGTGTGCTGACTGTGAAGCGCGCCGTTGTGAGGGTGGCGGTAGCCGCGTCCTGCTGAGCACCTACGAGGTCGCCCGGGAGGGTCAGCATCTCCACGCCCCGGGAGATCACCAGATGCACGGTGCCGTCCTTGCGGATCGACTTGTTCTCGCCGGGTGCTGCTGACACCACATGTCCGGCGGGCACCTTGTCGTCGAATGCCTTCGCGACCGTCGAATCAAGGTTCGCGGCCGCGAGGGTCGCCTGCGCGTCGGCCTGAGTCGCGTTCACGAGGCCGTCCGGCACCAGCCGATAGGCGCCCGGCCCGGAGTTGAACCACCACACGGCTCCGCCACCCAGCACCAAGGCGAGCAGCGTGATCAGGGCGATCCACAGCAGCCGGCGCTTGGCAGGGTGGCGCAGTGCGACGCCTCGCCCCGCCGTGACCAGTGCCCGCGATTTAGCCTGTTTGGGTCGCGGCCCGAGGTTGAGCCGGACGGTCTCGTCGCCGGAACCGTTCGACACGGCCGGCCTTGAGGGGCGCAAAGCGGTGGTGTTGCGCTCGCCGGCCGCTTGCCGTGGGTCGGGCGCCGGCTCCTCTTGGATCGCCTCGGCGAGGGCGAAGGGTGCAGTGGACCGGGGGAGGCGGGGGCGTTCTGCTCGTCTGGCAAGGGTGCGCGCATCCAGCCCCGCTCGTGTCTGCGACACGAGCGCGGCCGCGGCATCGGCGTCCCGCGGGCGGTCATCGGGGTCGCGTGCGGTCAACGCACCGACCAAATTGTCGATCTCCGCGGGCAGCCAGGGCACCTGCGTGGACGGCGGCGGGACATCATCGTGCACGTGCTGGAAGGCGACCTGTATCGGAGTATTGCCCTGGTGGGGCACTGTACCGGTGAGCATCTCGTAGGCGAGGATGCCGACGGCGTAGACATCGGAACTGACATCGCAGCGACCGGTTGAGATGAGTTCGGGGGAGAGGTAAGCGACCGTTCCGAGCACGGTCCCCGTGGTGGCCGCCGTGGATTCGTCGACGGCCCGGGTCAGTCCGAAGTCGGCGACCTTGATCCGGCCGACGGTGTCGATGAGGACGTTCTCGGGTTTGATGTCGCGGTGGATCAGGCCCGAACGATGGGCGGCGCCGAGCGCATCGAGGATGCTGGCGAGGATCTCGAGGGTGCGTCCGACCGACACGGTGCCGTCGGTGGAGATCAGATGGCGCAGATTCGACCCGTTGACGTACTCCATCGCGAGGTAGCTGGTGTCGCCATCGGTGCCCTGATCGAAGACCGCCACGATCCCGGGGTGGGCGAGCCGCGCCGTGGAGCGGGCCTCGCGCTGGAACCGGGCGACGAACTCCTGTGCGCCGTCACCGTCCGCGAGGTGAGGGTGCATGACCTTGAGCGCTACCTCGCGGTCGAGCCGCTGGTCAACCGCCAGGTAGACGGTTGCCATGCCGCCCCGGGCGATCCGGGACACGATGAGATATCGCCCGTCGACCAGGCGGCCCACGAGGGAATCGGTTGTCACGCCTGCCACGGTGGCAGTCTAGGCGCGGCAGCGCGACAACCGGGTGAGGTGAGCGGCGCGCGCTGAAGTCGTTGACCAGCCGTAGTCTTTGCGGGTGACTGTACGCGTGCCATTGACCGAATTGATCGAAGAGTGGCTTCCGCTGCCCGATGTCGCCGAGGCGCTGGGCATCGAAGTGGGTAAGGTGCGGCGGCTCGTCGCGGAGCGCCGTCTGGTGGGCGCCCGGGTCGGTGAACGCAAGATCTTCCAGGTTCCCGCGCGGCTCCTGGTACCGGCGCATCTGGTCGATCCGGCTCATGTCCAGCCCGAGTCGCCCGATGGTGGGGTCGGCGTGTTGACGAGCCTGCAGGGCACGCTCGTGGTGCTCGCCGACGCAGGCTTCTCAGACGAGGAGGCCATCGAGTGGCTCTTCTCGGTGGCGGACGAGTTGGGGGAGCCGCCGATCGACGCGCTCCTGGCGGGTCACAAGGCTCGGGTCCGTCAGATCGCCCAGTCCCTCGCCTGACCACCTCGTGGGGTCCGACCGTCGCCGCGCGCAGCGCTGAGCTCTCCGGGTGGGTTGGTCTACGACTGCCGGTCGACGGCGGCGTGCGCCAGCAGCGCGAGCATCCGAGCTCCGGGCTCCCTCAGCGGGGCCTCGTCGAGGGCGGCGAACGCCTGATCGCAGAGTTCACCGATCAGCGTCTCGACCTCCGTGACCGCACCCGTGTTGATCAGGATCCGCCGTAGCTGCTCGACGCCGTCGAGGCCGAGGTGTGGATCGCCCAATCGGGCGACCAACTCGGCCCGCTCGTCGGACCCCCCATGTCGCATGGCGCGACCGACGAGCACTGTGCGTTTGCCTTCACGCAGATCGTCGCCCGCTGGTTTTCCGGTCGATCGGGGGTCGCCGAAGACGCCGAGGATGTCGTCGCGTAGTTGAAAGGCTTCACCCAATGGGAGCCCGAACCTGCTCATGGTCGCCTGCGCCGTGTCGTCGGCCCCGGCCAGCACCGCTCCCAACATGACGGGATGTTGCACGCTGTAGCTGGCCGACTTGGAGCGGATCACGGCGCGGGCCCTGGCTTCGTCGGCATCAAAGTCGATACCCCAGGGCATCGACTGGGCCAACACGTCGAGGTACTGGCCTGCCGTGACCTCCGTCTGCATCCGACCGAAGATTGTGGAGGCGGCCGCACGGGTGCCGGGGTCGACTGCCGCCAGTGCGACTGCCAGTTCCCGATGGCTGGCGATGAGGCAGAGGTCCCCGAGTAGGATCGCTGCGTTCTCTCCGAAACGTCGGGGATCACCTGACCAGTCCGCGTTGGAGTGCATTTGAGCGAAGGCGATATGCGCAGCGGGCTGCCCGCGCCGGGTGTGTGAGGCATCCATCACGTCGTCGTGGAAGAGCGCGGATGCCTGGAAGAGCTCCACGGCGGCTCCGATGTGTGCCACCACCTGTGCCATGGCGGTGTCCGGCTCTCCTCCGTGGGCCCGCCAGGACCAGTAGCAGAACGCAGCACGAAGCCGTTTTCCGCCTGCCACCAGGTCTTGGACGGCCGTCAGGAGTTGGTCGCTGTCGGCGCCGAACGGGGCCAACTCGGCACGCAGGCCCTCGGTAGCGACGAGCAATGCCTGGTCGACGGCCGTTCTCACACCCTCTCGGTCGACGAGTTCCAGGGCAGCGTTGGGTTGCGAAGCGGACACAGCGGCAGCCTATTCGACTGCTTGCGATGGTGTGGCGACGTTCCCGGAGATCGTGACCAGCCGCTGTTCGCCCTCATCGAACACCCCGACGACGACCGCCTCCGTCGGTTTGCCCGCGGGTGTGCGGACATAGGTCACGAGGGATGCCATCGCATTCGGCTGGGAGGTCGGCGAGACTTCGAAGCCTTGTGCGGTCAGGGCCTTGCCGTAGAACCCAGCGAGGTCGGCGACGGTGGCCGTCGAACGAAGGTTCAGGGTGGTCCGGGTCTGGCCGGTAGTCGTCGACGGCTCGGCGGAGCTGGCGATGACCTCGGCCCCCGGTAGCACCGGGATCGTCGTGCTGGGGAAGCCCTGGGACAGATCGCCGACGGTCGAGTTCGGGTTGTAGCTGGGCAACGAGGTGCCGGGCCGTGCCCCGGTGGGACTCGGAGTACGGCCACCGGCGTAGTCCGAGCATCCGGTGAGTGCTAGAAGGAGCGCCATCACTGCGATGAGCGACCCGCAGCGCCGACGATCGGGTGCGGGGCGGCGAACGCGGCGAATCACGCCATCCACGCTAGTGGGCAATCGGCTGGTCAGCGAACAACGGCGGATTGTCGGGGAGGACAGCTTTCCACAGCCCCCCGTTTTCCACAGTGCCGCCCCCTGTGGCTCTTCGGGCCGTCGATCAGGGCGTCAACTGGTGGACATGACCGCCACGATTCGCGCCCTCGGACCCGGCGACCTGCTGGCCTACCTTCCGTACCGGCTCGGCTTCCGGCCTGCGGAGAGTGTCGTCTTCGTCTCCCTCCAGACCTCGGGGAAGGTCGGTGTGGTCGTGCGCGTAGACCTGAGTGACCTCGCGGGCGGTCACGGTGAGTCGATGGCGGCGGCGATCGCCGGTCACCTTCGGGCGGACGGCGCCCAGGAATGTGTGCTGGCCCTCTACACTTCGATGCCGGTCGACGATCCGGCCCGACTGGCCGTTCAGCGCTCCCGGCGGGCGATCACCGATTCGGTGGGGCCGGTGGATGTCTGGGTGGTCTCCGCTACCGGATATGCGGAACTCGACTGCGCGGATCGAGCCTGCTGCCCGGAGTCGGGTCGGCCCTTGCATGAGCTGCAATCGAGCGCAGTGGCAGCCGAAATGGTCTTCGCCGGGATCGGCGTTGCCGCCTCACGCGAAGATGCCCTGGGGATACCGCGTGCCCCGGCGGCGGCCAGGCGAAGGGCCTGGGGCGCTGCCGAACGGGCTCGCCGGCGAGTTCATCGGGCAAGGCTGACAGCGGGTTTGTTGCGGTGGCACCTTGAGTCATTCGAGGTGTGGATGGCCGCATTCGCAGAGATGTCCGGCCGAGGGTGTGCGAAGCGCGGATCGCCTGCGGGGCAGCGAGCCTCGGAGGTGGTCGCCGGGCATCTCGAGGTGGCCCTGGAATCGCGCACCTTCCGCGACGGCTTGGTGCTCTTCCTGGTCACTGGTACCGAGGAACTCTCGATCCGCATGCTGCGGCAGGCGGACACCGATCAGGCCACGGCGGCAGCGGTTGCTGGTGTCGTTGATCCGGCGCGGGCGGTGCGCCCAGATCCGGCAATCGTCGGGCCTGCGACACGCATACTCGAGTCAGTCGTGGCGCATGGAGTGGTCAAGCGCCAGGCACCCGCCCTCACCTTGCTGGGACTCATCGCCTGGTGGAGCGGGGACGGCGTCCGGGCGAGTTCGCGGGTTTCTGCGGCGCTCGCTGTGGACCCTGACTATCAGCTCGCACGACTGCTCTCCGGTGCCATAGCCGGTGGTGTCACGCCAGGTTGGGTGCGCGCCCCTGCCGACAGTGGGTCCGGTTCGGGTAGCCTCGGCTCTGTCACATCCTGACGTTGCCAGCCGCCGGAGGACCCATGACCGTCGTCGTCGCCCAGCTGCCCACCGCGGAGGGGCTCGCGGCCTTCACCTGCGCAGTCGAGGAGGCCCGGCGGCGGGCGACGCAGTTGTTGGTGATCGCCACTGCGAACGGGTCAACGGATGAGTTCGAGGAGGCCCGGGCGGCCCTCGCGGACTCCGGCGCGAGCCTTCGTGTCGAGAACGGTACCGGGAACATGGCCGACGACCTGGTTTCCGCTGCCGAACAACACCAGGCAGACCTGGTGGTCATCGGTCTTCGACGACGCAGTCCGGTCGGCAAGCTCATCCTTGGCTCGAACGCCCAGCGCATCCTGCTCGATGCTCCTTGTCCGGTGCTGGCCGTCAAGCCGGACCGGCAGTAGCGGTCTTACCGTCGGCACCCGGAACTTCTGCGGGCCCGTCCGCGTTGAGTCGTGATGGTGGCGAGGTGAGGCGAATCGCGGTGACACAGAGCGCTCAGCTTCAAGGTGCCCGGTACAATATCGGTGTCCGACGGAGTGATCTGAACGCTCGTGGGACACGGTCCAACCATGATACGGCCAGCGGACCACCACCCCCTTCAGTACTTTGCCGAAAGGTCGGTTTGTGGCGTCCACCTCCCAGGTTCCCGCGTTTCCTCGCGAGTTCGAGCATCCTGCCCTCCGCGACCTTCTACGTGAAGGACGTGAGAGTGGTCACGTCAACGCTGAGAGTTTCCGTTCGGCCTGTGAGGCCGCAGGCGTCTCAGAGGCCAAGCGGTTGCGCGCGGTCCTGCGGGCGATCGCTGATTCCGGCGTCGAGGTCGTGAGCCCTACTGTCAAGGTCGCCGCTGCCACCGCGACCCGCACCACCTCCACCACCGCTCGTGCGGCGAAGTCCACCAAGGCGACAAAGAAGACGGCTGCCGGAGCCGATACCGAGGGCGAGCCCGAGGTTGCCGCCGCCGTCGAGGCACCCGCTGCGAAGAAGACCACAACCAAGCGCGCTGCTAAGCCGGCCACCAAGACCGCGAAGGCGGGCGAGGCGAAGGCTCCGGCCAAGCGGAAGGCCAAGGCTGCTGCTCCCGAGACCGAGTCGACGGACGACATCGTCGAGGAAGAGCTCGACAGCGATGCCGCGGCAGCCGATGCGGCGGAAGCCACCAAGGGCACGGACGAGGAGTCAGCGTTCGTCGTCTCCGACGCCGACGATGACGACGCCCCTGCTCAGCAGGTCGTGACTGCCGGTGCCACTGCGGACCCGGTAAAGGACTACCTCAAGCAGATCGGTAAGGTCGCACTGCTGAATGCCGAGCAGGAGGTCGAGCTCGCCAAGCGGATCGAGGCCGGCCTCTTCGCCGAGGAGCGCCTGTCCTCGGGAGAGGAATTCGAGCCTAAGCTGCGCCGTGAACTGCAGTGGATCGCCGGTGACGGCAAGCGGGCCAAGAACCACCTGCTTGAGGCCAACCTGCGCCTCGTGGTCTCCCTGGCCAAGCGTTACACCGGCCGTGGAATGCTCTTCTTGGATTTGATCCAGGAGGGCAACCTCGGTTTGATCCGTGCCGTTGAGAAGTTCGACTACACCAAGGGCTACAAGTTCTCGACGTACGCCACCTGGTGGATCCGGCAGGCCATCACTCGTGCCATGGCGGACCAGGCGCGGACCATCCGTATCCCGGTGCACATGGTCGAGGTCATCAACAAGCTGGCCCGCGTGCAGCGGCAGATGCTGCAGGATCTTGGTCGCGAGCCCACGCCCGAGGAGTTGGCCAAGGAACTGGACATGACTCCTGAGAAGGTGGTCGAGGTGCAGAAGTACGGCCGCGAGCCGATTTCGCTGCACACGCCCCTCGGTGAGGACGGTGACAGTGAGTTCGGGGACCTGATCGAGGACTCCGAGGCCATCGTGCCGGCGGACGCCGTGAGCTTCACCCTGCTGCAGGAGCAGCTTCACCAGGTGCTCGACACGCTTTCCGAGCGTGAGGCCGGCGTGGTGTCCATGAGGTTCGGACTCAGCGACGGTCAGCCCAAGACGTTGGACGAGATCGGCAAGGTCTACGGTGTGACCCGTGAGAGGATCCGCCAGATCGAGAGCAAGACCATGTCGAAGCTGCGGCACCCCAGCCGCTCGCAGGTATTGCGGGACTACCTGGACTGACGTCGGGAGGCAGGCGCCCCGAATCGGGATCGGCCGTCACGGCAGCGACGGCCGTCGTGCCGCTGAGCCCCGCCCTGAACACCAGGGCGGGGAGCCGTCAGTTCAGACGCGTGCGATCGTGTTGATGTCCTCCAGGAACGCTGCGGTGACCTCCGGCGAGACCGTTGCGCGGGTCGAGGAGATGGCTTCGAGGTAGTCGTCGAGGCTGGGGCCGGACGTCTCGCTCTGCTCGTCCAGCGTCAGCGCGTGGGCGCCGTCGGGGCCGTAGATAGCCTTCTCCAGCGCGGCTTGGGAGGCGCGTCGGGCCGCGTACTCGATGTCGGCGGGGGAGAACCCGTCGGTGCGGGTGACGAGGCGGTCCACATCCACGTGCTGGGCGGCCGATTCGGGCATGTATCGCAACCAGATCGACTTCCGGGCTTCGGCATCGGGCAGACCGATGGGGATCACGTAGTCGAATCTCCCGTGGCGCAAGAATGCCTGGTCCAAGGAGCGAATGAAGTTGGTCGCGCAGACCAGGAGGCGGCCTGGCTGTTCGCGGAACGCGGGGATGATCTTCAGTAGTTCGTTGGTGACGCCCTGCAGCGGTGAGGGCGGCTCTCCGCCGCGCTGCACGGCGATCTCCTCGACCTCGTCGATGAAGACGACCGCGTGTTCAAGATGGCTGATGCGCTCGAATGTCGACCGGAGCGCGCCAGCCAACCCGGCCGGGTCCGTGGCCAGACGTGAGGGAAACACCTCGACGAAGGACCACTCCAACCGGGACGCGATGCCGCGCGCGAACGTCGTCTTGCCCGTTCCGGGTGGGCCGAAGAGCACGACAGCGCTCGGCGGTCGGACGCCGAAACGGTCAGCGAGCTGCGGGCGGGCCAGCGGCATGACGAGGCGTTTTTCCAGGAGAGCCTTCTCCGTGGACATCCCTGCGATCGAGTCCCACAGTCCTCGTGGTGGTGTGCGCCCACCCAGCTCCATGAGGATGCCGAGTTCCTCTCGCCGCACAGGGATCTGGCGCTCGAAGTAGACCAGGCTCTTCTTGCCCCGAAAACCCTGGCGGGCGAATGCGTCATTGGGTTCGGAGGGCTCCGGCAACAGGACGGACAGTTTGCTCAGGCCCAACGGTGCCATCCGCGATTCCAGGGCGGCGAGCATGTCAGTGCCGACCCCACGGCCCCGCCAGGCCGACGTGGTACTCAGGAACACGATCCAACCTTGCGCGTGGGCGGCACGCCCCACGGCCGCACCGATGATCTGATCGCCGTTGACGGCGACGACCGCGTGGTCGGCCGTGCAGGAGGCGAGCACCTCCGCCAGGGAGTACACAGGCTCCTCGACGGCGCCTGTGGCGGTCTCGTCCCACAGGCGAAGCACCCCGTCAACGTCTTCGGGGTGGAAATCACGGATGCGGTAATGCGCCATTGTCCTCTTGTCCCGTCGTCGCCCCACGCTGGAGGCTGTGTGCTGCGGATCGGAAGCCGGGTCCGGCTGTGACGCCGTGCGGCGGGGTGATGCCGCGAAACGGTGGGGACACTCTGCCATAGGTGCGGCCGAGGCAAGAAAACCGGCTGCCCAGTCGCTTGACGGCCCTGCGCCGGGCAGCGCCTTTGGGCGGAGAAGTAGGAGGGCGCCCATGGGTGCTGTGCCTACGGACGGCGGATCAGCCGGATGGATGTCGTACAGCCCCGCCCGGTACATCGGGCGGGGCTGTACGTGTGGTCTGTGCCGCGGCCGTCGTGATCGCTGCCGTCGGCGGTGCCGTTCAACGCGTGCCGTAGGCGGCCTGAAGGCGATCGCGCTCGTCCTGGACGTGGGTGGCGACATCGGCGAATGCTTCACCGTGGGTCCGTGCGTGGTGTCCGCAGAAGTACAGTTCGCCTGCGCCCACCACGATGCGCACGTAGGCCTGAGCGCCGCAGCGGTCGCATCGGTCGGCTGCGGTCAGCGGTTCGGTTTCGGTCGTTACTGTCACGCCTCCATGCTGCCATCCCGTGAGCCGTGGACGGCTATCGAGCGTGGCCGGTTCGCTACCCGCGTAGCGCTCTCACCCTGCGCGGCGCTGCAACCTTGGCCTGTGGGTCACCTCGTCTAGGCTGTCGCAACGTGAGCGTCAACGAGTCGAGTTACACCGCCCGGCACCTGTCGGTACTGGAAGGGCTGGAGGCGGTCCGTAAACGCCCCGGCATGTACATCGGCACCACGGATTCGCGTGGGTTGATGCACTGCCTGTGGGAGATCATCGACAATTCGGTCGACGAGGCGCTGGCCGGCAACTGTTCGAATATCCGCATCGTGCTCCATGCGGACGCCTCGGTATCCGTCGAGGACGACGGGCGTGGGATCCCGGTCGATGTCGAGCCCAAGACCGGGCTCACAGGGGTCGAGGTCGTCTTCACCAAGTTGCATGCGGGTGGGAAGTTCGGTGGCGGTTCCTATGCAGCGACCGGCGGTCTGCACGGTGTGGGCGCCTCGGTGGTGAACGCGCTGTCGGCCCGTCTCGACGTCGAGGTGGATCGTGGGGGCAAAACCCACCGGATGACCTTCCACCGTGGAGAGCCCGGCGAGTTCGCCGACCCCTCTGCCGGCCCCTCACCGGAGGCGGCGTTCACACCCTTCGTGGACCGTTCGGAGCTGGCGGTGGTGGGGAAGACACGTCGCGGGGTGACGGGGACCCGGGTGCGGTACTGGGCGGATCGTCAGATCTTCCTGAAGACAGCGGTGTTCTCCTACGACGAGTTGGTCACCCGGGTGCGGCAGACGACCTTCCTGGTGCCGGGCCTGCGGATCGTGGTGCGAGATGAGCGCGGTATGCCGGGCACCCCGGGGGAGTCCGGCCCGCATGAGGAGATGTTCGTGCACACCGGCGGGTCGGTCGACTTCGTCGACTTTCTCGCGCCGGACACCCCGGTCACCGGAACCTGGCGGCTGACAGGTTCGGGCAACTTCACCGAGACCGTGCCGGTTCTTGACGACCGTGGGCATATGACCCCGCAGTCGGTGAGCCGGACATGTGACGTGGATGTCGCTCTCCGGTGGGGGTCGGGTTACGACACCGAGGTGCGGACGTTCGTCAACATCATCGCGACCCCCAAAGGTGGCTCCCACCTGTCCGGATTCGAACAGGGGTTGCTCAAGGTCGTCCGCAAGCAGATCGAGACCAATGCGCGCCGGCTCAAGGTTTCCACCAAGGACAGCGCGGAACGGGTGGAGAAGGACGACGTCCTGGCCGGGCTGACGGCCGTGGTGACGGTCAGGCTGGCGGAGCCGCAGTTCGAGGGGCAGACCAAGGAAGTCCTCGGGACAGCCCCTGTCCGGGCGATCGTCTCCCGGGTGGTGGAGAGCGAGCTGGGGGCGGTGCTGACCTCCTCGAAGCGTGATGAGAAGGCGCAGGCGTCCTTGCTGCTGGAGAAGGTCGTCGCCGAGATGCGGGCGCGGATCACGGCCCGCAAACAGAAGGAGATTTCCCGGCGGAAGAACGCGCTGGAGACCTCCTCGCTACCCGCGAAGCTGGCCGACTGTCGCAGTGACGATGTGCAGCGCAGCGAGTTGTTCATCGTCGAGGGTGATTCGGCTCTGGGCACCGCGAAACTGGCTCGCAGTTCCGACTTCCAGGCGTTGCTGCCCATCCGCGGCAAGATCCTCAACGTGCAGAAGGCGTCGGTCAGCGACATGCTGCGTAACGCCGAGTGTGCCGCGATCATTCAGGTGCTCGGGGCCGGTTCGGGCAGGTCGTTCGACCTCGAGGCCGCCCGCTACGGCAAGGTCGTGTTGATGACGGATGCCGACGTCGACGGTGCCCACATCCGCACCTTGTTGCTGACGTTGTTCTACCGGTACATGAAACCCCTGGTCGAAGCGGGCCGGGTCTACGCCGCTGTGCCGCCGCTGCACCGCATCGAGGTACTGGGTGCCGGGAAGCGTAAGAACGAGTACATCTACACCTACTCCGAGGCCGAGTTGGCCGCGACACTGGCCAAGCTGGACCGTAGCGGCAAGCGGTACAAGGACGACATCCAGCGCTACAAGGGTCTCGGCGAGATGGATGCTGACCAACTGGCCGAGACCACCATGGACCCGCAACACCGGACCCTGAGGCGTGTCTTGGCCTCCGACGTCCAGGAGGCGGAGCTGGCCTTCGAGTTGCTGATGGGCAGCGATGTCGCCCCGCGCAAAGAGTTCATCATCGCCGGGGCGGATGAGCTGGACCGCACCCGGATTGACGCCTGACGTCCTACACTCGGGCGCGTGACCAGCGCAGGAGTCCTCCCTCGTATATGTCCGCTTGCCGCCCTGGTCGTTGCAGCGTGCGGTCTGGTCGCGTGCTCAGGATCGGAAGAGGCGTCGGATCAGTCGGCCACCTCCTTCGCTGAGGCGGCCAGAGCCTCAGCGCGCTGGGCCGTGGCGCAGGCCGGTCCCGATCATCTGCTCACCACCACCCGGGACGGTGTGGCCTACCCCGACCCAGGGCTGACGACCGACGTCGTTCTCAGTTTGGTGGCGACCGGACAGCAGGACTCCGCCCGCCCGCTCGTGTCCGCGATCAGTGATCCGGCGACGTTGGCTTCCTACATCGGTGATGGTCGAGCCTCGTTGTCGGTGGGACCGACAGCAAAGCTGATCGTGGCCCTCAACACCTTCGGGGCCGATCCCAGCGACGTTCATGACCGGAACCTGAGGTCGGAATTGACTGACCAGCTCAGCGATTCGGGCCGGGTGTTGGACTTGGGACCGGATGACTGGTCAACTACCGAGTCGCAGTCGTGGTCCGTGCTGGCCTTGTCCTCCGACGAGGCCGGTCAGGACGATGCACGGTCCGCAGCCAGGTACCTGGCGACCCAGCAATGCGAAGACGGCGGGTTCCCGGTCGTTCTGGAACCGCCGACGTGCACTGGAGATACGGCCGCGACAGCGTTCGCGACATCGGCGCTCGCCGCTGCGGGGGAGATGAAGGCCGCTCAGGCAGGCGCCGAATGGCTGAGCCGACAGGCCGTGGTGGCCGGTGATGGGCGATTCTGGAGGTCGTCGCTGACGGGTCAGTTCGATGTCGGGACGTCCGCGGCAGCTGTCACAGCCCTCCAGGACGTCGGTGGGCACCAGTTGTTGGTCGATCAGGGCAGGAAATGGTTGGCCGAGCAGCAGGTGACGACCGGCGAGGATGCGGGCGCCTTCCGACTCGACGGGTGGCCTGATCCGTCGACGACGGCTCGTGCGGCTATCGCGCTCGCGGCGGGTGACGCCGAGAGTTGAGACACCAGGCCCGGATGGCGGACGGTTGAGTACGCTGCCCGGATGACGAGCAGCCTTCGCATCAAGTCCGCATGGGTACTTCCGGCCGTAATAATCTGCGGATTGCTGGGTGGTTGTGGCGGGGGCAGCGAGAGCCCCGACTCAGCCAGCACCTCGGCCGTCGACGCCGCAGCCCAGCTGGGCGGAGCGGAACCGACGCCCATCCCTTCGTCGGACGAATCGTTCGCATATGAGGGACGCGACGGCGCAACTGCGCTCGATCTCCTGCTCGAGATAGATCCGGACGTCACAGTGAAGGGTTCAGGGGAGCAAGCCTTCGTCGTCGGGATAAACGGACGTGTGGCCGATGAGGGCAAACGCGAGTTCTGGGCTCTGTACGTCAACGGTGAACTCGCTACCGTGGGAGCTGGTTCTCTGCAGACCACCTCGAAAGACAGGATCGAATGGAAACTCGACACCTACTGACCGGGCCTGCGGTCTGGCGATGGGCGGCTGTGGCGGCGCTCGTCGTCGTCGCCGTCGGGTTCCGGCTCGTCAAGGACGACCTGGGGACACCCGCCAACCTCGAGTTGGTGACGGTGGTGACTTTCTGCGCGATGACTTTGGTCCGCAGTCGTTGGGCCGTCGCGGTGCCGCTGGTGATCGTGATGGCCAGCGACCTCTCGTTGGGGAACACCGCGATCCTGGCGTTCACCTGGACGGGGTGGCTGGCCATCGGAGCGGCGGCCTTGGTGCTGCGGCGGCCGATGACCGGCTGGCGACGGTATGCCGGGGCTGTCGGTTTCGGGATCGGGTCCACGCTGTGGTTCTACCTGTGGACCAACTTCGGCGTGTGGCTGCTCGGCCGGGATGTGTTCTACCCGGCGGGTCCGGATGGGCTGCTCGCGAGCTACGTCGCCGGGCTGCCGTTCCTGCGGCCCATGCTCATCGGGAACCTTGTCCTGCTTCCGATGGCCGCTGCGTGCTTCGCGGCCGTCGAGCGGTGGCGTCATCGGACAGTTGTTGAACTGGCGGTTTCATCAGGCTAAGGAGAACGGTCATGGCTCAGGACGTCGTTGTCGTCATCGGAGTCGGAGGTATGGGTGCGGCGGTCGCTCGGCGGGTGGGCGCCGGGCGCCATGTGCTGTTGGCCGACTTCAACGAGGGGCTGCTCGAGGTGCTGTCCACACAGATGGACGGCGATGGATTCGAGATCACGAGCCAGCAGGTCGATGTCTCCTCGCGGGAGTCGGTAGCGGCTTTGGCCGACCGTGCCGCCGAGCTGGGCCGGGTGACCACTGTGGTGCACACGGCCGGGCTGTCCCCGGTGCAGGCGCCGACCGCCGCCATCTTGCAGGTCGATCTTCTCGGGGTCGCGATCGCTCTGGATGAGTTCGCCCGGGTCATTGCGCCCGATGGTGCCGGAGTGGTGATCGCGAGCATGGCCGCCGCTTTGGCCGCCGGCCACTTCCCGGCCGAGATGGAGGCAGCCCTGGCGCACACGCCCACGGATGAGCTGTTGGCCCTGCCGTTCCTAGGCGAAGGTGCCGTACCCAACCCGGGGGCCGCGTACTCGATTGCGAAACGCGCCAACCAGCTCCGGGTGCAGGCGGCGAGCGTCGCCTGGGGTGCGCGGGGCGCACGGGTGAACAGCGTGAGCCCTGGCGTGATCTCGACTCCAATGGGACGCGAGGAGTTGGCCGGGGAGTCCGGCGTCGGCATGCGGGCGATGATCGAGGGTTCCGGCACTGGGCGGATCGGCACGCCCTCGGATTTCGCGGCAGCAGTGGCATTCCTGGTCGGCCCGGAGGCATCCTTCATCACCGGAACGGATCTTTTGGTGGACGGCGGGACGGTCGCGGCCGTGCGGTCCGGGGCGGTGGCACTGCCCCAGGGGTAGTGTCCGGTGTCCTAGGTCGTGAGAGTTCGAAGTTCCCGGGCTGCGTCGGCCAACGGGATCAACTCCTGCTCGATGCGGCGGAACGGGGCGTCACCCGCGGTTGCGACAGCATCGTGGGCGGCTGCCTCGGCCGGAGTTAGTCTTGGCAGTCGCACAGATGTCGGCTTGAGCGGCAGGCCATTCTTGTCGGTCATGATTCCGTACTCCGCGTATCGGTGGAGCGCCGTGAGATCCATGAGGACAGACCGAACATCATGTGGCGGATCCCCGGCTATGGAAGGCTCGGCCATTGCCGTGCGGAACTGCGCCAAGATCTCAAATCCGTCCACGTCGATGTCGCCCCAGTACAGAAGGTGTTTGGCGGCACGGATCCAGGGGATCTCGGCGAGCAGCGACGCCGCGGCCTTCCCGCCGCCTTCAACAATGATTGCGTGCGGAGACTCCGGGAACCACAGCCGGGAATCACGGTTCTCCACCACGAGCACCGTGCTGGGCTGGTAGGCGAGGGAATGCACGTCCCCCGTGGTCCACGCATCGTGTCGTCGTGCACCGCTCGACAGGTAGCCGGGGTCGGTGTAGGTCAGGTGGACGACGGCGGGGCGGGGACGGAGTTCGCCGTGAACATCTCGACCGGTCACCCGTGCGAGCAGGCCGCCATGGCGCTCGAGCCATTTGGTGTGGATACCGGGAACCGGGAGCTGGCGTGCGGTCCACCCGTCGATCTCGTCGTGTGTGGCGAGCCACGCGATGACATCGCACAGGATTCCTGCGTCGGCGGCGGACAGTGCGCTGGCCCTCCGCAGGGTCGCCGGGCTCAGCGTTCCACCGGCGGTGACCAGTGCCTCGGCGAGATCGCGGGCGCGATCGAGGTCAATGGCTTCGAGACTCGTGTCAGGCAACGCCGGGTCTTTGCCCGGCACGGATGGACTGATGCTCGCCGCATTGAGTGCCGCGTCGATCCCCTCGGCGACCAGCGCGGCCGGAAACTCAGCGCGCACGCGCCGGATGCTCAGCGGGCGGGACTCGATCCGCATGCCGCGGGGGAGGTGGGCCGCGAAACGCTGCCAAGCTGCCAACCAGTCCGCCCAGACGTCGTAGCCGAGGCTTTCAACCGCCTGCCCGTTGGCCACTCCAGGGCGCAGGGGGACGCGGAGCTCGGCCACCTCGCCCACGCCATACTCGGCGCAGATGGCGTCGGCCCATCGGGCGCCGGCCTTCTCCTCGAGGGCGGCCAGCGCTTCGGCTGGGGCTACCAGTCGCCTGCTCATGTCGTCATTCGGCCGGGCAGGCTCACGCCCTCAGGCCGGGGCAACTCATCGGGCAGGGCGACCATGAGTTTGGTGAATGAACGCCCCTTGGTGTCTTTGAGCACGGTGTAGCTGGCGTCGACGTGGGGCTCGATTCCGCTGTGTTTGTCGTTGGGGGCGCTGATGATGAGCTGGAAGCCGAGACCGCGCCAGGCGTTGATGGCGCGCCCGGTGAAGTAGGCATCTGCTTTGATCAGCGCCTCATCGAGAAAGACCGGTGCGTACCGCGGCCTTTCGGCCCCCGCGTCGCCGAGCTGATAACGCAGGGCAGCGCCGACGATGAAGGCGACGAGCTCCTGGGATTCGCCACCCGACTTCTCGCCGATGTGGTCGTAGACGGCGACGTGTTCGCCGGTCTTGGTGAGTTTCTCCGCGCTGATGCGCACGTGGTGGCGCACGTCGATCAGGTCATGGAACTCGGGTGCGGTGGGCCGAATCCGTTCGATGACCTTCGAGATCCGACGGTAAGCGCGTTCGCGCTCGTCCTCGGTGGAAGCCCTTGCGATGATCTCGCGGACAGCGCGTAGATCACTGCGGAACTGCGCCCGCACGGGGGAGTTGGTGTCCCGGGCGACAATGTGGAGCTTGTGATCGGCGTCGGAGAAGTCGAGATCATCAAGGATGGCGTTGACCGGATCGATGCGGTCGTGAATCTCGCGGACGGCTGTTGAAATATCGGCATCGAGTTTGGTGAGGTCGGCTCCGGAAAGGCGGAGCAGACTCTCCCGCCATTCGGCTTGCAGCTCATACAGCCGCCGGTTCTCCAAGTCGCCAAGAGTGCGTTCGTAGTCGTTGAAGGAGGTCTCCGGGTCAACACCGAGGCCCGGGTTCGGCCATCGTTCCTTGAACGTCTCGAAGATATCCCGAAGTGCCTTTCTCCGGACCCCGATCGTGGTGTTCGCCGCGAGCTGGTCTTCCTTGAGAATCGAGGCGGCCCGGGTGAGGGAGAGCTCGAGACGTTCGAGCGCCCGCTGCGGGGTGTCCTCGGGGTTGGGGGCGCCGATGATCAGCGACGTCAGGTAGTCCTCGTCGTCAGGGGAGAGCCCAGCGCCGCCGTCCTCGGCCGAGTCGAGCAGCCGCTGCGCGTCGTCCACTGCGTCAGTGGTCCGCTCCCACTGGTCGCGGAGGGCACGGGCCTTGTCCTTGGCGACGCCGATCCGTTCGGTCAAGCCCGTGACTTTGGCTTCGAGGTCGGTCACGTTCTGCCGCAATCGACCGATCTCCGGGTTCTCGGAGGTCACCTCCTTGACGATGGCGGTCCACCTGTCAAGTTCGCCGGAGATCGCTTCGACATCGGCGTCGTCCCAGGTGAGCGTGGTGATCTGGTTATAGGCCACCCGCTTGTCGTCGAATTGGTCGAGGTCGGTCTTCGCTTGTGCCAGTGTGATGTGGGCGTGACGCAGGCGATCCTCGGCGCCGGCGATATCGGTCTCCAACGCCTTGAGCCGGCGCCCGCTGGTGAAGCCGAGGACGTTCCGGACTCCCTGTCCGCCGTGCGCACCGCGGGCGCCGTCGGATGTCTGACCCGTGACGGTCAGAGCCCTGGGGTGAAGCCCCAGTTGTTCGGCCGAGTCCACACAGACGTACTCGAAGCGATGAGCCAGCTCATCCTTGAGCCATCCGGTGAACGGCGTCGGCCGGAAGTCCAGGCGTGCCGGGAGCGTCCGCTCCGCGAATGTCACCTCGTCGCCCATGCCGGTGCGCACACCGCGGAACCGGATTCGGCGGGCCAGCGGAACGGAGTTGATCGCCGTCCGGAAATCCCGGAGCCGGGCCATGTCGATGAGCATCTCGACGGCGAACCCACCCAGTGCCAGGTTGAAGGCGTCGCGCCACGCCTCGAACTCGGTGGTCACCTCGATCAACTCGCCGACGAAGGGGAGGTCTGCAGGTGTCAGTCCGGCTGCCTCGGCCAGGGTGGCGCGGATCTCGTGCAACTCGGAGGGGATGGCGTCCTTGCGGGTCTTGGCGACTCGATACTCGTCCTTGAGCGCGGCGAGAGCGGCTCGGGCGGCCTGCTCCTGAGTCCGCGCGTCGGCGTACTGATCCCGGACCTCGTCACGCGTGGAGGTGTGGGTGAGCACGGCCTGTGCTTCGGCGAAGAGCTTGTCGAAATCTGCCCGATTGGAGACCGGGCATCCGACGACGAGCGCGAGTTCCTCGAGCCGGGTGCGAGCACCCTCGGCGGTCTCCAGCCGGCCCGTGAGCCGATCGACCTCCTGCTGCGCTTTGGTGAGGCGTTCGCCACCGGCGTCGTTGAGCAGTTCGCGGGCCGTGTCGTGTTCGAGTTTCGTGGCGGTGACGGCCGCGCCGAGGTCGACCGTCTCCTGTTGGGCGTGGGCTTGGCTGCGCCGCAGTTCCGTCTCACAACTGCGGAGCAGGTCAAGGCGGCGGCTCGCCGCCCAGATCGCTGCCGGTGAGGAGGAGTCCGAGAACTGTCCGAGGGAGTCGATGTGGTTGAGGCGATCCACCGCCTGGTCGATTTCGGTGCGGTGCTCGCGAATCGGCTGCAGCGCCCTGACCTGCTGCTGCGCGGTGACCATGCGGTCATGCGTCGCCGACAGTTCATCGAACTGGCGCACAGCCCCTTCGGCGGCCGCGAACGTGGCTGGTTCGTCCAGGACCATCGTTTTGTAGAGCGCGTCGACGGTTGTGATCTGTTGACCGGCCTGGATCCGCCCGAGCAGCCCCACGGCCTTGTGCCCGTCCCCGGCAGCCCCGATGCCCAGTGCTGTGTGCAGGCGGGCGGTGTAGTCGCGGTCGGTGTCGAAACAAAGCAGCCCGGTCTGGGTGACTGCGCGCTTGTCGAAACGCTTGAGTGCTGCGTCCTCGAGGAGCGCGAGGTCGTAGGGGCTGTCGCATGTGCCGCGTACGGCGGTGACGTTCTCCAAGGCCCGGGCGGATGCGGGGACGTACCAGGCGCGCACGGCAGTGAAGGTGGAACCGGACTGGTCGACCCAGGTCATCGCGATCGCCGACCAGGTGTCCACACCGTCGCCGCGGAGTACTTGAACCTTGTGCTCGCCGTCGACTCGTGATTCGTCCAACTTGCCACGGGTATAGGACAGGATGTTGCGCTGGTCCTTACCCCGCGGCTTCCCGGTCACGCCGCCGTTGGAGGCACCGTTGAAGGGGGTGGTGTGCGGCATGATCAGGGCGATGTAGGAGTCCATCAGGGTCGACTTGCCGGACCCGGACCCGCCGCTGAAGAGCGTCGCGCCGGACGATAGTCGCACTCGGTGGTGGCCGCTGTAGCCGCCCCAGTTGACGAGCTGCAGTTCACGGGCCATCCACTGCTGGCCGGTCGACCTCTCCGGGACCAGCCCCCACAACGTCTCGATCATGCTCACTGGAGGTCGTCCTCCTCGTCCGGTGTGGTATCGCGCTCAAGGTCAGCCGGCACGGCATCTGGATCGTCCTCGTGTGCCGTATCCCCGGGGGCGTCGTCGGCGTCGTCGGGCGCGCCGACCCCCGCCTGTTGGTCCGCGAGCCAGCGCGTGAGGTCCTTGAGGCGGTCGTTGTCGAGCACGATCTCCACGAGCGCCGTGATCCGGTAGCGGCCCGCTGACTCCTCATCGATCAAGCCTTCGCTCGCCAGTTTCGCGACGGCGTCACGGATCTCGCGTTGGGGCCGGGAGACGTTGTTACTCGTCGAGTCGAAGTAGGTCAGCACGCCCTGTTCGATGTCTTCGAGGTCCACTCGCGCGGAGGTTTCCCCGGAGGCGGCCTCGTGCTGGTAGACCGAACGCAGGTGGATGAGCACCAGGGTCTCGACACGGTTGTACGACTCGTCGCGCAGCAGGATCGGGACGTCCGTCTCGCCGGAGCGCACCTGCTGTTTGTACGCGAGGCCACGTTCATGGTCGACAATCAGGCGGACGTAGAGATCATGGAGCCGCGACTCGATAACCGGCTGATTCTCCAGCAGGCTCCGCCACTGGGCGGGGTGTTTCTCTGCCGTCAGGAACCGTCGCTGCAGGAGACGGACCAGGACGAGGCGGACCGCAGGGTCGAGAGTGCCGCGGTCCCCGGCGAACAGTTCCGCCTCGTCATCCTCCATCGAGACCGGCTCGATGAACCCTGCGTCGTCCTCCGGGAGCGCTGGATCGCCCAGGGTGTTGTCATCCGGGTGGGCCTCCAAGATGCTGTTGCTGGGCTGTGCCTTACTCATCAAGATCCTCGTCCTCGGTTCCGTTCGTCATGCGGATGGCGACATCCTCGAAGGCGAATCGCCGCCGGGAGCCATCGGGCCGGGTCGCCTCCACCGTCGTGATGTCGCGCAGGTCCGTCATGCCGTGGCGGTATGCGATCTCCAGTAATCCGAGGAGGTCGACCGGTCGCCTCAACGATTCAGGTGCGGTCGCGAAAGCCTCGGCCATCGCCACGGAGCCGCCCTCGGTGAGGAACGTCGACAGGTGCTCCTCCAGTTCGCGGTACTGCGGCCCGCCCCAGGCGCGCGAGTCGTCCTCCGGAACGTCCTCGGTCTGCCATTCCTCGAGCGGCCCGGGCGGGGTGGGTGGTCGCAGATCGTCCGTCTTCTGCCGCAAATGCCCCACCTGTGCGACCGGTAGTCGGCGCAACGGGGAGATCTCCTGCTTGTGTCGCGACATCGGCATCCACTTCTGGAAGCCCACCATCGCCTCTCGCAGCAGGTCGTCGACCTCCCGGTCGCGCAACGGGTCATGGTTGCGCACCTGGGTGGTGATGACGTGCGACGCCTGTTGCTGCGCCTCCAGCACATCGCGCACACCCTGGGCGATTCGCCGTGAGATCTCACTCAACTCCCGTTGCTGGTGGTCGGTGAGTTGCCCGACGAAGGGATGGTTCAGGACCGTCCGCAGGTTTCCACTGAACTCGTCGATGTGTTCCGGCCGCCCGATGAGCGCCAGCGCGCCGGAGAAGGCACGGCCCTCCGGGGTGTGTTCCATCATGTCCTTGCCGCGGTCGAGATACTCCCGCAGGACCTCCCCGGTGGGCCGGACATCTTGGCGCAGGTCGGTCACGACATCGCGCTGCACCTGCTTGATCGACTCGACCACCCGGGTGAAGTCGGCCGGCAGCTCGCGGGCCAGGTGAAGCACGTTCTCGGCTTCCTCCAGCAGTTGCTCGTCGTCGACCGGATCGACCGTGCCGGTGCGCTCCAGGCGTTTCAACTCCTCCTGGCGCTCGCGGATCTCAGCGTCGAGGCGGGCCATCCGGGCCATCACATCCGGGTCGGCGTCCTGGGCAAGTTGGCCGACGGCGTCAAGCAGTGTGCGCACCCGCGATTCGGAGACGCGGCTGCTCGCGCCGCCGACCCGGCCGGCGATCTCCAGCGCGCGCACCCCACTCGCGGAAACCTGGTAGACCTCGGTGTCGTTCTGTACCTGCCGCTTCAGCCACCCGGAGTTGACCCAACCCCGGCAGATGTCCCGGGCGGTACCTGCGGGCAGGGGGGAGTGGCCCTCGGTCCCGTAGCCGGCGGCCCGGAGCCGGTCGAGCGCCGCATCGATCTCGGCATGGGCGTCGGAGACGCGGATCTGTGGTCGCTGGGCGGTGAACAGCAGCGCGAGCATCGTGACGACGAACGGTGCGTAGGTGCCGTGGATCAGTTCGAGCATCGGGTTTCTGAATGCTCTCAGGGCTCCTTCGTAGGCACCCTCGACCGTGTGCGCGCTCATCGGGGATGAGCCTACGTGGCGGCGACCACTTCGGGGCACAGTTCACTGCGGACGGCGCACACCCTTGACGCTCGTCCACTCGCGGAGAATGATCGCGGGTATCCGGACATCGGGGTCCAAAGGAGTGGAGTCGTCATGACGAGCCAATTCGATCAGACCGCGGACGACGCGTATGACGTCGTTGTCGTGGGTAGTGGTGCCGCAGGTTTCGCGACTGCTTTGGGTGCCGTCGACGCGGGCCTGCGGGTCCTGATCGTGGAGAGCACCGATAAATGGGGTGGCAGCTCCGCTATGTCGGGGGGTGGTCTCTGGTTGCCGACGAATCCGCTGATGGAACGCGATGGTGTCGGGGACTCCCGGGCGGAAGCCCTCGACTACATGGAGGCCACGATCGGTGAGGTGGGGCGCGCCAGCTCGCGCGAACGCAAGGAGGCCTTCGTCGACGGGGTCGCCGATCTCGTGACCACGGCCGAGCGATTCGGCATGCGGTTCTCGCGCGGCACCGACTACCCGGACTACTACCCGGAGTTGCCGGGCGGCAAGATCGGCCGGTCCATCGAGGTCACACCGCTCGACTCCAAGCCGCTGGGCGACTGGTGGTCCTCACTGCGTTCGGCGGTGTCCCTACCCGCCAAGACCGACGACGTCTGGCTGCTGGGGCGGGCATGGTCGACGCCGGCGGGATTCGTCCGGGGCGCGCGAGTCGTTTTCCGGGTGCTCGGTGGCCTCGCGACCGGTAAGCGTCTGGTCGGGATCGGGAATGCGCTCATGACGTCGTTCGGCCGGGTGCTGCTCGTCGAGCGGAAGGTGCCGCTGTGGCTTGAGTCGCCGCTGACCGAGCTGGTGGTCGACGACGGCCGGGTCGTCGGAGTCCGGGTCCGGCAGGGTGATCGTGAGGTCGCCATCGCCGCGCGACGGGGCGTGATGCTGGCCGCCGGTGGGTTCGAGTCGAACCCTGACTGGCGGCAGAAGTACCACGGCATCGACGGCAATCCGTCGGGAAACCCCGGCAACGTCGGGCAGGTCATCGAGATCGCCCGGGGGTCCGGTGCCGCGCTCGAGCTGATGGACGACGCCTGGTGGGGAGCCTCGATCGAAGCCCCGCCCGGGGGAAGCCCCGCGTTCATCGTGGGGGAGCGGTCGATGCCGTACTCGATCATGGTCGACGCCGCCGGGAGGCGGTTCGCCAACGAGTCGGAGTCCTACGTCGACCTCGGGCACCACATGCTCGAACACGACAAGGACGGGCCCTACTGGATCATCTTCGACGCCCGGGCGACCCACCGGTACCTGCACACCTTCGCGCTCGACCCCCGGGCGACCAAGGCGATGAAAAAAGCCGGGATCTCGCACAAGGCGAGGACGCTTGCCGAACTTGCCGAGGCGATCTGTGTCGATCCGGTCACCCTCAGGTCCACCGTGCAACGCTTCAACGGTTTCGCACGGTCCGGCGTCGACGGCGACTTCGGTCGCGGCAACTCCGCCTACGACCGCTACTACAGCGACCCGCTGGTTCGGCCGAACCCCAACCTCGGACCCATCGAGAAGGGGCCGTTCACCGCCTACCGGGTCGTCATCGGGGACCTCGGAACCAAAGGCGGCGTGGTGACGGACGTCGACGGACGGGCACTGCGCGAAGACGGGTCCGTCATCGAAGGGCTGTATGCCGCCGGCAACGCCTCGGCGTCGGTCATGGGGCACACGTACCCTGGGCCGGGCTCGACGATCGGCCCGGCGACGGTCTTCGGGATGCGCGCGGCCCGGCACATGGCGCGAAGGAGCTGAGGGACGGGGTCGGTGGGGGTCTCGGTACCCGCGCCCGAGGTGGCCGGGTGGGGTGCTTGAGCCGTGCAGAATGTTGCGGTGGTCTTGAGCTCCTGGATGTCCGGTGCCCTGCCCGTTGAAGGTGGGCTGCTCATCCCTGGGAAGTCTCCGGGGAGGGGGTGCGACCTTCTGCTCGCGCCTTATGGCGCGTATCTGAAGGTTGCTGACCTTGGGATATGGCTGTCGTACGAGGATTACCACCCATCAGGTGCTGAAGGGTGGGAGATCAAGAACTGGACGGCGACTCGAGGGGGCGACCCGATCGGAGTCGCAGTGCACGGCACTGGCCGGTATGCCGAACCATTCACCCAACTACGCAGACAGCATGGAGTCCTACGGCGAATAGGAGATCGGCTGAATGACCGACCCGACACCCTCCCACTCTGGGCGGCTTTCGGGCAGGCCAGAGGAATGCGTGCCGACCTTTTCGCTATGGAAGCCCTGTGCCGAGCCCTTTCTTCTCATCCGCAATGGCGTGCGCAGCTGGGAGTTCCATCCCGGGTTGCCCAGCTGTTGTGGGATTTCGCCGCGCAGGTTCATTCGCCGGTCCCCGAGCGGACCGGTGGGCGCAGGAAGTCGACCGAGTTCTTCATGACGATGCAGATCTTGGGGTTTCAACACCGTCTCTGGGGCAGGCCGTTGCCTGACGAGCCTCGCCCCGACCTGGACGTCGTCGTGGGCGCTGTCGTCAAGGCGCTCACCGCCAACCGTTCCGCGCTCCCGCCCGACGAGCCGTGGATCCGCAAGATGGTCCACAAGCACTACCTCGACATCACGCCGTGGCCGTTCGTGGCGCTGATGCCGACGTAAGGCAGGCCACCGGACGAGTCCGGGGCATGGGTGACGACTCTCGTGCTCCTACTGGTCACTGCATTGACGAGCGGTGATCCACTTCTGCACCGCTCGCACATCAAGGGAGCCGTCTGCCACTCCGAGCCCGAGCCGAAGGATGTCATCGGTCCGTGAGATCTATACCCGGGCATTCTCGGCCTGCTGTCGCGGTTCTCGTGATCGGCGCCGCCACGGCGTGCGGTGGCACCGATTCCACCGTCGACCCTTCGACGTCGTCGGCCGCCAATCAGGGCGTGCAACAAGCGGATTGCTGCGCTCGAGCTATAGCCCTGGCGCGCGCCGCCGTTGACCTCGGGCCGAGTATTGCCCGCGACCCTATGACCCCGCCGGGGAGCGGCCCGATCTTCCACGGACGGGTGGCATCGGGTGATCCACTTCTGCACTGCCCGCACGGCAAGGGGGCCTCTGCTACGCCGAGCCGAGCTGAACGATGCCATCGTGTGGTTTGACAAAAGCAGACGCAAAGAAGTAACGTTCCGGACACAATCTCGAACAACAGGGCTAAGTGCTAGAGCGTGAAAGGATTGCGGTGGTGCGATCCATTAGAAGCTTGTAGTAACCCTTGCAGCGGGTGCCATGCTCGCGGCGGTGCGGTGGTCTGCGCGCGGCCGACATTCGCTGCGGGGTGCGCTCTCGTCGCGAAATCTCCAACGAAAGCAGGAGATTCGGTCGCTGCCACCGGTAGCAGGACGGGATGCGGTTCGGCATTGTCGACCACCGTAGCGATCAAGGGCGTCAGAGGCGGAGGGATGCCTGACACTATCCTGTCGAAGTCAAGCAAGAGCGCGGCCAACTCCACGTGGACCGTCTACTACGGCAGCCCCACGAGAAATTCCGAGTACCGGACCCAAGCCTGGAACACAAACGGGGTGAAGCAGTCCGGGACCTTGCGCTGGTGAACCGGGCGGCCCGGCAAGTTGGCCGACTCGAGAATGGATGAGGATGAGTCAACCTGTCTTATGGCTTGAGGGTATTACCGCTCGGTTCGGACGGCGTGAAGTGTTGCGAGATGTCGACCTCGAGTTGGGGAAAGGCGTGCACGGGCTTCTCGGACCGAACGGTGCCGGGAAGAGCACTCTCTTCGGCATTCTCGCAGGGGTCTTTCGACCCGCCGCCGGCACAATCATGCTCGGAGAGCACCGTTGCGGCTTGGCGGCTGATAAGGAAATGCGCAAGCGGGTCGGGTATCTCCCGCAGCGGTTCGACCTATCGGGCACGATGACAGTCGTCGCAACTGTGGAGTTCGCTGCTTGGGCAAACGGCATCAACGATAATGAATGCCGCACGGCGGCCGAACGTGCTCTAGCTGTCGTTGGACTCTCGGACTTTGGCAAGCGCCGGGTTCGAACCATGTCAGGGGGAGAGCGGCAACGTCTTGGAATCGCCTGCGCCGTAGCGCACGCACCGGATCTCCTACTGCTTGATGAGCCGACCGTTGGCTTGGATCCGGTGCAGCGGGCTCAGGTTCGTGGCTATCTCCGCACAATCGGTGAGCGGGCGACGGTGCTGATCTCCACACATATGGTGGAGGATCTTGCCCAGATCGCGGATCTGGTCACAGTTCTGGTCGATGGAAGAATCGCCTTCCGCGGGACGGTGCAAGAACTCTCGGATTGTGGCGGAGTTACCGACCAGTTTGTCTCGCCTCTGGAGGCCGGCTATCGCGCCGTCAGTATGGCGGTGAGGGCCTGATGGGATGGACGCAACGATTCCGGCCAGTGAGGCTCTGGATTCTCTTCGGCAATCTTCTCGTCGGGCTCGTGTGCGGCCTCGATGCGCTGGTGGAAAGCATGGCGTGGCTCCCACCGACCTGGGTGTCCACCGCGGTGGCCCTACGCGAGGGCGCTTCGCCATGGATCATCGCGGCATCAGTCCTAGCCGCGATGGCTGCCCGATCCGTAAACGCTTGCTCGCTTACGGGCGGCCCGTGGACAGCCCGCGCCGGATGGGATGCAGTAGGACGGCAGACGGGACTCCTACTCGGAGCGCTTGGAGCCGGTTGGTTACTCAGCGGAGGTTCCGCAATCGCCATCACGGCCGTTCGCGCGGAGGCGGGTGGCGTTCTGGCAGTTCTTGCCGCGCTGATCTCAACCCTGCCCGCGCTCGCGTTCTGGCCGTTTCTTGGCTATGCCATCGGGGCGTTGGCTCCCCGAGGTTGGGGTGTTCTTGTCGCTGCGCTCACAGCAAGCGTTGTGTGGCTGGCCCCCGCTCTTGCTGGGCCTGCTTATCAGCCCGTTGCTTTGGTATGGGGACAAGATTGGCCCGTTCTCGGAGATCGCTTCGCGCCTCCAGCAGCGCTATTTCGCCTCGCTTTCCTCACGGGTCTGTGCGGAAGTCTTGTTATCGTTGCCGCACGCCTCGGACGCAGGTTCCAGGGATCAGGGGCAAGAGTTTACCGAGCGACAACTGCGACGTGCCTGCTTCCTGTTCTGGTCCTTGGCGTGGTGGGCGCTCAGCGGATTCCGGTTTCGGTCGAACGTGAACTCGACTTTCGCGCAGACTGTAGCACCAGTGACTTAGGCGTTGAGGTGTGTGTGCATGAGGGGCACCGGGTGCTGTCACAACCATTAACTCAGGCCGTTGAGCCGATGGTCGTGCTGGCAAATACCACACACCCAATGCAGCTCGTCGAACGCGCCGTGGCAACCTCCGATCAGGTCGAAGGGTCCATCGCAGGACCCGGAGGCGGTGTGCTGGTGTTCGAGATCTCCGATCCGACGGCCCCGCAGTCCGAGATCGTCGAATCGATTGCGTTCTTGGTTGCCGCTTCCTTGGGTGGTGTGCCTCAGTGCAATGCGCTCGTAGCCGCCAACGGACCCGGAGTGGTGCCAATGTCGCTGATGCACGGCCAGGTTGCCGCCGATGCCATCGCGGCCGAGCTGACGGATAGGGCGGGAATGGCCTATAGATCACCGACTGGCGGTGCATGGGCGGATAGTCCGTTGGCATACGGGCTTGCGGACTTGTCGGACGTGGACTTCGAATCTTGGATCGACACGCACCGAGAAGAGATTTCAGAGTGCTCACTGAGCGAACTTGATTCACCATGATCAGTGCAGTTCGGCGGTATTTGGGACCGCGGCATCCGTGGATTTGGCTCGGAGGTGTCGGGGTGGTTTCGCTGGGGGCTCTCACAACCAATTGGTTGAACTTCCCTGTTGAGTTGAGGTGGATCGGCGCGAGCGCGCCGAGGTCAGTGACAATCGGAGAGTTTAGCGCCATTTTCCTTGGGCTCTCAGGTGCAGCATTGGGAATAAGCGAGCTTTCATCTTGGGAAAGGACGGCGGCGAGATCTCTCCGCGCTGGCCACGTCACGTGGGTTCTGACCGTGATGCTACTCTCCGTAGCGCCGCTTCTACTGATTCCCTGGGGTCCCGCGCGCTTGGATTCTCCCGGGATCGGCGACGACCAGTGGATCTCCTACGCCTACTGGTCGATTCTTCCCTATGGAATCGAGTCCGTTGCCGTGATCGCCTTGGGCCTAATAATCACAAGTTATGCCGGACGCTTCTTGGGTCCTGCTTTATGCCTTGGAGTGTTCCTACTGGTAGCGGTAGGCCAAAGTCTTGGACTGGCGTCACCTGAGACCTCCAGCGTCTCCCTCGCGTCCCGCGGTACAGCCGCGCTGCCCTGGGGGATGATTCTCTTGACGACTGCCCTCGGGACATGGGCTGCGGTTTGCTGGCGGGGGCGACAGATTTCAGGGTTCCGCCAACCACGCTGACGATCAAGGTGGAAGGGCGGATATTGCCGAGCGCCCCCGCACTCACACCGAGAAGTACTTCGCCTCCGGGTGGTGGAAGACGAAGGCGTCCGTCGACTGTTCCGGGTGAAGCTGCAACTCCTCCGACAGCATCACGCCAACACGCTCCGGCCGTAGTAGCTCGACCACCTTGCGCCGATCCTCCATCTCGGGGCAGGCGGGGTACCCCAAGGAGAACCGTGCCCCCCGGTACTCGAGCTTGAACACACCGGCCATGTCCGCTGGGTCTTGATCGGCGAACCCCAACTCGGCTCGGAGACGTCCGTGCCACATCTCCGCGAGCGCCTCCGTGAGCTGCACCGTCAACCCGTGCAACTCCATGTACTCCCGGTACTGATTCGCCGCATAGAGCGCGGCGGTGTGGGCGTCAACAGTCGACCCCATCGTCACCAGCTGCACCGGCAGTACATCGAACCGGCCCTCCGCCTCGACCCACTCACGGGGCCGGATGAAGTCCGCCAAGCACAGGTGACGGTCGCGGCGCTGCCGGGGGAAGGTGAACCGCAGCCGCTCCGTCCCAGGCTCGCCACCACTGCCGCCGTCGGGCCCGTCGTGGTGGGCGATCACCACATCGTTGCCCTCCGACCATGCCGGGAAGTACCCGTAGATCACGGCAGGGTCCACGATGTGTTCGGTCCGCAACCGTTCCAGCCAGGCGGCGAGCCGTGGCCGCCCCTCAGTCTCGACCAGTTCCTCATACGAAGCCCCAGCGCCGGGCGCCGCTGGGTCGCCGTTCGCCCCGGCGCCGCGCGCGGCACCCGCCGGGCCACCCGCGCCATCGCCCGCCGCGCCGCCCGAGGCACCGCCCCGCCCCGGCTTCAGCCCCCACTGACCCATGAACGTCGCGCGCTCGTCGAGGAATGCGACGTACTCCGCCAACGGCACCCCCTTGACGATCCGCGTCCCCCAGAACGGCGGTACCGGCACCGGGTTGTCCACGGCAACATCGGACCGCGCAGGTAGGTCGGCATCGGCCGTCTGGGTCACCGTGGTGACCGCGTGGCGGCGCTTCTTCAGCGGCGGCAACCCCACGGCGTCGGGCGACTCACCTCGGGCGATCCGCACCAGCGGTTCCATCAGGGCCAACCCCTCGAAGGCGTCCCGCGCGTACCGGACCACACCGTCGAACTCCCCGGCCAGGTCGTCCTCGACGTAGGTCCTCGTCAGCGCGGCTCCGCCGAGCAGCACCGGCCAGCGCTTCGCGAGCCCACGCGATGACAACTCGGCCAGGTTCTCCCGCATCACCACCGTGGACTTCACGAGCAGCCCGGACATCCCGATCACATCGGCCTGGTGTTCCTCAGCAGCCTCGATCATGGCGCCGATCGACTGTTTGATGCCGATGTTCACCACGGTGTAGCTGTTATTCGTCAAGATGATGTCGACGAGGTTCTTCCCGATGTCGTGCACATCGCCGCGCACGGTGGCGAGCACGATCGTGCCCTTGCCGGCCTCGTCGGATCGTTCCATGTGTGGCTCCAGCAGGGCCACCGCCGACTTCATCACCTCAGCCGACTGGAGCACGAAAGGCAGCTGCATCTGCCCGGAACCGAAGAGTTCGCCGACGGTCTTCATGCCCGCCAACAAGTGTTCGTTCACGATATCCAGGGCTGTGATCCCGCTGGCCAGCGCCTCGTCGAGATCCGACTCCAGGCCCTTGCGTTCGCCGTCGATGATCCGCCGTTCCAGACGCGGGCCCACCGGCAGTGCGGCGAGCTCGGCCGCGCGGGCGTCCTTCAGCGCGGCGACATCCACCCCGGCGAACAGCTCCAGCATGTGCGCGAGTGGGTCGTGCGTGCATTCGCCGTCCTCGAAGGTGCGGCGGTCCCAGATCAGGTCGAGGGCAGCCTGCCGCTGATCGTCCGGGATGCTGGCCAACGGCACGATCTTCGCGGCATGCACGATCGCGGAGTCCAGGCCGGCCTGCGTCGCCTCATGCAGGAAGACCGAGTTCAGCACGGTCCGCGCGGCCGGGTTGAGCCCGAAGGACACATTGGAGACGCCGAGGGTCGTGTGCACTCCCGGGTATCGCTGGTTGAGTTCACGGATGGCCTCGATGGTCTCGATGGCATCCCGGCGGGTCTCCTCCTGCCCGGTCGCGACGGGGAAGGTCAGGGTGTCGACGATGATGTCGTCGAGCCGCATTCCCCACGGCTCCACCAGGGTGTCGATGAGCCGCGCCGCCACCGCGACCTTGGTGGCGGTCGTGCGGGCCTGGCCGTCTTCGTCGATCGTCAGGGCGACCACGGCCGCCCCGTGTTCGACCACCAACGGCATGATGCGCGAGATCCGCGAACCCGGTCCGTCGCCGTCCTCGAAGTTCACCGAGTTGACGACTGCCCGGCCGCCGATCAGCTCCAGACCGGCCCGGATGATCTCCGGTTCGGTGGAGTCGATCACCAGGGGCAGGGTCGAGGCGCTGGCCAGCCGGGACACGACCTCGCGGACGTCGGCGACGCCATCACGCCCGACGTAGTCCACGCAGACATCGAGCAGGTGCGCCCCGGAGCGGGTCTGGGCGCGGGCGATCTCGACGCATTCCTCCCACTCACCAGCGATCATCGCTTCGCGGAACGCCTTGGAACCATTGGCATTCGTGCGTTCACCGATCGCCAAGAACGAGGTGTCCTGCCGCAGCTCCGTGGGGGAGTACAGGCTCGCGACACCGTTCAACCGTTCAGGCTCGCGGGTGATCACCGCACGCCCCCGGACGGCTCGGACGACGGCGCGCAGATGCTCCGGCGTCGTCCCGCAACAACCGCCGACCAGCCCGAGGCCGAACTCGCCGACGAACTGGGAGTGCGCGGCAGCCAGCTCCGCGGGAGTTAGGGGATAGGTCGCGCCATTCGGGCCGAGTACGGGCAGCCCGGCGTTCGGCATGCAGGTCACGGGCACCTCGGAGTGCTGCGACAAGTACCGCAGGTGCTCGCTCATCAGGTCCGGACCTGTCGCACAGTTCAGGCCGATCGCATCGACCCGCAGTGACTGCAATGTGGTCAGTGCGGCGCCGATCTCCGTGCCCATCAGCATGGTGCCGGTGGTTTCGACCGTGACGTGCACGATCACCGGCACTTCGCGACCAGCGGTGGTCATGGCTTCGCGCGCACCGTTCACGGCGGCCTTGGCCTGCAACAGGTCCTGGCAGGTTTCGATCAGCAGGGCATCGACGCCGCCCGCCAACAACCCGGTTACCTGGCGGGCGAAGGTCTCCTTCAGGAAGGCGTAGGTGACGTGGCCCAGGCTCGGCAGCTTGGTGCCCGGTCCCATCGACCCCAACACCCAGCGGGGCTGCTCGGCGGTGCTGAAGGCGTCGGCCCGCTCACGCGCGATCCGGGCCCCAGCCTCGGCTAACTCCTCGATCCGGTCGTCGATGCCGTAATCCGAGAGGTTCGACCAGTTGGCACCGAAGGTGTTCGTCTCGATCGCATCGACGCCGACCTCCAGGTAGGCGTCATGCACCGCCGCGACGACGTCGGGACGGGTGACGTTCAGGATCTCGTTGCAGCCCTCATGTCCCTCGAAATCCGCCAGCTCCGGCTCCAGCGCCTGGATCATGGTGCCCATCGCGCCGTCGGCCACCACGACACGGGTACGCAGAGCCTCGGTTAGGGCGGCGGAACGCATCGGGGGAGTCAGCACAGAAGGCATGGGGGGAGCCTAACGAGCGGGACGTGAGTGCGCGGCGTCGGCCGAGGAATGGATGGGGGCGGGCGACGACGCTCCGACTGATGGAGAGATGTAGACGTGCGTCTACATGCTTCGTAGGATGGGGACATGAAGACCGTAGGCACGCGCGAACTCAAGCAGAACCCTCAGGCCGTGGTGCGTAGCGTCCTGGACGGTGGCGAGCCCGTAGAAGTGACCTCCCACGGAAACCCAACAGGGGTCAGCTTGGTGCCGGATCGTCCCGGACCCCAACGTTGGGTGAAGGGGGCAGTGTTGATGCAGCTTCCTGCCATGAGTGCAGAGAACGTCGACAACCTGCGGCGCCAACTGGACGATCTCTATGCGGAGGACGACGAGCCTCGCGACCCCTGGGAGAAGCAGTGATTCTGCTGGACACCAACGTATTGGTCGATCTCAACCTCTACCGGTTGGATCCGGAAGAGACATACGCGGCAAGCATCTTGTCCCGCGCGGAACTCGAGTTCGGTATCGTCGCTGCGCCCACGTCAGGGCTTGGAGCCGAGAGAATGCGCCGGCTCTATATGTTGGATGCCACCCTGGAATGGATCGAGTTCGATCTCGAGTCCACCCGGTCGTACGGCATCGTGGCCGCAGGCGCGCGCGCATCAGGGGCTCGCGTTCGGAGCAAGGACGCACTCATCGCGGCGCAGGCCCACCGGCATGGCGTCGCCGTCATGACAGCGAACGTGGCCGACTTTCGTATCTTCGACGATTTCATCACGGTGATCGAGCCCACCCGCGATAGGCAAGCGGCCCCCGCTCGACCGTAGACTCCCGCCGTGACCGACACGACCTCGCGCGCGCCCGCACTCACGCGAACTCCTGTTTCTCGCCTCGCCTTCTGGGCCTTTGTCGGGGTCGCGGTCGTCAATGTGGCCGCGAACCTCGCGGATGCGGCCTGGCCGGATGGCGCTGCCGCCCAGGTCGCCAATGCGAGCCAGTGGCTCCTGATGCCGCTTCTCGCGCTGTCCCTCTGGTTCGCGGTGCCGACGCCGCGGACCCGGCTGGTCCGGTTCGCCGTCCTGGGGCTCGGGTTGTCCTGGCTGGGGGACTTTGCGCCCGACCTCGTGGGCTCCGACGCCGCCTTCCTGGTCATGATGGGCTTCTTCGCCTTGGCTCAGGTCGCCTACATCGTGGCGTTCTGGCCGCTGCGTCGCACGAGCCTGGCGACCCGCCCCTGGGCGTTGGTTGGGTACGGGGGCGTCTTCGTCGGGCTGGTAGTCGCCTGTGCGCCGGGAGCTGGTGGGCTGCTCGGCCCGATGATCATCTACGGGGCGTGCCTGACCATCATGGCGTTGCTCGCCACAGGGTTGGGTCGGGTCGCGGGCATCGGCGGGGCGCTCTTCATCGTCTCGGATGCGCTGATCGCGCTGCGAGCCTTCGAGGTGGTGGACCCGCCGCTCTCCGGGTTTTGGGTGATGGCGACCTACATCGTCGCGCAGGCCCTGCTCGCCGAGGCCGTGGCGCGCCACTGCCAGAGCGTTAACCACACCTAGCCGTGACGCTGCCAGCCTTGCGCGCTGTCACTGCTAGCATTGCTAGCGGAGGTGATCGAACATGGCCACAGTGACTGTTCGGGGACTTGATGACTCGGTGCGGGACCGTCTGCGGGTTCGGGCTGCTCAGCACGGACGCTCCATGGAACAGGAGATCAGGGAGACGCTCGCTGCCGCGGTCGCCGACCCTGGCGAGGACGTCGGACCCGGCCTCGGAACCCTTCTGCGGGAACGCTTCGCCGGGCTCGACGTGGACCTGGCGCTGCCTCGCCGGGATGAACCCGCTGTCTACGTGGACTTCGACGAATGATCGTGTTGGACACGAACGTCGTCTTGGAAGTCATTCGGCGCCAACCCGATGCTCGCGTGGTCGAGTGGTTGGACCGTCAACCAAAGCCGGATGTTTACCTGACGGCCGTGTCCGTGGGTGAGTTGGCATATGGCGTCGCTCGCCTGCGGCAAGGGCGACGGCGTGCAGCCATCGCGGACGCCGTCGACGATGCGGTGGAGCGCCTCTTCGCCGGTCGGGTTCTGCCGTACGGCACTGCTGCCGCCCGGCGCTTCGGCCTACTCGCGGCTGCAGGTGAGTCGGCGGGTCGGAGGGTCTCCGCGGCCGACGGTCAGATCGCAGCGATCTGCCTCGCACACGGTGCACGGCTGGCGACTCGGAACACCAGGGACTTCGAACTCAGCGGATTGCCGCTGGTGGACCCATGGACTGAGGCGCGCCGAGGCGGTTGACCTGACGGCTGCGTGGTCGACCTGCGGGCTCCGTTAACCGATCACGGCCACCGGCGCCGACAGTGGCGACCCGGAACCGTCCCGGCGCTGGTCCAGAGCAGGCAGCTCCAGCGGTTGGCCACCGGATCCCGCGGCACGTGCCGGTGCTCGCCCAACCCAGGCCAACAGCAGCGTGTCCTCGCCCTTCAAGAACCGTTGCGCCCGCACACCGCCCGTCGCCCGGCCCTTGCCGGGGTACAGCTCATAGGGTGTCACCTTCGCTGAGCCTGCCTGCGTGCCCGGCAACGCGTCGGCCGAGCCCGCGATCGTCACCACCGTGGTCAGGTCGCGCGTATCCGCCGAGACGACCCCGGCGAAGACGACCCGTTGACCGGCCGCCAACCGCATCCCGGCCATGCCGCCTGCGGCCCTGCCCTGCGGCCGTACCGCTGAGGCCGCGAAATGCAGGAGGTTCGCATCGGAGCTGACCAGCACGATCTCGTCGTCATCCGGCGCAGGCGCGGCCCCGACCACGGTGTCGCCCTCCTTGAGGCCGATCACCTCCCAGGAGTCGCGGTTGGCCGGGACGTCGCCGGGGGTGACCCGCTTGATGACGCCTTGGGCGGTGCCCAGCGCCAACGGCACGGCGTCGGAGTCCAGGGAGGTGATCGAGACGGCCGTTTCGCCGGCCTCCAACGCCACTACCTCAGCGATCGGGGCACCACCGGACAAGCTCGGGACGCCGTCGGTCGGGGGAATGGTCGGCAGGTCAAGCACGGAGACCCGGACCATGCGGCCGGCGCTGGTCACCAGACCGACATCCCCACGGGCAGTCGCCGGTACCCAGGCGCGGAGCACGTCGTGCGCCAGCCGGGGGCCGTTCACCGCGGGTTCGGTGTCGTCGCTCGTGCGGGCCACCAACCCGTCGGCCGACATCAGCACCCAGCACGGAGTGTCCTCGACCTGCAGCGGGATGGCCGCGGCGGGTGCCGCCGTCGCCGATACCCCGGCCGACTCCAGCAAGACGGTGCGCCGGGGTGTGCCATAGGTCTTGGCGACGTCGGCCATCTCGCGGGAAACCAGGGCGCGTAGCTTCGCGTCGTCGCTCAGGATCTCCTTGAGGTCCGCGATCTGCTTGGCGAGTTCGGTCTGCTCTTTCTCCAGTTCGATCCGGGAGAACTTCGTCAGCCGGCGCAGCTGGAGTTCGAGGATGTACTCCGCCTGCGGATCCGACAGGTCGAAGACCGTCCGCAACCGGGCATGGGCCGCGCGAGCGTCGTCGGAGGACCGAATGACCTGGATGACCTCGTCGATATCGACGATGGCCAACAGCAGCCCTTCGACCAGGTGCAACCGTTCGGAGCGCTTGCGCAGGCGGTACTCCGAGCGCCGGCGCGTGACGTCGATGCGGTGATCGACCCAGACGGTCAGCAGTTCCCGCAACCCGAGCGTCCGGGGCTGGCCGCCGACGAGCGCGACGTTGTTGATCCCGAAGGAGTCCTCCAGCGGGGTGTAGCGGTAGAGCTGTTCGAGCACGGCCTCGGGGTTGAAACCGGTGCGGATCTCGATCATCAGCCGCACGCCGTGTTCCCGGTCGGTGAGGTCAGTGGCCGCGGTGACGCCTTGGATCTTCTTGGACTTGACCCCCTCGGCGATCTTCTCGATCACCTTCTCGGGACCGACCAGATACGGTAGCTCGGTGATGACGATGCCCTGGCGGCGAGCGGTGACCTTCTCGACCCGTGCCGTGGCCCGGGTACGGAACGTGCCACGGCCCGTGCGGTAGGCATCCCGGATGCCGTCGAGGCCGACGATCTTCCCGCCCGTGGGCAGGTCCGGCCCCGGGATGAAGCGCAGCAACGCTTCCAGGTCGGCGTCGGGGTGGGAGAGCAGGTGCCGCGCGGCGGCGATCACCTCTACGAGGTTGTGCGGCGCCATGTTGGTGGCCATACCGACCGCGATCCCAGCAGCGCCGTTGACCAGCAGGTTCGGGATTGCGGCGGGCAGCACCTCGGGTTGCAGGAGCTTGTTGTCGTAGTTGGGGACGAAATCCACGACGTCCTCGTCCAACCCCGTGGTCATCGCCATCGCGGACGGCGCGAGGCGCGCCTCGGTGTACCGGGGGGCGGCCGGGCCGTCGTCGAGGGAGCCGAAGTTCCCGTGGCCATCGACCAACGGCAACCGCAGCGAGAAGGGCTGGGCCAACCGGACCAACGCGTCGTAGATGGCGGTGTCCCCGTGGGGGTGGAGCTTGCCCATGACGTCGCCGACCACCCGGGCAGACTTCACATACGGCCGGTCCGGCCGCAGTCCCATGTCCGACATCTGGAAGAGGATGCGCCGCTGCACGGGTTTGAGCCCGTCCCGCGCATCGGGAAGCGCGCGGGAGTAGATCACCGAATACGCGTACTCCAGGAACGACCCCTTCATCTCCGTGGCGACATCGATGTCGATGATCGTTCCGGTGGCCTCGTTCGGGTCGGCCGGCGTGGAGGTCTTACGCGCCATGGGGGTGCGGGCTCCTGCGGGTTCGGGCGCTGCGCGCCAAGATGGTTACGACCGCGAGAGTACGCCACACCTCCGACGATGACGGCACACCGCGCCCAGTCGGTGGAACCGAAGAGACCACGCGGCGAGTTCATGGCGTGCCGTCGCCTCGGGCGCATAGCCTAGGCATGTGGACGACGATGTTTCGGCCGTATCCGGTACTTCTGAGCAACTCGTCGATGAGGGGCCGCAGTACCCCATCGAGTGGGAGGCCGACGTCGTCCTGCGAGACGGCAGCACCTCGCACGTGCGGCCGATCCGCCCCGACGACGCCGATGCGCTGCAGCGATTCCACATGGGCCAGTCCGAACAGTCCACCTATCTGCGCTTCTTCGCCTACATGGAACGGCTCTCGGACCGCGACCTGGAACGGTTCACCCGCGTCGACTACACCGACCGGGTCGCCCTGGTCGCCGTCCGTGCCCGTGCCGATGCGCAGAGTGAGGACGATCAGGACATCATCGGAGTCGCCCGCTACGACCGGACCTTCGCCCATGAGGCCGAGGTGGCCTTCAACATCTCGGATTCCGAGCAGGGCCGGGGACTGGGGTCGGTCCTCCTTGAACACCTGGCAGCCGCAGCCCGTGAACGGGGTGTGCAACGGTTCACCGCGGAGGTGCTGCCACAGAACGGCAAGATGCTCGCCGTCTTCCGCGAAGCCGGTTACGAACTGAGCCAACACGTCGAGGACGGCGTGGTCTCGGTGAGTTTCGACCTCGACCCCACCCAGAGGTCACGTGCCGTGATGGCCGACCGGGAACACCGCGCCGAGGCCCGGAGCATGCAGGGACTCTTCGCGGCCCGTTCCGTGGTGGTCGTCGGTCCGGATGCCGAGGACGGCCCGAGTCTCGAACACGACATCGCCGCCCGTGCTGCCGCCGCGCTTGCCCACCTCAGCCCCGACGTCGAGGTGGTGGTCGTCGGTTCGGGCGACGGGGCCGCCGACGGGGTGCTGGTGGTCCGTTCCCTGGCTGAGGTCACCGGCCCGATCGACTTGGCTGTCTTGGCACTCCCGCCAGCAGATTCCGCCGACGCCGTCCTGGGCCTGGCCCGGTTGGGTGTACGGGGCGTCGTCGTGCTCACGCAGGGCTACGGCGACCAAGGCGCCGACGGGCTGGCCAGGCAACGTGACCTGGTGCGAGCGGCCCATGCGGGTGGCATGCGGGTCGTCGGCCCGGCCAGTTATGGCCTGTTCACCACCGGAACGGACTCGCCTTTGGCTGCCACGTTGGCCCGGGAACTGCCGGTGGCGGGCACGGTCGGAGTGTTCTGCCAGTCGGCGCCGACCGCCGTGATGCTTCTGGCGACCGTGGGCCACCGCGGGCTGGGGGTGTCCTCCTTTCTGTCCTCCGGGCACCGTGCCGACGTCTCAGGAAACGACGTCATGCAGTTCTGGCAGGAGGACCCGGCGACCTCGGTGGCCTGCCTGTATCTCGAGTCCATCGGGAACCCGCGTAAGTTCTCGCGCATTGCCCGCCGGTTGGCGGCGGTCAAACCCGTAGTAGTGGTTATTGCCGGACGGACGGGGCACGTGGTACCGCCGGGGCATGCGGTGCGTCGCACGCGGGCACCGCGCCGGACGCTGGACGAGATGCTTCGCCAGTCCGGGGTGATCCGGGCCGAGAACACCCACCAGATGGTGGACATCGCGCAGCTCTTGGCGCATCAGCCCCTACCCGCTGGGCGGCGGTTGGGCATCCTCGCCAGCTCAGCCGCCTTCGCCGCGCTGGTGGCTGAGGCTGCCACCTCCGCCGGCCTCCAGGTTTCGGCCACGCAGTACCTGCCCGAGGGCGCGGACGCCGCCACCTTGGACGCGGCCGTCGAGGCGATCTACGCCGACGGGGTGTGTGACGCGGTGGCTGCCGTCTACGTGCCCGTCGTGGGCGACCGCGACCCGCAGGTGTCGCGGCGCATCGCGCAGGCGGCGGCCCGCACCGGCCGGCCGACGGTCGCGACCTTCCTCGAATTGCACGGGCTGACCGACGAGCTCACAGCAACCGACACGGACGGCAACCGTTGCCGGGTCCCCGCGTATGCGACGGCCCAATCCGCCATCGCCGCCCTCGGTGCGGTCGTCCGGTACGCCATGTGGCGGGAGGCTGACCACGGTGGACCGCTGGACCCTGCCGGGATCGATGCCGCGCGAGCTCGGGCGATCGTTGATGAACTGGTGAAGTCCCGTTCTGGCGAGGTGCCGATCAGCGGCGAGACGCTGGCCGAACTCCTGGGCTGCTACGGCATCCAGTTGTGGCCGTCTCGGGTGATCTCGACGGCCGACGAGGCAGTCGCGGCCGCCGTCGACCTCGGCTGGCCGGTGGCGCTGAAAAGCACCGCGCCTGCGCTACGGCACCGTTCCGATCTGGGTGCGGTGCGCCTCGACATCGGCACCGAGGCGGATCTGCGGGCGGCGGTCGCGGCGATGAGGTCAACGCTGACCGGGGTCTTGCCCGACACCTCGCAAGCCCCGTTGGAAGTCCAGGCAATGGCGACCGCAGGCGTGGCCTGTGCGGTCCAGTCCTCCGAGGATCCACTCTTCGGGCCGGTCGTGTCCTTCGGGCTGGCGGGGGACGCGGTTGACCTGCTGGGTGACATCTCCTCCCGAATCCCACCGCTGACCACCGACGACGTCTCGCAGATGATCCGTTCCGTCCGGGCCGCTCCGCGTCTCTTCGGCTACCTCGGCTCACCGAAGGCCGATACGGCTGCCTTGGAGGACCTACTGGGACGCGTCGCGGTGATGGCCGACGACCTGCCGGAGCTGCGGGTGCTCGAGTTGTATCCGGTCGTCGTCGCGGAACGGGGCGTTGCGGTGCTCAGCGCCAACGCTACGATCGAGGACGTGCAGCGGGCGGATGCGATGCGACGTGCGCTTCCGGAGTGATCTCCACGCCGCCTGATTCACCGGTGTGGGGCAGAGGGTGGGAGGATGGGGCCGTGTCCCACGTAGCCTCCCAAGCCTGGCAGAATCTGACCACCGAACTGGATCGTGCCGGGTACTACCCCGAACTCATCCGCGACGTCGTTGATATCGCGCTCGCAGGTGAGGAGATCCGGTCCTTCCTGGTCCTGACAGAGACCACCTTCGACGCTTCGGAGATCCGCCGGCACCTGACGGTGCTGGTGTTGACACCCAGCCGCTTCCTGGCCTCGCACGTGGATGACCACCCGGCAGACAGCGAGAACCCGTCAGCGGCGGCCGCCACCACCACCGAATGCGTGCCGCTCGGCGAGATCCGCTCGGTCGCGATCAGCCACGTCGTGAGCGAACCGCAGCGCTACCGCGCCGGCGATGCGCCGCTGGAGGTCACCCTGGCTGTGGGATGGGGCGCCAACGCTCGCATTGATCTGGAGCCCGCCCAGTGCCCCGATCCCGAATGCGACGCCGACCACGGTCTCACGGGCCAGTTGGTGCCCGATGACGTCGTCGTCCGGATCAGCGCCGATGCCGAAGGCCGGGACGCGACCCGGGCCGCGGTCGACTTCGCCCGCGCCCTGTCGGCAGCGACATCCCACCGATTTTCCCGGTGAAGGGCTCGCCGCCGCACATGGCACTGCCCGCTGGACTGTTGCCGCCGGACTATGGAACCGGGGGACTGGCGGCAGTTCTGCCGGCCGCCCTCGACTGCCTCGGTGTGCCGGTCAGTACCGCGACCGGGTTGGCGGGTGCGGACGCCCGCGCGGCGCTCGATTTGCCGACGGCAGACCGGGTGCTGGTCGTCCTCGTTGATGGGCTGGGGCATGCCAACCTGACGCAGTGGGCCGGGCACGCCCCCTTCCTACGCTCCTTGCGACCCACCCAAAGGTTGCTGACGAGCGTGTTCCCCAGCACGACGGCCGCCGCGATCGGCAGCTTCGGTACCGGAACCTCCCCGGGCCGCACGGGAATCCTCGGATATACCCAGCGCAATCCCGTTACCGGCGCGCTGGCCAATATGGTCTCGTGGGAAGGCGCCGCCGAACCGGCCGCCGTGCAGCAGGAAGCCCAGTTATTCGCTGTCCTCGCCGACCAGGGGCGTGCGGTGACGTCGACCGGTCCGGCAAGATTCGCTGGATCGGGGATGACTGTGGCTGCGCTGCGCGGTGGTGCGTACGTGCCGGCCGAATCCCTCGCCGAGCGGGTGGACGCCGCCCTCGCGGCCCTGCGACATCCCGGGCTGGTGTACCTCTACTGGGGTGATGTCGACAAGGCCGGCCATGGGTTCGGTTGCTCGTCCACTCAGTGGTGCGCCGAGTTGGAGGGGCTGGACCGCGAGCTGGCCCGGCTGGCAGGCTCCGCCCCACCCGGGACGTTGCTGTTGGTCACCGCTGATCACGGAATGATCGACGTGGACCCGAACCGGCGTTGGGATGTGGCCACCACCCCCGCACTGTCAGCTGGCGTTCTCCTTGTCGGGGGAGAGCCACGTGCGATGCACCTGTACACCGAGCCCGATGACGCACCGGCCGTGGCGGAGCGCTGGCGGGAGGTGCTCGGTGACGCCGCTCTGGTCTGGACCAGGGCGGAGGTCCTGGCCGGTGGTCTCTTGGGACCGGCTATGCGTGTCGAGGTTGAGCCCGCGGTGGGTGACGTCGTCGTGGCCATGCGGGAGCGGGCCACCGTCGTGGACTCCCGGGTGCACAGCGCGGCGGCCATCAACCTCGTCGGTGTTCACGGCTCACTGACCGAGGCCGAGATGCAGGTCCCGTTGCTCGTGGCGAGCATGTGAAGGACGGTCATGGCTGAGCTCGTGTTCTTCTCCGGGACCATGGACTGCGGTAAGTCGACGCTGGCCCTGCAACTCGACTACAACCATCGTGCCCGGGGGCGCCGGGGCCTGATCTACACCCGCAACGACCGTGCGGGCGCTGACCGGATCTCATCCCGACTCGGGTTGGAGGTGGTCGCCCGTGAGGTGCGCGACGACACCGACTTCTGGGCCGACCTCACGCGTCCCCCCGGGATGGATGTGGACTACCTCGTCTGCGATGAGGCCCAGTTCTATGCCCCCACCCAGATCGAGCAGTTGGCCCGGCTCGTCGACGAGGCCGAGATCGACGTCTATGCCTTCGGAATCACCGCGGATTTCCGCACGCGACTGTTCCCTGGTTCGGCCCGGCTGATCGAGTTGGCGGACCGGGTGGAAGTCCTGCAGGTGCGGTCGTTGTGCTGGTGCGGGGCGCGGGCTACCCATAACGCCCGGACCGTCGACGGGCGGATGGTCGTCGAAGGGGAGCAGGTGGTGATCGGCGATGTCGAGGGCGCGGGTGGCACTGTGGCCTACGAGGTTTTGTGCCGGCGACATCACATGCGCCGGATGACCGAGTCGGTGGCCCGGGTGCGCTCGGCCCCGGGCGGATTGCCGCTGGAATTCGCACCGGAGCGCCCAGCCGCGACCTGAGGGCAGGTGGTGGCCGGGCGCCCGCGGGGCGAGGTCATTCCCGCGGCTTGACCCCGAAGACGATGTCGTCCAGGCTCGGCACCTTCGCCCGGGTGCGGCGGTTCGGCTTACGCGTGCCGGGTGCGGGAGCGGGGTTCTCGGGTTCTGGCTCGTCGGCGGGTTCCGGAGGTGGCGCCGGAGTCTGGCTGGTGGGCGTGCGCCGGGTGGTCCGGCCGCGTTCCTTCTTCCCGTTGCGGTCGGAGCCGCCCGTCAAGGCCGCCGAGGGATGCGTCGACCGTGCCCGGTTGGGTCCCTCGCGTCGGGATCGGTCCGGCAACTCGACGACGGTGGCGCCGTCGTCCTGCACAGGAGTCGCACCGACGCGCGGCCACACCGGCGTGCTCAGGGTGCTGAGGTCGAATCCGGCCTGGGAAAACTCATCGCCTGAGACCACGTCGTCGGGTTCGTCGGCCCCTGGGCCCGGGCGCAGACCGCGCCGGTGGGACAGATCGTCGAGCAACTCGACGGTTTCTTCCACCGGATCGTCTTCGGGAATGAGTGGGTTCGCCCCGAAAAGCGGCCGATCAGCGACGGCCGCCAGGCGTGGACTCGCCGCCTCGGCATCGAAGAATGCCGTCCGCCCGGGGTGCGGGGTTTGTTCCAGATCAGTTTGCGAGAGCCAGCGTGCCTCGTCGTCCAAGGCGTGCAGCGTGCGGGTGGCCATGTCGTACGACCACTGCGCGGTCTTGGTGTGACCGTCGATGTCGAAGGCGGCGGTCACCGTCCATGGGCTGGTGCCGTCACGTGTCGCGGACCAGTCGATCGACTCCGGTTCCACGCCTCGCGCCGGCAGCCGTTGGGCCACCAGATCGTCGAGGGTGGGTCCGCCGTTCGCGCGGCTCTCCCACGCGCGTGCACGACCGATCACGAACTCACGCTCGGCCAATACCGGGCCGGCGAATTTGCGGATCTGATCCATGCTCACGCCTGCCAGTTCCGCCACGTCCTCCAGCGTCGCCCCGGAACGAAGTCGGGACTGGATCTCGCGGGGAGACAGGGAACTCGCGCCTTCCGCGCGCAGGTGTTCCAGGCGGGGGCGGTCACGACGGACGGCAGCGCGGAGCTCCTCGGTGATGCGCAGGGTCATTTGCACCCCGTCCTTGCCGGCGAGTACCACCCGCTCGCCGTCTTCATGCAGCCTGATGAGTTCCACCTCAGCCATGGACGCCTCCATCATGTCGCACACCGCCTTCTTGAGGATCCCACTTCCCATGCGCGGCGCCCGGCAAGCCGCGCCGTACGCCGTGGACCGTCGAAGGGGCCCGCACCCATGACCGTATCGTGCCTTGAGTCCCACTACGTCAGGCGCGCTGAGCGTTTGCGCGGCGAAACGGGCAAGATGGCCCGATGACCGTCTCCGAGAACGTGCCCCTGTCCGTTTCGGCGATCGCGGACCTCCGCGAGCTGGCGACCCGGCTCGCGCTCGAAGCGGGTGACTTGATCCGGAACGGCCGCCCGGATCGGGTGGAGGTCGCGGCCACGAAGTCCAGCGCGGTGGACATCGTGACCGAGATGGACGCCCGCAGTGAGGCGATGCTGCGCGCCCGCCTCGCGGACTTCCGACCCCATGATGCGATTCTCGGCGAGGAGGGCGGAGCGACGGCCGGAACCTCAGGGATCACGTGGGTCCTCGACCCGGTGGACGGCACCGTGAACTATCTCTATGGGGTCGCCTCCTACGCGGTGTCGGTCGCCGCTGTGTGGGGGCCGCCCGATCCCGCGCACTGGACGGTGATCGCCGGTGCGGTCCACTCCGTGGTGGATCGGCGCACCTGGTCGGCTGCGGCCGACGCCGGTGCCACCCTCAACGGGGAGCCCATCCAGGTCTCCACACCGGCCTCCCTGGGCAAATGCCTGGTCGGTACCGGTTTTGGCTACGACGCGGACCGGCGGCGCTCGCAAGCGCGCGTGCTCGCATCGGTGATCGGCAAGGTTCGCGATATCCGGCGTCTGGGCTCGGCCGCGATCGATCTGTGTCTGGTGGGCAGCGGTCAGCTCGATCTGTACTACGAGCGTGGACTCAACCCGTGGGACATGGCGGCGGGTGCCCTGGTCGCGGCTGAGGCCGGGGCGCTCGTGACGGGGTTAGGCGGAAACCGGGCCGGGGATGCGATGACGGTGGCGGGGAACCCATCCCGGGTCGCGGAGTTGGTGACGATCCTGGAGGCGGCCCAGGCTGACCAAGACATCGCGGATTGACGCTCGGGAGGGGGTCCGTGACGAAGAGCACTCGGACGGTCTGCGAGCGGATGGTGCATCGCCGGCCGAAATGGTGGACAATCCGTTCGCTCGCTGGGAACAATTCCGGTTCCCCATGCATTACATGCGTGAACGAACCCATCGCCGCCATGGGCGGTGTTTCGCGCCACGCACTGAAGACATCCACGACATCCGGAGTGTGACCGACAGATGGCAACTGACTACGACGCCCCGCGCAAGACCGAAGAGGAGCTCGGCGAAGACTCCATCCAGGAACTGCAAGCGCGCCGCTCTGACAAGAGCTCGGGAGTGGTGGACGAGGACGAGACGGAGGCGGCGGAAGGATTCGAGCTTCCCGGCGCCGACCTTTCCGGTGAGGAACTCTCGGTGCGGGTGCTGCCGCGCCAGGCCGACGAGTTCACCTGCTCGAGCTGCTTCCTGGTGCACCATCGCAGCCAGCTCGCCTACGAGAAGAACGGCCGCCAAGTTTGTTCGGAGTGCGCGGCCTGATCCGAGTGCCGGTCGAGGAGACCAGCCAGGGGTCAGACCGGCTCGGGGCGGCTGGCCAGGAGGGCTGTGGCCAACTCCTCGGGGTGGCGGGTCGAGATGAGCCAGTAGGGAGTAGGGTCCTGGGGGTCCACCAGGTCGACGCGCACACCGAAGCGCGCGGAGGTCCGCAAGCATATGTACGCGCGGGCGTCGGAGCCGGGGCCGAGTAGCTCGCGGACGCCGTCGGCGTCGAGGGTCCGGGTTGTTCCCAAGAATTCGACCGGGATCGTTGCCGGCCCGGCATGCAATTGCCCGTCGGTGACGGCGATGACCGGTGCGAAGGCCCACAAGGCAACGATGCCGACGACGAGGCCGACCGCCGCGACTGCGACGGCGATAGTCGCGTTGATCGGCCACAGCGCCACGCCCAGTCCGGCGGCGAAGGCCAGGACACCGAGCCAGGGACCGAGCCCTGGCAGAAGCCGTTCGCGGAAGCTGCCGGTCGGCGATACGGGTGACATGCCTCCATCATCCCAGCTGCCGGGGTGATGTCGGTGGCGCGACGGCATGGTCGCGCGACCTTGGCCCCCCGCACTAGGCTCAGCGGGTGCCCATTGAACCTGTCGGCTCCGTCGACGTGCTGATTACCCTGCTGGACGACGTGCCTGTGCCGGCCTATGCGCATCCAGGCGATGCCGGAGCCGATCTGGTCACGACAGTCGATGTGCGGATCCCACCGGGTGGTCGGGCGACGGTGCCCACGGGAGTCGCCATCGCACTCCCGGACGGCTACGCGGCTTTCGTCCACCCGCGTTCGGGGCTTGCCGCCAGGCACGGGCTGACCATCGTCAACGCCCCCGGGACGGTCGACGCCGGCTATCGGGGTGAGATCCAGGTGACCTTGTTGAACACCGACCGCGAGGAACCGGTGGTGCTCGCGCGCGGTGACCGGGTGGCCCAGCTCGTGATCCAGCAGGTGGAGCGCGCGCGGTTCCTGGTGGCGGACCGATTGCCGGGTTCTCACCGAGGCGAAGGCGGCTTTGGTTCGAGTGGTGGGTGGGCCGCCGCGCAGTGACCGGCCTTCGCCGGTGTGTGCGGGCTGTCTCGCGGTCTAATCTGGTTCCCGGAGGGTGTCGCCCTCCGGTCGGCAATAAGGAGTGGGGTTCGTGGGTCTGTTCCGGGGTGGAAAGTCGAAGGACGACGAGGGATCGACGCGCCGCAGCGCGTCGGGTCCGGTCGTGAGAGACTCGGGCGACGGCACCGGCGGTGAACGGTCCCTGGGTCCGTACGACGTCTCGGAGGTCTCTGATCGTGGGGCGCGCGTCGACCTCGGCGCTGTCTGGTTGCCTGGTGTGCCTGGACTCGAGTTGCGCATGGAGGTCGACAAGGCCACCCAGAAGATCACCGGCGTGGCGTGTGCGATAGCCGGCTCCGCACTTCAGATCCAGGCGTTCGCGGCCCCGCGTACGGAGGGTATCTGGGACGAGATCCGTGGTGAGATTTCCCAGTCCGTGACTGCTCAAGGTGGCACGGTCGATGATCTGCCCGGTCCTTTCGGTCGCGAGTTGCTCACCCGGCTGCCCGCCACCGGCCCCGATGGGCAGCAGGTCGTGCGGCCGGCGCGGTTCGTCGGTGTCGACGGTCCACGTTGGTTCCTTCGCGGGGTGCTGACCGGAAAGGCGGCGGTGGACCCGACGGCTGCGCAGACACTGGAGTCGATCTTCGCAGGAGTCGTTGTCATCCGTGACTCGAGCCCCCGGCCGCCGCGCGATCTGCTTGCCCTGCAGCTACCCGATGCCGCACAGGGTGGCCCGCAGCTTCCGGAGCCACCGAAGCCCAATTTCGACCCATTGACGCGCGGACCTGAGATTACCGAGGTGCGGTGAGCCTCATGGGCAGCCAGCACGGATTGCGACGAGTATTCGCGACGCAAGAAGCGATCGTCGCCGATGAAGAGCGCGCCGTCGCGGCACTGCGCGCCGACTGCAGCCCGGTCGCCGCGTTGGCGAATCGGCACCGCGCCAGGGCCTCTGGGGTACTACGGTCCGTGGTCCTGCGTCCACGGGAGGGGGTTCCCACGGTCGAGGCGGAACTCTATGACGGCTCCGGCGCCCTCGATCTGATCTGGCTCGGTCGTCGGCGGATCGCAGGTATCGAACCGGGCCGTCGGGCGCTCGTCGAAGGGTTGGTCTGTGAGGTCAACGGCCGACGGGCCATGTTCAATCCCCGCTATCAACTTGTTCCGCGTCCCGGTGAGTGACGTCGACAAGCCGGCCACGGGGGCCGGAATGCGCGCGCTGACCGCCGAGCAGTTCTCCGTTGGCGATGCCGTGGGTGGGGTGCGTGGGCTCATCGAGTCGGTGGCGCCCGGGCTGGTCTTCGTGGTGGTGTTCGTCGCCAGCCAGTCGTTGCGGTGGTCGCTCATCTCCTCGGTGGCTGTCGCGGTGGTGGCGGTCATTCTCCGCTTGATCCAACGGACCCCAATCACCCAGGCCTTCGGCGGCCTGTTGGGGGTCGCGATCGGTGTGATCTGGGCCTGGCGGTCCGGTGAAGCACAGAACTACTACGCCTGGGGGCTATGGACGAACGCGGCCTATCTGGCTGCGATGGTGGCGTCCATCGTGGTTCGGTGGCCAGCCGTGGGGCTCGTCGTCGAGGCGATGCGCAGTGGGTTGGCCATCGGGGAGTCCGATGAGCAGACGCCAACGGATGCCACGGCCGAAGACTCTCCAGACTCCGCCGTCGGATCATCCGGCGAGCCGGCCAAGGCGACGACGCCCACGGCTGGTGGCTTTACGCGCTGGGCGGCTGCGTGGCGCACGGACCGTCTCGTGATGCGTCGATACACGGTGGCGACCTGGCTGTGGGTCGCGATGTTCGCCTTGCGCTTAGCTGTGCAGGTCCCGCTCTTCCTCGGTGGTGAGGTCGGCTGGCTGGGCACGGCCCGCATCGTCATGGGAATTCCTCTGTGGGCCCTGGTGCTCTGGCTGACCTGGGCGATGGTCCGACACCCCCATGAGCACGCTCGGGAGATTCTCCGGCCGACCCGGTGAGACGGATCTGACCGAGGAGACCCGCCTGACGGATGGCGGACGGCTCACCCCCTACCCGTCATCGCGCGCCGCGCGGTGATCGCCTGCTGTTCACCAGCCAGCGGTGATCACTGCGCCGCCGCGTCTCCTGCGGCCCGGGGTGTCGCGCTCGGGTCTGTCGTGTTGCTCAGCGCGCTGACGAGCGCCGACTCGACGACCTCGGCAGAACCGAAGAGGCGTTGGAGTTCGTCTTCATCCGCCCCGCGACCCGTGACGAGAAGCAGTTCGTCGCCGGCCTCCAACGTGTCATCGGAGCTGGGCGCGATCGGCGCGGTGCCCCGGACGATGGCCGCCAGGACCGTGTCGGCCGGCCAGACGATGTCACCGACCCGGGTGCCCAAGAGTCCCGAGGTGGCCGGTAACGTGACCTCCAGGATGTCGGCCCCCGACTGGTGGAAGGTGAAGATCCGGACGAGGTCTCCGACGGCAACAGCTTCCTCGACCATGGCAGTCATGATCCGCGGGGTCGAGACGGCCACGTCCACGCCCCAGGACTCGTCGAACATCCACTCGTTCTTCGGGTTGTTCACCCGGGCCACGGTGCGGGGGACCCCGAACTCGGTTTTGGCCAGCAGGGAGACGACGAGATTGACCTTGTCGTCGCCGGTTGCCGCCACGATGACATCGCACTGCTCCGCCTGTGCGTCGGCCAAGGTGGACAGCTCGCAGGCATCCGCGAGGATCCAGTCGGCGTCGGCGACCTGGGCAACGCGCATCGCAGCCGGCTGGCGCTCGATGAGCAGTACCTCATGGTCGTGGCTGAGGAGCTCACGGGCGATGGAACGGCCGACCTGCCCGGCACCGGCGATGACGACGCGCATCAGTGTTCCTCCAACTTCGGGGCGTGGGTGAGCAGCCGTTCGATCGTCGGAGTATCCGCCACGACCATCAGCACATGCAGCGTGTCGCCTTCCTGGAGGACGGTGTGGGGGTCGACCAACAGGCCGTCGCCGTACCGGGTGAGGAAGGCGATCCGGGCGGAGGTGGCCTTCTCGATCGCGTGGACTGGGCGGCCGATCCAACCGGGATGCACATCGACCTGGGCGAGACGCACCTGACCGGAGGGGTCGAGGTACTCGTCGGTGGCGCCGAGGGGGAGCAGTCGCCGCAGGACCTGGTCGGAGGTCCATCGGACGGTGGCGACCGTGGGAATGCCGAGCCGCTGGTAGATCTCCGCCCGGTGCGGGTCGTAGATCCGGGCGACGACGTTGTCAACCCCGAAGGTCTCCCGGGCCACCCGAGCAGCGAGGATATTCGAGTTGTCGCCGTCGGAGACTGCGGCGAATGCGTAGGCGTCCTCGATGCCGGCCTGGATCAGGGTGTCCCGATCGAAACCCACGCCGGTGACCTTCTTGCCCGTGAAGTCGGCCGGTAGTCGGCGGAAGGCGTCGGGAGCTTGATCGACCACGGCGACGGAGTGCCCGTAGCTCTCCAGGGATTGGGCGAGTGTCGCCCCGACTCGGCCGCAGCCCATGATCACGAAGTGCACGTTCGAAACGGTATACCGATCGCGAGCTTTCGTGCCCGCCTGAGCCGTCGCGGGCATAGCATGAGGTTTCGTGTCGGAAATCGCGGACTCCGCCAAACGGCTTCTCCTCGGTCGCCCCATGCGAAGCGACCGTTTGGGGCACACGCTGCTACCCAAACGCATCGCGTTGCCGGTTTTCGCATCCGATGCGTTGTCGTCCGTCGCCTACGCGCCCGACGAGATCCTGCTGACCTTGGCGATCGCGGGGATGTCCGCGTCCATGCTCTCGCCGTGGGTCGGCTTGGTCGTGGTCGTCGTGATGGTCACCGTGGTGGCTTCCTATCGGCAGAACGTGCGGGCCTATCCCTCCGGGGGCGGCGACTACGAGGTCGCAACGGTCAACCTGGGCTCCAACGCCGGTGTCGGGGTCGCTTCGGCGTTGCTGGTCGATTACGTCCTGACAGTCGCCGTGTCGATCTCGTCGGGCACGCAGTATGCCGCGAGCGCCATTCCGGCATTGCGCGATCACGAGGTCGCCTTCGCCATCGGGCTGGTCGTCGTGTTGGCGCTGATGAACTTGCGAGGGGTGAAGGAGTCGGGGACATTCTTCGCGATCCCTGTCTACCTCTTCATGGGTGCGATCGGCCTGACGGCCGTGGTTGGATTCGTCCAGTACCTCAATGGGTCGCTCGGACAGGCGGAGAGCGCCCGTTTCGAACTCCTCGCGGAACCCGGCTTCGACCAAGGGTTGATGGGGCTCGCCGGGGCGTTCCTCCTGGCCCGTGCCTTCGCCTCGGGGTGTGCCGCGCTCACCGGTGTCGAAGCCATCAGCAACGGGGTGCCGGCGTTCCGCAAACCAAAGTCGAAGAATGCGGCGACGACACTCGCCTTGCTGGGCGGTATCTCTGCGGCGATGATGATGTCGATCTTGCTGCTCGCCCGGGCGACGGGGGTGCAGTATGCGGAGAACCCGCATGAGCAACTGCTGGATCACGGTCAGGCCGTGCCGGCGGATTATGTGCAGCATCCCGCGATAGGTCAGTTGGCCGAGACGATCTTCAGTGGGCTGCCGATCGCCTTCTACCTGGTTTCGGCAGTCACCGGCATCATCCTGGTCCTCGCAGCGAACACGGCCTTCAACGGGTTTCCCGTGCTGGGCTCGATCCTGGCCAAGGACGGCTACCTGCCCCGGCAGCTCCACACCAGGGGTGACCGGCTCGCCTTCTCCAACGGGATCATTACGCTGGCGGTGGCCGCGATCGTGCTGATCTGGGCCTTCGACGCCCAGGTGACGCGCCTCATCCAGCTGTACATCGTGGGCGTCTTCGTCTCGTTCACGCTGTCGCAGCTCGGGATGGTCAAGCACTGGGGTCGCGCGCTGCGCACGAATCACGATCCCGCGGTCCGGGCCAAGATGAAGCGGTCGCGGTTCGTGAACGCCTTCGGATTCGGGTTGACCGGGCTGGTGCTCATCATCGTCCTGCTGACCAAGTTCACGCATGGGGCCTGGATCGCGATCCTCGCGATGGCTTTCGTCTTCGTGCTGATGCGGGCGATCCGCAAGCACTACGACAAGGTTCGCGAGGAGCTGACCTTGGCCGACGATCCGGGGTCGGCACGGGCGCTGCCGAGCCGGGTGCACGCGATCGTCCTGGTGTCCAAACTGCACCGCCCCACCCTGCGGGCGATCGCCTATGCACGGGCCTCCCGGCCCTCGGTGTTGGAGGCCGTGAATGTGGGGGTGGACCCGGAGGATGTCGCGGAGCTGACCGCCGAGTGGGAGGCACTCGACCTGCCGGTCCCGTTGCGGATACTGGATTCGCCGTTCCGCGAGATCACGCGACCGATTCTGTCCTATGTGCGCTCCGTGCACCGCGAGTCTCCGCGCGACCTGGTGGTGGTGTACATCCCTGAGTATGTCGTCGGCCATTGGTGGGAGCAGTTGCTGCACAACCAGAGCGCGCTGCGTCTGAAGGGACGACTGTTGTTCACCCCCGGCGTGGTGGTCGCTTCGGTGCCGTGGCAGCTCGCATCGACCCAGGGACAGACCGGTCTCGAGGGCGAGGGTTACGGTCGGCGGCTGCCGCGGTACTGATCCGGCCGGGCGGTTCCAGGCGGCCGGATGTTCCCGACGGCCGGCACGGCTGCCGGCCGGTGTCTCCGACGGGTGGTCCGGCCGCCGGTCGGCCCGGCTCGCCGCTGACCGCGCCGGGCCGCCGACCCCCGATACTGGAGGGGTGCCCACTCCGATCGCTGCTGCCCTGCCCGGAACTCGAACCGAAGTCGTTGTCGGGCCTGTGGCCCATGGTGGCCATTGCGTGGCCCGGCTCGACGGCCGCGTTGTCTTCGTCCGCCATGCCCTGCCGGGGGAGCGTGTGGTCGTCGAGCTCACGGAAACGGGTGATTCGGCGCCGCTGTGGCGCGGTGACGCTGTGAAGATCCTGGACGTGGCCCCGGATCGGGTGCCCTCACGGTGGCCGGCCGCTGGTCCCGGTGGTGTGGGCGGAGGCGAATTAGCGCATGTCTCCTTGGACGGTCAACGGCGGTGGAAGGCCGACGTGATCGCCGAGCAACTCGCCCGGCTGGCCAAGATCGACCGGGCGGTCACGGTGGAGGCAGCTCCGGGGGACGATGACCGTGACGGCCTGGGGTACCGGACCCGGATCACGTTGATGGCCGGCGAGGACGGCCGGGCCGGGATGCGCCGGTATCGTTCCCACGACGTGGTGGCGTTGACCGATATGCCGCTGGCGACGGCACAGGTCGCGGAACTGGCTGCGGGGGAGAAGGTCTTCCGTCGCCGGTGGACCCCGGGATCGCGGCTGGAGCTGATCGCCCCGGCCAACGGTGCCGCGCCCATGCTGCTGGTTGACGGCGCTCCTTGGCGGGGCAGGGGTCCGGACCGGCGGGCCAATGCCCGCCGGACCGTGACCGAGACAGTGACCGGTGCGGCCGGGCGCGGTGGGGACCAGCCGCGGGCCGAGTGGACCTATCGGCTGGCCGCGGACGGATTCTGGCAGGTGCACCGCGAGGCCCCGGGGCTCCTGGTCGATGCGGTGCTCGCCGGGGTGGGAGATGTCGACGGCGCCCGGGTGCTGGACCTCTACTCGGGTGCGGGGCTCTTCTCGCTGCCGTTGGCCCAGGCGGTCGGGGCCTCGGGGCGGCTGACCACGGTCGAGGGTGATGCCGTGGCCGTGAAGAATGCTCGGCGTAATCTGCACCGCTTCGGGCAGGTCGACCTACGCCACGGCCCGGTGGACCGGGTACTGCGTGACGGCGGCGCTGGGGGTGAGCGCCCGTCGGCGGATGTGGTGGTACTCGATCCGCCGCGGGTGGGTGCCGGACGGGCCGTCGTCGAGTCGATCGCTGCGCTCCGGCCGAGCCGGGTGGTGTACGTGGCCTGTGATCCGGCGGCCTTCGCGCGCGACGCCGGCTATCTCGCTGGTCATGGCTACGTCCTGGAGCAGATGCGTGCTTTCGATCTCTTCCCGCACACCCATCACGTCGAGATCGTCGCCGTGTTCACGCACGAGAAACTATCTTGACGTCAAGATAATTGCGGTATGCTGGTCGTAGTTTTGGGCGTCCGAGAGGACGCTCGTCGGCTACCAGGCGCCGTCGCCGCCCGATAGGAAGGAAATTCACCGTGAGCAGTGTGGATACATTCGGATCGAAGGGGACGCTGGAGGTCGGCGGTTCCACCTATGAGGTCTTCCGGCTGGCTGCGGTCGACGGGCTGGAGCGGTTGCCGTACAGCCTGAAGGTCCTCGCAGAGAACCTGCTGCGGACCGAGGACGGCGCCAACATCACGGCCGACCATGTGCGGGCCATCGCGAACTGGGACCCGCAGGCGGTGCCGGACACCGAGATCCAGTTCACGCCCGCGCGGGTGGTCATGCAGGACTTCACGGGTGTGCCCTGCGTGGTGGACCTGGCGACCATGCGTGAGGCGGTGGCGGCCCTCGGTGGCGACCCGGCCCGGATCAACCCGCTCGCACCGGCCGAGATGGTCATCGACCACTCGGTTCAGATCGATGTCGCGGGCCGGCCGGACGCGTTCGAGCGCAACGTCGAGCTGGAGTATCAGCGCAACCGTGAGCGCTACCAGTTCCTGCGCTGGGGCCAGACGGCCTTCGACGATTTCAAGGTGGTTCCCCCGGGCACCGGCATCGTCCACCAGGTCAACATCGAGTACCTGGCTCGCGGGGTCATGACCCGTGAGGTCGACGGGGTGTTGCGGGCCTACCCGGATACCTGCGTGGGCACCGACTCGCACACCACGATGGTCAATGGTCTCGGCGTCCTCGGCTGGGGTGTGGGTGGTATCGAGGCGGAGGCCGCTATGCTCGGCCAGCCGGTGTCGATGCTGATCCCGCGCGTCGTGGGCTTCAAGCTGACCGGCTCGATTCCCTCAGGTGTGACCGCGACCGACGTCGTGCTGACGATCACCCAGATGCTGCGCGCACACGGCGTGGTCGGGAAGTTCGTGGAGTTCTACGGCGACGGCGTGGCGGCCGTGCCACTGGCGAACCGCGCGACCATCGGCAATATGAGCCCCGAGTTTGGCTCCACGGCCGCGATCTTCCCGATCGACGGCGTGACGATCGACTATCTGCGGTTGACCGGCCGTCCCGAGCAGCAGCTCGCGCTGGTCGAGGCGTATGCCAAGGAACAGGGGATGTGGCTCGACCCGAGCGCCCCCGGGTACATCGAGCCGACGTTCTCCGAATACCTCGAACTGGACCTGTCCACGGTGGTGCCGTCGATCGCAGGCCCGAAGCGCCCGCAGGACCGGATCGAGCTCTCGGAGGCCAAGGAGTCCTTCGCCGCGTCGATCCTCAACTACGTGGACGCCTCCGAGTCCGCGCCGTTCACCGGCGTCGACGAGTCGGTTTCGGAGACCTTCCCAGCTTCCGACCCGGTCGCGCCGGGGGAGCACGCCGACGACTCCGCGGCCCCGGCTGCCGCCGGTCATGGCGACGTCTCGCACCGGCCCCACAAGGTCGTTCCGGTGACCTTGGCCAACGGCACGAAGACAGAACTCGACCACGGGCACGTGGTCATTGCCTCGATCACGTCCTGCACGAACACCTCCAACCCGTCGGTCATGCTGGCGGCCGCGTTGCTGGCCAAGAAGGCCGTGGAGCGCGGACTGTTGGCGAAGCCGTGGGTGAAGACATCGATGGCCCCGGGGTCGAAGGTGGTCACCGACTACTACGCCAAGGCCGGGTTGTGGCCGTACCTGGAGAAGCTGGGCTTCCACCTGGTCGGTTACGGCTGCGCGACCTGCATCGGCAACTCCGGCCCGCTGCCCGACGAAGTGTCGGCAACGGTCAACGAACACGACCTGTCGGTGGTGTCGGTGCTCTCCGGGAACCGGAACTTCGAAGGCCGGATCAACCCCGACGTCAAGATGAACTACCTCGCCTCGCCGCCGCTGGTGATCGCCTACGCCCTGGCCGGGACGATGGACTTCGACTTCGAAAACGAGGCGCTGGGCACCGACTCGACCGGCGCCCCGGTCTACCTGCGCGACATCTGGCCCTCCGCGCAGGAGGTCCAGGCGACCATCGACTCCTCGATCGACCGTGACATGTTCGCCGCCGACTATGCGGACGTCTTCGCCGGTGACGACCGGTGGCGGGCGCTGCCGACTCCGGAGGGCAACACCTTCGCGTGGGACGCCGAGTCGACCTATGTGCGTAAGCCCCCGTACTTCGACGGCATGGCAGCCGCCCCGGCGCCGGTCACCGACATCTCGGGTGCGCGAGTCCTGGCCAAGCTCGGCGATTCGGTCACGACCGACCACATCAGCCCGGCGGGTGCCATCAAGGCGGATTCGCCGGCGGGCCGCTACTTGGCTGACCACGGCGTCGACCGGAAGGACTTCAATTCCTACGGTTCGCGTCGCGGCAACCACGAGGTGATGATCCGCGGCACCTTCGCGAACATCCGGTTGCGGAACCAGCTGCTCGACGGCGTTGAGGGCGGGTACACGTTCAACTTCGTGACCGGCGAGCAGGCCGCGATCTACGACGCCGCACAGGACTACGCCGCACAGGGGACGCCGCTGGTGATCCTCGGTGGGAAGGAGTACGGCTCGGGGTCGTCGCGCGACTGGGCGGCCAAGGGCACGGCGCTGTTGGGTGTGCGTGCGGTGATCACGGAGAGCTTCGAGCGCATTCACCGGTCGAACCTCATCGGGATGGGGGTGCTGCCGTTGCAGTTCCCGGCCGGCGAGACGGCTGACTCGCTCCAGCTCGACGGTACTGAGACCTTCGACATCAGTGGGGTCACCGCGCTCAACGACGGGGTCACCCCGCGGACCGTGAAGGTCACCGCGACGAAGGCTGATGGCACCTCGGTCGAGTTCCAGGCGGTCGTGCGAATCGATACCCCGGGAGAGGCCGACTACTACCGCAACGGCGGCATCTTGCAGTACGTGCTGCGGTCGCTGGTCGCGTAGTGCTGGGTGTGGGGTGCGCCGGGTGGTGCACCCCACACCGGCCGTGGTGGGGCGTTCGCGAAGGATAGGAACACCCACCTTTGGAAACGGGAGACCGACCGGGCTGCTGTGCGTTTTGAGCGTTTGGCTGTATCGTGGTGATCATGACTGGCCTGCTTGCTCACGATGATGCGCTGCGTCTGCGTTCGGTGATCGCCGACGCGCTCAGGAGTTCCTCTGGCGATGGGAGCTCTGCCGCAGATCCGACGCGGACTGCGCTGTTCCGCGTGCTCGACGTGCTTGAGTCCAGCGGCGCCGCCGTGGTCCTCCCGGCGAACGCATTCTTGAGCACTCAGCAGGCAGCCGAGCTGCTCGGTGTGAGCCGGATGACCGTGGTGCGTCTCATCGACCGGGGGGAACTGGCAGCCGAGGGCGGGGGAGTCCATCGCAAGATCGCTGCCGCCGAGATCGAGCGATATCGTACGGAGTCGCAGGCTCGCCGACGCGCTGCAATGCGCGAGCTCGCGCAGGACATCACCGATGACCTGCCCGCGGACCGGGCAATCAGCACCAGGTGAACAGTCCGGTCGTTGTCCTGGATGCCTGTGCGCTGGTCCCGATCCGGCTCGTGGATAAAATACTGCGGGCGGTTTGGATCGTCTCGTGCCTAACGCTCGGTTAACGGTTTCCGGACGACTCACCAGCCGCCCCTCCCGACAACCGCTTGCTGAACTCGGCCGCATCACTCACCACGGCATACGACGCTCGCACCATCGACTCAAGGACGCCGAGGTCGACCTGTGCCAGGTCCTTGAGGTACAAGCAACCTTTTCCGAGCGTGTGCGGGCCGAGCCGAGCCAGCTCATCGGCGTAATCATCGAGGCCGTCCGCGAAATACACCGTCGTCGCGGCCTTGCGCGGTGAGAAGCCGGCCGCCGCCATGTCGCCCTCGCGGCCGCTCGCGTACTTGTAGTGGTAACTGCCGAAGCCGACGATCGACGGTCCCCACATCACGGGTGGTTCGCCGGTGACCCGCTCGAACAACTCCACCAAGGTGTGGGCGTCGCGCCGCCGGACCTCATGATCGACCTCCGCCAGGAAGGCCTGCACGCTGGCCGCGCTCGCGGCGGTCTTGTTAGTCATCGTCGCCGTCGCTCTCATCAGTGGGCCCTGCGACCAGGAGGTCGATGTGCAGCCCCAGGAGCGTGCCCGAGGCGTCGTAAGTGGCGAGTACCGGATACCAGCCATCTCCCCAGCCGGAGTGGGCGAGCACCACGTTCTCGCCGTTCCTGGCCAGCGGCATCGGGATGTTCGCGCAGCCCGCGATCAAGTGATCGGGGCTGTCCATCAAGGCGAACCAACTGGTGTCGGTGTCGTTGTCGAAGAGGTCCTCATACCAGTTGCCCTCCGGCATGCTGGTAGTGATCGCGCGGGCATCGGCGAAGCCGACAGTGCCCGCATCCACGCCGATGCCGTAGGCCTCGTCGCTGCCCGCCGCCGGAGCCTCCTTGCCGTCGGGGACGGCGGGCGCAACCCGCGCAACCTCGCCGTCGGCGAAGACCACACTCAGGTAAGCCTCCCGCAGATGGCTGCCGTCCTGCTGCTCGGAGACATCCGCCACCGTGACGAACACCGGGAAGGACCCCGCCGGAACCGCGTAGGCGTTCTGGTCACCCAACGAAACAAAGGGATCGCTCGCCTCCACGAAACCGCTAGGCACGACCAAGTCCCCGAGGGCATGGACCGCCTGGGTGTACTGCGTGCCCTCAGGGTGTCCAGACTGGAGAGCGAAGAAGGTCTCGGTTCGGTTCATGCGGTGAGCATAGATCCGGACACCGACGAACGGTCCGTGAGCAGGCACGCCCGCCCGTCCCGGACAATCGGTCGGCTTGGGGGGCTGGCTCGTGGCCAGATGCCCCACAGAGGAGTCAAACCCAGAGTTCAGCGACCGGACCGGAGCCCGGCCGCGGTCCGGCGCAGCTGCACCGGTCCGAGACGGTGGTGGTACGGCGGATCGGGGACGTGGATATGGTGACTGTCAACCCCGGGAGGTGGCTATGGCGCGAGCTTGAGCGTCGAGCGGCGCTTGGCGATCATCATGACCGTGGCGATTGCGTCGAAGAAGAATGTGAATGCCCCGACCCACCGCGCGAGGAGGACGTAGAAAAGGTTGGGGAGAATGGCGACGGCGAGTGCCAGCCACACCCATGTCGTGGCTTCCGCTCGACGACGCCACAGGCCGAGGACGGCGAAGACCCGAGTTGCGGCCACGGTGAGGAACAGGATATTTACCAGCCCGAAGCTGTCACGCCGGTCCTGGCCCAGCATGAAGCGGACAGCGTCGAGTAATTCGGCGGCCGAGGCGATCCCTAGGAGCAGCGAAGGCAACCCTCCCATGATGAGCGCAAAGATGAGCACGCCGTTACGGCTGGGCGTGAAATCTGCCGCGATTGTCGTACTGGCTCCGAGCTGAGACTGGGGGAACGTAGCCCCAGGCTGGGTATCAGGTTGTTCAGGCATAGACACCTCAATGTGATCGTCGCGCCGGGTGTGGTGTTGTCACGCACCGAGCGTCTGGAGGGAGCGGGTCGCCTAAAGCAGCTCGATCCGGCGTTCCCTGTCCCAGGGCATCGTCCACGATAGCCGTTCGAAGAGGGCATCTAACACAAAGGCGGTGAACCCCCAGACGATGTGTTCGCCGTCGTCGGCCCGCACTGTGAATCCCGGGCTACGAAACGAGGCGCCGTCCCTGCGTACGACGACGGTTCCGCGGTTCGCCGGATTGAGGAGGTCCGCGATTGGTACCCGGAAGACGTGCGCTGACTCGCCGTGATCGACGACCCGGACCGGAGTCGGCCGTGCCCACCAGCCCAGCACCGGGGTGACCATGTGATTGCTCACCGGCAGCGGGAGCTGGCCCAATGCGCCGAGCACATCCACGCCGGTCGGGTCCAGCCCGGTCTCTTCCTCAGCCTCTCGCAGGGCAGTCGCGGCGGGGTTGTCGTCGCCAGGATCGGCTCGCCCGCCGGGGAAGGCGATCTGCCCCGGGTGCGCGCGGAGCCCGGGTGCGCGTGCCAAGAGCAGGACGTCGAGGTCCGTGGCCACGGGGGACAGGTCCGTGGCGGCGGGCATGGAGTCGAGGACGCCGAAGAGCATCAGCACGGCGGCCGGCCTGGCGTCGGGCGTCTGGCGGGGCCGGCCGAGATCGGGTGCCCAGCTCCGGTCGGCAGCGACGGCCGCCAACTGAGCCCGCGCGGTCGCCGCCTCGGCGGGGGTCACCAGCTCACCGGCAGCGGGCGGCCTTCCTCGTAGCCCGCCGCCGATTGCAGACCCACGACGGCGCGCTCCTCGAACTCCGTCAATGTCGCCGCGCCCGCGTAGGTGCAGGCACTGCGCAGCCCGGAGGTGATCTCGTCGATCAGATCCTCCACGCCGGGCCGGACCGGGTCGAGGTACATCCGCGACGAGCTGATGCCCTCTTCATAGAGCGCCTTGCGGGCACGGCCGAAGGGGGTGCCGCCGACTGTCCGGGCGGCGACCGCCCTGGCCGAGGCCATGCCGAAGGACTCCTTGTACAGCCGACCGGTCCCGTCGTCGCGAAGGTCGCCGGGGGACTCATAGGTGCCGGCGAACCAGGAGCCGATCATCACTTGGGAGGCGCCAGCGGCCAGGGCAAGAGCCACGTCGCGGGGGTGCCGCACACCGCCGTCTGCCCAGACGTGTTTTCCGAGTTCGCGAGCGGCCCGCGCGCATTCCAGGACGGCGGAGAACTGGGGTCGGCCGACACCGGTCTGCATGCGGGTCGTGCACATCGCACCCGGCCCGACCCCGACCTTGAGGATGTCGGCTCCAGCGGAAACGAGGTCACGCACGCCATCGGCTGTCACGACGTTCCCGGCGACGACCGGTACATCCGGGCTGACCGAACGCACGGCGTCCAGGGCTTGCAGCATCTTCTCCTGATGTCCGTGGGCGGTGTCGATGACGAGGACGTCGACACCCGCGGCCAACAGGGACTTGGCGCGGGCCGCGATGTCACCGTTGATGCCGACCGCCGCGCCGATCCGCAACCGGCCGGCCGCGTCCAGCGCCGGGTTATACACCGAGGAACGGACCGCGCCCTTGCGGGTGAGGACGCCGAGCAGTACGCCGTCCCGAGTGACCGGGGCCACCTTGAGTCGCGCCGCGTGGAGTTGGTCGTAGGCCCGCTCCAGGCCTTCGGTGCCGGGGCCGTTCAGCACCTTCTCGTCGAGGACGAGGGGATGGGCGGACATTACCTGATGCACCTGCATGAAGCGGTCTACGTCACCGAAGTCCGCCTCGGTCACAACGCCGATCGGGCGGCCGTCGTCGACCACGATGGCGGCGCCGTGGGCCCGTTTGCCGATCAGAGTGAGCGCCGTATGCACGGTGTCGTGTTTGCTGACAGTCACGGGTGTTTCGATCACGGTGTCCCGGGTCTTGACGTCCGCCACGACATCGGCCACCACATCGACCGGTACGTCCTGGGGCAGCACCGCGATCCCGCCCCGGCGGGCCACCGTCTCGGCCATGCGGCGTCCGGCCACCGCAGTCATGTTCGCGACCACGATGGGGATCGTGGTGCCCGTTCCGTCGGCGGAGGACAGGTCGACATCGAAACGCGAGGCCACCGCCGACCGGGAGGGGACGAGGAAGACGTCGCCGTAGGTCAAGTCGGTCGAGGCAGCCTGGCCGGGCAGAAATCGCATGGTTCCTATCGTACGGGGGGTTCGGGCGAGTGGTCCGGGTGCGCGCGTGGGCCTGCCGGAGCGCCTATTGTTGGGTGGCTGAATGCAGTGGGACGAACGGAGCTGGAATGAGCCTGTTGCGCACGATCACCTCTCCTGAGGGGGTGCAACGGCTGACCCCCGAGCAAGCCGATGAACTCGCTGCGGAGATCAGGGACTTCCTGGTCGCCTCCGTTTCCCGTACGGGCGGCCACCTCGGCCCCAACCTCGGCGTCGTGGAACTCACGATCGCGATGCACCGGGTCTTCTCCTCCCCGAAGGACACCTTGGTCTTCGACACCGGGCACCAGGCTTATGTGCATAAGCTCCTCACCGGCCGGACCGACTTCTCAGCGCTTCGAAAACAGGGCGGCCTCTCCGGGTACCCGAGCCGGGCTGAGTCCGAACACGACGTCGTCGAGAACTCCCATGCCTCCACCGCGCTGTCCTGGGCCGACGGCATCGCCAAGGCCAACGTGGTGCGGGACCTGACCGATCGCCACGTGGTGGCGGTCATTGGCGACGGCGCACTGACCGGGGGAATGGCCTGGGAGGCACTCAACAACATCGCCGAGGGGCGCGACCGGCGGCTGGTCATCGTGGTGAACGACAACGGTCGTTCCTATTCGCCGACGATCGGCGGGTTGGCCCACCACCTTTCAACGCTTCGGACGACGCGGGGTTATGAGTCCTTCCTCGATTGGGGAAAGCGCACACTCAATCGCTCGGGCGCTCCGGGCCGATTCGCCTATGAGTGGCTGCACGGGCTGAAGAAGGGGCTCAAGGATGTCGTCGCCCCGCAGGGGATGTTCGAGGATCTCGGGATCAAATATGTGGGACCCGTGGACGGCCATGATGTGGCGGTTGTCGAACACGCCCTGCGCCGCGCGAAGGCCTATGGTGCGCCGGTGATCGTGCATGTCATCACCGAGAAGGGCCGTGGCTACACCCCGGCCGAACAGGATGTCGCCGACCGGTTCCATGCGGTCGGCCAGATCCACCCGGAGACCGGTCTGCCTGTGGCGCCGTCGCGATTCGGCTGGACCAGCGTCTTTGCGGACGAGATCGTCCGGCTGGGCCGTGCGCGGCCGGATATCGTCGCGATCACCGCGGCCATGCTCGAACCGGTCGGCCTCAAACCTTTCGCGGATGAGTTCCCGGCCCGCACCTTCGATGTCGGGATCGCAGAACAACACGCGGCGACTTCGGCCGCGGGAATGGCCTTTGCCGGGTTGCACCCGGTGGTCGCGGTTTATGCGACCTTCCTCAACCGGGCCTTCGATCAGATCCTGATGGATGTCGCCCTGCATAAGGCGGGTGTCACGTTCGTCCTCGATCGGGCCGGCATCACCGGCGATGACGGAGCCAGTCATAACGGCATGTGGGATATGGCCATGCTCCGGATCGTTCCCGGACTGCGGCTGGCTGCTCCGCGCGACGAGCCGACTCTGCGGGCCGCCCTGCGGGCGGCGGTCGATGTCGACGACGCCCCGACGGTCGTGCGGTACCCCAAGGGGGCGCTCGTCGATCCGATCGAAGCGACCGATGTGGTCGACGGCGTGGATGTCATCGCCCGGCACACCGCTCCCGGGGCGACACGAAGGGTTCTGCTCGTGGGGATCGGCTCGATGGCGCCGACGGCGCTGACCGCGGCGGAGTCCTTGGCCATGCAGGGGGTGGAGGTCACCGTGGCGTCGCCGACCTGGGTGCTGCCGATCCCGAACGCCTTGGTCAAACTGGCCGGCGAACATGACTTGGTGGTCTGTGTGGAGGACGGCGTCATCGAAGGTGGTGTCGGCTCGATGCTCGCCCAGCGAGCCGCCGAATCCGGTGTGCGGACACCGATGGTTCCGTTGGGGTTGCCGGCGGTCTTCCTCGACCACGCCTCACGCGAGCAGATCGTGAACCAGCAACGTCTGACGGCCCGCGAGGTTACGAAGGACACGCTGGCGGCCCTCGCGCTGCTCTGAGGTTCCCTGCTCCGGCTGGGCTGCGTGTCGGTTGGGCTGTGTACTCCGGTTGGTCGTGTGCTCAGTCGTGGGAGCGATTCCACGCTGGCTGTGCCACTCGTCTCAGCGGGCGACCATGGTTCATGTGAAGACTGTCACAAATTCTGTGTGAGGGTCTGATTGTGTCCTGCGTTACACCCCGAAAACGTTGCGATTCCAATGTTCTCCGAGTCGGTTTCCTGAGGACCAAGGTCCTGTGAGGCAGGAGACAGCCGAAAGCCCTTGGCATGCCTGTCAGGCGACCTAGCCTGGTTGAGGCGAACGGCACGCCACCGACTGCCGGGATGAGGAGACGATCGATGAGCAGCATCGCGGAAGTGCGCGCACCACTGGACGCGCAGGGCGACGCCTGGACCGGCTTCGTGGCCGGACCATGGCGCGACGGAATCGATGTCCGCGACTTCATCCAACGCAACTACATGCCCTACGAGGGCGATGCCGCCTTCCTGGCCGGACCGACCGAACGCACGACGGGGATCTGGTGGCAGTTGAGCGCCATGTTCCCCCGCGAGCGTGAGCTCGGTGTGTACGACGTCGACGGCCGCACGCCGGCTGGGATCACCGCACATGCTCCTGGATACATCAACCAGGAGAAGGAGCTGATCGTCGGCCTGCAGACCGATGCCCCGCTCAAGCGGGCCATCATGCCCAACGGAGGTTGGCGCATGGTGCAAGGTGCACTGGAGACCTACGGCTACGACGTCGACCCCTTCCTGAAGAGGTTCTACTCCGAGTACCGCAAGACCCACAACCAGGGTGTCTTCGACGTTTACCCGCCGGCCGTGCGGGCCGCGCGCAGCTCCCACATCATCACGGGCCTGCCCGACGCCTACGGTCGTGGACGGATCATCGGCGACTATCGGCGTGTGGCGCTGTACGGGGTGGATGCGCTGATCGCCGCGAAGCGCAGTGACCGAGTCGGCCTGGACATGCAGGCGGCGAACGAGTCGGTGTTGCGTGCCCGCGAGGAGAACTCCGAGCAGATCCGCGCCCTGCAGGAGCTCGCCGCGATGGCTGACTCCTACGGTTACGACATCCGCCGTCCCGCTGCGACCGCACGCGAGGCGGTCCAGTGGCTGTACTTCGCCTACCTCGGCGCGGTCAAGGAGCAAAACGGCGCGGCCATGTCGCTGGGGCGTACCTCGACGTTCCTCGACATCTACATCGCTCGTGACCTCGCCGCCGGCGCCCTGGACGAGGTCAGCGCCCAGGAACTCATCGACGACTTCGTGATCAAGCTGCGGATCGTCCGGTTCTTGCGCACCCCCGAGTACGACGCGCTGTTCTCCGGGGACCCGACGTGGGTCACAGAGTCGCTGGCGGGGATGGGGGAGGACGGCCGGCCACTGGTCACCAAGAACTCCTTCCGGTACCTGCAGACCCTGTACAACTTGGGTCCGGCCCCGGAACCGAACATGACCGTGCTGTGGAGCACCGAGCTGCCGCGTGGGTTCAAGGACTTCTGCGCGCAAGTCTCGATCGACACCTCCGCGCTGCAATACGAGTCGGATGAGCACATCCGCTCCACCTACGGGGACGACGCGGCGATCGCCTGCTGCGTGTCGCCGATGCGGGTGGGCAAGCAGATGCAGTTCTTCGGCGCCCGCGTCAACCTGGCCAAGACACTGCTGTATGCGATCAACGGCGGCCGCGATGAGATCTCCGGCAAGCAGGTCGCGCCGGCCAGCCCAGCGATCGAAGGTGACCTGCTCGACTACACGGAGGTGCGGACCCGGTTCGAGACCATGATGGATTGGCTGGCCGCGACCTATGTCGAGGCGCTGAACTGCATCCACTGGTCGCACGACAAATACGCCTATGAGCGCCTGGAGATGGCGCTCCACGACCAGGATGTGGTGCGGACGATGGCGTGCGGCATCGCCGGGCTGTCGGTGGCCGTCGACTCACTGTCTGCCATCAAGTACGCGACCGTGCGCCCGGTGCGCGATGCGCGGGGGATCGTCGTCGACTACGCCACCGAGGGCGACTTCCCGGCGTACGGCAACGACGACGACCGGGCCGACGACATCGCGGTGGATCTGGTCGAGTCGTTCATGGCCAAGGTGCGCAGCCACCCGATGTACCGCGACGCGGTTCCGACGCAATCCGTGCTGACGATCACCTCGAACGTCGTCTACGGCAAGAAGACCGGCAACACCCCCGACGGACGGCGTGAAGGTGAGCCGTTCGCCCCGGGCGCGAACCCGATGAACGGTCGTGACACCCACGGAATGTTGGCCTCGGCGCTGTCGGTCGCCAAGCTGCCGTACGACCAGTCGCAGGACGGCATCTCCCTGACGGCGACGGCAGTACCCTCCTCGCTGGGGCACACTCCGGCCGAGCAGGTGACCAACCTCGCTGGGCTGCTGGACGCGTATATCGGCTCCGAGGGATATCACATGAATGTCAACGTCCTACGTCGCGAGACGCTGGAGGACGCGATGGCCCACCCGGAGAAGTACCCACAGCTGACGATCCGGGTGTCCGGCTACGCGGTGAACTTCGTGCGGTTGACCCGCGAGCAGCAGCTGGATGTGTTGTCGCGGACCTTCCACGGCTCGCTGTGACTCTGCTCGCTGACCCCAGCACGGAGCGCCTCGCCTCCCCCCGCTCGGATCGTTTCGCGGCGATCCGAGCGGGGGAGCAAGGCTCGGTGCATTCGTGGGAGCTGGTCACCGCCGTTGACGGCCCTGGAACGCGGTTGACGGTGTTCCTGGCCGGTTGCCCGCTGCGTTGTCTGTACTGCCACAACCCCGACACGTTGACTACTCGCAACGGTCAGCTCACGGATGCCACCGAGGTGCTCGATCGGGTGCGCCGGTACCGCAAAGTCTTCGCGGCGACTGGTGGCGGCTTGACGCTTTCCGGCGGGGAAGTGTTGCAGCAGCCGGCTTTCGCTGAGCGGATTCTGCGCGGCGCCCGCGAGATGGGCGTGCATACAGCTCTCGACACGTCCGGGTTCCTGGGGGCGCGGGCAAGCGAGTCGATGCTCGACGACACGGATCTGGTGCTGCTCGATGTCAAGGCCGGCGACTCGCAGACATATCGGCATGTCACCGGCCGGGAGTTGGCGCCGACGTTGGAGTTCGGCCGGCGGTTGGCCCGGCGCGGGCTGGCGTCGTCCGAGGCGGGGGGCCGCGGCGCGGGTCTCGGTGCCGCCGGCAGCCGCGAAGTGGGCGGCCGCCGTGGCGCGGGCTCACCGACGGAGGTGTGGATCCGGTACGTGTTGGTGCCTGGGCTGACCGACTCTCGGGAGTCGGTAGAAGGTGTGGCGGCGTACGCCGCGTCGCTTAACGAGATACGGCCGGGGACGGTTCGCCGGGTCGAGGTGTTGCCGTTCCACCAGATGGGTCGCGATAAGTGGGCGGCACTGGGTATGCGGTACGAACTGGCCGACACCGAGCCACCCTCGGCGGCCGCGACCGAGGCCGTGCGTGACGTCTTTCGCGGGCACGGGCTGGTGACGTACTGAGGCGGGGCGGCCGTAGGCCTTGGGTCTGCTGCACGGGTAGGTGACACCTGACTTGTGGTGCTGTGAGGTGCCGCTGGAAGGATGTGTACCGTGCCCAGACCCCACCCGCCACACCCCGTCGCACACCCTCAACTGCGATGAGCCACAAACCGGAGAAGCGGATTAAGGTTAGCCTTGCCTTTAGACCCACTCGAGCTCCATGCCTCCCTGCTCCCGCGCCGAAGGACCCATCGTGACCGAGACCCTCTCGCAGACCGTCGCCCCGGCGCGCATGTTCGATGTCGTCGTCTCTCGAGTGGTGCGGCTGTCTCCCTCCTTCGTGCGAATCACGTTCACCGGTCCCGACCTTGATCTCTTCGCTGACAACGGCCTCGATCAGCGCATCAAATTCGTCTTACCGGCTCCCGTGGGTGGCTGGGATGACCTCGATCGCATGAACCCCGACTGGTTCGGTGAGTGGCGTGCGCTGCCCGATGAGCGGCGTAACCCGTTGCGCACCTACACGGTCCGGGCGGTGCGTCAAGAAGTGCGCGAGGTTGACGTCGACGTGGTCCTGCACGGTGACCTCGGACCCGCCTCGCGGTGGGCGCAAAGCGCGGAACCGGGCGCTCCGTTGATGCTCATCGGTCCCGACGTGCGGTACGTCGGACCCCGCAGCGGGATTGAGTTCGCTCCGCCGTCGCATAGTCACGCCCTCCTGCTCGCAGGTGACGAGACCGCTGCGCCGGCGATCACCGCCATCTGCGAATCCTTGTCGGCGGATGCTGTGGGCGAGGTCTTCCTCGAAGTGCCGCAGCGGGAGGACCGGTGGGATATCAGCGCACCGGAGGGTGTGCGGATCACCTGGCTCCCGCGGGTGGGCGCGCCCCATGGGAGCCTGCTCATTCCGGCTGTCAGTGCGGCGGCGGATCTTCTGCTGGCCTTGGGTGTCCGTGGGTCGGTGGTGGGCGAAGAGGGGGTTGGGTCCGTATTGGAGGCGCGGCGGAACGTCGCCAACCGGGTTGCCGATCTTGAGGACGTCGATGTCGATGCAGGCATCCTGTGGGAAGTGCCGGTCGACCTCACGGGGGAACCGTTGGTTCAGGACACGGCACTCTATGCCTGGCTGGCGGGGGAGGCCGCAGTCATCAAGACGCTGCGGCGCTACCTGGTCTCCATCGGGGTGGATCGCAAAGCGGTGGCTTTCATGGGCTACTGGCGTGCGGGTCGTGCCGAACTTTGAGACTGCGCAGGCCGGCTGCCCGGTCACTCGCCAGCCACTTTGCCGCTGATCGGGTACGGGTGTGGTGCTGATCACAGCATCTTGGTCCCGAATGTCAATGTGCTTAGGCTAGGCTTATTTAGGTGAGCCTAAGCCACTTGGACGAACACCGTGTTGCGTCGGCCCCCGCCATCGCCGGGCGCAGTCTTCGACTCTCCTACGACCGTCGGACGGTCATTCACGACGCCACCTTGGAACTATCGCCAGGGGCCGTCACTGCGCTGATCGGCCCCAACGGCTCCGGGAAATCGACCCTGCTGCGTTCTCTCGCGCGGTTGCACCGGCCCGATGCCGGCACGGTCAGCCTCGACGACGAGGCCGATGCCCTCGCCCTGCACCCCAAGGACTTCGCTCGTCGGGTCACCCTGCTCTCCCAGAGCAGACCCACCCCGGGAGGGGTCACGGTGTACGACGTCGTCGCCTACGGGCGCCACCCTTATCGCGGCCGGCTGCGAGGGGGCGACCCGGACGGGCCGCACGCGATTGCCCACGCCATGGAAGTCACCGGGGTCGCGGGCATGGCCGACCGTGGCGTCGATGAACTGTCCGGGGGAGAGCTCCAGCGGGTGTGGCTCGCGACCTGTCTCGCCCAAGACACCGCTGTGCTGCTTCTGGACGAGCCGACGACCTACCTCGATCTGCGCTACCAAGTGGAGCTGCTTGACCTCATCCGTGAGCTGGCCGATGAACACGGGGTGGCCGTCGGCGTGGTTCTCCACGACCTCAACCAGGCTGCTGCTGTGAGCGATCACCTCGTGCTCCTGGATCGCGGCACAGTGCGAGCGGTCGGCGCGGCACCGACGGTGCTGACCTCCGAGGTGCTCACGGAGGTCTATGGGATCCAGGTGGATGTCTACCCCCATCCACTCTCCGGGCGACTGTGTTGTGAACCGCGGACCAGGACGTCGGGCGCGACCCTCCCTGTGACCACGAGCGATCTGACATGCACCGACCAGGTGCGTGCCGCGGTCTGAGACGGCCGCCTGCTGACCTTCTGCCCGCCGCCTGGCGGCATCACACCTACACCAACCGAAGGACGACCATGCGTACCGCCCCTGCCCTGATCGCGCTCTGCGCTGCTGCTGCCTTGACGCTGACCGCCTGCGGGACCACCGAGGAAACCGCTGATCAACCCACCAAAACCGCCGCCTCATCCGGACCGGTGACCTATACCGACGAACGTGGTGAGCACACCCTCGACGCGGTGGCCACCGACGTGGTCTCGCTCGAATGGGGGCTGACGGAAAACCTGGTGGCCCTGGGGGTGGAACCCGCCGGTCAGGCGGACGTCGAGGGTTACAACACCTGGGACACCTCGGCACCCATCGACGCGGAGACACCCGATGTCGGTCAGCGCGGTGAGCCCAGCCTCGACGCCATCTCGGCGCTGGAGCCGGATCTCGTGGTCACCACGACGGACACACCGGAGAACGTCATCAAGCAGATCGAGAAGATCGCTCCCGTGTTGACCCTGCGCGGATCGGATGCCAAGGACCCACTCGGTTACATGCGGTCGACGGTGAACACGTTGGCCGAGGTCACCGGGACGCAGGAGCAAGCGAGCGAGGTATTGGAGACCTTCGACACCAAGGTCTCCGAGGCGGCTGCCGCCCTCAAAGCAGCAGGCCTGGAGGGCGCGAAGTTCACCATGGCGGACGGGTGGGTCGCCAACGGCGCCGTCACGATCCGGATGTACACGCCGGGGTCGTTCTTCGGGGCGCTCGGCAACGAGATCGGGCTGGTCGACGCGTGGGCCGAGGGCGGCGACGCCGACTACGGCCTCGCCCAGACCGATGTCGAAGGCCTGACCGCCCTCGGTGACGTCAAATTCCTCTACGTGGCTTCCGACGACGACGGCGGTGACCCGTTCCAGGTGGCCCTGGCGGACAACGCCATCTGGAAGCAGCTGCCCTTCGTGACCGCCGGCGACGTCCACCGCTTGCCGGACGGCATGTGGATGTTTGGCGGCCCCTTGTCCGGTCAGGCCTACATCGACGCGGTCGTCGAGGTGCTCACGGCGTGACCGACACCGATGTCGCGCCTGCGGTGACCACCCGGGAGGTCACCGCAGGCGACCGGGCTGCCCGTGGGTTGCCCCGGCTCGGGGTGCCGGGTGCCTTTCTGGTGACCGGGGTGGTCGTGCTGGTCCTGGCCGCGGCCCATCTGACGCAGGGCACCGCGGACATCGGGCTGGGAGACCTCCTGCGGATCGCAACCGGGGATTCCACCGACCAAGCCACGGCCGTGTTGGTGGCCTCCCGGGTCCCGCGGCTCTTGGCGGGGCTGCTCGTCGGGATCGCCCTCGGGGCGGCGGGCGCCGTACTGCAGTCGGTCGCGCGCAACCCGCTGGCCTCCCCGGACACCCTGGCGGTGAACGCCGGGGCCTATGTGGCTGTGGTGGCGGTTGCGGCCTTCGGGCTGTCAGTGCCGTTCTACCTCCAAGGTGGCCTTGCCTTCCTAGGTGGCCTCGCGGCGGCCGGGCTCGTGCTGCTGCTGTCCCGCGGCGGGTCGGAGGGGCCGACGAAGCTGATCCTCGCCGGGTCGGCGATCATGCTCGCCCTGCACGCGGTGTCCATGGTGCTGCTCGTGCTTTTCGAACAGGAGACCGTCGGGCTGTTCGCCTGGGGGAGCGGCTCGATCATCCAGTCTGGAACCCGGACGGTCACGCTCGCGGCCCCGGTCGTGGCGATCGGCCTGCTGGCCGCTCTGGCGCTGGCCCGCCGACTCGACCTACTCGCAATGGGCGACGACGGCGCCACCGTGCTGGGCATCAACGTGCGCCGCACCCGAGGGCTGGCGGTGCTGGTCGCGGTGCTCCTAGCGGCCGTGGCGGTCACCGTGGCCGGTCCGATCGGCTTCGTGGGGCTGGCCGCGCCCGTGATCGCGCGACTGATCGGGCGCCGGGTGCCGGGATTGGGCCGGCACGCGGTGCTCATTCCCTTCGCCGGGCTGGTGGGCGTCGCCGTGGTGCTGGGGGCCGATGTACTGCTCCGAGTGGTGATCCCCGGTGCACGGTCGGTCGCGGTGCCGACCGGCATCGTGACCACGGTGCTCGGGGCAGGGCTGCTCATCTGGCTCGCGCGGCGGTTACGGGATACGACGACGACCGCCGCCACACTGGGGCATCCGCGATCGCGGCGGACGGTCGTGATCGTGCTGGTCCTCCTCGCGGCCGGCGTGGTGGGGGCCGCCGTGGCAGGCATGCTGGCGGGCGACCGTGGGGTGCTCCTGGGCGATGTGGCGAACTGGTGGCAGGGGAACGCCGGGCGGCAGATCGACTTCGTCCTCGACCAGCGGTTCCCCCGGGTGCTGGCGGCGCTGGCGGCCGGGGCGGCGCTTGCCCTCGCGGGCACCATCGTTCAGGCCGTCTGCCGGAACCCGTTGGCCGAGCCGGGGCTGCTCGGGGTGACCTCGGGTGCCGGGTTGGGTGCGGTGCTCGTCCTGCTGCTGGTCCCCGGGGTAGGGATCTGGCCGATGTCGGCCGCGGCAGTGGTCGGGGCGCTCGCGCTCTTCGGGTTGGTCTACGGCCTCGCCTATCGCGGCGGGGTGAGCTCGGCGCGGCTCGTGCTCATCGGGATCGGTGCGCAGGCGGGCGTCACGGCTCTGACGACCTTGCTGATCGTCACGATCGCCCCATGGGATGTGAACCTGGCGCTCACGTGGCTGTCCGGGTCGACCTACGGGCGGTCGCTGTCCCAGCTCATCCCGGTGGCGGTCACGCTGGCCGTGGTGACCCCGCTCGCGTTGGCCTGGCGGCGAGACCTGGATGTGCTCGCGATCGATGAGGACACCCCGCGGGTGTTGGGGATCGCTCTGGACCGCAGTCGACTGCTGCTGCTCACGGCCGCGGCGCTGTTGACGGCCACTGCGGTGTGCGCGGTAGGTGTCGTGGGGTTCGTCGGGTTGGTGGCGCCACATGCGGCCCGGGCGTTGGTCGGTGCGCGACACGGACGGGTGGTGCCGGTGGCGATGCTGCTCGGCGCGCTCCTGGTGTCGGTCGCGGACACCCTGGGCCGGGTGCTGATCGCCCCGGGCCAGATCCCGGCGGGCCTGGGCACGGCGCTGCTCGGCGCACCGTACTTCGTCTACCTGCTTTGGCGTCGCCGCTGAGCGCCGACGGCGAAGGCCCGATGCCTTTGCGACCGTCAGCCGTCGACGGCGATGCCCAGGTTCTCGATCACCTCGGCCCCCGGCATCGACCCGAGCAGGGCACCGGGCAGCAGGATCTTGGACCGCCGCACACCGCTGCCGATGAGGGCCAGCACACCCGGAGCGACGACGGCCGAGTCGACCAGCACCCGCCACCCGGGCAACCCGATGGGGGTGATCCCGCCGTACTCCATCCCGGACTCCGCGGTGGCACGGTCGACCGGCAGGAACGACGCCTTGCGCACATCGAGCAACCCCTTGACCCGGGAGTTGACATCAGCCCGGGTCGTGGCGAACACCACGGCGGCGGCGATCCGTTCCTCCCCGGCGCGTTTACCGGCCACCAGTACGCAGTTCGCGCTGCTGTCCAGCGGCAGGTCGTAAGCGCTGGTCAGTGCCTCGGTATCGGCCAGCGCCGGGTCGATCTCGGTGACGGCGACTTGTTGCGTGACGCTGGGATCAGCAGCGGCCCACGTCTGGAGCGCGGCGGCCGTGCCGGGGGCGAGCATGTCGAGACGGTCGATCGCCCGGGTCCAGGAGAGGGTGCCGAGCGTCGGGAGTCCGGCCGTCATGCTCGCGGGATCTGGTAGGTGGGTGTGAGGGTGGCGCGCGCGATGGTGTGGAACAGCGCGTTGAAGGCGACAGCCGTGGGAGACGATTGCGGGCCCAGCCCGGCCGTGTCAGCCAGGGATTCGATGTCCAGGGCGTGCACGGCGAAGACGTACCGGTGTGCGCGGTCGCCGGGCGGCGGCGCAGACCCCGTGTACCCGAATCCGCCGCCATCGTGCCGGACGGTGAAAACGCCCGCTGGTAGCTCGAACTCGGGAGCGCCCGCCCCGGTCGCGAGGCTGGTCACGTCCACGGGGATGTCCGCGAGCGTCCAGTGCCAGAACCCGGCGGGGGTGGGGGCGTCCGGATCGAAGCAGTTGACGAGGAACGAGCGGGTCCCGGGCGGGAAACCGTGCCAGGTAAGGGCCGGGGAGGTGTTCTGGCCGGCGGCCGCAAAGGTATCCGCCAGCGGCTGACCGTCAGCGACGTCGCTACTGGTCAGCGTGAAGGCGGGGACGTCGGGGAGGAGTGCGTAGGGCTCGGGGGCGAGGGGGCGGGCGTCGAGATCCATGTCGCCATTGTGGTGAAGAACCTCCGGGGGAGCCAGTGTGTGGGCAGTGCGCCGGGGTGTTTCCGCTGGCGGTTTTCGAGGAGTTGACACTCTCACAAGTCCGCGTTCTACTGGATGTTCGAACAAGTGTTCGAATAAGTGAACGGTTCGTTCAGCCAGCGCACACCTCGGGAGGCGAGATGACGGTCGTCGACCACCCACCTTCCGGTCTCCTGGACAAGGCCATGCTGGCCCGCGCCGTACTCGCTCAAGCGGAACGAAGTGTGGGGGTGCGAGAGCTGCCGCCCCTGCATTCGCCCAGACCGACGCGCACGGTCCCACCCATCCACCCCGCACCGCCGTTCCCCCTCGTGTGCCCGCCGGCTCGGAGCGCGTCCGCGTCCACCGGCGGTACACCGCATCCGGGTCCGGCCGACTCCCCACATCTTCTGCCGGTGCGCGACGAGTTGGCCGGTCTCCTGCCATCGGGTGGTCTGAGGCGAGGGGCTGCGGTGGCCGTCATCGGGTCCACGAGTTTGTTGCTCGCCCTGGTTTCCGCTGCTTCCCAGGCGGGTGCCTGGACGGCTGTCATCGGGTTCCCCGCAGTCGGTATTCTCGCTGCTGCCGATGCCGGGATGGACCTTGACCGGGTGGCTTTCGTGCCCCGGCCAGGCCCGGATGCCGTCACTGCCATGGGGGCGCTCCTTGACGGGGTCGATATCGTTCTGGCCGGTCCTGACGCCGCTATATCGGATGCGGACCGTCGCAGGTTGGTGGCCCGGGCGCGGGAACGAGATGCCGTGATCGTGTCCGCCGGGGCTTGGCCCGGAGCGCAGGTGACGTTGACTGCTCGCACCGGGTCGTGGGCCGGGACGGACGGCGGTGCGGGGTGGCTGCGCCGGCGCACCATGCTCATCGAACGCACCGGGAGAGCGAGTGCGGCCCGAGTGGAGCACCTGGAGGTTGAGTTGCCGCTCGGTGGGGAAGACCTGCCGTATCTCACGCCTCTTGCCGACGTTCCCGGTCCGCGGCTCACCGGCCAGGAGTCGAAGCAACCTACGCTCAGGCTCGTCGGATGACCCGGCTGCCCACCCGCACCGCCGCGCTCTGGATACCGGATTGGTCGGTCCTGGCCGCCATGGCCGCGCAGGGCCTCGATGCGCATACTCCTGCCGCCACCCACGACAACCGCCGGGTCGTCGATGTCTCCGCGATGGCCCGCGCCCAGGGGGTCCGCCGGGGGATGCGGCGTCGGCGGGCTCGGGAGTGTTGCCCCGAGCTGGTCCTGCTCGACGTCGACGACACGCGCGATGCCCGCGAATTCGAGCCGGTGGCGCTCGCGGCGGAAACGGTCGTCTCCGGGTTGGAGATATCCCGGCCGGGGTTGTTGTTGTTACCGGCGGCCGGGGCGAGTCGTTTCCACGGATCGGATACCCGGCTCGCCGAAGCGCTCGTCGTCCGAGTGGCCGAGCGGACCGGCCATGAATGTCAGGTCGGGGTGGCGGACGGCATCCTGGCGGCGATCCTGGCGGCCCGCGAATCCCGGGTCGTGGAGGGTTCGGCCGCGGCTTATCTGGCTCCGTTGCCGACCGGTGTGCTGGTCTTCGCTGCCACGACCGCGCAGGCGGGGGTCGCGGTCCGGGAGTTGGTGCACCTCCTGGGCCGGCTCGGGGTGCATTCCCTCGGGGATCTGGTGGCCATGCCCGCCGACATGATCATGGCTCGATTCGGCGACCTCGGGGCCTGGGCGCACCGGCTCGCGCGGGGAGAGGACCTACGCCCACCCGCTCGTCGGCGGGTGGAGCCGGACATCGCCGTGGCGACCGACCTCGACCCGCCGGCCGAACGAGTCGATGTCGCGACCTTCGCGGCTCGTCGGCTCGCGGAGGAACTGCACGATCAGCTCATCGCCCGCTCCCTGTCGGCGGGCCGGTTACGGATCACCGTACGGACCACGGAGGGTGGTGAACTCGAACGCCATTGGCGTCTCGACGGTATCGGTGGGCTCAGTCCGGCCCGGCTCACCGACCGGGTGCGGTGGCAGCTCGAAGGGTGGCTGACCGCGACCTCGCTGGCATCGAAAGGTGGGGCGGGTGGGCTGTCCGTGCCTGCCGGGGCGCCGCTCGTCCGGCTGGCGCTCGCTGCGGAAGAGGTCGTCCCCGGGGGCACCGAGCAGCCGCGGCTGTGGGGGGCCTCCAGCGGTGAGGATGTTCGGGCGCACCGCGCGCTCGGCCGAGTGCAAGGGCTGCTGGGTGGCGATGCCGTACTCATGGCCCGTCTCCAAGGGGGCCGGGACGTCCGGGATCAAGTGCATCTGACGCCCTTCGGGGAGGAGCAACAGATTCAACGCGACCCCGATCTGCCGTGGCCTGGGCAGCTGCCCAAACCCCGGCCGGCCACAGTGCTGGCCGAGCCGCAAGCTGCCGACGTGGTCGATGTTCGTGGGCGCACAGTGGTCCTGGATGCTCGACTGGCCATGAGCGCGCCCCCGGCCCGTGTGCATTGGCCGCCCGGGTTCCATCTCGTCCGGGACTGGGCCGGGCCATGGCCGCTGGCTGAAAGGTGGTGGGGGCCGACCCCGCAGCGACGCGGTTATCTGCAAGTCCTCCTGGACGACGGCACCGGCCTGCTGCTGGCCAGCACGCAGGGCCGCTGGACGGTGGAGGGGGTCTATGACTGAGCGATACGCCGAGCTGCACACCCATTCCGCCTTCAGTTTCCTCGACGGCTCAAGCCACCCCGAGGAACTGGTCGCCGAGGGCGCCCGGCTGGGCCTGGACGCACTGGCGTTGACCGATCATGACGGGCTCTACGGGGTGGTCCGGTTCGCGCAGGCGGCGGCCACCGTGGGGCTGCCGACGCTTTTCGGTGCGGAGCTGCATCTGCCTGCACCGGCCACAGCCCCTGGTCCGGGATTCGGCGCCGGGCCGGGTCGGAGACCGGGTGCCGGGAGTTCGGGTACTGGGCGTTCGAGTGTCGGGCGGCCAGCTGCCGGGCCGAGTGTCGGACCGGATGTCCTGGACCCGCCGACCGGTATCCCAGATCCTCGGGCAACTCACCTCCTCGTGCTGGCCCGCGGCCCGCAGGGCTATCGACGCCTCTCCAGCGCCATCGCGACCGCGCACCTGGCGGCCGGTACCAAAGGGGCCGCGGAATACCGGTTGGCGGAACTCGGTGCACAAGCGGATGGGCAATGGCTGGTGCTCACCGGATGCCGCAAAGGCGCGGTCCGGCGTGCGCTGGTCACCCAAGGGCCGGCTGCCGCCCACCGGGAACTGACGGTGCTGATGGACGTCTTCGGCCGGGAGAACGTCGCCGTCGAGATCACCAATCATGGCGACCCGCGCGATGCCGACCTCTGTGCGGCCCTGGCCACGCTCGCCGCCGAGGTCCGGCTCCCGTTGGTGGCGACGACCGCCGCCCACTACGCCCGCCCCCAGGACGCCGATCTCGCCCATGCATTGGCGGCCATCCGGGCGCGGTCCTCCCTCGACGACATGGATGGATGGCTTCCAGGTGCTCCTGCCGCTCACCTGCGTTCGGCAGTGGAGATGGCGCGTCTGCACCATCGTCATCCGCAAGCTGTGGCCACAGCTGCTGAACTCGGGGCCGAATGTCAGTTCGATCTTTCACTGGTGGCCCCGCAGCTACCGCCGTATCCCGTCCCGGACGGGCACGACGAGCGCACCTGGCTGCGGGTGCTCGTGGAACGCGGCGGCGAGGAACGGTATGGACCCCGCACAGCCGAACGTGTGCTGGGCGCCTGGCGGCAGATCGACCATGAGATGCGGGTGATCGAGCAGCTCGGTTTCCCGGGTTACTTCCTCATCGTCTATGACTTGGTGGACTTCTGCCGTCAACGGGGCATCCTGGCACAGGGGCGTGGGTCGGCTGCCAACTCCGCCGTTTGCTACGCCCTCGGCATCACCGCGGTCGATGCCGTGCGTCACGGGCTGCTCTTCGAACGGTTCCTCGCCCCGGAGCGCGACGGTCCGCCGGATATCGATGTCGACATTGAATCCGTCCGTCGTGAGGAAGTCATCCAGTACGTTTACGAGCGCTTCGGCCGTCGCCATGCCGCGCAGGTCGCGAATGTGATCTCCTATCGGCCCAAATCCGCAGTCCGGGATGCGGCACGCGCCCTCGGCTACGACGTCGGTCAACAGGACGCCTGGAGCAAATCGATCGAACGGTGGGGGTCGCTGTTACCCGATCCGGCGCCTGGCCCACCTGGCGGTGCGAGCCTGCCAGGTGGGCCGGGCGGCGTGAATGCCCCAGGCAGCGGGACCGACCCGGGAGACGCCGAGGCGGGCAGCCCGGCTGCTCACGAGCGGCGTCCCACCAAGAGTGGCGTCATCACCAAGGCCGCCATCAGGGATGCGCGAGGTTCGGCTGTGTGGGGTTCGCGCGACCCGGACCCGGTCATGCTCCAACAGTCCTCGATCGGGCTTCAACGATCCGATAATGGCCATGATGTCGCCCCTGCCCGATCCTCGGCTTCGGCGAGCCAGGAGGGGGAGATCCCGTTGCCCGTCCTGGAGCTGGCGGATCGCATGCTGCGGTTGCCTCGGCATCTGGGCATTCATTCCGGCGGCATGGTGATGTGTGACCGGCCCGTCATCGAGGTGTGCCCGGTCGAATGGGCGCGGATGGAAGGCCGCACCGTCCTGCAATGGGACAAGGAAGACTGCGCCGATGCCGGACTGGTGAAATTCGACCTGCTCGGACTGGGTATGCTCACCGCACTGCGGATCGCTTTCGGGCTGGTCGCTGAACACGAGGGGGTGCACCTGGAGTTGCACACCTTGCCCGAGGAGGACCCGGCAGTCTACGACCTGCTCTGCGCGGCGGACACAGTCGGGGTGTTCCAAGTTGAATCCCGGGCGCAGATGGCCACGCTCCCGCGACTCAAACCCCGCTGTTTCTACGACATCGTGGTCGAGGTCGCGCTCATCCGCCCCGGGCCGATCCAAGGTGGCTCCGTGCACCCGTACATCAACCGTCGCCATGGCCGAGAAGAGGTGACCTATCCGCATGAACTCCTGAAGAACTCCCTCGAGCGCACTCTCGGTGTGCCGCTGTTCCAAGAGCAACTCATGCAGATGGCGATCGACGTCGCCGGCTTCACCCCAGCCGAATCCGATCAGCTCCGCCGGGCGATGGGATCGAAGAGGTCGATCGAGCGGATGGAGGCGCTCCGTGGTCGGCTGATGGACGGGATGGCCGCAAACGGAGTACCCGCGCCGGTCCGTGAACAGGTTTTCGACAAACTCAAGGCATTCGCCGACTTCGGTTTCCCAGAATCGCACGCCTACTCCTTCGCGTTCCTGGTCTACGCCAGCTCGTGGCTCAAGGTGCACCATCCGGCTGCGTTCTATGCGGGGCTGCTCGCGGCCCAGCCGATGGGGTTCTACTCGCCGCAGTCGCTGGTCGCAGATGCGCGCCGGCACGGGATCACTGTGCTGCGGCCGGAGGTGAACGCCTCCCAGGTGCAGGCAACCGTCGAGCGGTTACCGGATCACTCATTGGGGGTGCGCCTGGGACTGGCGTCGGTCCGGGGGGTTGCAGCGGCCGTAGCCGAACGGATCGTCGCGGCCCGGGAGGTGGGGGAGCAGTTCACCGATCTGCGGGATCTAGTTCGGCGAGTGGACCTCACCACCGCCCAACTCGAAGGACTCGCGACCGCCGGAGCGACCGACTCCCTCCAGGTGAGCCGCCGCGAAGCACTGTGGGCGGCTGGGGCGCTGGCTCAGGAAGGGCCGGACACTTTGCCGGGGGTGAGCGTCGGCGTCAGCTCTCCGACCTTGCCGGGGATGTCGCCTGTGGAGCTGGCCGTCGCGGATGTCTGGGCAACCGGCATCTCGCCCGATTCCTATCCGACCGAATACGTGCGCGACAGTATGCGGGCGCAAGGTGTGCTGACTGTCGCGGAGGCAGTGGCAGCCTCGGTCACTCGCCCCGGTCGGCGGATCGCGGTCGGTGGGGTCGTCACCCACCGGCAGCGTCCCGGCACTGCCCACGGGGTGACGTTCTTGTCATTGGAGGACGAGACCGGGATCTTGAACGTCGTATGTTCCGCGGGAATGTGGCGGCGGTTCCGGGTCACGGCACGCTCCAGCGCGGCCCTCGTGATCCGCGGGTGTCTGGAACGCGCGGACGATGCCACCAACCTCGTGGCTGAACACGTGGCCCCGCTGTCCTTGCAGGTGGCCACGACCTCCCGGGACTTCCGCTGAACGCTTGGGGCGTTGAGCGCTTGAGCGTTTGGGCGGGTTGGGTGGACTGGTGACTCGGGCGCTCGGGTGGATCGGGTGCCGGGCACTTGCCTCACCGTGAGTCGTTCATCGTTTCGCGAGCTTTTCAGGCGCTCGCCTTCAACGCGAACTGCCTGTCGAGTTCGGTCAGGATGCGCTGCGCCTCCACCACATCCCACGGGGTGCCCTGCAACTCGAACTCGAAGAGCACCGGCCGGTTGGACGCCTTGGCGATCTGACGGCAGGCCGCCTGGTAGTAGCTGCCGAAGTTCCGGTTTCCTGACCCCATGACACCGACCATGCGGCGACGTGTCGTGGCGTCCCGCAAGAACCGGCGCACGGCCTCGGGGATGGTGTCGTTGTTCTCATTTCCGGTCTTGTACGACGGGGTCAGCAACACCCAGGGGCCGTCGGGTACCGATTGCCGCACCTCACGCTTGGCGAGGTCGAAAACCGGTCGGTCCAACCGCTCGGCAAATAGACGGACCATGCCAGATTTGCTGGAGTAGAAGTAGACCGGGGTTTTCATCGCAGGCTCCTTGGCGTGTGCTCCGACGCGTCGTTCATCCTGCCACGAGGCGCCGGTGCCGTGGGGAGGCTCGCGTCGCGACCGGTTCCCTGGTGGCTCGGTCGATGAACCGCGCCGAGGAAGACGGGGTTACCAACCCGGCGCCGGGCCGTGGCAGTGTTATCCGCGTGACGACCACAACGACCGTCGGCCTGACCGCTGCCGAAGTCGCCGAACGGGTGGCCGACGGCCGTGTGAACCGCACTATCGACCGCAGTTCCCGCAGCCTGACCGCGATCCTGCGCGCGAATGTCTTCACGCTCTTCAACCTCATCCTGACCGTGGCCATGGTTCTCGTGCTGACCACGGGAAGGTGGCCGGATGCTGTTTTCGGTGGGGTCATGGTCGTCAACGCCGTGATCGGGATCGCCACCGAGTACCGCGCGAAGCGCACCCTTGACCGGCTTGCGATTCTCAGCGCCCCCTTCGCCCGGGTGTTGCGCGACGGGGTGATCAGCGAAGTGCCGATCGCCGACGTCGTCCTCGACGACCTGTACCGCTTGACTTTGGGCGACCAGGTGCCCGCCGACGCCGAGGTGCTGGAGGTCGACGGGCTGGAGGTCGACGAGTCGCTGCTGACCGGCGAATCCCGGTCGGTGCACAAGCAAGTCGGCGACGAGGTGCTCTCCGGGTCGGCCGTCGTCGCCGGTAGTGCGCTGTGCCGAGTACTCCGGGTGGGCGCAGAAGGCTATGCGAACAGGTTGACCGCCGAGGCGAAGAAGTTCTCCGTGGTGCACTCCGACCTGCGGGCGGGGGTCAACGCCGTGCTGCGTGTGGTCTCGTTCGCCATCATTCCGATCGCCTTGCTGCTGGCGTGGAGTCAGCTGCGGGCCACCGGCGGACTGGCCGAGTCGATTCACCACGGGACCTGGCGGGAGGCCGTGGTGGCCGCGGTCGCCGGTGTGGTCGGGATGATCCCGGAGGGGTTGGTGCTCCTCACCTCATTGAACTTCGCGCTCGCGGCCATGGTGCTCGCTCGCCGTCAGGTACTCGTCCAGGAGCTGCCCGCGGTGGAGATCCTGGCGCGGGTCGACGTGCTGTGCCTTGACAAGACCGGCACGCTGACCGACGGAACAGTTGCCCTGGGCGAACTCCTCCCGCTCGGTGATCTGCCCGGTGCCCGGGAGGCGTTGGCGACGATGGCGGCCGATCCGGAGGGAAACGCGACCTCCCGGGCGCTCGCCGAGGGCTTGCGGGATGTCACCCCCGCCTCGGCCATCGACACGGTGCCGTTCTCCTCGGCGCGCAAGTGGAGTGCGCTTGCGACAGCGACCGGCGCGTGGGTCTTCGGGGCTCCGGAAATCCTGCTCGCCGGCCGCTCCGACGAACCCGCCACCCGGGCGTTGACCGCCGTCCGGGAACGAGTCGGCACGGGGTCGCGGGTGCTGCTGCTGGCGCGTGCACCTGAGGGGATGCCGAACCTGGAAACCGGCCTGGCCAAGAACCTGGAACCGGCGCTCGTTGCCGTCCTCGGCGAGCATGTGCGGCCGGATGCGGCCGCGACTCTCGGTTACTTCCGGGACCAGCAGGTCCAGGCCAAGGTGATTTCGGGGGACAACCCGGAGACGGTGGCCGCGATCGCCCGCAGCGTCGATTTGGGCGGGGGCGGCCGGCCGCTGGTCGGCTACGACGCCCGCGACCTGCCCACCGACCAAGCGGCGATCGCCGATATCCTCGACTCACATGACGTCTTCGGCCGCGTGGTGCCGGAGCAGAAGAGGGCGATCGTGCACGCGCTCCAATCGCGTGGACACACCGTGGCGATGACCGGCGACGGCGTGAACGACGCGCTGGCCCTCAAGGACGCGGACCTGGGCATCGCGATGGGCAACGGTGCCCCGGCGACGAAGGCCGTGGCTCGCATCGTTCTCGTGGACGGCCGTTTCGAGACCCTGCCCGGCGTGGTCGGTCAAGGCAGGCGGGTGATGGCGAATATGGAGCGGGTCGCCGGGCTGTTCCTCACCAAGACGACCTACGCCGCGTTCCTGGCGGTGGCGGTGGTGCTGGCCGGGTGGGCCTACCCGCTGCTGCCCCGTCAGCTGACGTTGGTGGGGGCGCTCACGATCGGCATCCCGGCGTTCTTCCTGGCGCTACCACCCAACGACCAGCGGTACCAGCCGGGCTTCCTGGGCCGGGTGCTGCGACTGGCGATCCCGGCCGGGGCGATAGTCGGCATCACCGTCCTCTGCGTCTACGCCTGGCTGCGCAATCATGTGCCGCTGGACGACGCCCGGTCCGCGTCGACCCTCGTGCTCATCGGGGTGGCGCTCTGGGTGGTCGGGGAACAGTCGCTGCCACTGGTCGGTTGGCGCGGGGCGATGCTGGCGACGTTGGCCGGTGCCGCGGTGCTCGCCGTGGTGATCCCCTTCGTCCGGGAGTTCTTCGCCCTCGAAGTACCCACGGAAAAAACGCTGCCGGTCATCGTGATCGGCATCCTGATCGGCTGGGGATTGCTGATCACGGCCAGAAGGGTGGCACTGAGATGGACCCGTTGACCGAGGCCGAGATCCGGGCCTCCTTCATCAACGCCTCCAAACGTGAGGTGGCCCAAGCGACGCTGCCGCCGTTGTCCGAGCTGCGGTGGGAACGGCTGGATTACCTGGGCTGGAGCGACCGCAAGTATCCGTCGCGGTCCTATGTGGTGGTGCCGATGGACAACCACGCCGTGGGCGTCATCTTGCGGTCGACCGAACGCAAGAGCCGTAAACGCGCCATGTGTGCCTGGTGCGAGGACATCGTCGAGACCGAGGACGTCGGACTGTTTGTCGCCAAACGAGCCGGGGCTGCGGGCCGCAACGGCGACACGGTCGGCACCCTTTTGCACAGTGACTTCTCGTGTTCAGTGCATGTGCGCAGAATGCCCACCAAAGCCGAGGCAGGCGACAATCCGGAAGCCGTCACGGCGGCTCGGATCGAGGGGCTGCGCTCGCGGTCGGCTCGGTTTGTCCGGCATCTATGTGATGAGGAGTAGGCATTCGTGAGCGTGGGTTCTCGCAGGGGTTTGCCCATCCGGTTGCTGGGCACCGGGGTGCACCGGCCCGCGAGACCGATGACATCCCTGGCCCTCGATGCCCTGTGGGGCAGGGAGGCAGGGACCACTGAACGTGCCTCCGGGGTGCGCACGCGGCAGTGGGCGGACACCGGGGAGACGTCATCCGTGATGGCCTCCGCGGCGGTCCGCGCGGCCCTGGCGAGGGCCGATCTCACGATCGGTGACGTCGACGCACTCATCATCTCGTCGGTCGTCCCCGAGCAGCCGATGCCGACCACGGCGGTTCTCACCCTCGGGCACCTCGAGGCTCCCGGCGGTCGTTGCGAAGCCTTCGACGTGAACGCCTCCTGTGTCGGTTTCCTGACCGCGACCCAGATCGCCGTCGGCGGGTTGGCCACGGGCCGGTGGCGCCGGGTGGTGGTGGCGGCCAGTGAAGTGGCCTCCAAGGGGATCAATCCCGCTCAGATCGAGTCGAGTTCGCTCTTCGGCGACGGTGCGGCGGCGGCTGTCTGGTGTGTCGCGGACGGCGACGACGGCGCCGCCGTGTTGGCCCAACGGTCGGCCGTGTGGCCCGAGGTGGCCACCGCCTGCCGGATGGACGCCGGGGGCACGCGATGGAACGTGACGACACCGCCGCCGGATCCCTCGTCGTATCTCTTTCACATGGAAGGCGCCGCGCTGTTGCGCGCCGTCGCCCGAAACCTGCCCGGGTTCATGACGGAGCTGGAAGCAGAGACGGGAATCGGGTTGGCCGAGATCGATGTCATCGTGCCGCATCAGGCGAGCGCGGTGGGGTTGCGCTACCTCCGGGAACGGCTGGGCGCGCGCCCGGAGCAGGTGGTCGACATCCTGGCCGATCACGGGAACCAGGTCTCAGCCTCGATCCCAACTGCCCTTCACCACGCCGTGGCGAGCGGCCGGCTCACCCGGGGTGACACCGCGCTGCTGCTCGGTACGGGGGCCGGTCTGGCGCTGTCCGCGACCGTGCTGCGGTACTGAGGCATGGGCAACGCCGACAAGGGCCAAGTCCCAGGCGTAGACGCGCCTGTGCGGCTTACTCTGCTGACGGCCGGGTGGACGACTCACCGGGCAGGGATCGCGCGTCGCGGGGCCGGGTGGTCCCACATCCGGTTCCCGGCGCTGGTTGCGCTGATCGAGCACCCGGAGGGCGTCGTCCTTTTCGATACCGGCTATGCGCCCCGGGTTGTGTCGGCGATGAGCCGGGGAATCGACCGGCTCTACGGCGGCCTGCTGCCCGTGCACATCTCGACGGACCAGACCGCCGTGGCGCAGTTGGCCGCCCGGGGGATCGCCGCCGATCAGGTCGACTGGGTGGTGCTTTCGCATCTGCATGCCGATCACATCGGCGGACTGCGGGATTTCCCGGCGGCCCGGATCGTGGCCGACCCTCGCGGCGTGGCCGAGATGCGGCGGGTTCGGGGACTCGGCCGGCTGCGCCGGGGGCTGCTGCCCGCCCTCCTCCCGGACGACCTGCCGGCTCGACTGGCCGCGCCCGAGCGGTTTCCCCTGGCGGATGCCGATACGGCCCCCTTGGTGGGCCGGGATCTCCTGGGGGATGGTTCGCTGTTGCTCGTGTCCCTTCCCGGGCACAGCCCGGGCGACCTCGGTCTGCTGGTGCGGTCCGAGCGGGAGGTCTTGTTGATCGGGGATGCCGCTTGGGACCTGCACGCGGTTTCTGCCGGCGAGCTACCGCATCCGGTCGCCCGCCTCGTCACAGATGACTGGCCCGGATACCGGAACTCCTTGGCGGGCCTGCGTGAACTGTCTGCCAGGCGACCGGAGCTACGGCTCGTGCCCTCGCATGACGAAGGAGCCATCGCGGAAGTCGGCGCGGAGCTCGGAGAATGAGCCGGGCGCGGGTCCTGTGGCATTACGCGGCGGCCCGGCGCCGGACGTTCGCGGACCGGGGTGCCCTCGAACGGTGGCAGCGAAAGCGGTTGTCGGCAGTGGTCCGACAAGCCCCGCGCCGGTACCCCTACTACGCAGGCATGGACCTCCGAGAGCTGACCGACCTTCCCGTCGTGGACAAGGCCGAGGTGCTGACCCGGTTCGCCGATCTCACGACCGCGAATATCTCCTTGGCCGACTGCCTGGCGGCCGCCCGGGCGGCCGAGGCGGGCCGAGAGTTCGGTACCACGATCGGCGGCCTATCGGTGGGCTTGTCCTCGGGCACCTCCGGTCAGCAGACGGCATTCCTGACCTCGCCCGCCGAACGCGACCGCTGGGCCGGGGAGCTGCTGGCGCGCGCGCTGCCGAACGGGTTGCGGGCCGGCGCCCGGGTCACCCTGGTGCTCCGTGCCGGAGGCCCGCTCTACGAGACAGTCGACGGCGGGCGGGTCTCGTTCCGGTTCGTCGACCTCGCCCTGCCGGTCGACGAGTTGCTGGAGCAGGTGCGTCGCAGTGCCCCGACGATCCTGGTGGGCCCGCCCTCGATCCTGGTGATGATCGCCCGAGCGGAGTTGGGGCTGCGGCTGAGCCGGGTGTTCTCGGGGGCTGAGGTGCTCGACCCGCATGACGCCAGGGTGATCGAGGCCGGATTGGGTGTGCCGGTGGATCAGATTTATCAGGCGGCCGAGGGCTTCCTCGGCATGACGTGTGCAGCGGGGACGCTGCATCTGGCTGAGGATCTGGTCGTCGTCGAGCGGGAGTACATGGGCGACGGTCGGTTCGTTCCGGTCGTGACCGACCTCTTCCGCCGGAGTCAGGCCGTGCTGCGACGGCGGATGGGCGACGTCCTGGTCGAGGCTGAGGGCTGCTCCTGCGGTGATCCGCGGGTTGCCGTCGCCGAGATCGCCGGCCGGACCGACGACGTGCTCTGGTTGCCCCGTGCGGACGATCCGAGCACCTCCGTACCGTTCTTTCCCGACTTCGTGCGTGCGGCCGTGCTCGCAGTCACCCAGGTGCGCGACTTCCGGTTGGTGCAAAGCGCGGTCGATCGCCTCGACCTCGCCGTGGAGCCTGCGGAGCAGTTCGCGGCCGCCCGGTTGAGCCTGATGGAGGCGATGCGCCACGCGGGTATGGCCGTACCGTCCATCGGGGAGGCCGTCATCGAGCCTCGTGACCCGCAGCTCAAACTTCGCCGTGTCCGCCGGGAAGCGACCGTCCCAGTTCCGCGCTGATCGCGGCCACGGTGGCATCCACCGGGTCGTAGCCCGCCGCTACTTTCGCCAGCGCACGCAGCGGCGTGCGGTCGGTAGTGAGCAGCGTGCGTAATGCGGCGATGCTAGCCGAGGTGCCCAGGCGGTCGACCCGGATCCCGGCACGGGCGGCGACGATGCGGGCGGCGAAATCGAACTGGTCATAATCCTGGGGGCAAACCAACGCCGGCACCCCGGCCTGGATCGCGCTGTAGGTGATGCCCGCCCCGCCGTGATGGATCACGGCCGCACACCGTGGCAGCATGTCGTCGTAGGGCAAGTAGGGGTGCACCAGCACATTGCCGGACTGGGACGGCGTCACCGTGGAGGGTTCTAAGACCCGGCCCATGCTCACCACGAAGGTGTAGTCGGGCAGGGATTGCGCCATCGCGTTGACCCGCGCAACCAGCTCGCGTTTGGCCCACTGGACATGGGTGCCGAGCGTGACCAGGATCAGCGGTCCGGTCGGGAGGGTGGGCATCGGCGCAGTCTCGGGTGTCGCGGTCACGGGACCGATCATTCGGAAGCCCGTGGGCCAGTCGCGATCGAACTCCAGCTCAGTCATGCCGAGACCGAGGATCGTCGTGGGGGAGTAGGCAGCCTCTGAACCATCCGCCCGGTACACCCTGACACCGGCTGCGCGAAACCGCCGGGCCAGAAGCAGCTGCATCGTGCGCTTGGCGGCCCGGGTAGCGCCGCGACCAGCCGCGTCTCGCACTCGGTGTCCGGCGTGCCGGGCGGGACCCCATCCGCCGCAATAGGACGGCGTGCCCCGGCGGGTCTCCAAGGCGAAGGGCGTCGGCGTCGTGGTGAGCCAGGGGATTCGGTATTCCTGCGCGACGAGGCCGGCGACGGGCGCGGTGAAGTCGGCGATCACCACCTGGGGCCGGACTCGTCGCATGATGGCACGCAACTCGGTCTGTGTGCGTGGAAAGAGCGCCAGGTTCGCCGAGAGTTGGCGGGTGAGCAGGATCGGGTTGCTCCGAACCGGACCGGTGGTGTCGGCGATCCGGTCGAAGACGCCGGGGTCGTCGGCCAGCAGGGCATCTGCGGCGAAGCCGAGCCCCCGGATCAGCGGGATCTTGGTGGCTCCGGTCGCGAACCGCACGTCGAAGCCGCGGTCACGCAACCCCTGGCCCAAGGTGAGCAGGGGATTGAGATGACCGGCGAACGGCGGCGCGACCAACAGAAGCCGGGTGCCCACCCTCCGCGCGGGATCGGTCGCCGGGCCACCCACCGGGTCCGCCGCGCCGTTCGCCGCCGGGTCCGCCGGCCCGGTCGCCTGGTTCACCGCGCCGCCTGCGCAATCCGCAGGATGATCTCGATCGCTGCCGGGGACGTCGTGGCATCCAGGTGGCGGCCGTCGATCAGGTGGTCGACCGAGCCGCGGTAGCCCCACCGGCTGACCCGGTCCTGGCGACCCTGGATCACATGTACATCCCAGCCGCCTCCGGTGGGACGTTCACCGACCGGACCTAATGCGACGGCGGTCACCTGTGGTCCGAGCGTCAACAAGGGGAGTGCGGCGTGGGCCATGAGTGATCCGGTACTGCCACACAACAGGAGCAGGTGCTCCGAGGTCCGGTCGAGGACCGTCTGGAGGTGGCGGGCGATCTGCTGGCGGAATGCCGGGCTGGTGCGCACCGCGAAGTACTGGGCGGCGTTGCGGGCGGAGGCGACCGGAAGCGGCTCCGGCCGGTAGGGACGGGCTGCGGCGCGTTCGGTCCACGGGAAACCGATTCGCAAGGGCTCCCAACCAGACCCGGCGACGGCATCGAGCACAGCCAGCTGGCGTGGGGAGAGTCGGGAGTGGGACCAGGAGCTCTGGCCGGTCAACCAGAGCACCCGGCGGTTCACCGGTCCGGCGAGGGTGGGGGACGTGGCATGTGCAGCGAGCCACCTCACGGGGCGCCCCCGATGCCCACCCGCACCCGGCGCCCACGCCATTCGACTTCCTGCGGGCCGAGCATCGCAGCGACGACGTGCACCGGGGCGATCAAGGCGGCAATGGGTTGGAGGAGAACACCCACCGGGCCGGTGGCCCGGGCACCGGTGATCCGGCGCACTGCCCAGGTACCCAGGGCATCCAGCCCGAGCGCGGCCAAGACGGCGATGCTGGCCACGGGGGTCCACGCGAGGAGCGCCGCCCCTACCGCCAGGAGGGGCAGGATCGTGGGCAATGCCGCGATCAGCGCGAGGCGCGCGGAGAAGTCCCGCCGGAGTACCTGCGTGGCGAACAGCATCCAGCGGCGCATCAGGCGCCCGTACGCCACCGCGGCGCGGACGGTGGTCGCCACCTCGACCCACTGCGCGGTCTGCACGATCTCGCGGTGATGCGCCCGGTAGAGACGTGCCATCGCGTAGTCATCACATGTTGCGTCGATGATGGCGCCGAAGCCGCCGATGGTCTCCAACGTCGCCCGTCGGCTCACATAGGCCATGCCGTTGATCGACACCGGGGCGCCCGTCCGGGCCATGGGTAGGTACGTGACCAGCGCGGAACCGTTCACATACGCCGCCACGAGCCGTGACCACAGGCCACCTTGTTCGCGGTAGACGGGCACCGCCGTGGCGAGATCCGCGGTGTCGAGTGCGGCGACCAAGGCCCCGAGACCGCCCGGGGGTAACACCGTGTCGTCGTCGAGGACCGCGAAGACGGACTCGACCTCCCCGAGCGAGGCGGCGAGCTTATGCAGCTTGGGGTTGTGCCCGGGTGGTGGTGGGCCGAAGACGAGCACCCGCACATGGTCGTGGTCGCGGGCCAATGCCTGCGCGACTCGCTGAGCCTCGGGATCGTCGTCGTCCACCAGGAGGAGCATCCGGGCCGGGGCCACCGTGGTGGCCGACCGGGCCAAGGTCGGGGCCAGGAGCGGGTCGCCCGACCGGATCGCGACCAGTACCACGGCGTCGTCAACGGCCACAGTCTGAACCGATTGCCGGAGGGCGGCCCGTGCGATGAGGCAGCGACCGGCGGAGACCAGGATGAGGAGGCCCGCGACGGCGAAGGCGAGGCGTTCAGCCATGCACTCGGACCATTCGCTCGGCGCTCTCGTTCAGCGACACCGCCGGTTCGCCCAGATCCCGCAGTGTATGTGACACGTCGAAGGTCTTGGACCGGGAGAGTACGGAGACACCGAAGGTGGTCAGTGGCGGTTCCCGCCAGCCCAGCAGCGTGGCCGAGACCAACTCGCTCGCGCGGGCCACCGTGCGCACCAGCTCGGGCGAGACCCGCCGCACGGTCGGTTCGATGCCGAACCGGCGCAGCAGATCGAGCAGGAACGGGTAGAGCTCGATCGGCTCCGCATTGGTGAGGTGATAGAGCCCGGTCGCCTGTGTGGCCACCGCCTCGTTCACATAGTGCGCGGCCGTTTGGACGTCGGTGACGTCGATCCGTACGGGTGGCGCGCCGACGCCTTCGAGCCGCGGCAGCACCCCGCGCCGGGCAAGACGCAGGATGCGCGGCAGGAGCACCGGGTCGTTCGCCCCGATGATCGCCCGGGGGCGCAGAATGACATGATTTCCCGGGTACCGGGCGACGATCCGTTCTCCGATCCGCTTGGTGCGGGCATAGGTATTGAGTTGTTCGTCGTCCGGTGGCACCGGGCTGTTCTCGGTGAGGCCGAATTGATCGGCGTCGCGGTAGAGCACCGAGGAACTCGAAATGTAGACGACCGGCGGCAGCCCGTGGTGGGCGGCCCACAGCAGGATGTTCCGGGTGCCGTCGACGTTCGCAGCGACGAAATCACGTGGTGGCGCCCACGGAGAGGCGAGAGCGGCACAATGCACGACGGTGTCGATCGGCCCGGCGATAGCGTCCGCAGGCAGCGGAGCCGTCAGGTCATGCCGGAGGTAGGCTTCGACTTCGGTGGCGGGGGTCGGTTGCCGCCCGACGCCAACGACATGCCACCCGCGCACCTTTGCGTCGCGGGCGATGTGGGAGCCGAGGAAGCCATTCGAACCGGTCAGCAGCAGGCGCACACTGGCGAGCGTAGTCGCCGTCAGCAGCCCGCCAAGACGCGCTCCATCGCCTCATGTTCGGCCGGTGTCAGCCAGAGCCCGTAGGTGGCCTTGACCTCGATCTGCGTCACCACGTAGGTGCAGCGGTACGCGGTCTGGGCGGGCAGCCACGTGGCCGCGTCACCCGAGCCCTTCGCCTGGTTGGCCGATCCGCTCACCGCGATCAGGTTGGCCGGGTCGTTGGCGAAGGCGACGCGTTTCACGCTGTCCCACTGTTGTGCGCCCTTCTGCCAGGCATCGGCGAGGGCGACGACGTGGTCGATCTGGATGGCGGGTGAGGTGTCCGGGCCGCGCTGGAAATCGACGGTGCGGCCGGTGTAGGGGTCGCTCAGGATGCCGGTCAGCACCACACAGTCGTGGGTGCCGGGTTTGTGGACCACCTGCGTCAGATCCCGGTTCAGAATGTCGTTGCGGGTGTCGCAGCCGTTGTGGTCGACGTCGTTCCAGGCTTTCCCGAAGGCCGCTCGCGAGTAGCCGGTGAACGGTGCCCGTCCCTTGGTGGGCAACGTCGCCAGGCTCGTTCGGACGGCGGCGAGGCGTTTCGCGTCGAGCGTCGCGGAGGGATCGGCGCCGGATGCTTCAGGGCCTGATGCGCCTGGGGCAGGCTCGAGTCCGGCGGTCGCGCCGGCGCTCGGGGTCGTGGGCGCGTCCGTAGACCCCGGGGTAGCCGGTCCGGAGCTTGGGCCGACCTGAGGGGCAGGGTTGGTCTCGCCCGCTGACGGGGTGCTGGGTCTGGTGGCGCTCGGGATGGGGTTTGCCGCCTCGTCGTTCAGCGAGGCGGCGATCTTGAAGAGAGCGAAGGCGATGGCCGCCAGGATCAGCAGAGCGCCCAGGAGGCGTGGGTTGCGTTTCAACGACGAGTGGCGCGGGTGACGGGGCTGACCGGCGACTGGCGGGACGGATTATTGAGCGGTGGGGGTGACGATCCCCAGCTCTTCGAAGGCGGCGAGTGACTCGGCTGCGGACTCGGCGTCGAGGAGCTGGATGGCGAACCCGTTCTGCACCAGCACGTGGTCGCCTATGGCTGCCTCGGGGAGGTAGGCAAGGCAGCATTCCTGGGTTTGTCCGGCGAGGTCGATCGTCGCCATGGGCATGACACCGTCAGTGATCCGGGTGATTCGAGCGGGGATTCCTACGCACATGTCAGCTCCCGGGGGTGGTTGTGGCGGTCTGGATGTGCAGGCCCATGGCTCCGGCGGGGGCTGAGGAGCAGGGCAGGCAAGGGTCGGCTTCGCGGATGGCGTCTTCCATGCCGAGCACGGCGTCGTCGCCCGTGGCTGTTGCCTCGTGCCGAAGTAGATCGGCTAGCCAGCGTTCGTTCTGTGCGGTGGGCGTGAGGATCGTGGCGGCTGTGACTCGGCCTTGGTCGTCCGTGGCGTAGCGATGCACGAGTAACCCGCGTGGTCCGTCGACCCAGCCGACCCCGACACCGCCGCCGCCGAACGTGGTCAAGGGGTCGCCGAGGTCTGTTCCGCGTAGCGCGTCGGAGGGTAGCAGCTGGCTGATCACCTCCACCGAGTGCAGGGTCATGATCGCTCGTGCGGCCGCCGCGCCTTGATGGTGGGCTAGCCACTGCGATTGCAACGTCGCAGCCTGTGGGGTGGTGAGGGTGCCCACGCGCAGTTGGGCCACGGGACCCACGCGGTAGTGGCCGTCTGTCGGACCCAGGGAGACCAGATACGGGCGCGGCGCGGGCTCGCCGGGTTCGGCCTCGACGATCGTCGCCTCCCAGTCGGCTGGTGCCGCACCCGGCACCACCAGGCTGCCATCGTTGGCGATGACTCGGAGCCTGGAACCGAGGAGGTCCGGTGCACCGGTCTCGTTCACGAGCGCGGCGTCCGCGCCCGTGAAGAAGTCCGGACGGGTGGAGTCGGTGAGGAGGCGTTCTGCAATCCGCTGCGCTGCTCCGAAAGCGGCGTCGAGTCCGGAATGGAGGGCGGCGTGGGCATCGGCGGAGACGGGAGCCGTCACCCCGCCGGGAACGGCGGTCTTGGGGAAGTGGCTGGGCGAGCCCGCGGCCGTGACGACCTGACGGGCGTATTCGCGCAGGAGAAGCGCATCGGTGGCGTCGGTGGACAGTAGCCGAGGCGAATGCGCCAGGACAGCGGCACCGTGGTGCAGCAGAGCGCGAATGGCAGCGGGCGCCGACCTGAGCGGCCCAGCTCCAGCCAATGATTCCAGCGCACGCACGCCGGCGAGGTGGTGGGCCGCGGGGCAGATCCCGCACAGTCGTTCGACGAGGCGCGGCACCCCCTCGACGGGCCGTCCGATGAGCGAGGAGTCCAACCGTGGCAGTCCGGTCAGATCGAAACGCGCAGTAGTCACGGCGCCGTCGGGGGCGTGTTCGACGATCACCTTGGCCTCGAAGGTGTCCACGATCTCATCGAGCATCAACCTGGTCATAAGATCGGGGTTCTCGTCGATCGGGTCATGTGGTGGTCCTGTGTCACACTGGGCCGGTGCATGAGCTCGGACTGTTGCGTTCGGTGACCGAGGCCGTTCAGGCCGCAGCGGTCTCCAAGGACGCCGTCGCGGTGTCGGTGGTCGGCCTGCGGGTGGGCACGTTGTCGGGGGCCGTGCCGGAGGCTTTGCAGGGTGCGTGGCCGATTGCGACGGTCGACACCCTGGTCGCGGGCGCCCGGCTGGAGGTAGAGACTGTTCAAGCCGCAATCTGGTGCCACGGTTGTGCCGTTGAACAGCCCGTGGACGAGTTCTACGCGCTGACCTGCCCGGTCTGTGGCACCCCGTCCGGGAACCTCGTGCGAGGACGGGAGTTCGCGGTGGCCTTCGCCGACCTGGAGTATGCGGATCACGATCCATCCGCCTGCTGAGCGCTGTCACCGGCGAGCCAGGTGTCGATCAGAGTCGTGGCCTGTGTGGTCGCTTCGCCGATGGCCGCCGCAACTGGTTCGCTGAGGCCCAGGCGCAGATCCACGGATTCGGGCACGATGCCGATCACCTGCAGGTGGGCGGGTTCGTGGTCGAGGAGTCGCGCCGCTGACAGCACATCGAGAAGTCCGACCTGGTGCGGTGAGAGCTTGGCCGCGAGCATCCGGGGGATCTGGTCACCGCTCAGGTTCACCACGGTGCCGGGAACCTGACCGGAGACGGCGTCGAGGATGAGTAGCCGCGATGCCTCCTGGACGATCGGCAGCAACTCCATCCCGCCAGTGCCGCCGTCGACGTACTCGATGCGGGGGTCGGGACGATCTTCTTGGAGGCGCGCCATCAGCTCCAGGCCGGTGCCGTCGTCGCCCATGATCGTGTTCCCGACGCCGAGGACCACCACGGCTGCTGGCTGGGCGCGCGTGGTGGTCACCGGGTCGAGATCGGGAAGTCCGCGGTCGCTCATTCGACCTCGGGGGCATCGACGGGCTTGGAGCCACGCCGGAGCCAGACCCCGCCGTTGACCATGGAGGAGACTCCGCCGTGGCGTTCCAGGCTGTCGGCCCGGACCGCCATGTAGATATGCATGATGGCGAATGCCCACAGCAGGAACATCATCATCGCGTGCACGAGGCGGACGAAGGGCGTTCCGAACCAGTGGACCGGAGTCGAGATGAACTCCCAGAACGGGCTGGTCTGGTGCGACAGCCCGTACAGGATGAGCCCGGTGCACATCTGCAGGCCACCGGCGATGTACAGCGAGGTGTACGCGAGCTGCTGCAGAGGATTGTGTGCCATGTACAGCGGCGCCTCATTCGAAACGAGCGCGTAGTGTTTGGCGACCTTGCCGAGGTTGCGTACGTCGGACTTGGACTTCAGTGGCCACAGTGTCCGCCAGCGTAGGTAGCGATCCCTGGACGTGAACGACACGACAAGCCGGGTGGCGCCGACCAAGAGCCAGGCGAAGCCCGCGCTGAAGTGGATCAGGCGCACCCAACCCATGAGGTAACCGGTGGACTGGCCCGCATGGGCGGTCGGCCCGAAGAACGGGTCCATGATGTAGTACCCGGTGCAGCTCAGCAGGAAGATCAGCACCACGTTGATCCAGTGCTGATACCGCAGGGAGACCGACCACAAGGTGGTGCGGGTCCAACCGCTCTCCCCGGGACCTTCTTCGGCGGCGTGGCGGTCAGCGACCCTCCGCAGTCCGACGAAACCCTGGAGCCGATAGGTGCCGACAGTGCCGTCTGCCTCGATCGGAGCCGCAGCGATCACCAGCGGGCGTTCACCGGACTGGGCCGAGTGCAGCGCGTTCTTGCGCAGCAGGGCACGTCCTTGACGACCGGCCTGTGCCTCGGCCAGCACGGTGTCGAGTTCGCCGCGCATCACCATGACGTCCCGGGTGCTGCCGTCGGGCTGGGGTAGTTCGCGTACCCGAACCAGGCTGTACCGGCGTTCCGGGCTCGCGGGGTCGATGTCTTCCCCGGCGACCGTGGGCGACTCGATCCCGGGGTGGTCCGAGCCGAGCGCCTTGTTCACGGCCTTGACCACGGGATCGCTGGCGTCGGCCGGTGCGGCAGCGGCAAGTGCCATGAGACGGCCGTGGCTGAGCCCACCGACGCTCAAGACCTCGCCGACACGCAGCCGCACCTTGCCTTGTGCCGGTGCTTTGGGCGTTGCCGCTTCCTCGATGGTCACGATGTCACGACCTGTAGTTCCTCGCCGTCCACGTCGAGAACATGCACCGCGCAGGACATGCAGGGGTCGAAGGAGTGGATCGTGCGCAGAGGTTCGAGCGGCTGGGCGGAGTCTGCCAGCGGATGCTTGCCGTTGCCCGCCAACGACTCCTCGTAGGGGCCTTGCTTGCCCTGGTCGTCACGTCCACCTGCCAACCAGGTGGTCGGTACGACCGCCTGGTAGTGCTCGATCTTGCCGTCCTTGATCGTGATCCAGTGACTGAGGTTTCCGCGGGCGACCTCGACGAAGGAGTAACCCTGGGCCTCCTTCGGCCACGAACTGGGCGACCACTTCGCGGAGTCGAAGACCGAGATGTCGCCGCGTTTGATGTTCTCCACCAGCTTGGGGAAGATGACGTCGGCCAGCATCTCCGCCGAGGTCACAGCTTCAACGGCACGGCTCAGCGTGCGGCCGGCGGTCGAGTTGATCTGCGGGATGGTGATGCCGAGCTTCTGCGCGGCCATGTCGACAAGTTCCTTCGTGCGCTTGTGACCCTGTGCGTAGGAGAGCAGCACTCGGGCGACCGGCCCGACTTGGACGACCTTGCCGTCGTAGCGCGGGGCCTTGGACCAGGTGTACTTGTCGTCGTCGCCCAGCCAGCTGAACGGCGGTTTGGGCCCGGTGTACTTCGGGGTGGTCTCGCCCTTGTCGGGGGTGAGGGCCACCTCGTCGCCTTCGTAGGTGTACCAGGCCGAGGCGACCTGTTCGGTCACCTTGGTGGGGTCGAAGGGGTGCACCTTGGTGTAATCGCCGTCGAGGATCACACCCGGCTTGACCTCGCTGTAGGGCGAGGTGGTGCGCGACTCGGCGGGGTTGCCGCCATAGGTGGCGCCTGCCATACCGACCGCAAGGAAGCTGGGTTGTGCCGCCCCGATGTCGAAGTAGTCCTTGTAGACCCCCATGATCGCGAGCGCGTCGGGAAGGTAGCAGCTCTTGACGAAGTCCCTCGTCTCGGCGATCCACTGGGCGATCTGGTCGATCTGCACCTGGTTGATCGACTCCGACCGGTCCGGGTCGATGCTGCAGGCCATACCGCCGACGAGAAAGTTCGGGTGCGGGTTCTTGCCGCCGAAGACGGTTCCGATACGAATCATCGACCGCTGGAACTCCAGGGCGTCCAGGTAGTGCGCGACGGCCATGAGATTGGCTTCGGGAGGTAGGCGGTAGTCCGGGTGGCTCCAGTAGCCACCCGTGAAGACCGACAACTGCCCGGATTCGAGGATGCCCTTGACGGTGTCGCGCACCGCGGTCATCCGTTCGAGGGTGTTTCCCTTCCACGTGGAGCCGATCGATTGCGCGAAGGCGACCGCCTTGGCGGGGTCCGCGGTGGCCGCTGAGGGGACGTTCACCCAGTCGAGCGCGTGCAGGTGGTAGAAGTGGATGACGTGGTCCTGGATCTCCTGGGAGGCCAGCACGATGTCGCGGATCAAGCGTGCCTGCTCGGGCGGGTTGGAGCCGATGGCATCCTCGACGGCGACCACCGACGCGATCGCATGCACCGCGGTGCACACGCCGCAGACTCGCTGGAGGAAGGCCCACGCATCACGGGGGTCGCGACCGGCAACGATGGTCTCGATGCCGCGGAACTGGGTGGTCTCGCTCCACGCCTTGGAGATCGCGGTTCCCTCGGTCTCGAGTTCGATCCGCAGGTGCCCCTCGATCCGTGTGATGGGGTCGATGACGACGCGCTCTGACATGGACTACTCCGCCTTTCCGGCCGGGTCAGCCGAGGAATCCGCGGCAGCTTGTTCTGGGGTGGTGGTCGTCGCCGGGGGCATCGTCGGGGTTGGGAGCCAGACGCGATCGTCGCCGAAGGCGCCGAGCGGTGTTTCCACTTCGCTGCGCTTGGAGGCTGCGCGGCGTCCAGCGGTGAGTGCTGCGTGGACGCCGACGCCGGCCACGGTGGCGCCGACCAGGCCCCAGCCCACTTTCTCGGCTGTCGCCTCGGCCCCGAGGCCGGGGACGTTCGGGAGGGCCTGGTAGAACGGGGTGAAGCGATCGAAGAAGTTCTTTTCCGTGCAACCGATGCACGGGTGGCCGGCAGCGATCGGCCAGCTGGTGTGCAAGTTCCACTGAATGATCGGGCAAGCCGAGAAGGTGCTCGGACCCTTACAGCCGACCTCGTAGAGACACCAGCCGCTTCGGGCGGCCTCGTCGTCGAAGGTGCGAACGAACTGGCCGGCGTCGTAGTGCGCCCGGCGCGGACAGGAGTCGTGGATTCGCTGGTCGTAGGCGAAGAGCGGGCGGCCCTCGGCATCGGTGTCGGGCAGGGTGTCATGGGTGAGGATGTAGGCCAAGGTGGCGGTGATCACCTCGCCGATCGGCGGGCAGCCGGAGACGTTGATGACCGGCTTGTCCTTGATGATCTCGTCGACGCCGACGGCACCGGTCGGGTTGGGCTTGGAGGCTTGGACCGAGCCCCAAACGGCACAGGCACCGACGGCGAGGATCGCGGTGGCGTTCTTCGCGGATTCGCGCAGCACTTGCTCGGCAGACTTGCCGCCGATCGTGCAGTAGGCGCCGCCGGCACCGCGGGGGATGGAACCGTTCACGACCAGGATGTGGGGCTCGGCATTGGTCTCGTCAAGCGCCTTGTTCGCGGCATCGCCGGCCGCAGCCATCACCAGTTCGTTGTAGTTCACCGACAGGAGGTTGAGGACGGCGTCCTCGATGGTGGTTCCGCCGGAACGCAGGGTGCTCTCCATGCATCCGGTGCATTCTTGGAGCTGGAGCCAGACGACGTTCGGCTTCGTGAGTGCGCCGAGCTTGTCGGCGATCATCTCCGCAGAGACCGGGCTTGCCTGGGCGGAACCGGCCACCAGTGGCTGGCCGAGGGTGAAGACGGCGGCGAGGCCGCCGCAGTACTTGAGAAAGTCGCGGCGCTTCACTCCGGCCTGGGTGAGGTTTTCCCCCAGCGTTGGCGCCTGCCATCCGTTTGCGGACTGACCCAGAAGTAGGTCGAGCTCACCTGGCATGAGAAGGGTTCTCCTTTGATTCCCCGGCGACATGTCCACGGCGCCCTGTCCCGCCAGGGCACACAGGCCCACGGGCGCATACGTAGCATAGCGCCGAGAATCCGGTGCCTTGTCCGGCCACGCGCTGTACCCCCGTGCCAGCAGGCACGGAGGTACAGGATTTCAGCCGGTCAGGAGGCTGGGACTGCCTCTTCCAAGAGCGGTGTGAGGTTCTTAACGGTGTACAACGCGGCCAACGGGGAGTTGATCGAGTATGCGGCGGAGAGGTCGCCGTCGATCACCACGGAGTGGCCTGCTTTGACAGCGTCGAGTTGTTGCCACTGGGGGTCGTCGGTGATCGCTGTGGTCTCCAGGAAGATGGGGAAGGCGACGATGAGATCTGCCTCCATCACGTCGAGGTTCTCGCTGGAGATCGATACGGAGAACCCTGTCGAGCTGACCGGTAGTTCTTCAATGGCGGGGTTCTGCACGAAGCCATACCGCTCGAGCGTTTCGACCCTGCCGCCACCTTCGATGTATGCGCCCCAGCCTTCAGAGGTCTTCGTGGCGGCGGTGACGGTCTTGCCCTCCCATTCGGGGTGGGCTTTGGCTGCCGCGGCATATGCGTCGTCCACCTCGGTGAGCAGTTCGGCGCCCTTCTCCGGGACCCCCAGGGCTGTCGCGATCATGTCGACCTGATCCTCCATGGAGGTCAGGTAGGAGTCGCCGCCTTCGGGAACGCCGACGGTCGGTGCGATCTCGGCGAGTCGGTCGTGGCGTTCCTGGTCCCCGCTGCTGCGCACGTCGAGGATCAGGTCGGGTTTCAGGGCGGCGATGGCTTCGTAGGAGGGTTCGAGCGTGTCGATCAGTTCCGGGGCCTCGTCGTAGAGCCCCGCCGCCCAGGGTCCGACGCCTTCGCCGCCGAAGCCCAGCCAATCGGAAGCCCCGACCGGCTGTGCGCCGAGTGCCAGCGCGGTCTCCGCGTCACCCCAGCCGAGCGCCACGATACGAGTGGGCTCGTGATCGATCCGGACGTCGCCGAATTTGGTTTCTACGGTCTGCGGGAAACTGCCGCCGGCGCTCTGGCCCGCCGGGGACTCCGGTGTCGTGGAGTCATCGGAGCTGGAGCACCCGGTGAGCGCGAGTGCGGCTGTCGCGACGACAACCGTGGTGAGGGGGCGTAACCGCATGGAATTCGGGCCTTTCCGGTCCAGTGCTGGGTGAACGGACGACAGGTGACGACAAAGATGTCGGGTGCGCAGGCGGGAAGCCCGGTGGCACTGACATAGGAAAGGTTAGCCTAAGCTTAGGATTGTGATTGCAGATCTCGCTGCGGCCTCGCCCGCGGCGCCCGCGGGTGCTGTCGCCGAGGCTCCGGTCGGCAGACGTCTCTCGCGGCGAACGAGCGGGCTCCTGGCGGCGGGGTTGCTCCTGGCGATCGTGGTCGCAGCCAGCCTCGCGCTGGGTGCTCGCGCGGTCCCACTCTCGAGTGTGTGGGACTCCCTGATCGGGCGTGCCGACGGCCGTGACGCCTCGGTAGTTCTCAGCCTGCGACTGCCGCGGACGGTGCTCGGCTTGTTGGTGGGCGCCGGGCTGGGCGTCGCGGGGGCGCTCATCCAAGCCGTGACGCGCAACCCCCTTGCTGACCCGGGCATCCTCGGCGTGAACTCCGGCGCGGCCTTCGCCGTCGCGATCGGCGTCGGTGTGCTGGGCGTGACCGCCCCCACGGGGTATGTCTGGTTCGCCTTCGCCGGGGCGCTGACAACTACGGTCGCGGTGTACGTGATCGGATCGGCCGGCCGCGGGTCGGTCAGCCCCGCGAGCATCACCTTGGCCGGTGTCGCCATCGGCGCGGTTCTCGCAGGAATCACCTCGGCGATGATGCTGGCGAACCCGCGGGGATTCAACGCTATGCGGGCCTGGCAGGCCGGGATGATCGCGGACCGCGGCTGGGACGTGGTTCGGGCGGCGGCTCCGTTCCTGCTGATCGGCCTGGTGATTGCGTTGTTGTTGGGCCGTTCGCTCAATGCGGTTGCCTTGGGCGATGACCTGGCCCGGTCCCTGGGCGCCCAAGTCGTCCGCACGCGCATCCTGGCCGTCGTCGCCATCACGCTACTGGCCGGTGCCGCGACCGCGATGGCCGGCCCGATCGCCTTCGTCGGGCTGATGATCCCGCATGCCGCACGGTGGATCGTGGGACCGGATCAACGGTGGATCATCGCCTTATCCGTACTCCTCGCGCCGATCCTGCTGTTGACCGCCGATATCGTCGGCCGGTTGCTGTTGCGGCCCGCCGAGGTGCCGGTGGGGGTCGTCACCGCGTTCATCGGGGCTCCCGTGCTGATTGCGTTGGTGCGGCGGCAACGCGTGAGCGCGCTGTGAGCGATCTGCGCACGGCCCCGCCCACCGCCCGGGCGGTAAATCTGTATCTGCCAGTACCCGGGGGCTCGATTCCCGTTGCTCGCCGTGCGGTGGTGGTCGGTTCGATCCTGGCCATCGCGATCGTGGCGCTCGGGCTGCTCGCGCTTGGCCTCGGAGACTATCCGTTGAGCATCCCGCAAGTGCTGTCGGCCATCGTCTCGGATCAGGGGTTCGCGAGCCGGGTGGTGATGGACTGGCGGCTGCCGCGGGTGTCGGCAGCGGTGATCTTCGGTGCGGCCCTCGGTGCCTCGGGTGCGCTCTTCCAGACGCTGACCCGTAACCCGCTCGGCTCACCCGACGTCATCGGCTTCTCCGCCGGTGCCTATACCGGTGCCATCGTGTCGATCACGGTGATCGGCACAAGTGTTCTCACCGTTTCTGCGGGTGCATTGGTGGGCGGGCTGCTCACGGCACTGGCGGTGTACGTGTTGGCGTGGCGTGGCGGCGTACAGGGGTTCCGGCTGATCGTGGTGGGCATCGCGATGACTGCGATGCTGACGAGCCTGAACACCTATCTACTACTGCGGGTCCAGACCGAGGTGGCGATGGCCGCCTCGATCTGGGGCGCCGGTTCCATCTCCCTGGTGGGGTGGGGGGAGATCATTCGTGCCGGGGTGCCGCTGGCGGTTCTCGGGGTGGTAACGGTCGCGGTGGTGCGCCCGCTGCGCCAACTCGAACTCGGCGACGATGCCGCCCATGCCCACGGTGTGCACACGGAGGCGACGAGGCTGGCCGTCCTCGTGGTCGGGGTGGCGCTGATCGCGATCGTGATCGCGGTTTCCGGACCCATCGCGTTCATCGCTTTGGCGGCGCCGCAGATCGCCCGACGGCTCAGCCGTAGTGCTGGCATCCCGATCGGGGGAGCGGCGTTGACCGGCGCCTTCGTGCTCCTTGCGGCCGACGTCATTGCGCAACACCTGTTGCCGGGAGCGGTGCCGGTCGGCCTGGTCACCGTTGTCCTTGGCGGCCTCTACCTCATCTTCTTGCTCATCCACGAAGCCCGGAAGCAGCTATGACCCTCATGAGCACGCCGCGCACGACCACCACGAACCCGCGCCTGATCGCGCGCGAGGTGACCCTCGCCTACGACCGCCGGGTCGTCTCGCAGGAACTGACCGTGGAGATACCGGATCGGTCCTTCACGGTGATCGTCGGCCCGAATGCCTGCGGCAAATCGACCCTCTTGCGCGCCCTGTCGCGCCTACTGACTCCGATGTCGGGTGCGGTGGTGCTCGATGGCAAGTCGATCGCGTCCTACCGGGCCAAGGAGGCAGCCCGGGTGGTCGGACTGCTACCCCAGAGTTCGACCGCCCCCGACGGCATCACGGTGGCCGACCTGGTCGCACGGGGCCGCTACCCGCACCAAGGGCTGATCAGGCAGTGGAGTGCGCAAGACGCGGCGGCGGTGGCGGAGGCGATGCGGGCGACCAATGTGACCGACCTGCAGGACCGTCATGTGGATGAGCTCTCCGGCGGGCAGCGGCAGCGGGTGTGGGCGGCGATGGCGTTGGCCCAGGAGACGCCGATCCTGCTCCTCGACGAGCCGACGACGTTCCTCGACATCTCCCATCAGATCGACCTGCTCAACCTCTTCGCTGATCTGCACGACGCGGGAAACACACTGATCGCCGTTCTGCACGACTTGAACCATGCCGCCCGGTACGCGACGCATCTGATCGCGATGAAAGACGGCGAGGTCGTGGCGCAGGGGCCACCGGGAGAAGTGGTGACGGCGGAGTTGGTGCGGGAGGTCTTCGGGTTGGACTGTCTGGTCATCCCCGACCCAGTGACCGGGACGCCACTGGTCGTGCCACAGGCGCGGGCCTGATTCCCCAGGTCCTCACCCGCCACGGGTGAGCCGGTCCGCGGACGCGGATGTGAGTGTGGTTCCGACCCGGAAGGAGCCACGCGATGACGGCTGTGCAACTCCCCGACCAGCGGACCGACTGGCATACGGACCCCATCGACGTCGTCTGCAGTCAATGCGACGTCGACCCAGCGGTGGGACTGAGTTCGGACGAGGTCCTCAAGCGGCGCGCGATCTACGGCCCGAACGCCCTCGCGGAGGAGCGCCCAGAGCCGGTCTGGAAGGCTTTCCTTCGGCAGTACCGCGACCTCATGCAGCTCGTGTTGGTCGGTGCGGCGGCCGTCTCGATGATCGCCCTGCGCGACTTCGCCACGGGACTCGTCGTGCTGGGCTTGACTGTGCTCAACGCCTTGATGGGTCTGCATCAGGAAGGCAAGGCGGCGCAGTCGGTCGCGGCGCTTCGGCAGATGCTCGTGATGACCGCGCGGGTCCGGCGCGATGGACAGCAGCTTCAGATTCCGGCGGAGGAACTCGTACCGGGCGACATCGTGGGCTTCGAGGCCGGGGACAAGGTGGCGGCCGACGGCCGGATCATTATGGCTGCCTCCCTGGAGATCGAAGAGGCCGGGCTCACCGGGGAAAGCACGCCGGTACCGAAGGGCACCGACGCCGTGGCGGCGGCCGACGCCCCGCTCGGCGACCGCACCGACATGGCGTACATGAACTCCCAGGTCACCCGGGGTCGCGGTGAGATGGTCGTGGTGGCGACCGGCATGTCCACGGAGGTCGGCCGGATCTCGGACATGCTCGGCGGCGTCGAACAGGACAAGACGCCGCTGACCCGCCAACTCGACCGCATCACGGTCATCATCACGTCTATGGCGGCAGTCGCGCTGGTCCTGGTGGTGATCTTGGGGCTTGCCCGGGGGGAGGACTTCGACAGCCTGTTCATCGTCGGCATCAGCCTGGCGATCGCGGCCATCCCGACGGGCCTGCCCGCGGTGGTCACCATGCTGCTGTCCTTGGGCACCCGCGAATTGGCCGACGACGGCGCCATCGTCAAGCGACTCAAGTCCGTGGAGACGCTGGGGTCCACCTCGGCGATCTGTTCGGACAAGACCGGGACGCTCACGCTCAACCAGATGACCGCTCGCCAACTGGTACTGGCCGGCCGACGGTTCACGATCGACGGCGAGGGGTACTCGACGACGGGACGGGTGCTCGCGGCCGCGGGCGCGACCGAGGTCGACCTGGAACCGGTGGTCCTGCCGATGGCGCTCGCCAGCGACGCCGTGGTTCGCGACGGGCAGTTGGTGGGTGACCCGACGGAGGGCGCGTTGGTCGTCCTCGCGGCCAAGGCCGGGATCGACGTCGAGGAGACCCGCCGGGAGCATCCGCGGCTGGCCGAGGTGCCCTTCGATGCCGAGTACAAGTTCATGGCGACCTTCCATGACCTCGACGATTCCACCGTCTGCTTCGTGAAGGGCGCGCCGGATGTGCTCCTGGCCCGTTCGGAGCGGTACCTCAACGCGGACGGGGTTCGGGTTGAGCTGGACGACGAGTCCCGCGCCTTGGTGCTTGCCGAGAACGACCGACTGGCCTCCGAGGGAATGCGAGTGCTCGCGGTCGCCCGGCGTCATCTGGCGGTTGCTGATCTCGACGGCGACCTGCTCGCCCAGGTGACCGGGCTCGACCTGCTGGCGCTCGTCGGGATCGTGGACCCGCCGCGCCGGGAGGCTCGAGACGCCATCGCCGAATGCCGGCAGGCGGGTATTCGGGTGCGGATGATCACGGGGGACCATGCGACCACCGCGGCGGCCATTGCTGAGCAACTCGGCATCGAAGGGCGGGCGATCACCGGGGCGCAGTTCGCGGCCATGTCCGATGAGCAACTTGCCGAGGAGGTCGAGGGGATCGGCGTCGTGGCTCGGGTGGCGCCGGAGGACAAGGTCCGGCTGGTCGACGTGCTCAAAGGAAAAGGGAACACCGTCGCGATGACCGGCGACGGCGTGAACGACGCCCCGGCTCTGGCACGTGCCGATATCGGGGTGGCCATGGGAATCACCGGCACCGAGGTCACCAAGGACGCGGCCGAGATGATCCTGACCGACGACAACTTCGCGACCATCGTCGCCGCCGTTGAAAAGGGCCGTGGCCTGTACGACAACCTGATGAAATACATCCGTTTCCAGATGGTCGTGCTCACCGGTTTCATCTTGACATTCGTCGGAGCCGGGATCTTCACGGTCGCCGAGGGAACGCCACTGACTCCGTTACAGATCCTGTGGGTCAACTTCGCCGTCGACGTGTTGCTCGCGATCGGTCTCGGTTTCGATGCCGCGACGTCCGGGTTGATGCGACGGCGGCCCCGGCCCCCCGATGAGCCGGTACTCGGCCGGAACCAGAGCATCGGGCTGGCACTCGGCGGGCTCGCCATTGCCGTCGGTGTGTTGATCGCCGTGGCGTGGGGTGAGGATGACGGCAGTCTTGCGGTGGCCACGACCATGGGACTCACCGTGACCTCGCTGCTGCATGTCGTGGCGGCCCTGGAGTGGCGTGACCCGACCTCCAGCATCTTCAGTCATGACACGCTGGCCAACGGCCGGTTCGTGCTGTTGCTGTTGGCCGCCCTGGCGCTCGCGTTCCTCGTGACGACGATCGACGGGTTGCAGCGGATCTTCGGCACGGTGGAGCTCTCCGGAAGCCAATGGGGAACCTGCTGGCTGATCACGTTTGTATTTCTCATTGTGGTGGAGATCGCCAAACTCGTGACGAGGGTGAGCGTGGGCCGGCGCCCGTCCGTCGCGGCTGGGACAACCGCGTCAGCCGCCGATTAACCCGAGTTCGCGTCCACGGCGGACGGCGTCGCGCCTGGACCCGACGCCGAGTTTGCGATAAAGCGATTTGAGGTGCGCCTTCACCGTGTTCACTGATACGAAGAAGTCCTCAGCGATCTCCTGATTGCTTTCCATGCTTGGCAGGGCGCCGAGAATCGTGAGTTCGCGTTCCGTCAGGGGTACCCCGGGCGGAGCAGGTTCGACCGACGACGAATCTGGCGAGAGGTGGGATCGCAGGACGGCCGACAAGGGATCGCTTCGGTGGGCGATCACGGCGCCAACGATCGGGATCAGTGTCGGGGTGGTAATCGTCAGGAATGGCAACGCGAGGCCGTCGGGCTGCGCCAGATCGAGGGCGCGTACGACGCTGTCATGTGCTCGTCGCGTTCCGCCGACGGCAAGTGCCTCGGCTTCGATGATGGCGGCCTCGACGCGCACGAGCACTGCCGTTTCCGGATCCCGGGGGAGAGCCGTCAGGGTGTTCAGCGCCGCACTCACTCGCCCGGCCCGCAACGATCGCCGAGCCCGGCAGATGGCCGCGACCGCCGCGGTCGGCCTAGGTGCCTCGGGGGTAATCGCGACCTGGCCGGGAGCGTTCGAGAGCACGGCGTACTCGGTCCATGCGCGCGCTCTGAGGTCGGCCAACAGGGGTGGCGTGCGGCTTGGGGGGAGTGCTTCGTCGGCGGCGGCGAGGGCGAGACGGGCGGTTTGCCGGCGGCGCCGAGTGGCGGCAGCGAGCGACCGAAGCAGGTGAACGGTGGCCTCGGAGGTGGGATCACGCTCACCGGAATCCGCGGCGAGCGCTCGGGCGATCTGGAGTTCGGCGTCGTCGATGTGGCCGTAGACCAATGCTGTCCAGGCCACTGCGGCGTGGGCGGCACGGGATGGGGCCTGCTCAGCCCACCCGTCGCGCACAGACTCCACGAGAAGCACCCGGGCCGCTGCGCCACCGCCGCTGAAGTCGCCGTTGGCCACTGCGGCGATGGCTGCCGCGGCTCGGCTGTCGGGGCCGGGGCAGGCGCCGACGGGCGCCCCGCTCCAGGCGGCTCCGATCGCGCGCTGGTCGGCGGCGAGGGCGCGGTAGGCGTCGAGGGCAGGAAACGCGAGGGGGCATCGCGCGAGGGCGGCTTCGGCGGCGGCCCCGTGAACGGCCAGTCGCCGCACCTCGCCGTCGGCCCGGGCGACGGCGCCCTCGAGAAGCTCCAGCAGGCTGGCGGCGGCCGGCCGGTTGCGATACGCGAGCAGTTCCCGGGCGCGGTCGAGGTGGTGGCGGGCCGCGATGTGGCGGTCGGTGGTCAGCGCGAGGGCGGCGGCGCAGAGATACGACGCCGGGTTGGGTGCCAGCTCTCGAAAAGGCACCTGGGCGAGGGTCGAGCGGAGGGCCGTCCGTTCGGACCCGGACAGGCACGGACCAGCGCTCTCGACGAAAATTTCGCCGAACAGCGCCCAGTCCTTTGCAGCGGCGGCCTGATCGAGTGCCTGGATCGGCTCGCCATGCTGAGCAAGCCAGCGGGCGGCGTTCCGATGTGCGATACGGGCAGCCGTAGGGTCTTCGACCCATAGCTGTGACCGGAGCATCTCGCGCAGGAACGGGTGGTACTGGTACCACGTTCCGTCGAGGTCAAGTCTTGTGACGAATCCGTTCCGGGCACCGAAGTAAGCCAGCATCCGCGGAGCGTTCGAGCCGGGGTCGAGTACCCCGGCGAGTTCGGTGCTGACGGTCGTCGTGACGCTCGTGCGGAGCAGGAACTGCCGCAGCCGTGGTTCCTGCTTGTCGAGGACTTCCGCCATCAGGAAATCAGTCGCGGACCGTTCCGCCTGGGTTCGGCCGTTCGGGCTGAGCGGGGAGCTGAGGCGCAGACAGACACCGACAGCCCAGCCGCCGGTTTCGGCCAATAGCTGGGTGGCGGCCTGTTTATCGAGGGTGATTCCTTCCCGAGCTGCCAGGGCGACGGTCGTGGTCACGTCGAATGCCAGGTCGTCCGCGACAATCTCGGCGATCTCCCCTCTTGCGCGGAGCCGGTGAAGAGCCAACGCGGGGTCGGAGCGGCAGAGTACGACGAAATGGAGGGGAAGTGGGTACCGCAGGATGTCATCCATCATGCGCAGGACGTCGGGACCCGTGACGACCTCGAAGTCGTCGAGGACGATCACAACTGCCGCGGGCATGGTCTCCAGATCCGGCAGCAACCGGCGAAGCCGGTCCGGTGAGATGTGCGCTGGTGGGCGCCGTCGCAGGAGCGGGTGGTCGACAGGTACCGCGCCCGCGCTCCGCAGCGCGCCGACGATATCCGACCACAGGCCGGCCGGTGTGGCGTCTTGCGGCTCACAGGTCAGCCATGCCGTCGTGCCTGGTGGCCGCGCGCCGGCCCACAGGGCGGTGGCGGTGCTCTTGCCCCAGCCGGGTCCGGCGGAAACAAGAGTGAGCCGGTGGTGGGCGGCCTGGTCGAGGACGCGCTCTATACCTGGTCGGCGGACGGCATCGGCGACGGGGATGGGGATCGAGGTCCGAGCGCGCAGCATGGCGGTACCCGAGGGCGTCAGATAGGCCCGCGACTCACTCCTGGTATCGCTGACGGTTGTCATGGCGGTATGAGAGTGGCACAGGTCACCATTCCAGGCGCGTTGGCCGGGCCAGTCTGACCCGGCCAACCACGGCTTGACACGGGACCGCAGCTTGACATAAGAGAAACTCATGACAGCACGCGATGACGATGCCGGTAGCGCGTCGGCCCCGCACTCGGGCGGCGCTCACTCCGGGATTGCCGCGGGGGTTCGGCGTCACCTCACACCGACTCATGTACCGGAGATGCTTTACGGTGCGGTCGTCTCGGCCTCGGTGCTCGCAGTAGGGAGCGTGCACGCCCCGCCCGGCGATCGGGTCGTCCTCTCTACCGTCGCGGTCGTACTCGTCTACTGGCTTGCCCACGTATATGTCGACGCGGTAGGGGGCGGGTTCGCCGACCGGGAACGGTCCACCGGGGCGCGTATTCTGCACGCGCTGAACGACAACTGGTCCGTGCTCTTCGGTGCGGTGCCGCCCGTCGCCGTGCTCATGCTGGCTCGGCTCTTCGGCGCCGACGGTGAGCGTGCCGCGTGGGTCGCCCTGTGGGTCACCGTCGTCATGCTCATTGTCATCGGGGGCGTGGCCGCCTGGCGCGGTGGCGCGCGCCGCTGGGCGCTGGTAGGCGAGATTCTCGCGGCCGGCTGTTTCGGGCTACTCGTGGTCGTGCTCAAGTACGCGCTGCACTGACCGCACCAGTGGCGAGGGTCAGCCGTTCAGGATGCGGTCCTTCTGTGCCTCGAACTCGGCGTCTGTCAGGATCCCCTGAGCCCGCATGTCAGCGAGTTCGCGTAAATGAATCAGGGTCGAGTCGGTGGGCGTTGGCGCGGGAGTTGCCGCTGGTAAGGGTCCAGGGGATGACGGCGGGGGTGCCGCAGGTGGGCGAGCGTAGGCGGCGGCCTGCTGCTGGGCGGCATACGCGTCTTGTTCGGCCCACCGTCCCTGTTGTCGTCGTTGAACCCGGCCCGATACGGCTGATGCGGTGCCCGCGACCACGGCGGTGCGGGCAACTCCCCGCAAGAGTCCTGGCATGGTGCTCTCCTAGGTGTTCGAGCTTGCTGGTAGACCGTTCTCACTGGCATCAAGGGCTGCGATGAGCGATTGGACGGGTATCCGCCCGCCCGCGACGATCGCTCCACCGCCGCGACGGAGGGCGGCCGCGAAGGGGCCGGCCCAGGCGTTCTCATAGACGAGGATCCCGGCGGCGCTCCCGGGTGCGAGTGCCTCGCCGGCTTCGCGGACATCGTCCGCCGTCAAGATGCCGGACGAGGCGCCCTCGAAAATGGTCAGGTCGAAGTCTCCGCTCGAATCGAGGTTGCGGATATCGACGCCTGCTACCGTGCCACCGGCGTCTTTTTCCAGGAATATTAGGTCGATCACTCGGATGATTCCCTGATCAACCAACTCGAGCAGAAGCGGAAAGGCCGTCCCGTCCAGTCGGTTGTCGGCGAACTCCACCATGAGCCAGTCGATCGGTCCCATTTCGTCGAGGGTCGCATCCATCGCTTTCTCCTGTCCGCGCCCTGCGGCGCGCATGCGAACAGTGGGGTTCGGTTCCCCCCACGGTGCCGGTTGTGTTCCTGGGTTTGCTCACCCGCTGGGGGTAGGACTGCTTCCTGGATGCCGGCGGTGAGATGACCTCCATCGGCGAATCGCGTGGGCCGGGTCCGTAGTTCGCTGAGTTCCAGGTCGAGTGCGACAAGGTGGTGCAAGAGCCTAGACCGGTGTACCACCTAGAAGTGTTCGCGGTGATACACTCGGGTGATGCCAACTGTCTATCCGCGCACTCAGATCACCCGAAACCCCCGGGTGCAGCGCATCGTGAAGACCGGTGAAGCCCGGTTCCCTGGACGCAGTCCTGGCGAGATCTTGGTTGAACTCGCTGCCGAACGAGCCGAGGAGATTGAGCGTGCGGCCGTGCAACGAGACCCGCTCGCCGGTCTCGTCACGATCAAGGCAGCGGGGCGACGGGTGACTCGGCAGATGGTGGAGGACGCGCTCGATGAGGACTGAGCTGGCCGATGTCAACGTGCTTGTCGCTGTCGTTCTCGAGGACCACGACGATCATTCTTCGGCCATCAGCTGGCTTCGCAGCACCAGGGCATTTGCGACGACACCCATCACCGAGATCGGCCTCGTTCGTCTGCTCATGAATCCTGCCATCTCTGGGCGCCCCGTCCCTATGGCGGAGGCTGTCGCGATACTACGGAGCATCAAGGCACTAGAGAGCGCCTCTTTCCTTTCCGACAGCACCTCGCTCGCCGACCATCGAGCAATCATCAGGCACGTCACCGGCACAAAGCAGATTACTGACACCCACTTGCTCAACCTCGCGATCGCGAACGGTCTAAGGCTAGTCACCTTCGACAACAAACTGAGCGCCTCGTTGACCGCTACCGCTCGGCGACACGTACGCGTGCTGGGCTGACGAGGGGTGAGGTTGTTCCAACTCGGTGGACTGCTCACACCTCGAGGCGAGTACCAGCATCCACTCTAAGGAGCGCGATAATCGCTGTGACCGCGATTAGCCTTCGGGTGCCCAGCTCATCGAGGTCGACAGGGCGCTGGCATGCTTCTTCGCATACGTCGATGAGACGAGGATTCCTGGGGTGCCGCAGGGCTTCTGGTGCCGGTCGGGGAGCCTGGAGTCGCGGCGATTCGACGAGCTGCTGGCCTGTCGTGGTGTCCGGAGGGGGACTTGAACCCCCACGCCCTATACGGGCACTAGCACCTCAAGCTAGCGCGTCTGCCATTCCGCCACCCGGACGAGTGGACCGCCGGGCATGGTGAGCCCTTCGGTTGCGGGAAGAAACATAGCACGGTGTGGCGGTGGATTGCGCATCCCGGACTACGGCAGACTGGCGGGGTGACGACGGTCGGCGAGTACAGAGGTGCGGCGTGAGGGTCGAAGGCAGTTCCGCGGGTCCGTCGAAACGCCGTCTGGTCGCTGGGACCCGCCCGGTTGCCGCCAGGCAGAGTAGCTCGGCGCGCACCGCGGGAACCCGCCCTCCGACCCCGACGATGCACCGGGTCGCCACGGCTCGCCGGATGCCGCCGATCACGGTTGCGGGCGCGGCTGCGCGTGGTTCTCGCCCCGAGGCGGTCCCGCACTGGTTGAAGACTGCGGGCGGCTGGTCGTGGCGCATGATCGTGGTGGTCGTCGCGGTCGCGATGGTGTTCTTCGCCCTCGCCCAGATCCAGCTCGTCTTCTTCGCGGTGTTCCTGGCGCTGGTCATCACGTCGGTGCTGCGCCCCGTGACGGACTTTTACGCGCGGATCATGCCCAGGTCCCTAGCCACCGGGCTGGCGATGTTGACCGCGCTGTTGGTCATCGCGGGCCTGGTGACCTACGTGGTCACCTCCGTGGTGGGCCAGTGGGACAAGCTGGCGGCGCAGTTCAGCGACGGTATCCACCAGATCCTGGAGAACCTGGAGAACGGTCCTGTGCCGATCGACGTCACCTCGGCCGACGTCAACGAGTGGGTGGAGATCGCGCGCAAGTGGATCACCGACAACAGCGGCGATATCGCCAGCCAAGCGGCTGCCTCGGCAGGTCCGATCGTGCAGGCTTTCGCTGCGTTCGCACTTGCGATCTTTTGCACGGTCTTCTTCGTCGCTCGTGGACGCGAGATCTGGGAGTGGTTCCTCGGCCAGCTTCCCGAGCGCAACCGCGAAACCTGGCACCGGGTCGGCGGTGCCGGTTGGTACACCTTCTCCGGCTATGCACGGGGAACCGTCATCGTCGCGCTGACCGACGGCATTCTCGTCGGGATCTTCCTGGTGGCGCTGAAAGTGCCGTTGGCGGCCCCTCTTGCCGTGCTCGTCTTCATCGGTGCCTTTATCCCGATGATCGGCGCACCGCTGGCGATGATCATCGCGGCGGTCGTGGCGTTGGCCGCCATCGGACCATGGACGGCGATCATCGTCACCCTGGGAATCGCCGGCATTGGCCAGATCGAAGGTCATGTGCTGCAACCTCTGATCATGGGTAAGCAGGTGTCGCTCCATCCACTGGTTGTGGCTATCGCGGTCGCTACGGGAACGCTCCTCGCTGGAATCCTCGGAGCAGTGGTCGCCGTCCCGCTCGTCGCCGTCGCATGGTCGGTGTACTCGACCCTGCGGCGCAAGGAGCTGCCGATGACGGGGGCCGTGGAACGCCCCTTGCGCAAATGACGTCCATTCGCCTTCCGCCCCGCCTAGGGGAACAGTTCTCGTCCTAGGAGAGTCCATGAGCTCGGCCACCACCGCCGCAACTCGACCGCGCCGTCGGCTGCCCAGACGTTGGCGCTGGATCATCGGCACCGTGATCTCCGTGGTGCTGATCGGTGTGGCCACGGCCGGCGTCGTGATCTGGAACCGGGCGCTCCTCAACACCGCGGGGTCGGTGACCTTCGACCGTGAGCTGGCCGTGCCCGCGCTGGCCGAGTCCGGAGTCGAGGACGGCGTCCGGGTCTTTCGGCTCGACCTGCGAAAGGGCGAGACGGATTTCGGGCAGGAGAAGCCGACCCCCACGATCGGGATCAACGGCAGTTATCTCGGCCCGACGCTGCGCGCCGAGCGTGGTGAGCGGGTGCGAGTGGAGATCACCAACTCGCTCGGGGAGATCAGCACGATCCACTGGCACGGTATGCATGTGCCCCCCGCGATGGACGGCGGGCCGCACCAGTTGATCGACCCCGATGAGACCTGGAAACCGGCCTGGACCATCGACCAGCCCGCCGCGACCGTGTGGTACCACCCGCATGTTCACGGGAACACCGCCGATCAGGTCTACCGCGGCCTGGCGGGCTTCTTCCTGCTGGACGACCCGGCGACAGCGGAGGTCGCGAAGGAACTGCCCCACGACTATGGCGTGGATGACTTCCCTGTGGTCGTGCAAGACAAGCGCTTCCACGCCGACGGCACCCTGGACATGTCCGACCGCGCGTTCACCAGCACCGGCGTGCTCGGTCCGACCGTGCTGGTCAACGGCACCCCGGGGCCTTATCTGAACGTCACCACCGAGAAGGTGCGGTTGCGGCTGCTCAACGGCTCCAACGCGCGGTTCTACAACTTCGGATTCGCCGATGGGCGTGACTTCGAGGTCATCGCCTCCGACAGTGGCCTGTTGAATGCCCCGGTGAGCAGGGAACGCCTGCAACTGTCCCCGGGGGACCGCGCGGAGATCATCGTCTCCATGTCGCCGGGTGAACGCACCGTGCTGCGCAGCTATCCGCAGTCGTTGGGCACCAACATGGTGTCCAACAGGTTCTCCGGGGGAGACGACACCCTCGACATCATGGAATTACGGGCCGCGAAGATGCTCGCCCCCAGCCACGCGATCCCGGCGAAGCTCAGCATGGCCGACGATCAGCCGACCGCGGACGAGTCGCCCGCCGTCCGGACACGGCGATTCGAACTGTCGGGCACCACGATCAACAACAAGCCGATGTCCATGAGCCGCGTCGATGAGGTGGTCACCGAGGGCACCACCGAGATCTGGGAGGTGACCGCCGTCGATGACACCCCGCACAACTTCCACATCCACGACGTCCGGTTCACGGTTCTGGACGTTGGTGCCAAGACCCCGCCCATGGAGCTCCAGGGGCCACAGGACACGGTGTACATCCGGCCGGGGCGCATCACTCGGCTGTTGGTGACCTTCCAGCCGGCCATCGGCGGCACCGACCCGACGATGCCGTACATGTTCCACTGCCACCTGCTGCGCCATGAGGACCAAGGAATGATGGGGCAGTTCGTGGTCGTCGCGCCGGGGGAGAAGGCACCCGACAAGATCGATGTGGCCACCGGTCACGACAGCCACGACGGTGCGCATGGGGGCGATGGCACCGGCCCGCGGTCGCTCGCTCCGCACGGCGGCTAGTGTGCTCCCATGACCCCAGCTGAATCCGAGGTCGCGGCGCTGTGTCAGGACCTCCTCCGCATTGACACCTCCAACTTCGGCGACGGCAGTGGTCCGGGGGAGCGTGCCGCCGCCGAGTATGTGATGGCGTCGCTGCAGGGGGTGGGCCTCGACCCGGTCTACTTCGAGTCCGCCCCAGGGCGAGCCAACGTCGTGGTGCGCCTGCCCGGTCTCGATAGCACCCGCCCGGCGCTCGTTCTGCACGGTCACACCGATGTGGTCCCGGCCCGCGCGGAGGACTGGACGGTCGATCCCTTCGGCGGCGAGGAGATCGACGGCTTGCTGTGGGGCCGCGGCGCGGTGGACATGAAGGATATGGACGCGATGATCCTCGCGACCGTCCGGCAACTCGTCCGCTCGGGTACCCGGCCGGCCCGAGACGTCGTCGTGGCGTTCTTCGCCGATGAGGAAGCCGGGGGAGTCTTCGGAGCACGCTATGCGGTGGACAACCACCCGGAACTCTTCGAAGGGGCCACGGAGGCCATCAGTGAGGTGGGTGGCTTCTCTCTGGAACTGAGCGGTCGCCGGACCTACCTGTTGCAGACGGCGGAGAAAGGCCTGGCCTGGTTGCGTTTGGTCGCCGGCGGGCGGGCGGGTCATGGTTCCCAGGTCAACCACGACAACGCGGTGACTCATCTGGCGGCTGCGGTGGCGCGGATCGGCGCCTACCGGTGGCCGTTGACGATCACCCCCACGGTCGACCAGCTCATGCGGGGTGTTGCGGACCTGACGGGCCTGCCCTATGACCCGGCGGACGAGTCCGCCGTCGCCGAGATCGTTCGTGCGCTGGGTCCGGCGGCAGCTTTCGTCGGCGCGACGGTGCGGACCACCACGAACCCCTCGCTCCTGTCCGCCGGATACAAGGCGAACGTGATCCCCGGTCAGGCGGAGGCAGTCGTGGACATGCGTCTTCTCCCGGGTCATGAAGACGAGGCGATGACGACGCTTCGCACGTTGGCGGGGGATGCGGTCCGGATCGAGCCGATTCACCAGGACATCGCACTGGAGGCGCCGTTCACGGGGGACCTGGTCGACGCCATGGTGGATGCGCTCGTCGCGGAGGACCCGGGCGCAACGGTGCTGCCGTATTCCCTTTCCGGCGGCACGGACAATAAGTCGCTGGCCCGGCTGGGTATCACCGGCTACGGATTCGCTCCCTTGCAACTTCCCCCCGAGCTGGACTTCGCGGGGATGTTCCACGGGGTCGACGAGCGCGTACCGATCGACTCCCTGCGATTCGGTGTCCGCGTGCTCGACCGCCTCCTGCGAACTTGCTAGGAATAGCGCTTCATCGAGGCAATGTAATATTTGGATTCAGCACTGTTGAGCGAGACCAATAGCCAAATCAGGAGTCCACCAAGAAGTACCGTGGAAATGATTTGTGAGGTGCCCGTGATCAGGCCCCACGCAACGTTGGCCAACGAAAGGATGACGATTATTCGGGTGGTTGTCACCGCCGACGGCACCCCGTCTCTCACTCGGCCGGCCAAGAGCAGATAAAGAAGGGCCTGCACCAATGCGAGTACGATGGTGAATGTCACTTCGGCGCTATTGACGCCCAGGTCTGTGTCGTTCTCCGCTGCGAGCGTGAGGCCCACCACCACGAGCCCTAGCCCGAGAAGTGTCCAGATGCCGAGGACGATCATGAGGATCCGAGCACGCCGAAGTGCTGCAGGAGGATTGAACTCTGACCACGGACGCGACGCTTCTTTGCGTTTGGTCGGCTGCGGCAGGTCGTGGTCGCGGCGGTGCGGAACTGGCGTGGTCAACTGCTGCTCAAAGGGGTTCGGGAGGGGTGGGAATGACATTGATATTCTCCTAGCGTTCAGAGGGTGTCGAGTCAGTGTCGTGTGCGCCTAACAGCGTGAGACGTGGGACCGCCTAGCAATGAATGGGCGTTGCCCCATTCACGGAACTCCTTGTGATTGCGCGTTCTCATGCTGGGTCGGAGGGCCAGGTGTGAATGGGCTACGGGTTATGCCGTCGCCAGGAGATGTATGACTGAGCCTGGCGGTCGTAGAGGTAGACCAGAAGCCAGACTCCCAGCGCCGCGCTGAGTAACGTCCAGAGTGCCTCGGATGGGTCAATGATCAGTTCGATCGCATTGAAGACGAGACCGACGATCGTCAAGACACGCATGGTTGTAACTGCCCAGGAGACGCCGTTGCGAACCTTACCGGCAAAGTAGAGATAGAACAGCGCCTGTGCGACGAACATGACCGCCGACAATCCGAACCACACCGCCACGGCCCTTGTCATCTCGACATCGGTGTTCCTGAGCACGGACCAGGCCACCAGGATCAGGAGGGTGGAAACGAGTGACCACACAGCGAGTACAAGTATGAGCACCCGTGCGTGGCGAAGCGCGAGTGGCGGGCCGTAGACGCCCCATGCGGCCGCCTGGCGTGCCGCGTAGTCGGGCGGCCGGTAGATGGATCGAGCTGCGGTGGCTTGGCGCTGGGTCGAGGGGGTGGAGGTGGGCGGCTGCGACATCGAAGGGCTCCTGTGTTGCGGATAGTGAGTCTGCGGTATCCGCGGTTACGACAAGTCGCCTATATCCTAGCCTGCCCTGCGCGTCTATTGGTTCATCGCGGCATGCTTCCGCCAGGCGACATACTCCTTCGCCTCGGCGTTGTACAGGCAGGCCAGGAGCCAGACCTCCAGCCCGCCGCCGATGAGTTCCTGTAGCAGGCCCGTCGGCTCGGCCGCGAAGCCGATCACGCGCGAGACCAGCGAGATGATCACGATCACGCGCATGGTCGTGACCGCCCAGGATGTGCCGTGATAGACCTTCCCGGCAAGCAGGACGTAGAGCAGTCCCGTTCCCATGCCGAGCGCTACTGCCAGGCCGAGCAAGGTGGACTCGGCCACACTGAACGAGCCGCCCTCACCGGACGAGAACGCGATGACAAGGACGATGGTGGCCACGAAGAGCGACCAGAACCCCACGATGAACATGAGAACCCGGGCCCGCTTGAGTGCCTGTGGCGGACCGTAGGCCCGCCACGCGTACGCCTGCCGTTCATCGAAGAGGGCCGGGGGCTGGAAGCTGGGCAGCGGCTGGACCGGCGTGCTGCGTGGGTTGTAGGGGTCTGGAAACGAGGGTTGCGACATCGGCGTTGCTCCCAAGGGCTCCTGCGGTGGACCGGCATTCTTGCTGGTCGCAAGCATCCTAGCGTCGCAGCGCGCCCACGGCCTGCGCTCTGATGCCTACATGCTCGGTCAAGCAGTCCGTCGCTCCACTCGGTCCAGCTGCGAGCGCCCTCCCCGCTGCCTACGGTCGAGGTCTCGATTAGTCGATCCGAGGGAGGGGCCATGGGGCTCGAAGACAAGGTGCGGCACCAGGTGGAGGAAGCCAAGGGGAAGATCAAGGAAGTGGCCGGAAAGGCCACCGACGACGAGAAACTGGAGGCCGGGGGGCGAGTCGACCAGGGCTCGGCGAACCTCAAGCAGGCCGGTGACGATGTGCGGGACGTCTTCAGGAGCTGACAGCCACGTCCGCTCCGGCGACCCGGACCGTCCGCTCCGGGGACCCCGGTCGACCGTTTGAGCGACACCGCGCACCGGCAGCAGGCGGCACGTGATGGCGTGCCGCCTGCTGCCGTGTCTTACAGCGTGGAGGAGACGCGGATGACCTTGCGGCGTAGCCACACCCGGCGCAGACCGCCGAGGTAGCGAACGGAGCGCGCGAGTTCCCAGCGGCCGTACTCGGCGTGATCAGTGAGGAGACGTCGGGCGTCGGCATTGCTGGTCGTTGGGGGGATCGTCACCACCCGGTACTCGTATTGTCCGCCGTGCGCGACCCATCCGGACTGCGCCGTAGACGCCGTGGGAATCACCGACGACCAACCGCCCTTTCCTCGTATCCCGACGCGACATGAGCACGCGCGGGGAAGGTGCAGACTGCCATTGTGCCCTCGACGGCGCTACGGTCAGGGTATGACCGCAGACCCGCGTGCCGCCCTCGATCGGTTATTGGCGGCCCTCGAAGCCCACTACAACGCCGTCGCCGCACGCCGCGGGGACGACGATCCTGCGGTTGATGACGCCTACGACGTGCTCGCTGATGCCTTCGAGGTGTACGACGACGCACTGGGCCAAGTGCACGGTGAGGCCACCCCGTTCTATCTCGCCGATGATGACGACGGTGACGACGAGGACGGTGAAGAGGGCGACGACGACAGTGACGAACTCGATGACCTGGATGTTGAGGACGACGATGTCGATGATGACTTTGAGGAAGCCGGCTCGCTCACGGCTGAATACGAATCCGGCTCAGTTCGGTAGCCGGCGAAGCGGGTCCGCCGTCAGCCCGAGCTGATCGGGCACCCCCACCTCAGCGGTCAGCTCCACCGCTCCGGGTAGCCCACCGCGGGAGTACTGACATCGTCGAGCGCTGCCCTTACCGCGATCGGTAGTTCGAGGTCCAACGCCGACAACGACGCGCGGAGTTGCGCGGGTGTCCGTGCGCCGACGATGGCCGTGGACACCGTCGGTCGACCAAGGACCCACGAGAGCGCGACGTCCAGCGGTGCCCGCCCGAGACCCTTCGCGGCGGTTGACAGAGCCTCGACGACCGCGACGGCGGCGTTGCCCTCGAGATAGGGCCGGACGAACTCCGCCAGGTCGGAAGAAGCACCCCGCGAATCCGCCGGTGTCGCCCGGCGGTACTTGCCGGTGAGCACTCCTCGACCCAATGCAGACCACGCGAGGAGCCCGATACCGAGCGCCGTGGAAGCTGGAACGACCTCGCGTTCGACCCCGCGTTGCAGCAGGGAGTACTCCAACTCCACGGCGGCAAGCCCAGGGGTCGAGTCCAGGAGTGTCGCGACCCGCACGGTGGACCAGGCCGGGTGATTTGACAGGCCGACGTAGCGGGCTCGGCCGGAGTTCACGGCGGCGTCCAGGGCAGAAACCGTCTCCTCGAGCGGGGTGCGTGAGTCCGGGGCGTGGACGAGGAAGAGATCGACATGGTCGGTTCCCAGGCGACGCAGCGATGAGTCGAGCGAGTCCAACAGGGCACCACGGGAAGCGTCCACAACGGGCCCGGCGGGGGTGTGGCGAACGCCGGCCTTGGTGCACAGGACCACATCCTGACGGGCAAATGTGCTGCTCAGCAGGCCGCCGAGGATCGATTCCGCGTCACCTTCGGCGTATGAGGCGGCGGTATCGATGAAGGTGCCGCCCGCGTCGACGAAGTCCCTGAGCTGTTCCGCTGCGTCGATGTCATCGGTGTCACGGCCCCATGTCATGGTCCCGAGGCCGAGTGCGGACACGCGTTGACCGGAGCGACCCAGCTGACGAATTTCCATGGCGCGAGGGTACCGGGGTGAGGCCGCAGCCGGGTGGTCACCGTTGCCCAGGGGGTGCGAGCCGTGTCGCTCGGCTCGCGGAGCTTCCCGTATCGTGGCCGATCGTGAATGCGTGGGAAGCCATCCTCCTGGGGCTCGTTCAGGGCCTGACCGAGTTTCTGCCGATCTCGTCGAGCGCCCATCTGCGCATCGTCGGGGAACTGATCGGCGTCAATGACATCGGTGCTGCCTTCACCGCGATCACGCAGATCGGTACTGAGACCGCCGTCTTGCTCTACTTCCGTCGTGACATCGCCCGGATCTGCGTGTCCTGGTGGCGGTCATTGCGCGGAGCCCAGGGCACGGATTGGCGCGCCCGGATGGGTGCTCACGATCACGATGCTGCGATGGGCTGGTACATCGGCCTGGGATCAGTGCCGATCGTCGTCCTCGGATTGGCCTTCCAGGATGCCATCGAGCACACGTTCCGGAACCTGTATCTCATCGCCCTCATGCTGGTTGTCTTCGGCCTGCTGCTCGGGTGGGCCGATCGGGTCGGGGCCAAACGCCGTCAGCTCACCGAACTGAATCCTCAACACGCGGTGGGGTTCGGATTTGCGCAGGCGTTGGCGCTCATCCCCGGGGTGTCCCGCTCCGGTGGCACCATCACCGCCGGGCTGCTGATGGGCTACAGCCGAGAGGCAGCCGCCCGGTACTCCTTCTTGTTGGCCATCCCCGCCGTCCTCGGTTCGGGCTTCTTCCAGCTGGCCAAGGCGATCAAGGACCCGGAGCCTGGCACCCCGGGTTTCGGCGCGATGTTGATCGCGACGATGGTGGCGTTCGTCGTCGGCTACCTCGTGATCATCGCCTTCTTGAAGATCGTGTCCAACTTCAGTTACACGCCGTTCGTGATCTACCGGCTGGCCCTGGCGGTGCTTGTGCTCGTCCTGCTGTTCACCAATGTCTTGGAGCCCGTGGGCTCTCTCGCGGGTTAGCGCCGCTGCCCTGCCCCGGCGCGGTCGGGTCCGGTGCGTGCCGCTAGAGCCAGCCGACTCGTTTGAACACTCGGAACAACACCACGCAGCCCACGGCCATGAGCCCCAGCGCGAAGGGGTATCCGGCGAGCCAGTGCAGTTCTGGCATGTGGGTGAAGTTCATGCCGTAGACACCAGCGACGATCGTTGGGTAGACCAAGATGGCGGCCCACGCGGAGATCTTGCGCATGTCCTCGTTCTGCTGAACGGACACACGAGCCAGATGCACTTGGAGCATGTCGGAGAGTAGGCCGTCATGGGCGTCGAGGTGGTGGTCGATCCGGTCCACCATCGCGACGAGGCGATCGACCATCGGGGCGTCGATGACCAGCGTGTTCGTCGCATCCGGGTCCACCAGGTCGGGTAGCTCTGCGGCGACGGGCAGCAGAGCTCGACGCGCTTCGCTGATCTCGCGCTTGAGGTCGTAGATCTGTTCGGCCGGATCCTGCTCGTCGTGACCAAAGACGATCTTCTCGATCTCAGCAACCGCATTCCCTAGTGCGGCCTCGACCCGCGATGCGCCTGCGACCACGGCGAACAGCAGCGCGACTGCGATCCGATGGATGGGGGCCCCTTCCGGCGAACCGGCGGCTCCGATGCGGTCGAGCGCTTCGCCATGGATATCGGCGGCTCCCTCCTCGTAGGTCACGACCGCTGATCTGCCGACCAGGCATGCGAGCGCGCCGGTGTGCACATCGTCCCCGTCCGCGGTGAACCACAACGTCGGTACCCAGAGCAGGAGCCACTCACTGCCGATCCTGCGGATGTGTGCGATCGGACTGCCCGCCCCTTCGGTCGCGGTGAATACCGGTGGACCCGGTGACCGGCGGTTCCCGGAACCGTGGTGGCGCAGGTCGACGCCGAGTTCTCGCACCTTCGACACGAAGGACTTCCGGTCGCCTACCTGGGTCCAGCGGGCGCCGGGGCCGTCCTCGCCCGAGGTGACGGCCCGGATCTCACCGGGTCCAGAGCCGACCAGCCATTCGCGGACCACGGCGATCATTGCCGGACCGTGCTTCACCGTCTGCTCGTCCATGCGTGCATTGTCGACCCATCAGCTGGCGAATGGGTGGTGTTGGGTCTCGCGTCTGTCCCCGTAGAGTGTTCGCGTGCACAGCTGGCCTACCCCACAGATCCCCCTCCTGCCCGGCAAGGGTTACCCGATCCACGTTCACGATGCGTCCTCCGGGCGCCAGGTGGTGGCCAGCGCCGGCCCCACCGCGACGATATACGTGTGCGGGATCACCCCCTATGACGCGACTCACCTGGGACACGCGGCCACGTACGTGGCCTTTGACCTTCTCGGGAGGGCCTGGCGCGATTCTGGTCTGGCGGTGAACTATGCCTCCAACGTCACCGATGTCGACGATCCGCTCCTGGAGCGGGCCGTTGCCACCGGGGTCGACTGGCGTGACCTGGCCACCCAGCAGACGGCGCTGTTCGCCGAGGACATGACGGCCCTGGGCGTGATTCCACCTCAGACGTATCTCGGTGCGGTCGAGACCGTGACGGCCGTCGCCGCGGCCGTCGAGGAACTACTTGCGGCCGGGGCTGCCTACCGGGTGCCGCTGGAGGCAGGGGAGGGCGGCTCACGACCGGATCTTGGAGATGTCTACGCAGACCTGTCCGCTGATCCAGCCTTCGGTCAGGTGTCCCAGCTCGATCGACCGGCGATGGCTGTGCTGTTCGCCGAACGCGGCGGCGACCCCGCACGAGATGGCAAGAAGGACCCCCTCGACCCTCTCCTGTGGCGGCGGGAGCGGGCGGGAGAACCGGCCTGGGACGGTGGCTCGCTGGGGACCGGCCGCCCGGGATGGCACATCGAGTGTTCGGTCATCTCTCGTGATGCTCTGGGCCTGCCCTTCGACGTCCAGGGCGGTGGCGCCGACCTGGTGTTCCCGCACCACGAGATGTCCTCGTCCCACGACCGGTTGCTCGGTAGCGGCGCTCCGCGCGTTCACGTTCATGCGGGTCTGATCGCCTATGAGGGCGAGAAGATGAGTAAGTCCAGGGGAAACCTGGTGCTGGTTTCGGCGCTCCGGGCCGCCGGTGTGGATCCGATGGCCATCCGGCTGGCGATCCTGGCGCATCACTACCGCACGGACTGGGAGTGGACGGCCGATGGGCTCGCGGCTGCGGAACAACGCTTGGTGAGGTGGCGTGACGCCGTGTCGGGTAACGGCGGCCCCGAGGCCCACGGAACGCTGGATGCGCTGCGGCATGCGCTGGCGGCCGATCTGGATGCCCCGACGGCGCTCCTGGCCGTCGACGACTGGGCAGCGCTTGCACTGGATCAGGGTCGGGACACCTCAGCCGATGACATCGGCGCACCAGGTGTGATCGCCCGCGCGGTCAACACCCTCCTGGGCGTACGACTGTAGCGTCCCCGCCCGTTCGTGGCCGGTCACGGGGCACCTTTGCCCCCGTCGCCGAAGTCCCGGCGCCGCAGATAACGCTCGAACTCCCGGGCGATCGCCTCGCCGCTCGCCTCGGGCAGGTCGGTGGTGTCCTTGGCCTCTTCCAGTTGCCGGACATACTCCGCGATCTCGGCATCGTCAGCTGCCAGCTCGTCGACGCCGTGCTGCCAGGCGGTGGCGTCCTCCGGCAGCTCGCCCAAGGGGATCGGCTCGGCCATCAACTCCTCGATGCGGGTCAGAATCGCCAGCGTTGCCTTGGGAGATGGCGGGTGGGCGACGTAATGGGGCACGGCCGCCCACAAGGAGACCGACTGGAACCCTTGATCCGCGGCGGCGTGTTGCAGCACCCCGACGATTCCGGTGGGTCCCTCGTAGCTGCTCGCCTCGACATCCAGGACGGTGCGCAGTCCGACGCTCTCGGAGGTCGCCGTCATCGGGATCGGGCGGGTGTGGGGGACGTCGGCAAGGAGTGCGCCGAGTGTGACGACGGTCTGCACCTCGTGGGCCGCGGCGATGGCGAGGAGTTCGCGGCAATACTGGCGCCACCGCATGGACGGTTCGATGCCGTGTACGAGCAGAACCTTGCGTCCACTTCCCGGAATCACCGTCGACGAGACGGACGTCGTCGGCCAGCTGATGCGACGCCCACCTTCCGGGGCGGCAGTCACGATCGGCCGGTTGACCTGGAAGTCGTGGTAGTCGTCCGGGTCGAGTTCGGCGATGGTCTGACCGCCCCATACATTGCGCAGGTGGATCAAGGCCGCGGTCGCGGCGCCTCCCGCGTCGTTCCAGCCTTCGAAGGCGGCGAGCATCACGGTGCGGCGGACCGTGCCATGTTCTGCTGGCGTCGTGTCGGTCTCGTCCCGGTTCTCCCTCATCGTCTCAGCCTAGGCGGAGCCGTACGGGGTGTGCCCCTGGGCCGGGTTGCTAGCATCGCGGTCCATGATCGCCCGATCGACCACCGGACACCCGGCGCCCGCAGCAGTCCTCTGGGATATGGACGGCACCCTCGTGGATACCGAGCCACATTGGATCGCGGCCGAGCAGGAGTTGGTGACCGCTCACGGTGGCCGGTGGAGTCACGCGGACGGGTTGACCCTCGTGGGCAATCCGCTGCCGGTCTCCGCGCGAGCCCTCCAGGACGCCGGGGTGCGGCTCGGTGTCGAGGAGGTCATCGCGTACCTGATCGCGGCTGTTGCCGCGCATGTGCGGCGCGCAGTGCCTTGGCAGCCGGGTGCCTGGGAGTTGTTGGCGGGGCTTCGGGCGGCGCACGTGCCGTGTGCGCTGGTGACGATGAGCTACCGGGAGCTGGCGGACGGTTTCGTGGAGCAACTCCCGGCAGGAACCTTCGACGCCGTGGTGACCGGCGATCAGGTGCGTCGAGGAAAGCCCGATCCGGAGCCTTATCTGCTTGCGGCTCGGCGGCTCGGGGTCGACCCGGCGAGCTGCGTTGCTATCGAGGACTCACCCGCTGGCGTTGGTTCGGCGTTGGCGGCAGGCGCCCGGACGCTCGCCGTCGAGGTGAACGTGCCGATCTCGGCCCGGCCGGGCTTGAGTCGCACGCATTCGCTGGCGGCGGTCGATCAGACGATCCTGGCGAGGATCGCGGCCGGTGAGGTTCTCGACCTCATGGCCGAGCCGCCGTCGTCGTAGCCAGGCCGAGAGCCCTCTGGGCGGCCCCTGCCGTCAGCTCAGGGGGAGTGCCACCGAACTCCGGACATAACGACTGATGGGCGCACCAGTTGCATAGCGGCCCGCGCCGGGTGGCCCATTCCCCGGTGGAGGCTGCCGAGGTGATGGCCGCCCAGAGAGCACGTACCCGTTGTTCGGTGTTTACCAGGTCGCTTTCGGTGGGCTCCGCGCGCAGGATCTTGCTGTCGCCGAGGTAGACCAGCTGCAGCATGCGGGGGATCATCCCGCGGGCACGCCACAGCACCAGGGCGTAGAAGCGCATCTGGAAAGCCGCGTTCGATTCGTAGCCCGGCCGCGGGGACTTCCCGGTCTTGTAGTCCACCACCCGAACCGCGCCGTCGGAAGTGACGTCCAAGCGGTCAACGATCCCTCGCAGGAGGGGGCCGTTCTCGAGTTGGGTTTCGACAAAGAGTTCGCGCTCGGCCGGCTGGAGCCGGTTGGGATCCTCCAGGTCGAAGTAGGCGGCGAGGAGTTCGCGGGCGCTCTGCAGCCATTGCGTGGGATCGGCACCGGGTGCGAACAGCGTCGTGTACCGCTCATCGGAGGCGAGGAGCAGTTCCCATTCGCCGGGAACCATTTCGCTGGCGGCCGCCAGCGTCCGTTCGCCCAGGGGCCGGTCATAGAGCTTGTCCAAGACGGCGTGGACGAGTGTTCCGCGGGCCGCGGCCGCACTGGGCGGCTCAGGCAGCCGGTCGACCGTCCGGAAACGGAACAGCAGCGGGCACTGCATGAAGTCATTGGCGCGCGAGGGCGACAACGCCGGCGGCCGACGGGGAGCGCGGGCGCCGGTCTGCTCGACGACCTCGGCTGACGGTATCTCGGTAGGCGGCATGTCCCGAGCCTAGGGTGTGGCACCGACAAGTCCGGGCCGTTCGGTCGGGGCTGTGGAAAACTCGCCATCCGCAAGGGACCGCCCGGGCGAATTGGTGTCCATCCGGCGATCGAGTGCCCTCAAGTCCTGGTCGCACCCTAGGCTGGCGTTCGTGGATTCCCCGCCCGCCCAGCCGCCTCGCCGATCGCGCCCCGTCGCCCAGACCAAGGGATGGGTCGTGGGCCGGGTCTCCGGTGCACCGGTCATTCTCGCTCCCTCTTGGTTCCTGGCTGCCGTCGTCCTGACGGTCCTTTTCGCGCCGACCGTGCGGTCGATGGCGCCACAACTCGATGGTCGTATCTACCTACTTTCCTTCGCCTTCGTCCTGCTGTTGTTCGTATCGGTGTTCTGCCATGAGGTCGCACACGCCGTGGTGGCACGAGCGCGTGGACAACGGGTGACCGAACTCGCCCTGACCTTGTGGGGTGGGCACACTGCGTACACCGGCTCGGCCGGCCGGCCACTCGACGGACTGCTGATCGCGGTGGTGGGACCGGTCACCAACCTCGTGCTCGGGGGCGGGTTCTGGGTGGTCGCCGAACAACTGCCCGCCTACTCGACGGGCGCCGCACTGGCCTATGCGGCTGCGTTCTCGAACGCCTTTGTGGGCTTGTTCAACCTGCTCCCCGGGCTTCCGCTGGACGGCGGGCAGATCCTTGAGTCGATCGTCTGGGCGATCACCCGGTCCCGGACCACCGGAACGATCGCGGCGGGGTACATCGGCCGGATCGTCGCGGCGGGCTTCGTGGCGGTCGTGGCCTGGCGGATGTTCAGCTCGCTGTCGCACGGGCAGTCGCCCGATTACGTACTCATCGTCTGGACGGTCGTCATCGGCGGCTTCCTGTGGAGTGGGGCGGGTCAGGCGATCCGGGTGGCCCGGTCCAGGGCCGTGGTTTCCACATTGTCCGTCGCCTCCCTCACTCGGCCGGCCGTGGTGGTGCCCGAAACCTCCTCGGTGGGTGAGGCCGGAGCCGTGGTCGCGGCAGCGGGCGGCCCGGATGTCTTCGCGGTCGTGACCGACGCCTACGGGCGCCCGACGGCGTGTGTGGACAATGCTGCGGCTGCCGCCGTGCCCGTGCAGTCGATGGCCAGCACGCCGATCTCCTCCGTCGTGGTGGCGCTACCAGACGGAACGGTCGACCTTGACATGGATGGCCCAGCCATGCTTAGCAGGCTGGCGGATCTGGACCCCGGCTACCCACTGGTCGCAGTCCTTTCCGAGCGCCGGGTCGTGGGAGTCCTGGAAATTTCCCGGGTGCTCGCCGCCCTGAATGCCGCTCGCCGATGACCGCCCACCAGCCGACGAACCGTAGGATGGTCGGCTGTGACCGCCGACGGCGTGGCTGACGACCCGCGAGCTGACCTTCCCCCTGACACCCCGAACTCGGGCACCGCACCGACGGGCACCGCGCCCGCCCCGACCGGTGCCGCCTTGCGGCGCGGCGTCCTCCGGGTCGGGGACAAGGTACAACTCACCGACCCGCGGGGGCGGATGAACACGATCACACTGGCGCCGGGTGCCACCTTCCACACGCACCGCGGCTATTTCACACACGACGATCTCATCGGCCGACCCGAGGGCACCGTCATCGTGAACACCGCTGGGATCGAGTACCTGGCGATGCGCCCGCTGCTTTCGGATTACGTGCTGTCCATGCCACGCGGGGCCGCGGTCATCTACCCGAAGGACGCCGGCCAGATCGTCGCGATGGCGGATATCTACCCGGGCGCCCATGTGGTGGAGGCCGGGGTCGGTTCCGGTGCGCTCACGATGTCGCTGCTGCGGGCCGTCGGTGACCGCGGCCGGCTGCATTCGATCGAGCGGCGGGAGGACTTCGCCCAGATCGCCCGCGGCAACGTGGAGACCTTTTTCGGCGGCCCGCATCCGGCCTGGCGGCTGAGCGTGGGCGACCTCTCGGACGTGTTGCCGCAGGCGGTCGCGCCGGGCAGTGTCGATCGGGTCATCCTGGACATGCTGGCCCCCTGGGAGAACCTGGACGCGGTGGCGCATGCGTTGATCCCAGGTGGGGTGCTGCTCTGCTACGTCGCGACGGTCACCCAACTGTCCCGCGTCACTGAGGACCTGCGTTCCGACGGCCGGTATGCCGAGCCGATGGCGTGGGAGTCGATGGTGCGCGGATGGCACCTGGAGGGTCTGGCGGTCCGTCCTCAACACCGGATGATCGGACACACGGGCTTCCTGGTGAGCGCCCGTCGGTTGGCCGACGGCACAGCTCCGCCGGAGCGTAAACGCCGGCCGGCCAAGGGGGCGTACCCGGTCGATGAGGAGTGGTCGCCGTCGGAACTCGGCGAACGGCCGATCTCGGAGCGGAAGATCCGCCGGGTGGTCCGGGACGTCGCAGATCCCGGGGGAACAGAAGACGCGGATGCCTCGTCGCCCGAGTGAATTCGAGGTGCGCGCGGGAGAATTGTGCCTAGGGTCGGACTCTCAGCCGCATGTTGGTGGCCGTCGTCCGGTGGTGAGAGGGGACACCCGTGAGTGAGAACGTGGAACGTGGTGATGGCCGGGGACCAGACGATGCCCGTGAGATGGCCCTGCTCCTGGCACGGAACGAGCGTCTCGCGGGGGCGCTGAAGTCTGCGCGTGACCAGATCATCGACCTGCGCCAGCAGATTGATGATCTGGCCAAACCCCCGGGAACCTACGCATTGTTCCTCGCGTCCCACCGGGACGGTTCGGTGGACGTCATCGCGGCCGGTCGAAAGATGCACGTCGGGACGAGCCCCGGCGTGGATGTTGCTGCGCTCCGGCCCGGCCAGGAGGTCAAACTCAACGAGGCGATGACCGTCGTCGACGTCGGTGGCTATGAGCGCACCGGCGAGTTGGCGACCGTCAAGGAGATCCTCGGCCCGGACCGTGTCCTGGTCGTGGGGCGCGCGGACGAGGAACGGGTGGTCCGGTTGGCCGGATCGGTCGCGCCGAAGACCCTGCGGGTCGGCGACTCGCTGACCATCGACACCCGGAGCGGTTTCGTCTTCGAGATCATTCCGAAGTCCGAGGTCGAAGAACTGGTCCTCGAAGAGGTGCCTGATATCGACTACACGGACATCGGCGGCCTCGGGCCGCAGATCGAGGCGATCCGCGACGCTGTCGAGCTACCGTTCTCCCACCCGGACCTCTTCCGGGAACACGGACTTCGCCCCCCCAAGGGTGTCTTGCTCTACGGCCCGCCGGGTTGTGGCAAAACGCTGATAGCGAAAGCCGTGGCCAACTCCCTGGCGCACACCGTTGCGGCGGCCCGGGGCGAGGAGTCGACCGAGGGTGCGAAGAGCTACTTCTTGAACGTCAAGGGTCCCGAACTGCTGAACAAGTACGTCGGCGAGACCGAGCGGCACATCCGGTTGATCTTCGCGCGGGCCCGGGAGAAGGCGTCTCAGGGGACCCCGGTAGTGGTGTTCTTCGACGAGATGGAGTCCCTGTTCCGTACCCGTGGAACCGGGCTGTCCTCGGATGTCGAGACCACGATCGTGCCGCAGCTGCTGAGCGAGATCGACGGTGTCGAGCGGTTGGACAACGTCATCGTCATCGGTGCCTCGAACCGTGAGGACATGATCGATCCAGCCATCCTGCGCCCGGGTCGGCTGGACGTGAAGATCAAGATCGAACGGCCGGATGCGGAGGGCGCCAAGGAGGTTTTCGCGAAGTACCTGACCACCGATCTGCCGATCCACCCGGACGACCTGAGCGAACACGGTGGTGATCAGCGCGAGGCGATCGATGCGATGATCCGCTCGGTGGTCGAACGGATGTACTCCGAGGACGAGGAGAACCAGTTCTTGGAGGTGACCTACGCCAGTGGGGACAAGGAGATCCTTTACTTCAAGGACTTCAACTCGGGCGCGATGATCCAGAATGTCGTCGACCGAGCCAAGAAGTCGGCGATCAAGGATCTACTGGCCACCGGCCAGCGAGGCATCCGGGTCGAGCACCTCCTCGCCGCCTGTGTCGATGAGTTCAAGGAGAACGAGGACCTGCCGAACACCACCAACCCGGACGACTGGGCGCGGATCTCCGGCAAGAAGGGGGAACGCATCGTCTTCATCCGCACGATCGTGCAGAAGAAGGGCGAGGGCGGTACCCCGCGCACGATCGACACGGTGACCAACACAGGTCAGTACCTGTAGGTGGTACGGCGACCAGCACGCGGGCCGATCCGCGGATCCTGGACGAGCTCGGCATAGGGTGTGGCCGTGACTGTGCGTCGGGTGATGGGCATCGAGACCGAGTACGGCGTCCTGCAACCAGGGCGTCCGTTGGCCAACCCGATGCTGATGTCGAGCCAGGTGGTCACGACCTATCGGGCGTTGATCCGCGCGGACGGCGAACGCGGCAAGGCCCGGTGGGATTACGACGATGAGGATCCGTTGCAGGACGCTCGAGGCTTCCATGTGCCGCGCGCCTCGGCGCATCCGTCGATGCTCACCGACGATCCGGCCAACCCGGCGCCGTCCGGGCCGCTGCCCGGCTCCTCGGCGACGGCCGCCCAGGAACTCGCGCGTCCCACGACTGAGGAATACGACGACCCGAGTGCCGCCAACGTCATCCTGACCAACGGTGCCCGGCTCTATGTGGATCACGCCCACCCCGAGTACTCATCGCCGGAGGTCACCAACCCCCGCGATGGTGTGTGCTGGGATGTGGCCGGCGAGCGGATCATGCTCGCAGCCTCGAGGGGATTGGCCGATGTCGGTATCGACGTAGTGCTGTACAAGAACAACTGCGATGGTAAGGGGGCCAGCTACGGCACCCACGAGAACTACTTGGTCGAGCGCTCGGTGCCGTTTTCCCTGCTCGTTGACCTGCTCACGCCATTCCTGGTGACCCGGCAGGTCTTCGCCGGTTCCGGCAGGGTCGGTCTTGGGCAGAACGGCTCGCGGGACGGGTTCCAGATCTCCCAGCGTGCGGATTACATCGAGGCCGAGGTCGGGCTGGAGACCACGCTGCGCAGGCCGATCGTCAACACCCGTGACGAGCCCCATGCGGACCGAAGGCGGTGGCGGCGTCTGCACCTCATCCTGGGCGACGCCAATCTCTTCGAGACCGCCACCTATCTGAAACTGGCGACCACCTCTCTCGTCCTGTGGGTTCTCGAACAGGCCGAAGTGCTCGGCTCGATCCATCAGGAGCTTGCGGGCTTGCGCCTGCGGGATCCGGTCGGGGATGTTCGCTTGGTCAGTCGCGATCTCGACCTGTCAGCTCCGCTGGAACTCGCGGATGGGCGTGCGCTGACTGCACTCGAGATCCAGCAGCGTTATCTCGATGCCGTCGAACGCGGCCTGGCCCTGGTCGGCAGCGCCGACGCGCAGACGGACGAGGCGATGGCTCGATGGCGGTCGGTGATCGACCGGTTGGCCGCCGATCGCGACTCGTGTGCGCGCGACGTCGAATGGGTGGCCAAGCTGCGCTTGCTTGAAGGGCTGCGCCGCCGGGAGGGAATCGACTGGGGACATCCGAGGCTGGCCGCGATGGATCTGCAGTGGTCCGATGTGCGGCCCGAACGCAGCATCTACCAACGGATGCTGGCTGCCGGCGCGGTGGAACGGCTCACGGATGAACGTGTTGTCACCCAGGCGATCCAGCATGCGCCTGAGGACACCCGGGCCTTCTTCCGGGGGGAGGTCGTCGCCCGGTACGGACCTCAGGTTTGTGCGGCCAGTTGGGATTCGGTGATCTTCGACGTGGAGGGGGCGGCCTCCCTGCAACGGGTGCCGATGCTCGACCCGCTACGGGGGACGCGCAGCCACATCGGAGCGCTGCTGGACGCGTCCCCGGACGCGGCGGCGCTGCTCAACGGACTGGCTGGGCCAGGGCAGTGACCAGGAATTAAGCTTGCGGGTGGGGGCCAAGACCCTGACCATCGACCGACAAGACAACCAGTCCGCCGCACGTGAGGGTGGACGAGGAGGTAGCCATGGCCGAGCGGATCAACTCGACTTCCCGACGCCCCGACGACGAGCCGGATGTGCCGGTGACTCCGCCCGCCGCCCGTCCGCAGTCCCGAGAAGCGGACGTCGATGCGTTGCTTGATGAGATCGACGACGTGTTGGAGACCAACGCCGAGTCCTTCGTCCGGGGATTCGTCCAAAAGGGCGGGCAGTAGCCAAGTGAGCGAGCACATTTCGGCGCGGTTGCCCGCTGCCTTCACGACGCCGGGATCGTCGTCCTTCATGGAGTTCGTCGCCACTCATTCCCCGGAGCTGCTGCCGTCGGCGCCGGCCGCCGGGGCCGGTACGGACGGCGGCGGGGTCGCAGCCCCGCACGCAACTACGATCGTCGCAGTGGCTTTCACGGACGGTGTGGTGATGGCCGGTGACCGGCGCGCCACGATGGGGTCGATGATCGCCAACCGGGAGATCGAGAAGGTCTTCCCGGGCGATGAGTTCTCCGCGGTCGGCATCGCCGGTACGGCCGGGATCGCGGTTGATCTGGTACGCCTCTTCCAACTGGAACTGGAACATTACGAGAAGATCGAAGGGTCACTGTTGTCCTTGGACGGGAAGGCGAACCGGTTGTCGACGATGATCCGGGCCAATCTCGGTCTGGCCATGCAGGGACTCGCCGTCGTTCCGCTCTTCGCCGGCTACGACCTGGAACGGGGCACGGGCCGGATCTTCTCCTACGACGTCACCGGTGGCCGGTATGAAGAACGCGACTACCACTGTGTGGGCTCCGGCTCCGTATTCGCCCGAGGGGCGCTGAAGAAGCTTTGGCAAGCAGGCATGGACCGCGACGCGGCGGTCCGGGTTGCCGTCGAGGCCCTGTACGACGCCGCCGACGACGACTCCGCGACCGGTGGACCCGACACTGTCCGGCGGATCTGGCCCGTGGTCGCCGTGGTGACTGCCGAGGGGTATACCCGGGTCGAGGAAGCCCTAATGGCAGACGTCGCGGAGGCCATCGTGGCCGATCGTCGCGCCCAGTCGCAGGGAGGTCGGTCCGCATGACCATGCCGTTCTACGTCTCGCCCGAACAGCTGATGAAGGACCGGGCGGATTTCGCGCGCAAGGGGATCGCCCGGGGACGGTCGGTCGTCGTTCTGCCCTATGACGGGGGGATCGCCTTCGCCACCGAGAACCCTTCGCGGGCGTTGCACAAGATCTCCGAGATCTACGACCGGATCGCGTTCGCGGCCGTGGGCAAGTACAACGAGTTCGAGAACCTCCGCGTGGCCGGGGTGCGGTACGCCGATCTGCGCGGCTATTCCTACGACCGCGCCGATGTGAACGGCCGAGGACTCGCCAATGCCTACGCCCAGACGCTGGGCACCGTGTTCACCACCGAGTCCAAACCACTCGAGGTCGAGTTGGTCGTGGCCGAGGTCGGTTCGGAAGCCGCCGAGGACCAGATCTACCGGATCTCCTATGACGGGTCCGTGGCAGACGAACGCGGCGTCGTCGTGATGGGCGGCCAGGCCGAGCAACTCGGACAGGCGCTCGCTGACCGCTGGTCGCCCGGTCTGTCGCTGGCGGAGGTGATGCGGTTGGCGGTGGACACGCTGGGCTCCGGCCCGTCCGGGGCAAGCCCGCGGGAGATTCCGGCGAATCAGCTGGAGGTGGCGATTCTGGAACGTGCACGTCCCCGCCGGGCCTTCCGGCGGTTGTCCGGGGCCGCGCTGGAGGCCCTGCTCGCCACCACCGACGACTAGGAGTCCGCATGGACCGCAGGATCTTCGGATTGGAAACGGAATATGGTGTGACCTGCGCGGCGGACGACGGCCGGGGGCTGTCGGCCGATGAGGTGGCCCGTTACCTCTTCCGCAAGGTGGTCGCCTGGGGGCGTTCCTCCAACGTATTCCTGCGTAACGGATCGCGTCTCTACCTCGATGTCGGCTCCCACCCGGAGTACGCCACCGCGGAATGCGACGATGTGCGCCAGCTGGTGGCCTACGACCGTGGCGGTGAACGGATTCTGGCGGAGCTGGTCGAGGATGCTCAACAGCGCCTCGAACACGAGGGCTTGTCGGGGAAGATCCACCTGTTCAAGAACAACACCGACTCCGCCGGAAACTCCTACGGTTGCCACGAGAATTATCTCGTCCGCCGACAGGGCGATTTCGCGCGGCTCTCCGACATTCTGGTGCCGTTCCTGATTACTCGACAGATCCTGACCGGTGCGGGCAAGGTGTTGCCGACCCCCCGGGGTGCTGTCTACTGCCTGTCCCAGCGTGCGGATCACATCTGGGAGGCCGTGTCATCGGCCACGACGAGGTCCCGGCCCATCATCAACACCCGGGACGAGCCGCATGCCGATGCCGAGAACTACCGGCGGCTGCATGTGATCGTAGGGGACTCGTCGATGGCCGAGACCACCACGATGCTCAAGGTCGGGGCGACCGACCTGCTCCTGCGGCTTGTCGAGGCGGGCGTTCCCATGCGCGACCTTGCCCTGGAGAACCCCATCCGGTCGATCCGCGAAATCAGCCACGACATGACCGGCGCCCATCCTGTCCAGCTCGCTAACGGCCGGACCGCCACCGCGATCGAGATCCAAGGCGAGTACCTGCAGCGGGTCCGAGACTTCGTTGACACCGAGGTGTCGGCAACGCCGCTGGTCAAGCAGATCTTGGACCTGTGGGAGCGAGGTCTGCGGGCGTTGGAGGTCAACGATCCTTCGCTCATCGACCGCGAGCTCGACTGGGCAATCAAATGGCGACTGATCCAGCGTTACCGGACGCGGACAGGTGCTGAACTGGACGATCCCCGGGTGGCCCGGCTGGATCTCGCGTACCACGACATCTCACCGACCGACGGCCTGTACAACCAGTTGGCTGCTCGAGGGCTGGTCGAACGGATCACCACCGAGGCCGAGATCGAGGAGTCGACCGAACAGCCGCCGCCGACCACCCGGGCCAAGCTGCGGGGCGACTTCGTCCGCGCGGCGCAGGTGGCGCGGCGCGACTACACGGTCGACTGGGTACATCTGAAGCTCAATGACCAAGCCCAGCGCACGGTACTGTGCAAGGACCCTTTCCAGAACGTTGACGAGCGCGTCGACCGCCTCATTGAGTCCATGTGAGAGCCAACGCCTGATCATGATCGACGACTCCCACAACCCGGCCCTGCGCCGTGGCCGACTCCTCGTTGCCCTGGTCGCGGCTGCCCTGATCCTGCTCACTGCCTGCGACGGGCCCAGTTCCGAGAAGGGGGAAGGCGCGGTCACAGTCAGCGGTGATCCCGGTCAACCACCTGCCCTCGAGTACACCGCCCCGCTGAAGGTCAGCGGATCGACGGTTGAGACGATCTGGCCGGGTACGGGTCGCGCCGTCGAGGCGGGTCGACCGGTGCTGGTCAACATCTATGCCGAGGACGGCCGGGACCGTTCGGTGTTGCAGAACACTTTCACCGATGCGCCGGCGTGGTACACCCTGACGACCGAGTCGATGGGGGACATGGCTCGGGCTTTGTCCGGACAACACGTCGGTGCGCGCATGCTTTTCGTCACCGAATCCGATCGCGTTCCCGTCGTGGCCACGATCGACATCCTGCCGACCAGGGCGGATGGCACCGAGGTGCCACCGGTGGACGGGCTGCCCACGGTGACCCGGGCAGCGAACGGTGCCCCGCAGATCTCCGTGCCGAAGACCGCACCCCCCACGGACCTGACGGTCCAGCCGTTGATCCGGGGGACCGGCGTGCAGGTCGAGGCGGGGCAGATCGTCACCGTGCGGTACACCGGGGTGAGTTGGTCGACGGGTAAGGCATTCGACACCAACTGGACCGACGACCAGCCACCCACCTCGACGATGGCCGGCATCGGGGAAGTCATCGACGGCTGGGATCAAGGGCTGATCGAACAGGCCGTGGGTAGCCAGGTGATGCTGATCGTGCCCCCGGATCTGGGGTACGGCGGGACGTCGTCGCCCTTGTCCGACCAGACCCTGGTCTACGTGGTCGACATACTCGACTCGCATGTTCCAGTACAAGATGAGGCCCCCGCCACCGAGGAGCAGAAGTGACCGTTGCCGTCCGTGTGATCCCTTGTCTCGACGTCGATGCCGGTCGGGTGGTCAAGGGGGTCAACTTCGCGAACCTTCGCGACGCGGGCGATCCGGTGGAGCTGGCGGCGCGGTACGACGCCGAGGGCGCGGATGAGATCACCTTCCTCGACGTCTCAGCGTCCGCCGCGGGGCGGGAGACGATGACGGACGTCGTTCGCCGCACCGCTGAGGCGGTTTTCGTGCCGCTGACGGTCGGTGGCGGGGTCCGCTCCACCGACGACGTCGACCGGCTGCTACGGGCCGGCGCCGACAAGGTCGGTGTGAACACGGCCGCGATCGCGCGGCCCACGTTGATCGCGGAGATCGCCGGTCGGTTCGGCTCCCAGGTGCTTGTCCTGTCCGTGGACGCCCGGCGGGCCACGGGGAATGTGGTCACCCCGTCAGGCTACGAGGTGACCACCCATGGTGGTCGTCAGGGCACCGGGATCGATGCCGTCGAATGGGCCGTGCGAGCGGCTGAGTTGGGTGCCGGCGAGATTCTGCTCAACTCGATGGATGCGGACGGCACGACGGCCGGATTCGACCTGGAGATGCTGGGCGAGGTGCGGTCCGAGGTGCGAATTCCCCTCATCGCCAGTGGCGGGGCGGGTACCGCCGCCCACTTCGCGGCGGCCGCTCAGGCCGGAGCCGATGCGGTGCTGGCGGCGAGCGTTTTCCACTTCGGCACCCTGACCATCGGGGCGGTCAAGGACGAGCTGCGGGCAGCAGGGGTAGTCGTCCGCTAGGCAGTCGTCTGCTCCGGTGAGGCCGCTACCACCGGGAGAGCCATTCCGAGCGATCCGGGTGCCGTGTCGACGAATCCGTGCCGACTGTAGAGACGCCGGCCCGGGTCATCGGCGAGCAGGCTGATGAAGGGTTGCGCCGGAGCGCTTCGCCGGATGTGCCGGAGCAACTCGGCCAGGATCGCGTCACCGATCCCGCGGCGCTGATGGTCCGGGTGCACGGCCATATCCACGATATGGAAGTACCACCCGCCGTCGCCGATGACTCGCCCCATCCCGACGACACTGCCGTCGGGTCCGGTCATATGGCACCCGTACCAGGTGCCGGCCAGCGCGGCAGTCGCTTGCGGGAGGGTTTTCGGGGTCAGCCCGGCGGTGGTGCGTAGCCGTACGGCGTCCTCCGGGGACGCGGGGGTGGTGCGCAGCAGGTAGCCCTGAAGTCGTGCGTCTTCGCTGTGGTGTGCCATCAGCTCTGCCGATCGGAGCCCGGACCCGGGCAGATCTCGGCGAGCCGGGCGCGGTCGTCGGGATCGCCGCTGGCCCGCACGTGCGCATGCCTTCCCCGGCCGAGTGCGAAGAGCACGAGTTCACCGACATCGCCGGTCACGACCACCGTCCCGGCATCCGTGCGCGGTCGCGCGACCTGAACGCTCGGTCCATGGGGAACCGTCAAGGTGACCCCGACACCCGCACGGCGAACGGCGAGCGGTGCCATTCGCCGCAGCGAACGCCACAGCGTCGCCCGCCCCTGGGCGGTCATGGGGCGCGGGGTGTCGTTTCCGGAGGCCCGGCGTACATCCTCGGTGTGGACGAAGTACTCGATCGAGTTGATGGCGTTTCCGGCCCAGGAGAAGGGGCTCCAACGCGGTGGTAAGGAACCGACCCGCTCGACGAGCGCCGACCAGCGTTCCGCGGCGTCGTCGCCCGAGCCGACGTTGGCGAGGTCGTCGAAGACCCGTTCCGCCCACGGTGTCAGCCCGGGGACCACCTCCGCGCCGATCACCCATGGCCGACGTTCGCGCAAGACGAGATGCGCGGCGAGGTGGCGGGTCTGCCACCCGGCGCAAAGTGTGGCGGCATGGGGGCCGGCATCGGTCATGGCCCGCACGAGAACGCGCCGTTCCTGGTGATCGTAGGACATCAGTCCATGGTGCCACCGATGGTTGTGAGAACATCGGGACGGTCCCCAGCTAAGAGTCGAGGTTCGCGTGCCCGCACGTTCCGGTGGCCGGCGCCGCCATGCCCTGACGGGTTCGCGGTTACGCCGGTCGATCGTCCTGATGGGTCGCGGTATGCGCGACGAACCGCGGCTGTACGTCCTGGCGGTTGGTTCCTCGGCCGTTTTCGGCGCGGCGACGGTCGCAGTCAGCTGGGCGGTGGGCTGGGCCACTGACGCGGTGGTCGTGCCCGCCATCTCCGGTGGGGAGCAGGGCGCGAACAGGGTGTGGGTGGCGGCGCTACTGCTCGCGGGGGTGGCGCTGCTCCTGGCCGTCTCAGTCGCCGGGCGGCGGATCTTCGCCGGTTTCGGCTTCGCCAACCTGCAGGCCAGACATCGCCGCGCGGTGACGAGACGCTACCTCGAGCTACCGATGTCCTGGCATCGGGCGCATCCTGCCGGACAACTGCTCTCGATCGCCAACTCCGATGTCGAGGCTGCGACGGGAGTCTTCAATCCGCTGCCCTTCGCCTTGGGGGTCGTCGTGATGATCGTGGTGGCGGCCGTGATGCTGTTTCGGATCGACGTCTGGCTGGCCTGTGGGGCGTTGCTGGTGATCCCCGCGGCGATCATCGCCAACTCGAGCTTTCAGCGGCGGATGGCTCCCGCAGCCACGCGCGCCCAGCAGCTACGGGCCGAGCTCGCCGACGTGGCCCACGAGAGCTTCGAGGCCACCCTGATCGTGAAGTCGATGGGCACAGCGGACCGGGAGGAACAACGATTCGCGGAGCGGACCGACGCCCTTCGGGTGGCCAACGTCCGGGCCGGGACGGTGCGCGCAGTCTTCGACCCGGTGATCGAGATCCTGCCCTCGCTGGGCACCCTGGTCGTCCTGGGTATCGGTGCCGCCCGGCTCTCGGTCGGTGCCGTGGACCCCGGTGAGATCGTCACGGCTGCATACCTGCTGACCATGATGGCCGTACCGGTCAGGGCTTTCGGCTGGGTGCTCGGCGAACTGCCTCGCGCACTCGTGGGATATGAGCGGGTGAGCCGGGTGATCGACGCCACGGGCGACCTCACACCGGGCAGTCGCGACCTGCCCGCCGGCGACGGGCAGGGCTTGAGCGTGCGCTTGGAGGAGGTGAGCGTGGACGTCGGCCCGCGGCAGACCACGGTGGTGGAGGACGTCTCGCTACGGATCCCGGCCGGTTCGACCGTGGCCGTGGTCGGCCCCACCGGAGCGGGCAAGACCACACTGGTCTCGTTGCTGGCCCGGCTGCTCGATCCGACCCGGGGGACGGTTCGGCTTGACGGGGTCGACCTGCGCGAGATCCGGGACTCGGAGCTGACCGGCCAGGTGGCGTACATCTCCCAGCAGCCCTTCATCTTCGAGGACACGGTCCGGGCCAATGTCACGATCGCCGACGCCGATGATCCCGGCGCTCCCGACGACGAGGCCGTTTGGGCGGCCTTGCGTGCGGCCTGTGTGGACGATGTGGTGTCGGGGTTGCCCGGGGGGCTTGATGCGCACCTCGGTGAGCGGGGTGCGAACCTCTCCGGGGGGCAACGGCAACGACTGGCCATCGCCCGGGCGCTGGTCCGCCGACCACGGCTGTTGATCTTCGACGACGCCACCTCGGCGGTCGATCCGCAAGTTGAGCAACGCATCTTGGCCGCCGTGGGGGGCGGTCACGACAGGCCCGAGCTCGCCGTCAGCCGAGGGACCGTCCGGCCCACCGTGGTGATGGTGGCCTATCGGATGTCGAGTGTGGCGCTCGCGGACGTGGTCGTTCATCTGGAGAACGGTCGTGTGGTGGACACCGGATCGCATGCCGATCTGCTTGCACGCGATCCGGGTTACCGGGAGCTGGCCACCGCCTATGCCCGCGAGGCCGCACGCAGGGCAGACGAGGAAGCGCTGGAGCAATGACGAATTCGCGGATCGCCTCCGCCAGTAGCCTGTCGGTTGGCGCGACCCTGCGTCGCGGTTTGCAGATATCGCCGGAGATCGCCCGTGGTGTGTGGACCACGCTGGTGCTGGCGGTGATTGCCGCTGCCGGACGGGTGGTCGTACCCATCGCCGTGCAGCAGACCATCGACAGCGGACTGCTCGCCTCGGGCGGACCTGACGTCGGCCGGGTCGCATGGCTGATCTCCGGAGCAGCTGCTGCACTCCTCGTGGCCGCAGTGTGCTCCGCCTGGGTCAACATCCGGCTCTTCCGTTCGACCGAGGCGGGCCTGGCGAGCCTGCGAGTCCGGGCATTTCGCCATATCCACGAGTTGTCCGTGGCGACCCAGGGAACCGAGCGACGTGGAGCCCTCGTCTCCCGGGTGACCAGCGACGTCGATACGATCTCGCTCTTCGTGCAGTGGGGCGGCATCCAGCTCTTGGTCTCGGTGTTGCAGATCGCGGCCGCCACCGTGCTGATGCTCACGTACTCCTGGCAGCTCACGTTGGTGGTGTGGGCGAGTTTCGTGCCGTTGCTGCTGATCCTGCGGCCGGCACAGGGGCGCGTGAACATCGCCTACGCGCGGGTTCGCGAACGGGTCGGCGAAATGCTCGGGGCGATCTCCGAGTCCGTGGTCGGCGCTGAGACCATTCGGGCCTACGGGGGTGCGACCCGCACCGGCCGACGGATCGATGATGCGGTCGACGCCACGCGGCGGGCGATGATGCGGGCACAGACCTGGGTGTCCACCGTGTTCTCGGCAGGTGTCCTGGTGGCGAACCTGGTGCTGGCCGTGGTGGTCGTGGTCGGTGTGCTGCTGGGCGTCGCCGGGAACATCACGGTAGGGGAGTTGTTAGGTTTCCTGTTTCTGGTCCAGTTGTTCACTGGCCCGGTCCAGATGGCGACCGAGATCCTCAACGAATTACAGAACGCCGTGGCCGGCTGGCGACGTGTGCTGGCCGTCATCGAAACACCCATCCATGTCGCGGATGACGGCGAGACGGTCAGCGTTCGCGGACCGGCCGGCGTCCGCCTCGAGGGGGTGCGGTTCGCCTACCCGGACGGTCCGGAGGTCTTGCACGGTATCGACCTCGAGGTGCCGCCGCGGACGTCGGTCGCCATTGTCGGGGCTACCGGGTCGGGGAAGACCACCATTGCCCGGCTCGTCACCCGCCTCTTCGATCCGACCGCCGGGCGCGTGCTGCTCGACGGCGTGGACGTGCGCGAACTGACCGGCGCGAGTCTGCGTGAGCGCGTCGTGTTGGTGCCGCAGGAGGGCTTCTTATTCGACGGCACGATCCTGGAGAACGTGGCCTATGGCGTGCGGACCGATGGTGATCCACGGCCCACGGTGGCGGCCGCGGTCGCCCGAGTGGGGTTGAGTGATTGGGTCGACGATCTGCCGCTGGGCCTGGACACGCCGGTCGGTCAGCGGGGTGAGGCGATGTCCGCCGGGGAGCGCCAGCTGGTCGCGCTTCTGCGGGCCTTCGTGTCGCAACCGGATCTGCTCGTCCTGGACGAGGCTAGCTCGGCCGTGGACCCCGCGACCGAGGTGCGGGTCGCGCGGGCTCTGGCACCGCTTACCGCGGGCCGCTCCACGATCACCATCGCGCACCGGATGTCGACCGCCGAGATGGCGGATTTAGTGGTCGTGGTCGAGACCGGCCGGATCGCCGAGGTCGGTACGCACCACGAGTTGATCGAAGCCGGGGGGCACTATGCCCGGATGTACGCGGCGTGGGTGGCGCAGACGCACTGACCCTGCCGCGAACGCGGCGCGGCGGCTTTCTGGCAGGATTCACAGGTGACCGCAAACGCTCCAGTCCCGCAGTCGTTGCCGCCCGAGGTGGCGCAACTCCTCAAACGAGACGACGCCGGACTTGTCGCCGCGATCGTCCAACAGCACGACTCCGGGGAGGTGCTCATGCTCGGGTGGATGGACGACGAGGCACTGTGCCGGACGCTGACCTCCGGTCGGGTGACCTTCTACAGTCGCTCCCGCCAGGAGTACTGGCGCAAGGGGGACACCTCGGGTCACGCGCAGTACGTGCGGTCCGTCGCGGTGGACTGCGACGGGGATGCGCTGCTCGTGCGCGTCGACCAAGTCGGCGCCGCTTGTCACACGGGCGCCCGGACGTGTTTCGAGGCCGGTGGCGATCTGGGCGCGGTCGTGGGGCAGCGTCCGCTGGCGAACGGGGGTGAACGCTGATGGGTGCCCTTGAGGTGTCACCTGACTGGGGGCAGACCTGGCCTGAGTCGCAGACGTTTCACGAGCTGGCCGAGACCCGCCGAGTCATTCCCGTGGTGCGCCGATTCCTCGCCGACGATGTGACGCCGGTGGGGCTCTACCGCAGCCTGGCGAACGGACGTCTGGGCACCTTCATCCTGGAGTCGGCCGAGGCCGATGGCCACTGGGCCCGTTATTCCTTCGTCGGTGTCGCCTCCCGTGCGATGTTGACGTCCACCGGTGGGGCGGCCGTCTGGCGGGGAGATGTGCCGGCCGGTGTACCCATTGATGGTGACGTCATGCAGGTACTGGAGGCCACCCTGGGCGCGTTGCGGACCCAGCAGATTCCGGGCCTTCCCCCGCTCACGGGCGGGTTGGTCGGTGCCGTGGGATGGGACACGATCCGGCATTGGGAGCCCACGCTAGTCGCCAAATCGCCGGATGAACTCGGTGTGCCCGAGCTGACTTTGTGCCTGGCGACCGACCTCGCGATCGTGGACCACAGCGAGGGGACGGTGTGGCTGGTGGCGAACGCCATCAACTTCGACAACACGGACGAGCGGGTCGATGAGGCGTATGCGGATGCGGTCCGGCGGCTCGATGGCATGCAGGCCGCGCTGGTCACCGGCGCACCCCCGGCGGTGACGGTGCTCGCGCAGTCCCCAGAGCCCCAGATGGTGTTCCGCTCCACCCGCGCGGAGTTCGAGGCCGCGGTCGTGGCTGGGAAGGAAGCGATCCGCGACGGCGAGGTCTTCCAGGTGGTGCTCTCCCAGCGGCTTGACCTGGACTGCCCGGCACCGCCGCTCGAGGTCTACCGAGCGTTGCGAACCATCAACCCGAGCCCGTATATGTACTGCTTCCAGCTCCAGGATGCGCAGGGGAACGATTTTTCGGTCGTCGGATCGAGTCCGGAGACGTTGGTCAAGGTCGACGACGGGAATGTGGTCACGTTCCCGATCGCTGGTTCCCGGCCGAGGGGGCAAAACGCGGAGGAGGACGCGCGACTCGGTGCCGAACTGCTGGCCGACCCGAAGGAACGGGCTGAACACCTCATGCTCGTCGACCTGTCGCGAAACGACCTCGCCAAGGTCTGTGACCCTGCCTCGGTGGAGGTGGTTGAGTTCATGGATACCCGGCGCTTCAGCCACGTCATGCATCTGTGTTCCACCGTGGTCGGCCGACTGCGTCCGGAGGCACGCGCGCTGGATGCCTTTCGGGCGACCTTCCCGGCCGGTACCCTCTCAGGTGCCCCGAAGCCTCGTGCCATCGCGCTGATCGACGAACTTGAGCCGGCCACCAGAGGAATCTACGGCGGTACGGTCGGCTACTTCGACTTTTGCGGCAATATGGACATGGCCATCGCGATCCGGACCGCCTTGATCCGCGATGGTCGAGCGAGTGTCCAAGCAGGCGGGGGGATCGTCGCCGACTCGGTCCCAGCGGCGGAGTACCAGGAGTCGCGGAACAAGGCCGCAGCCGCCGTGCGGGCCGTTCAGCTCGCTGCTCGATTGCGATCCCTGTCGTGACTGACGACCGCCCATCGTCGGTGAAGGGCTGGCGCACCCCCCAGAGGAGGACAGCGACCTGGGCGCTGTTGGTCCTGGGTGCCGGAACTTTGGCGGGCGGAGCGGCACCGTGGCTGCGAACGACCGGATCGACGCCGCTCGCCGCCGAGGTGGCCGTCGCCGTGACGGGTTCCCAGGCCGCACCACTGGTCGGCGCGGCCGCCCTGGTGGTGCTCACCTGTGGCGTCGCCCTGGCTTTGGTGGGTCGGATCGGGCGATGGTTCGTGCTGGGCTCCGCTGTGATTGCTGGCGTGGCCGTCGCGGTTTCCGCCGGCGCTGTCGTGGCCGACCCTGAGCCGTCTGCCTTGTCGTCAGCGGCTGATGCCACCGGGGTCACGGTGCTGTCCTCGTCGGTGACCATTACCCCGTTCAGCTGGCTCGTCATCGGCCTGGGAGCGTTGACCGCGGTCTTCGCGGGGTGGGCGGCCAGTGGCTCGGGGCGGTGGGCCGTCCGTGGCGGTCGTCATGACCTGCCAAGCCGGTCCCTCGGTGGGTCGGCTTCAGGTCACCGGGAGTCGGCGGCCTCGCCCGGCGGGTTCGATGATCATGATGCGTGGGACGCGCTCAGCCGCGGCGAAGACCCTAGTTGACGTGCGCTACATGCCTGGTGACCGCGACTGTCCGATAGGCTGGGGTGTCCCTGAGGAAAGGCAACCGACCCATGGCCGAGAACCAGACCGAGATCGTGCAGGTCCCCTTGAGTGCTCCACCCGCCAATCACGGCCATACCTTGGCTGCGTGGCTTGCCATGGCCGGTGTCATGGTCGGCGCAGCGATCGCCGGTCTCGGCGTCGCCGTCGAGCAGACGTGGCTCTTCATCGCGGGCCTGTTTGTGGTTTTCGCCAGCCTGGTCGCAGGCTATGTGCTTCGCAATATGGGGTATGGACAAAAGTCTGTCGCTCGCTGAGTCCCCTCCTGCGATGCCCAGCGGGCAGCCTGGCTGGTCGCAGCGCCTTGGCGCGTCGACTGCGCCGCTCGTTCTCGGCGGTGTGGTGGCGGTGGGGCTTGCGTTCGTGATCATCGGCGACCCGAACACCCCCGGTCACTTTCCCGCCTGTCCGCTCCGAGTTCTCACGGGGCTCGCCTGCCCCGCGTGTGGCGTCCTGCGGGCCACCCACGATTTGGGGCACTTCGACATCGCAGCCGCCTGGGCGATGAACCCGGTGTGGGTGGTGCTCGTGCCTGCCCTGGTGGTTTGGTGGATGTGGTGGCTCGCGCGCTCGTGGAGGGGGGATCGGCTGCCGCGGATCCGTCCATGGACGGCGTGGAGTTTCGGTGCTGCTCTCCTGCTCTTCGGCGTTCTGCGCAATATTCCGGCACTGACCCCGTGGTTGGGTCCGGTTGCTGGTTGAGGACTGCCGCAGGTTCGGCGCCCGGTCCGCAAGACGCGATGGAGCCTGAGAGCATCCGTCCAGGTCACGAGGGATGAAGGTCTCGCTACCTGGCATCGATGTCGAGCGGAGTGCCGAGCGGCCCTACGATGACAGTTAACCCGTGCGCCAGGAACGGCAGGGGTGAGGGACCAGCCTGGTCCCGCGTGCGCAGCGCGAGCCGTGCGCGAGGTTCCGATCGCGGGAGTAGACACGATGACGGTTCTGGATGACATCGTCGCCGGCGTTCGCGAGGATCTCGCGGTCAGGGAGGCGAGGGTCTCGCTGGCCGACCTGAAGGAGCGCGCGTCCCGGATCCCCGGGGCGGTGGAGTGCATCAGTCGCCTCAAGGCCGACGACGCGGTCGCCGTGATCGCAGAAGTCAAGCGCGCAAGCCCGAGCCGCGGTGCGTTGGCGCCCATCAGCGACCCCGCGGTGCTCGCCGCCGACTACGAGGCCGGCGGGGCGACGGCCATTTCGGTGCTGACCGAGGAGCGGCGGTTCGGTGGCAGCCTGGAAGACCTCGATGCGGTGCGTGCGAGCGTTGAGGTGCCTGTGCTGCGCAAGGACTTCATCGTCACCCCCTACCAGGTGTGGGAGGCGCGTGCTCATGGCGCGGACATCGTCCTGCTGATCGTCGCCGCGCTGCCGCAGACGGTGCTGACCTCGCTGGTCGAACGTGTGCATTCCCTGGGGATGACGGCCTTGGTCGAGGTACACACCCTCGATGAGGTCGCGCGGGCACTGGATGCCGGTGCCCGGGTGATCGGGGTCAACGCGCGGAACCTGGCGACGCTGGAGGTCGACCGGACTACATTCGCCCGGTTGGCCCCGGCGATTCCCGACGAGATCGTCCGCGTGGCGGAGTCTGGCGTGCGTCAATCCCATGACGTGATGGACTACGCACGGTCCGGCGCGCACGCCGTACTCGTCGGAGAGGCCCTGGTGACGACCGAGTCGCCACGGGCGATGGTCGCCAGCCTCGTGGCTGCGGGCGCTCATCCCTCGTTGTGGTCAGTGCGCCCCTGACCGCGTTCTAGTCCCGACCCAGGAGGCGCCTCGTGCCCGCATTGACACCGACGCCACCCTCGCGCACTCTGGCCTCCCAGCGCGGACCGTACTTCGGCGATTTCGGCGGGCGGTTCGTGCCCGAGGCCTTGATCGCGGCACTTGATGAACTGGAAGTCGAGTTCCGCAAATCGCAGGCGGATCCATCATTCGCTACCGAATTGGCGCGATTGCAGCGGGACTACACCGGCCGGCCGAGTCCGCTGACTGAGGTCCCTAGGTTCGCCGAACACGCCGGGAACGCCCGTGTCTTCCTCAAACGCGAGGATCTGAACCACACCGGCTCCCACAAGATCAATAACGTCTTGGGTCAGGCATTGCTGGTCAAACGTATGGGCAAGACCAGGGTGATCGCTGAGACCGGCGCTGGTCAGCACGGGGTCGCGACCGCGACCGCGGCAGCGCTCCTGGATCTTGAATGCGTCGTCGACATGGGCGAGGAAGACACCCGGCGACAGGCGCTGAACGTCGCCAGGATGCGCCTGCTCGGGGCGCAGGTCGTCCCGGTGACCATTGGGGCCCGTACCCTCAAGGACGCGATCAACGAGGCGTTGCGCGACTGGGTCGCGAACGTGGACACCACCCACTACCTGCTGGGGACGGTCACCGGTCCGCATCCGTTCCCTGAGATGGTTCGCGAGTTCCACCAGGTCATCGGTGCCGAGGCGAAGGAACAGATCTTGGAGCGCGTGGGACGGCTCCCGGATGTCGTCGCCGCCTGCGTCGGCGGTGGGTCCAATGCCCTGGGCGTTTTCAGTGCTTTCCTGGATGACCCGACGGTGGCGCTCTACGGTTTCGAGGGCGGGGGCGAAGGCGTGGCCAGCGGTCGGCATTCGGCGCGGTTCTCGGGCGGGGTGCCGGGCGTGCTGCACGGTGCCCGGTCCTATCTGCTGCAGGACGCCGACGGGCAGACGCTACCGAGCCACTCGATCTCGGCCGGCCTGGACTATCCGAGCGTCGGGCCGATCCACGCCTGGCTGCACGACATCGGCCGGGTGACTTATGAACCAGTGACCGACGACGAGGCGATGTCCGCCTTCAGCCTGCTGTGTCGCACCGAGGGGATTATCCCGGCCATCGAGTCGGCCCATGCGCTGGCGGGGGCGCTGCGGATCGGTGCAACGGCTGCCGCGAGCGGCGGCGAGCCACCTGTGATTCTGGTGAACCTGTCAGGCCGCGGGGATAAGGACGTGGGTACGGCTGCCCGATGGTTCGGCCTAGTGGACGAGGACGCGGCAGACGATCCTGCCGCGGTGGAGGGAGACCTGTGAGTGCCACCGCCATGCGGACCGGCCATCGGATCGACGAGCTGCGGGCCGCCGGCCGGGCGACCTTGATCGGCTATCTGCCCGTGGGTTTCCCGACCCTTGATCGTTCTGTCGAGGCAGCGCGCGCCCTCGTGGACTGCGGAGTCGACATCATCGAGCTCGGCATCCCGTACACCGATCCTGTGCTGGACGGACCGACCATTCAGCGGGCCGCTGAGGCCGCACTGGCTGGCGGCGTGCACGTTGCCGATGTTTTCGAGGCTGTTCAGAAGGTCGCAGCCACCGGTGTCCGGGTGCTTGTCATGACCTACTACAACCCGGTCCTGCGGTATGGCGTCGACTCCTTCGCCCGTGATCTGGACGCGGCTGGTGGCGCCGGGCTGATCACCGCGGACCTGATTCCGGACGAGGCGGGCGAGTGGATCGAGGCGGCTACTCGCTACGACCTGGATCGGGTCTTCCTGGTCGCCCCGAGTTCCACCGACGAAAGGTTGGTGTTGACGGCGTCCGCGACGCGCGGTTTCGTCTACGCGGCATCGACCATGGGGGTGACCGGGGCGCGGACCCAGGTGGGTGGCCGAGCGGCCGAACTGGTCGCGCGGACCCGTGCCGCCGGGGCGGAACGTGTTTGTGTCGGGCTGGGGGTCTCGACCGGCGCACAGGCCGCGGAAGTCGCGTCCTATGCCGACGGTGTGATCGTGGGTTCGGCGTTCGTGCGCACGATGCTGGGCGATGAGCCGTGGCTCGATCAGCTACGTGCCCTACGCGGCGTCGGTGAGTCCATCGCCGCCGGGGTGCGGTCGGCGGATCGCCCTGTGGTGACCGTGCCCGGCCAGGTCGCGGGCGGCGTACCGGCAGGTGAGGCGTGATCGCCGGGGGAGTGCCGCTCGCCTACGCGATTCCGAGCCCGTCCGCGCACACGTGGTATCTGGGACCGTTTCCCATCCGCGCCTACGCATTGGCGATCCTTGCGGGGATCGGTGTCGCCCTGTGGCTCACCCGCCGGCGATGGGTGGCCCGCGGGGGAGTCGCCGACGACGTTCTCGAGATCTCGTTCTGGGCCGTTCCCTTCGGCATCATCGGTGGTCGGCTCTACCACGTGATCACGACTCCCGAACCTTACTGGGGCGCGGAGGGCAATCCTGTCCGGGCGCTGTACATCTGGGAGGGCGGACTCGGTATCTGGGGTGCGATCGCCTTGGGTGCGGTAGGCGCATACATCGGCTGTCGACGCCAGCGTGTGGCTTTTGCCGTCTTTGCCGACTGCCTGGCCCCCGGCCTTCTCCTCGCACAGGCGGTCGGTCGGCTCGGGAACTGGTTCAACCAGGAACTCTTCGGCGGTCCGACGACATTGCCCTGGGGCTTGCGGGTCGATGATGCGATCACCGTCGCGCAGAGTTACCCGGTTGGCACGCTGTTCCACCCGACCTTCCTCTACGAGATCGTGTGGAACACCCTGGGCGCGATCGCATTGATCCTGATCGACCGCCGATTCCGGCTCGGTCACGGCCGCGTATTCTGGCTGTATGTGGTGATCTACACCGTCGGACGTTTGTGGATCGAGATGCTGCGCATCGATGAAGCGCATATCGTGCTCGGGGTCCGCCTCAACGTCTGGACGTCGATCCTGGTCGGCGCCGGTGCTGCGATTGCGTTTATCGTGGTGGGACGTCGACACCCCGGTCGCGAGAGCTCACCAGCACTCGACTCCGAGGAGCCGGCGAAGGCCGGCACCTCGGGTGCCGACGAACCGTAGTCTCCGGCTGCCAACGCCTACCGGTGGTGGACCAGCGGAACTCGTCCTGGGCCGTAGGCGTCCCACATTCCGCAATTCGATGCCCGAACGGGCTCCCGTGAGGACGGTGACGATGACCCCGCAATATCCCGCCGCCGCACCTGCCGCTCAGGGGCTCTACGATCCGGCTGCCGAACACGACGCTTGCGGTGTCGCCTTTGTGGCGACGCTGCGCGGGACACCCGGTCGTGACATCGTTGATGCTGGGCTGACCGCGCTGCTCAACCTCGACCACCGGGGGGCGGTGGGCGCCGAGGAGAACACCGGCGACGGCGTCGGCATCTTGACGCAGATCCCGGATGCCTTTGTCCGCGACGTCATCGATGCCGAGCTGCCACCGCCCGGGCACTACGCCATCGGGATGGCCTTCCTGCCGCAGGACCCGGACGACTGCGCCAAGGCTGTCACTGCCGTCGAGAGCCTGGCCACGGAGGAGAAGCTCGACATTCTCGCGTGGCGCGAGGTTCCTGTGACCGAGGGCCTGGTCGGACCAAGTGCGCGTGCCTCGATGCCGACCTTCCGGCAAGTGGTCGTGGCGGATCCGTCCCGGGAACTCGCCGGTATCGATTTGGATCGGCGGGCCTACCGCCTGCGCAAACGGGCCGAGAACGAGTTCGGCGTTTTCTTTGCCTCACTCTCGGCCCGCACGATCACCTACAAGGGGATGCTGACCACGGCGCAGCTCGAGCCGTTCTTCCCGGACCTGTCAGATCCCAGGTACGCGAGTGAACTCGCGCTGGTGCACTCGCGGTTCTCCACCAACACCTTCCCGTCATGGCCGCTGGCCCAGCCGTTCCGGCTGATCGCGCACAACGGGGAGATCAACACCGTGCGGGGGAACCGGAACTGGATGGCGGCCCGGCAGGGGATGCTCGCCAGTGAACAGCTCGGCGATCTCGGTCCGCTCATGCCGGTCTGCACGCCGGGGTCGAGCGACTCGGCGAGCTTCGACGAGGTGCTGGAGTTGTTGCACCTGTCCGGACGCTCGCTGCCACATGCCGTGCTGATGATGATTCCGGAGGCGTGGGAGAAGCACCCCGGGATGGACCCGGAGCTGCGAGCCTTCTACGAGTACCACTCGACTCTGATGGAGCCCTGGGACGGCCCCGCCTGCCTGCATTTCACCGACGGCACGCTGATCGGCGCAGTCCTCGACCGCAACGGGTTGCGGCCGGGGCGGTACTGGGTCACGGAGGACGGCCTCGTGGTGCTCGCCTCCGAGGCGGGTGTGCTGGACCTCGACCCGGCGACCATCGTGCGCAAGGGGCGGCTCGAACCGGGCCGGATGTTCCTCGTGGACACCGAACAGGGCCGGATCATCGAGGACGTCGAGATCAAGACGACGGTCGCTGCCCGCCGGCCCTACGCCGGCTGGGTCGCGGAGAACGCGATCTACCTGGATCAGCTGCCCGAGCGTGAGCACATCGCGCACTCACCGGCGTCGGTCCGACGCCGTCAACGCGCCTTCGGGTACACCGAGGAAGAGTTGTCGGTGATCTTGACGCCGATGGCCAACACCGGTGCCGAGCCGCTGGGAGCCATGGGCTCCGATACTCCGGTCGCAGTGTTGTCCTCACGGCCCAGGCTGCTCTTCGACTATTTCACCCAGATGTTCGCCCAGGTCACCAATCCGCCGCTGGACGCGATCCGGGAGGATCTGGTGACCTCCATCGGGGGCGCTATCGGACCCGAGCCGAACCTGTTGGTCGATTCTCCCGATCATGCACGCAAACTTGTCTTGCCGTTCCCGGTGCTCGACAATGATCAGTTGGCCAAGATCATCCGCGTCGACCGCGACCCAGCGCTGACCGGCATCTTCCGGTCGGTGACGATTCGCGGTCTCTACGCTGTCGCCGGCGGTGGGACGGCGCTGCTGGAACGTCTCGAGGAGATCTTCGCCGAGGTCGACGAACACGTGGCAACCGGCGCCAGCTTCCTGGTGCTCTCGGATCGTGACTCGGATTCCGATCTGGCCCCGATCCCATCCTTGTTGCTGCTCTCGGCGGTGCACCATCACCTGCTCAGGCGACACACCAGGACGCAGGTCTCTCTCGTCGTCGAGGCCGGCGACCTGCGCGAGGTCCATCACGTCGCCTTGTTGATCGGTTACGGCGCGGCGGCGGTGAACCCGTATCTGGCCATGGAAAGTGTCGAGGACCTGGCCCGCCGCGGTTACCTCGATGTCGGCCCGGAGCAGGCTGTCGCCAATCTGATCTCGGCGCTCGGCAAGGGCGTGCTCAAGGTGATGAGCAAGATGGGGATCTCCACCATCGCCTCCTACCGGGGTGCGCAGACCTTCGAGGCGGTCGGGCTCTCGCACGAGCTGGTCGGGGACTACTTCGCCGGTACCACCTCACGGTTGGGCGGCGTCGGCCTCGATGTGATCGCGGCCGAGGTTGCTGCCCGGCACGCGGAGGCGTATCCGTCCTCGGGCAACCACCAGCCCCATGTCCGGCTCGTCACGGGCGGGGAGTACCAGTGGCGGCGGGAGGGCGAGGAACACCTCTTCGATCCTGAGACCGTGTTCCGACTGCAACACGCCACCCGCGAACGCCGATTCGACGTCTTCCGCGAGTACACCGACCGCGTCAACGACCAGTCCAACAGGCTGATGACGCTGCGCGGGCTGCTGAACTTCCGCGAAGGGGAGCGGCCGGCCGTCCCCTTGGACGAGGTGGAGCCGATCAGCGCGATCATCGCGCGGTTCAACACCGGGGCCATGTCCTACGGTTCGATCTCGGCGGAGGCACATGAGACGCTCGCCATCGCCATGAACCGCCTGGGCGGGCGGTCGAATACCGGCGAGGGTGGTGAGGATCCCGCGCGCCTATACGACCCGGAGCGGCGCTCGCGGGTCAAGCAGGTAGCCTCCGGCCGGTTCGGTGTGACCAGTGAGTACCTGACCACTGCGGACGACATCCAGATCAAGCTGGCCCAGGGCGCCAAACCGGGCGAGGGCGGCCAGCTGCCGGGCAACAAGGTGTACCCGTGGGTGGCCCGGACCAGGCATTCGACCCCCGGGGTCGGGCTGATCTCGCCGCCGCCGCACCACGACATCTACTCGATCGAGGACTTGGCCCAACTCGTCCACGACCTGAAGAACGCGAACCCGGCGGCGCGCATCCACGTCAAACTAGTCTCCGAGTTCGGGGTGGGGACGATCGCGGCCGGCGTCTCCAAATCCCACGCGGATGTCGTGCTCATCTCGGGTCACGACGGCGGTACCGGGGCGAGCCCGCTGACGTCGCTCAAACACGCGGGCACGCCGTGGGAACTCGGCTTGGCGGAGACCCAGCAGACGTTAGTGCTCAACGATCTGCGGGACCGGATCGTCGTGCAGGTGGACGGCCAGCTCAAGACCGGCCGTGATGTGATGATCGCCGCCCTCATCGGCGCGGAGGAGTTCGGCTTCGCGACCGCACCGATGGTGGTGTCCGGCTGCGTCATGATGCGTGCTTGTCACCTGGACACCTGTCCGGTGGGTGTAGCGACCCAGAACCCGGAGCTGCGTGCGCGGTTCACCGGTAAGCCGGAGTTCGTGATGACCTTCTTCGAGTACATCGCCGAGGAGGTTCGCGAGCATCTGGCCCGGTTGGGTTACCGGACGATGGCGGAGGCGATCGGTCAGGTTCAGCGACTGGATGTCCGAGCGGCGGTTTCCCACTGGAAGGCGCAGGGGCTGGATCTGCGGCCTTTGCTGATGCGGCCCGAGCCGATCGGCGAGTCCGCGCTGCGGAACACGACGGTGCAGGACCACGGGCTGTCGAAGGCGTTGGACAAGCACCTGATCGAACTCGCCGCCCCGGCGCTGGAACGCGGGGACCCGGTCGTCATCGACGTGCCGGTCCGCAACGTCAACCGGACCGTCGGCACGATGCTCGGCCATGAGGTCACCAAGCGTTATCGGGCACAGGGACTGCCCGACGGCACCATCGACATCACGCTCACGGGTTCGGCCGGCCAGTCCCTGGGCGCTTTCCTGCCGCGAGGAATCACACTCCGGCTCTTCGGTGACGCCAACGACTATGTGGCCAAGGGCTTGTCGGGTGGCCGCATCGTGGTACGACCCGATCGCAGTGCGGTGCTCAGCGGGTCGGGCAACGTGGTGGCCGGGAACGTCGTGGGCTACGGCGCCACCTCCGGGGAAGTGTTCCTGCGCGGCCGAGTCGGGGAACGCTTCGCGGTCCGCAACTCAGGCGCGACGCTTGTGGTCGAGGGATTGGGGGACCACGGCTGCGAGTACATGACCGGCGGGACGGTCGTAGTTCTCGGACCCACGGGGCGGAACTTCGCGGCCGGCATGTCCGGTGGGGTGGCCTATGTGCTCGACCTGCGGCCCGAGCAGGTCAACAGTGCCGGGCGTAGCTCCGGGGAACTCGGCCTCGCTCCGCTCGACGACGAGGACGCACGCGTCGTCGCGGAGTTGATCGCCCGGCACCACCAGGAGACCGATTCTCCGTTGGCCGCAGAGCTGATGGCCGACTTCGATGCCGCGCGCGAGCGGTTCACGCGCATCTTGCCCGAAGACTTCGCAAGAATGCGCGCTGCGCTGGGCCGTGCCGAGAACGAAGGGCTCGACCCCACCGTCCCGGGAGTCTGGGACCGGATTATGGAGATGGCTCGTGGCTGACCCACGCGGATTCCTCAAAGTACGACGGCGGGAGCTGCCGCCCAACCGGCCCGTCGAGGTGCGGCTGCTCGACTGGAAGGACGTCCACGAGCAGTTGGCCGCCGGGCAGCCCTTCCTGCACGATCAAGCCGGTCGGTGCATGAATTGCGGCATCCCGTTCTGTCATCACGGGTGTCCGCTGGGGAACCTGATCCCCGAGTGGAACGACCTCGTTTGGCGGGGCCAGTGGGCGGATGCTATTGAGCGGCTACACGCCACCAACAACTTCCCGGAGTTCACTGGCCGAGTCTGCCCGGCGCCCTGTGAGTCCTCCTGCGTCCTGGGGATCAACCAGCCCCCGGTGACGATCAAGAACGTCGAGGTCTCGATCATCGACGAGGCGTTCCTCCGAGGATTCGTGACCCCCCAGGTCCCGCATAGGCTGACCGGTTCGACAGTGGCCGTGGTGGGTTCCGGTCCGGCCGGGCTGGCCGCGGCACAACAACTGACTCGTGCCGGTCACACGGTGGCGGTCTTCGAACGCGACGACGCGATCGGTGGGCTACTGCGGTACGGGATCCCCGACTTCAAGCTGGAGAAGCGGCATATAGACCGGCGCATCGAGCAGATGGCGGCCGAGGGGACGCGGTTCCGGCCGGGCGTCGACATCGGCACCGACATCACGTGGTCTGACCTGCGTGCTCGATATGACGCCGTCGTGATAGCCACCGGTGCCACCGTCCCGCGTGACCTTGAGGTACCTGGCCGGGAACTGGACGGTATCCATTTTGCGATGGACTACCTGCCGCAGGCGAATGTGGTGGCTGCTGGCGGATACGTCGATGAGCAGATCGATGCTGCGGGCAAGCACGTCGTCGTCATCGGCGGTGGTGACACCGGTTCGGACTGTGTGGGCACAGCCCTGCGACAGGGTGCGGTGAGTGTGACCACATTGGCCATCGGGCGTAAGCCTCCGCTGGAGCGTCCGGCACATCAGCCGTGGCCGACCGACCCGTTGATCTTCGAAGTCTCGTCCTCGCACGAGGAAGGCGGCGAACGAGACTACCTGGCCTCGACCGTGCGCTTCGAGGAGCGGGACGGCCGGGTCAGTGCCCTGATCGTGGCTGAGACCGAGTACTTGCCCGACGGCCGCCGAGTTCCGCGATCAGGCACCGAGACCGCCATCCCGGTGGATTTGGTGTTGATCGCCATGGGGTTCGTCGGTCCGGAGACCGACACGCTGACAGCTCAGGTTTCGCTGTCACTATCCGAACGTGGTCTGATTGCCCGTGCGGATGACTTCGCGACCGCGGCCGATGGAGTGTTCGTCGCCGGTGATGCGGGGCGAGGGCAGTCGTTGATCGTGTGGGCGATCGCGGAGGGGCGGGCCGCGGCGGCAGCGGTCGACGCCTATCTGCAAGGAAACACTGAACTGCCGGCGCCGATCCAGGCGTCGACAGTGGCCCTCCGGGCTTGAGCACGGGGGTCAGCCATTCCGGCGCCGAGGTGACGTCGGAACGTTCGGGTGGGTTCGACCAGAGGCGAACCCACTGATGCCCGGCTTTTTCCGGGTACGGGATCTAGGTTGGAGTTATGCGCAGAGCCAAGATTGTGTGCACCATCGGACCGGCGACGGAATCCTACGAGCAGATCCAAAAGCTCGTCGATGCCGGTATGGATGTGGCCCGGATCAACCGGAGCCACGGTGATGCCGCGGAACACGAGATCGTCTACCGGCACGTTCGCGATGCCGCCGAGGCATCGGGTCGCGCGGTTGCGGTCCTGGTGGACCTGCAGGGTCCGAAGATCCGTCTCGGCCGGTTCGCCAACGACACCAAACACTGGTTGAACGAGGGTGACATCTTCACTATCACCACGGAGGACGTGGTGGGTACGCCCCAGTTGGTGTCGACCACGTACAAGGGCTTGCCGGGCGACGCGCGGGTCGGCGACCCGATTCTGATTGACGATGGCCGGGTCCTGGTGCGCATCACGGCGGTGGAGGGTCCGCGGGTCGTGACCCGGGTGGAGGTGCCGGGACCGGTCTCCAACAACAAGGGGCTGAACCTGCCGGGCGTCGCGGTATCGGTGCCGGCTTTGTCGGAGAAGGACGTCGAGGATCTACGCTGGGCGATCCGGTTGGGGGCTGACTTCATTGCGCTGTCCTTCGTCCGGTCTGCGGCCGATTACGACGACGTGCGGCGCATCATGGACGACGAGGGTCGTGTCCTGCCGGTGATCGCCAAGATCGAGAAGCCGCAGGCGGTGGACAACCTCGCGGAGGTGGTGCGTGCTTTCGACGGGATCATGGTGGCCCGTGGTGACCTTGGTGTGGAGTTGCCGCTGGAGCAGGTTCCGCTGGTGCAGAAGCGGGCCGTGGAACTCGCCCGCCGGCACGCCAAGCCGGTCATCGTCGCGACCCAGGTGCTGGAGTCGATGATCTCCTCGCCGCGGCCGACCCGCGCCGAGGCGTCGGACTGTGCGAACGCGGTGCTCGACGGTGCCGACGCGGTGATGCTCTCCGGTGAGACCAGCGTGGGGGAGTACCCCATCGAGACCGTCCGCACGATGGCACGCATCATCCAGTCGACCGAGAAGCTCGGCCGGGAGCGGATAGCGCCACTCGGGACTACCCCGCACACCCGTGGGGGTGCGATCACGCGTGCGGCGGCCGAGATCGGTGAACGGCTCGGGGTGAAGTACTTGGTCACCTTCACCCATTCCGGCGATGCGGCGCGTCGGGTCGCCCGGCTGCGCTCCGACATCCCGCTGTTGGCTTTCACCCCGCGCGAGTCGGTGCGCAACGCGTTGTCACTGACGTGGGGCACCCAGACCTACGAGGTGCCGCAGGTGGCGAGTATCGACGCGATGGTCGGCCAGGTGGACGCGACGCTCCAGGCCAATAGCCTGGCTGAAGTCGGCGACCTCATCGTTGTCGTATCCGGTGCACCGGTCGGCGTCTCGGGATCCACCAACTCGATTCTGGTCCACAAGGTCGGGGACAACTCGGACGTGTGAGCATTCACGAGCCTCGGCGCTGGTCATGGCCGGTGCCGGGGCTCGCCTACGTGCCCGGGTATGGGGCCGGATGAGTCCCCGGTAGGTAGATCCTGCGTGAACTTTGGCCGTTCGGGTTTCGCGCATCCGCATCCCGGCCTACGTTGGCTAGCGGAACCAGTGCCGCCCTCGGGACCACGGGGTGCGGTAGGGACGCCAAGATGGGTTCACCATCTGGCGATCGCGTATGGTCCGGCCACACTGGGTAGTCGTCAGACACCTGACTGCGCCCTGGATGCATGCGCGCGAGAACCCAGGGGCAGCCTGTGTTCATCTTCCTCCTGCAACTGCGCCACATGCTCGACGATCAGCGTGAGCTCTACCTGTTCGCGGTGTTCTCCACCCTGATCTGGCTGCTGTGGCTCGTAAAAGTGCTGGTCTCCCGGCGATACCGGCCGGTGACCACAGATTACGAAGTGACGACGAGCGTCGTGATTCCCGTCGTGGACGAGCCCCAGGAGCTATTTCGGGACGTGCTGCGGCGCATTGTCGAGCAGCGGCCCGGCGAGGTGATCGTCGTCATCAACGGCGCGCGGAACGAAGTCCTCGAGCGAGTGAGCGCTGAATTCGCACCGAAAGTGCGGTGGGTACACACCCCGGTTCCCGGAAAACGGCATGCGGTGTCGATCGGTACCTCAATGTCCGTCGGCGAGGTGACCGTTCTTGTGGACTCGGATACCGTCTGGGCGCCGGATGCGTTGCGGGAGCTCGTCAAACCGTTCGCAGACGCGACCGTGGGTGGTGTCACCACTCGGCAGCGTATTCTCGAGCCGGAACGGTCGTGGGTGACGCGGTGGGCGGATTGGCTGGAGAACACGAGGGCGTTGTACTCGATGCCGGCGCAATCAGTGCTCGGACAGGTCGGTTGCCTGCCGGGGCGGACGATCGCATTTCGTAGAAACATCCTGATGCGAGTCATGGGGCCATTCCTGACCCAGCGTTTTCTGGGTGTCTTCTTGGAGGTCTCCGACGACCGGACTCTGACGAATCTGACATTGCGCGAGGGGTACCGCACGGTCTATCAGTACACCAGTCTCGTCTACACCGACGCCCCGCGGAAGATTCGGAAACTCTATCGACAACAATTGCGGTGGGCCCGTGGAAGCCAGTACAACACGCTACGGATGACGCCTTGGATGATTAGCCACGCCCCGCTGCTTGCGGTCTTCTTCCTGGCCGACATCCTGCTGCCCTTCCTTTTGGTGGGCACGCTGCTGGGGTGGGTCTATCGGGCGGTCAGCGGTACGGGGATCAATCTCTATCAGGCAATCCTTGAGCAGAGCGTCGGCCATTCAGGGTGGGCGTGGGTCATTGTCTTGATGATTGCGTCGACGGTCCTCTCCATGGCAATTCGGCAGTTCCGGCATCTGCGTGAACGCCCATCCGATTTCTTGCGACTGCCGTTCTTCATCATTGTGTCGACGCTCTTCCTGATGCCGGTCCGACTGATCGGATTCTTGCGGATGGCGCATGTCGCGCCGTGGGGTACGCGGCAGGGGGCCTACGCGGGTCACGCCGACGACGATCTCTTCCGTGAATTGGAGGCGCTCGCCGGTTCCACTGCTCCGACCGATGTGGTTGACCGAGGGTGCCCTGCACCCCGCCGCGATCCGTCCACCGCCGGGGATGGCGATATCTCCGCTGCCGTCGCCCCCACGGTGGCGTCGGCACCTGCAATGGCCGCGCCCGCGCCGGCCCGCTCGGTCCCCGCCGGCGAAGCGCTGGTGGGATCGTTCGCCGCGCCTCGGCAGCGGTTCCCGCGGTTCAATCCGCTTGCGGCGGTTCCGTATGGAATCGCCGCCCTTCTCCTCGGAATCGAGGCGCTCTGGTATGTCTGATTCGTCATCTGACTTGAACTTCGCCGCCGACACCATCGCCCGCATGACCACCTGGCGTGTGCGGGCGGTGGCGGGTGCCCTCGTGCTGGCTTTGGCCGGCGTCTGCGGGCTCGTGTGGACGTCCCCACGCACTCCCGGAGCTGTCGCCGAGGGGAGCAATGCCGATCAGCTGGCAGCGGAGAACGCGCGGCTGCGCTCGGAGTTGGCGGATGCCAATGAGCGTGCAGAGGAGAACCGGATCGCCGCGAAGGCCGCGACCGAGCGCGAGGAGGGCCTACGTCGTGGGCAAACGAAGGCCGCGGCGGAGCGGGCTGCGGCGGCCGCCGAGCAGGAGTTGGCGGATCAGGCCCGTGGTGTGTCCGATCGCGAGAACGCGCGGCAGCGCGGCGCAGCCCGGGCACATGCCGAACAGGCTGCCGCGCAGGCCCGGGACGAGGCAGCCAACGCCCGGGCGAAGACCGCGCAGACCGCACAGGCCGCTGAGGAGCTACGCGCGCAGCTGGCCCAAGCCCGCGCCCGGGTCAAGGTGATCCGGGTCCCCGTGGCGGCGCCCGTGAAGCCGACGGTCCCGGTGCCCTTGGTCGTCCCCACCAAGGCGCAGATTCTGGCAGGGGCGGCCGGGGGCGCGCGCTGGTTCGGCTTCTACACCGAACAGGCACCGTTCAACTGGGGCACCTACGATGCGGTCGAGGCCAAAGCGCAGCGGAACACAACTCTGACCGGCTACTTCCAAGGCTGGGACGGCCAATTCCGTCCCGATGCGGTCGAGCGCTCATGGCGCCATGGCGAACTGCCGATCATGACGTGGGAATCGCGGCCATTGGCGGCCGGTAACAACGACTCCACCGAGCCCGATTACACCGCGGCCGTGATTCTGTCCGGCCGTTACGACAACTATTTACGGAAGTACGCCCGAGATATTGTTGATCTCGGGCTTCCGATGGGTATCCGGCTGAATCACGAGATGAACGGGACCTGGTATCCATGGTCCGACGGCATCAATGGCAACAAGCCGGGTGACTATGTGCGGGTCTGGCGGCATGTGCACGACATCTTCGAACAAGAGGGTGCCAATAAGTACGTCGTCTGGGTCTGGGGGCCGAACATCGTCAACAAGCTGTACCGCGAACGGGCGACATTGGCATATACGCGATCGCAGTACCCTGGCGACGCCTATGTCGACTGGATGGGCCTTTCGGGCTATAGCCGCCCGCAGTACAGTGCCGATTACCGACCGACTTTCGACTATACCTACGGGAAGACTCTGACGCAGTTACGCGCGGTCAGCGATAAGCCGATCATCCTGGCCGAGGTAGGGGCTTCCGAGGTCGGCGGGTACAAGCCGGCCTGGGTGAAGGATTTCTTCGCCGGCCTGCAGCGTCCGGCGAATGCCGACGTGATCGGGTTCGTCTGGTTCAATCTCGCGATCACCACGATTTCCGGCGGTGAGCGCGTGACGAATGACTGGAGGATCGACTCCAGGAGCGACACGCTCGCGGCCTTCCGCACCGGCCTGAACGCTCCAGCATCCAGTTTCGATCCCTTGCCCAAGCCCTGACCGGCGATCGGCAGATCCTTCGCCGACGGCTTCGGCTGTCGGACCCAGAAGCTCCACCTCTTTCGATCGGAGACGCATCATGGGTCGCTCACACCCTGCCGCAGCATCGGTAGCCGACGGTACCAACTCGACGACGACCGATGGTGCCCACCATCGGCTCGCGGTTATCGGCACGGGTTACCTCGGCGCTACGCACGCGATCGCGATGGCGGCGCTTGGTTTCCAGGTCATCGGTGTCGATGCGGACGGCGGCAAGATCGCCGCACTGCAGGCCGGAAAGGTGCCGTTCTACGAACCGGGCCTCGATGAGTTCCTGACCGCGCAGCTCGACAGCGGCCGGCTGCGCTTCACCACGGATCTGAGCGAGGCCGTCGCGCAGGCCGATGTGCACTTTATCTGCGTCGGTACACCCCAGCGACCGGCGAGCCACGCCGCTGACCTGTCGTTCGTTGAGGCGGCTGTGACTGCTATCGCGCGGAACCTCACACACGATGCGTTGATCGTCGGCAAGTCGACGGTGCCGGTGGGCACGGCGGCTCGGCTGCGCGAGTTGATTCGGCCGCTGGTGCCGATCGACCTACGGGTAGAGCTGGTGTGGAACCCGGAGTTTCTCCGGGAGGGCAAAGCGATCGAGGACACACTGCACCCCGATCGGATCGTCGTGGGTGGCACGAGTCCCACCGCTGAACGCATCCTGCGCGAGATCTACGCTCGCCCCATCGCCGAGGGAGCGCCGTTCCTCACGGCCGACCTTGCGACGGCGGAGTTGGTCAAGGTCAGTGCGAATGCGTTCCTGGCGACCAAGATCTCCTTCATCAACGCCATCGCTTCGGTCTGCGAGGCGGCCGGTGCGGATGTGACCGTGCTGGCCGATGCGCTCGGCCATGACGGCCGGATCGGCCGGCAGTTTCTCGATGCCGGACTTGGGTTCGGCGGAGGTTGCCTGCCGAAGGACATCCGGGCACTCATGCATCGAGCGCGTGAACTCGGCGCTAACCACGCTGCCGTGTTGTTGCAGGAAGTGGACGAGATCAACATGGCCCAGCGCATGCATGTGGTGCAACTCGCTCTGGAGGCGTGCGGTGGTTCGGTGCTCAATCACCGCATTGGAGTGCTCGGCGCCGCCTTCAAGCCGCAGACCGACGACGTGCGCGATTCCCCTGCCCTGAACGTGGCGGCTGCGCTCCACCTGCGCGGTGCCCAGGTCACGGTCTTCGACCCACAGGCGGGAGACACCGCGCGCCGGATGTTCCCGACCCTGACCTTCACGACCTCGGCGGAGGAGGCGGTCGAAGGTAGCGATGTTCTGCTCGTCCTCACTGAGTGGGAGCAGTTCTTGCGCGCCGACCCGGTTGTGTTGGCCGGGCACACCTCGACACCACGAGTCATAGACGCCCGCGGCAAACTCGATGCGAATGCCTGGCGGGCCGCCGGCTGGCAGTTCTCAGGGTTGGGGCGAAGTGCCGCGTAAGTTCAGGCGCCACTTCCGATGAGTGCCGACTGGTGATGTAGCAACAGTGTCGGAAATGCCGCATCGTACGTGTACGATCTGGCTGAAATCGTACGGCTACACAGTATCTCCACGACAGTGATCACCATGACCGTCATGATCCGGCGCGCCGGGGCGTGTGCACTGCAGTGGGCCAACCGGCCGAGTGCTGTGGGCCGATTGGCCGGCCGCACCGCTCCTACCTAGAAAGAGGAACATGATCGTGTTTACCCGAGATGTCGCTTCGGCCAAGTGCCTGTCGAAGCGGTCGATTGCCTCGCTCGTCGCTGTTGGCACCGTGGTGTCAGCGTCCGCCTTTGGCCTGGCCACATCCGCGCAGGCGCAGACGGTCAGCAAGACGTTCGACGTGATCTGCACCCAAGGGAACGTCAACAGCGGCGCTCCCTTCGTCGTCCCGACCACCGTCGATGTTGTGCTGCCCGACAACATCACCCCGAACCAGGAACTCTTCCCCGAAGTCAACATCTCGGTTGAGCTTCCCGCCGCGGTCACCGACACGATCCACCAGTACGGATACGACACCATGGAGGGCGCCGTTGACGTAACGGCGTCGGTCGCTGATCCGGCTGGTACGAATACGTCGTTGACGGCATCTGGCTTCCCTCTGCCGAGCACGCCGGTGCCGGCTACCTCGGCGCCTTTCACCATCGCCACCGCGGCTTCGTTCCCGTCCTATACGACGACGACCGCCGGTGACTACACCATCACCCTGCAGGGTCCGGCCATCACGATCACGGACGTCGTCGTCAGCGAAGAAGCCACTGGCGACACGTACGCGCTCGCGGACTTCGGGTGTGAGGTTGACGGGACCGTCACCATCGGTGTCGTCAACGTGGCTGAGCCAGCACCGGCTGACACGCCGACGACCCCGCCTGCGAAGAACGACCCAGCGGTCTCGCCCGCGAAGAGCAACCCGGGCCTCTCCCTCCCGGTCGTCTCGGGCTGACCTCATCCATGACATCCATGTCGAACCGGGGGCCTCGCGTCCGACGCGGGGTCCCCGGCCTTCATTTCCCGGTCAGCCTTCTCTTGGCGATCGGCGCTGTTCTCGGTGCTGGTGGTTTGACGGCGTGTGCGGAACCCGATACTTCGAGGCCGCCTGCCACGCCGGCTCCGCACTCATCCACGGCCAAAGCGCCGGTGACCGTGCCCGAACTCTCCGATGAGGAGGTCGCTGCCTTGCCGGCGGCGACCTACGACGCGGTTATTCCAGCGCTCCTGCCGTACTCGGACACCACCCGCACGAAAGCGACCGCCTACACCCTCGCCAAGGATTCGGCGCTCTACGGCGCGGATCGCTCCCGAGCCATTGCCCGACTGCCCGCGAAGAACTTCCTCGGTGAACCCACGACCGTCGTGGCCATGACGACCGGCGATGAATGGGTTCTGGTGCTCACGCCTTCCCGCCGCGAACTGCCCTCACAACGTTCAGGTTCCGCTTCCGGGCCGGTGGCCGCGCAGACTTCGGCGTGGATCCGTGCCGAAGCGCTCCAAGGGGGGAAACCGATCTCCACCCGTGTCGTGATCGACACATCCGCGCAAACGTTGACGATTTTCGATGCCAGTGCCGCACAGAGGTCTTTCGCGGTGGGAGTCGGAGCTGACGGGACCCCCACGCCCGCCAATGTGACGGGATACCTACAAGCCCGTTATCTCGACCCAGCGCAAGGTCAGACGGAGTACCAAATCCAACTCACCTCGCTGCACGCCACCGCGGCAGATGAACCCTACGAAGGGAGCGTCGGCGGGCTCATCGGAATCCACCACCAGAAGTCCGCACGCGGAGCCGTCTCCCACGGCTGCATCCGGCTGGATGCGGAGGCTATCCAAGCTGTCGACGCACTGCCGCTGGGAACACTGGTCACCATTCTTCCCTGAGGTGCAGGCCAAGGGGGTCCCGGTCGCGCCGGATCGATCGCGGATCCGGGTGCGATTGGCTCGTCATCAATCGGCTGTTCGTGCTGCAGGCTTCGCGACGTAGGGTGGCACGGTGCGTTGTCCTGCCTTCGATGCCGGCCGGTGCCGGTCCTGTGCGGCGATGGGGCAACCCTATGCCGACCAGCTCGCCGCCAAGCAGCGCCGATGCGTGGATTTGCTGCGCCAGTGGGACCCGCATTGGTGTGCGCCGGTGCCGAGTGCGGAGTCCGGGTTTCGTAACCGGGCGAAGATGGCGGTCAGTGGGACGGTGACGCATCCCAGGCTCGGCATCGTGGACGCAGTCGACGGGGGAGTGGACCTACGGGACTGCGGCCTCCATGAACCGGGAATCGTGGCCGCGTTGCCGGCGCTGGCAGATTTCGTGACACAGGCGCGCCTCGCGCCGTACTCGGTGCGAGACCGCCGCGGTGAGCTGAAGTTCGTTCTTGTGACGCAGTCCCCGTCGGGCGAGCTGATGGTGCGATTCGTGTTGCGCTCTCGGGAGTCACTCGATCGCGTGCGCAAACATGGCGCCACGTTGGTTCAGGCGATCCCGCAGCTCGCGGTACTTTCGGTCAATCTTCAACCCGAGCACAAGGCCGTGGTCGAGGGTGCCGAGGAGATCGTGCTCTCTGAACGCTCGACACTGCCGATGGTCGTCAACGGCCGCACCCTGCGGTTGCGCCCGCAGAGCTTCTTCCAGACCAATACCGCGGTCGCCGCGGCCCTGTATCGGCAGGCGCAGGAATGGACGGATGACATCGACCCACACGTGATGTGGGATCTGTATTGCGGCGTGGGCGGTTTCGCCCTGCATCTTGCCCGGGCGGGGCGTCGGGTGCTAGGGGTGGAGACGAGTGCAGCGGCGGTGGCTGATGCCCGCCTGAGCGCGGCCGATGCCGGACTCTCGGCCGATTTCGAGGTGGGAGATGCGACGGAGTTCGCCCTTGGGGGCTCTCCGGCACCCGACCTCGTGGTGGTCAACCCACCGCGTCGTGGCCTGGGTGTGCGGCTGTGCGCGTGGCTGAACGAGTCCACGGTTCGGCGGGTGCTCTACTCGAGCTGCAACGTCGACTCTCTGGTAGCTGACCTGGAGCTGATGCCCGGCTTTCTCATGCGCCAGGCTCAGCTCTTTGACATGTTTCCGCATACCCGGCATGCCGAGGTGCTGGTCTTGCTGGAGAGGCGCGGGTGACGCCTTGCTGGAGAGCCACCGATGACGCGACCAGCGTGGTCGGGGCCTGCCGCATGACCACTATGGGACTCATCGGCGGCACCGCTGCCGCATCATGCTCCGGAAGTCCGAGATAACCGATACTCGCGCGAAAACGCTGTTGTTCACTCCGGGCATCGACGATCTCGGCCCGGACGGCCGGATTTCGAGCGGGCTGAGGGCGGCGCTTTGCTGGACGCGCCCCGAGTCCCGCTTCGTTACCGTTTTGGGACAAATGGACACGTGAGTGGTGGAAGTTTCGTGCAAAAATTACATTTCCCCGAGGATCGGCCTCGGGGAAATGAACGAGGAGTGTGATCGTGTTCATGAATCGAACCCGGCTGGGCATGGGCGGCGCAGCTCTCGCGTCAGCGCTCATCGCCCCGGTGCTGTTTGCGTCCACCGCGCTGGCCGTGGACGACGCGGATGGCGGGTCCACCGCGAAGGTCGACGTCTCGGTGACAGTCGACCCGTACAAGGCCCCAGGAGCGCTCTCTCTTAGCATCGCCCCTGGTCCCGTCAAGCTCACGGAGGAAGGCTCGACGGGCACCTACCGGCAGTTCACCGGTGAGTTGCCGTTGGTCACCGTGACGGACACCCGAGACGCAGCGAGTCTGTCCGAAGATGCCCGTTGGACGGTGACCGGGGCCTCCTCCGCCTTCGGTGCCATTCCTGCGCACTACCTCGGGTGGACCCCGCATTTTTGGGGTCCCGGTGACCCGGACCTGTTCCCGACGATCCAGGAAGGTTCCCCTGCGCGAGCCGGCTTCCCGGAGCAGCCGGGTGACGAGCCCGACAACGTGGGCCTGGCTTGGCCGAACACCCTGCTCATGGCGGAGGACGTCAAGAAGCTTCCACGGGGCGGCTACCTCGCGGGCGCCGACTTGACCTTGCGCATGCCGGTCACGCAGGATGCCGGAACCTATACCGGAACGATCAGCTTGTCGCTGTTCGAGTGATTTGGGCGGGGACGTGATGAAGGCAGCATCAGGGGTAGGTGGAACCCTGAGCACGCGGGTCTTGGGAGTGCTGCTCGCGGTGACGACTGTTTTCCTTGCGCCCACCATCGCGTCCGCGGTGCCGCCGCTGGCGGCGGCGCCGGCCGCTGATACCCCTGCGCCCGCCTCGGACGACCCCATCACCTGGGCGGTTGAGCCTTCGAATGCTTCCGGCCCCGACGGTCGTCGGTGGATGGAGATCGATCTCAACGCCGGACAGCGGCTGACGGAACACCTCGCGGTCCGCAACCTTGGTTCTGTCCCTGCGACTTTTTCGCTCGTCGCTGCCGACGGGTACCTGACGAAGGACGGAAGCTTCACGATCCTGCCGTCCACGCAGACCTCGAAGGATGCCGGGACGTGGATCTCGATCAAGGACTCTGTCCGGGTGGAGCCGGGCGCCACCGCGGTGGTCCCGTTTGAGATCCTCGTGCCGGGCGATGCGACACCAGGCGATCATCCCGCGGGCATCGCTGCCACGCTGACCACGGGCGCAGGTGCGGCCACACTGGAGGGGCGTGTCGGGTTCCGAGTGATGATGCGCGTCCGAGGTGAGATCGCGCCCAAGTTGGCGATCACCGGTCTCAAGGTCGACTACGAGACGTCCGCCAATCCGTTCTCACTGGGCAAAGCGCATGTTTCGTACACCATGACGAACACGGGCAATGCACGACTTGGTGCCCAGGCGACTGTCAGCAGCAGAACCAAGTGGGGGCCGGCTGCGATCGAGAAGGCCGACGCGTTCACAGAACTCATGCCGGGCGATTCACGGTCGCAATCAGTGACGGTCGACCGGGTGTGGACCTTCGGCAGTGTGACGACAGCAGTGACTGTGAAGGCTCTGCCGGTCAAGGGACTCACCAGCGAGTTGCCTGGGGATGTGTCGGCCAAGAACTCGACGTGGATCAGCCCGGTGCCGCAGCTCATCGTCGTCGGTGCGCTGGCACTCTTGGCGTTGATCGCCGTCTTGCGGTGGCGCCGACGACGTGCGGCACAAGACTCGCTTGCGCCATTCCGTGGACGTACGACCTCAATGGAACGCTCGTTCGCCGACGAGCCGGTTGGACGTTACGGCTCCTTCGACGACCTTGAGGTGGCGACCTATGTGGACGAGGAACGCACTGCGCTGATGCGAGTGCGCGCACTCCAGGCGGAGCGGATGGCCGAGAGCGACCTGGGTGACGGGCAGGATTGGCCTTCCGATACGACCATCCCGCGGCCCGGTTCGGATCCCAGGTAGCCTCGCTCGTCAGCGGTGATCGGGACGGCCCCCACGGCTCCGGCCAGGTCCGAGCGGGGAAAGGGCCGAGTGGCGTCCGGTTATCCCTGCCGGATCGCCAGGAACGTGACCGGCACGTCGATGAGTTCCCGCGGACCGTGCGGACCCTCGCCGTCGAGCAGGAGCGCGTCGCCCGGTCCCATGTCGTACTCGAAGGAGCCGTGGGAGTAACGCATGCGGCCGGACAGCATGTAGAGGAACTCCGTGCCGGGATGTTGGAAGAGTGGAAAGACATCGGATTGGTCGGTGAGGGTGACGAGGGTCGGCTCGAGGGCGTCCGGCACGTCCTTGAGAGTTCCGAGCACCCGGTATTCATGACCGTGTTGGCTGCCGGAACGGATGCTGACGCTGCCGCCACCGGCACGGGTGAACGAGGCGTCACGATCGTTGTCCGCGCCCCGGAACAGCGCCGTGACGGGGATGGCGAGGCCCTCGGCGAGCTTTGCGAGGGTCGTGAGTGAGCACGAGGTGGCCGCGCTCTCGACCTTGGAGATCATGGCCTTCGAGAGCCCGGTACGTACCGCAAGGTCCGCCGCGGACAACCCGGCGGCCTTGCGGTGCAGTCGTACTTGGGTGGCGATGACGGACTCGAGGAGGGGCAGAGCTTCTCCGTTTTCCGCCATGTGTGTCACATCGGACAGTCTAGGCCGGATGCAGGGGCGGGTCCCCGATCTCCGGCTTCGGTTCGCATGTGGCGCTCACCGGGCGACGAGTGCGCTGGGCCGGAAGACCTCCGGCACGTCTTTGCCCCCGGCCACCAAATCGGCGGCCAGCTCCCCGATCAGCGGTGCGAATTTGGCGCCGTGACCCGAGCACGGCGAAAGGACCGTGATGCCATCCGCGCGGTCGATGACGAAATCCTCCGTCGGAGTGCTGGTGAACAGGCAGGTCGCCTCGGCGTAGGGCTCTGGGACGAGGCCCGGCAGGAACTGCTCGACGTATGCGATCACGCGGCGCCGGTTGGTGTCGTCCAGCTGCTTGTCGTGATGGGCCGCCGACGGAATGCAGCGCCCGCCGTGGTACTCAGCCACCTTCTGTCCGCGCCAGCCGGCATCGCGGCCGCCTGGAAGCCCGTAGACCTCGATGTCGGACGACTTGTGAATGAACGTCGGCCATGCCCGCTCCGGGTCGCGATACGGGAAGTGATAGGCCTGCTCCTGGCGCACCTCCAACGGTGGGAACGCGGCCACGAACCCCTCGGGCAACCCGACGGTCTCGAGGAGGTCGGGCAGCCAACCGCCCGCTGCCACCACGATCTGTTCGGCGTCGAGCGTGGCGCCGTCGGTGCGAACCACCTGATACCCCGCGGCGAGGGGGTCGACCCGGGCCACCGGCCAGTCGTGATGCACCGCGGCGCCGTAACCGATCGCCTGAGCAAGCATCGCGAGGACTGCGGTCTCCGCGTCGATGACGCCGGCGCCCGCATGCCACAGCACGGGGGTGTCGAAGGCAAGCTCCCACCGGTTCCGGGCTTCCCCCGCCTCGAGAACCTCGTGGGCGATCCCCGCGCCCACGAGGTTCTCGGCGAGAACCGACAGTTCGCGACCGGTACCGAAGTCAACGGCGTCGGTGGGGGTGATGAGTGGACGACCGTGTGCCTCCGCGAGTTCCGACCAACCCTGCGCCGCGGCAACGACGAGGTCCACATACTGCGGCTTGGCATAGGCGTACCGGAAGATGCGTGCGGAGCCGCTTGAGCTGCCGAGGGTATTCGCGGGAATGCTGCGCTCGACGACGGTGACATCGTGCCCCCGTTGGGCGAGGCGCCAAGCCGCGGCGGAGCCGGCCAGGCCGGCGCCGATCACGATGATGCTGGTCATTTCTCAGACTCCTTTTCCGCCGGAGCCGATGGCTCCGGCACTGACCAGTTCGCCGTCCTCGTAGGCGAACTCGGCGTGCGCATGGACGTCGATGCCCGCAACCTCGTGTTCCTCGGGGATTCGCAGGCCCACGGTCTTCTGGACGAACGTGGCGATGATCCACGTGACGCAGAACGAGAAGGCGAGGGTGGCCACGGTGGCGACGGTCTGGACGCCGAGCAGCTCGAACCCACCACCGTCCAACAGACCGGAGCGGCCGTTCGGGGCAGCCTCAGTAGCGAACACGCCGATGAGGAGGGTGCCGAGGATGCCGCCGACCAGGTGTACACCGACCACGTCAAGGGAGTCGTCGAAGCCGAGGCGGAACTTCCATTCGATCGCGAGGCAGCAGACAGCCCCGGCGATACCGCCAATGGCGATGGCGCCGAGTGGGGAGACCGCCCCACACGCAGGGGTGATGGCGACGAGCGCCGCGATGATGCCCGACGCGCTGCCGAGGCTGGTGATCGAACCCCGGCGGATGCGGTCGACGATCGCCCAGCCGAGCAGACCTGTACAGGCGGCCACGGTGGTGTTGAGGAAGACGACGCTCGCGGCCGTCCCGGCGGCCAGTGCGGACCCGGCGTTGAAGCCGTACCAGCCGACCCACAGCAAGCCCGCGCCCACGAGAACGAGCGGGCGGTTGTGTGGCCGCAACGGACCCCAGTCCTTGCTCTTGCCGAGAACGATGGCGAGCGCCAGCGCAGCGACACCGGCGTTCATGTGCACGGCCGTGCCCCCAGCGAAATCGACGGCACCGAGGGCGTTGGCGATCCAGCCGCCCTTGGTGGTGTCGCCGTCGAAGGCGAATACCCAGTGGGCGATGGGGAAGTAGACCAGGGTCGCCCAAAGACCGGCGAATAGGAGCCACGCACCGAACTTCATGCGTCCGGCCGCGGCGCCGGCCACGAGCGCCGTGGTGACACCGGCGAACAGGAGCTGGAACGCGGCGAAGAGCGCCAGCGGCAGGGGCGCCTGCGGGTCGTCGGTCAAGGCGTCGTTCAGGCCGGCGAACTCCAGCGGATCGCCCAGGAGGCCGAGCCCGCCGAGGGAGTCGCCGAAGACTGCCGAGTAGCCGAATGTCACCCACAGCACGGCGACGAGCGCGGCGCCGCCGAAGCACATGAGCATCATGTTCAGGATGCGGCGGGCGGAGACCATCCCGCCATAGAACAGTGCGAGGCCGGGAATCATGAGGGCGACCAGGGCCGCGGCGGTGAGAGTCCAGGCGACATTTCCGGAATCCACGTGATCACTTCCTTTCTGTTGTGGGGATCTGTTGTTGTGGTTTAGTCGATGGCGGCGGTCAGCGCCCGGGAATCCAGTCGGTACCGGCGATCGGGACCCCGGCCATCGCGGCGGACTCGAGGGTGAGGGCGACGAGGTCCTCGGGCTCTAGGTTGTGCAGGTGCGACTTGCCGCAGGCGCGGGCGATGGTCTGGGCCTCAAGCGTGAGCACGCGCAGGTAGTTGGCGATCCGCCGACCGCCCTCGACGGGGTCCAGGCGCCGGGCGAGCTCCGGGTCCTGGGTCGAGATGCCGGCGGGGTCGCGCCCGTCCTGGAAGTCGTCGTAGAACCCGGCCGCGGAGCCGAGCGCCGCATACTCCGCATCGAGGTGCGGATCGTTGTCGCCGAGCGCGATGAGCGCGGCCGTTCCGATGGCGACCGCATCGGCCCCCAGGGCGATCGCCTTGGCGACATCGGCCCCGGTGCGAATGCCGCCGGAGATGATCAGCTGCACACCGCTGCGGTGTACCCCGAGGTCCTGCAAGGCCTGCACAGCAGGTCGAATGGCGGCGAGCGTGGGGATGCCGACGTGTTCGATGAACACTTGCTGGGTAGCGGCCGTGCCGCCCTGCATCCCGTCGAGGACGACGACGTCCGCCCCGGCCTTCACGGCGAGCGCCGTGTCGTAGTAAGGGCGGGAGGCTCCGACCTTGACGTAGATGGGCACGCGCCAGTCGGTGATCTCGCGGAGTTCGCCGATCTTGATGGCCAGGTCGTCCGGGCCGGTCCAGTCGGGATGCCGACTCGCCGAACGTTGATCGATGCCGACCGGGAGCGTGCGCATCTCGGCGACTCGCTCGGTGATCTTCTGACCCAGCAGCATGCCTCCGCCACCGGGTTTGGCGCCCTGGCCGAGCACCACCTCGATGGCGTCGGCCTTGCGCAGGTCGTCGGGGTTCATGCCGTATCGCGAGGGTAGGTACTGGTAGACGAGATGCTTCGATTGCCCCCGTTCCTCGGGGGTCATGCCACCGTCGCCGGTCGTCGTCGAGGTGCCGACCTCGCTCGCACCGCGTCCGAGGGCCTCCTTCGCATTGGCCGACAGGGCGCCGAAGCTCATGCCGGCGATCGTGATGGGGATGTCGAGTCGCAGCGGCAGAAGCGCGTTGCGGGTGCCGAGCGCGACGTCGGTGCCGCACTTCTCGCGGTAGCCCTCGAGTGGGTAGCGCGACACCGATGCGCCGAGGAAGAGCAGGTCGTCGAAGTGGGGGAGCGCGCGTTTGGCGCCCCAGCCGCGGATGTCGTAGACGCCGGTGGCGGCCGCGCGTCGGATGTCGGCGATCGTCGCACGATCGAAGGTGGCTGATTCGCGCAGTCCGGACCGCGCGGGGACGGCGGGTGTGGTTTGGGTGGGGATGGTCATGGCGAACGCTCCTTCGGGCTCAGTAGGAACCGGCGTTGTCGACCTGGAAGTGATAGAGGTTGCGGGCGGAGCCATAGCGGCGGAAGTCGACCGGGTGCTCGGTACGACCCGCCACCGCGAGCAACTGGCTCAGCTCGGCCAGGTGTTCGTCGCGCATCGGTTTCTCGACGCAGTCGGCGCCGAGTGAGGCCACCGTGCCGCGCACGTAGATGCGGGTCTCGTAGATCGAGTCGCCGAGGCCGTCGCCGGCGTCGCCGCAGACCACGAGCCGGCCGGCTTGGGCCATGAAGGCCGAGGCGTGGCCGATGTCGCCGCCCACGATGATGTCGACCCCTTTCATCGAGATCCCGCAGCGGGCACCGGTGTTGCCCTCGACGATGACGAGGCCGCCGTGTCCCGTCGCGGCGACCGACTGCGAGGCGTCGCCGGTGACGTGCACGACCCCGCTCATGATGTTTTCGGCCAGGCCGACGCCCGCGCTGCCGTGGACGGTGACGGTGCCGGTCTTGTGCATGCCGGCGAAGTAGTAGCCGACGTGACCGTTGACGGTGACGTCGATGTCGGCGTCGATACCGACCGCGACCGAGTGCCGGCCAGCGGGGTTCTCAACGACGAACGACGCGCCGTCCTGGGCGCCGTGCAGGCGGCTGTTGAGTTCGCGGACGCCGTGGGTGGCCAGGTCGATGCTGGTCGACTGCTGGGTCGAGGTGTCGGCGGTGGTCATCGCGCCATCGCCTCCTCGAGGGCGGCGGGTCCCAACTCCCACGTGTAGACGATGCCGGGCGACGGTTCGAAGACATGTGCGTCGTCGATGCCCGGCAGGCCGGCCAGCGCGCGGTACTCGGAGGCCATCGCCACCCAGTCGTCGGTTTCGGCGATGATCGCGGGTTTGCAGGCGATGGGGTCGCGGACGATGGCCAGGCTGGCGGGCGTGGTGACCACCAAGGTGTAGAAGCCGTCGAAGTAGTCGCCGAGATGGGTGAGTGCGGTGGTCAGGTCATCCCCGTGCCGCAGGCGGTGGGCGATGTACCGGGCCGCGACTTCGGAGTCGTTCTCGGAGTCGAATCGCACGCCTTCCAGTCGCAGCGATCGCCTGATCGTGGCGTGGTTACTGAACGAACCGTTGTGCACCAGGCACAGATCGTCGGCGACGGTGAACGGGTGCGCGCCGCTGGCGGTGACGGCCGACTCGGTCGCCATCCGGGTGTGTGCGAGTGCCTGGAAGCCCGCGGTGCCACGGAGCTGGTAGGTGTCGGCCAGATCGAGGGGGTGCCCGGTTCCCTTGAGGACCGTGACGTGGTTTCCGCGCCCGGCGATCTGCACACCGGGCAGGATCTGTTCGACGGCGGACTCGAGGTCCGTCGTGGACGCGCTCGACGTCAGCAGAGTCGTTTCGCCCAGGCGGGTGATGGCGGGGTCCAGCCCGGCGCGCGAAAGGGCGTCCGCGAGGGTGTCGGGATCCATCTGGACGTCGAGCAAGGCGATGCTTGAGCGTCCGGGTGGGTTGAGCGCCGGGTTGCCGTAGAGGGCGAGACCGGCTGAGTCGGGGCCGCGCTCGACGATCTCGCCCAGCATGCCGTACACGAGCCGGCCGAGGTCGCTGTGGAGCTTGGGGTTGCGGAGCTGGAGTGCCGCGATTCCGCACATGGGTTGTCTCCCGTGGGGTCGGTGGGGCTGGTCAGTAGGCCGTGAGGTAGCGCTGGATCTCCCAGTCGGTGACGGTGTTGTGCCACATCAAGAACTCGCTCTCCTTGGCGGCGGCGAAGTACTCGGCGACCGGGTGTTCGATGTTGATGGCGTCGATGAGCAGACGGTCGCTGCGAAGGGCCTCCACCGCGTGGAGGAGCGTCTGCGGCAGCACGACCGATGTCTTGCGGGATTCGCCGGGGCCGCAGGGGCGTCCTGGGTCGATGCCGGCGTCGATGCCCGCGATGCCCGCCAGGAGTGTGGCGGCGATGGCGAGATAGGGGTTCGCGGAACTATCTCCGGCGCGCAGTTCGCAGCGGTGCTCATCGGGGATCCGGATGAAGTGGGTCCGGTCGTTCCCGCCGTAGGTGGCCTTCTTCGGCGACCAGGTTGCACCGGAGGTGCTAGTGGTGGCCCCGCGGCGTTTGTAGGAGTTGATCGACGGGGCGAGGAAGAGCTGTAGTCCGGCTGCGTGTTGGAGGATGCCACCGATGAACGCGTATGCCGTCTCGGACAGGCCCAGCCCACGGCGGTCAGTGGGGTCGGGGAACACCGGGCGTCGGTCGTCCCAGAGCGACAGATGCAGGTGGAGTCCGCTGCCCGCGCGATCGGCGAAGGGTTTTGGCATGAACGTCGCGGTCATGCCGCGCTGCTCGGCCAGCACGTTGACGAGGTAGCGGAGTGTGATGACGCGGTCCGCGGTGATGAGGGCGTCGGCGTAGGTGAAGTTCTGCTCGAACTGGCCCGGGGCATCCTCGTGGTCGTTCGCGTAGTTGCCCCAGCCGAGGGTGTTCATGGCTTCGGCGACTGCGGCGAGGTGGTCGTACATGCGGGTCACGCCACGTGCGTCGTAGCAGGTCTGGTTCCCGGTGTCACGCTGGTCGGCTGCCGTGAGTTGTGCGTCCTCGCCTCGGTCGACCAGGAAGTACTCCACCTCGGCCCCGACTTTGCTCGACAGGCCGCGTTCGGCGAGCTGGGCGATCGCCTGCTTGAGGATGACTCGCGGTGCGTACGGCCATGGCTCGCCGTCGACGTAGGGGTCGCAGTGCACGATGGCGAGGCCCTTGCGGACGAACGGGATGGGGGCGTAGGAGTCGAGGTCGGGGATCGCGATGAGGTCGGTGTCATGGGGGTGCTGCCCGATGAGTCCGGCGGCGAAGCCGGCAAAGCCGAGTTTGCCGCTTTCGAGCTGGTCGACCGCTTCGACGGGGACGAGCTTCGCGCACGGTTTGCCATTGAGGTCGACGAAGACGGCGAGGAGGAAGCGCACGCCATCCGCCTGGGCGCGTTCGTGCAGGCTCGGGGCGTGTAGTGGTGGGGTGTGGGGGCCGGCGCGTTTCTCAAGGCGATCGGTGACGGAGGTCATGCGGTCAGCTCCTTCGCGACTGTTCACTACTGGGGAACGGTGTTTCCTGACAGTAGCGAGTGTCGCGTTTCCGACCGTGTCCGAATGTGTTTCTCGGAGGTAAAACCTCGCGGGTCAGCCGAAGGGCTCTCGGCGTAACCGCGGGGCACCTTCGAGGCCGGCGACGGCGAGCAGGGCGAAGGCTCACTGCGGCACGGCCCGCACCAGAGCGACCAACAAGATCGTGCGTCAGATCCACTGCCAGCCGCTGAAGGGTTCCTGAGGAGGTGACTTCGTCGACATGTCCCTGGTAGGACACGGATCCGGTTCAGACCCGGGAGGTCGCGGTGAGACGCCTCAGGCCGGATGGCGACTCCGGGGTGCCGAACGGGGTCGGCGGACTCTTGCGGCGAGGCGGTCGACACCGGAGAATGGTGGCATCCTGACACCATTTGGAGGTGAGTGGTGTGACGACGATGACTCTCCGGCTGGATGATGAGACCGCGGAGGCCCTCCGAGCACTGGCGGCAGCCGAGCACCGGTCGAAGAACGACGTTGTGCTCCTGGCGATCCGAGATCGTCTCGCGAGAACCGTTCGGCGTGAGCAGCGATCGGCGGCGATCGGCGAGCTCATCGAGGAGCACCGTGACCTGTTGGACCGGCTCGCTCAGTGATCGAGTATCCCGATTATGACGACGCGCTCGACATCTGCGCCCGCCTCGGGTTGCTGATACGCGATGCCGGGGCGCTGGCTTCGTCGCTGGAACGACCCGCACAGGTGGTGTGGGGGACCGAGGCGTATGTTGGTCTCGACATGAAGGCTGCAGCCTTGCTTGATTCCATCAGCCGTAATCACCCGCTGCACGATGGGAACAAGCGTCTCGCATTCCTGCTTGTCGCCTTGCTTTACTCCCTCAACGGGCAGCAGCTCGCCATCGACCCCTACGAGGGAGACGTGTTCGTGCGAACCGTCGCTGGTGACGAGCACCTTGAGCTCGATGTGATTGCGGACTGGCTCAATGCTCACTCCGAAAGCCCCGGCCGCGACTGAGCGCGCCGGAGCCGCCACGCAGCGGCACGGGGATGATCCAGGACGCGGCACGTTCTCAGAGCGTTCACGGCTGAAAGTGCAGAACGGCTGGTGCGGATGGTCCGGTGAGATCCGCGTGGATCGCCCACCGCGCGCCACCGATAGTGAGCTGCCACCCAAGCCGCCAACACGCCAGAGGTCGGGACCGAAGCGCGTGTCATCCGGGTTTTCGAGTTCGTCCAGCCCGTCCAGCACGGTGGCTGGGCCGTCGGCGATACGCTCATCGAAGTCGGCAGAAGCCCAGCGCCCGTAGCACAGGCGGCGGTGCCCATTCTCGACGACGCAGACGTGCGCGATCTCGGGCGTGCCGGGGATCGTAGATCATCGAGAGCGCCGTTCACAGTCTGACATCAGCGGTTGGATCGCGGCTATCGGACAGTCGGAGCCTCAACGATCCGCTGTGGTGCATGAGGTGCCCCGGGTGGGATTCGAACCCAAGCACGCCCTCGCAAATCGGACAGCATTCACGTACATCCGCGTACCTCCAGGCGCATGATTCCGGGCTTCGATCCCCATCCTGCCCCGGCGAAGCGACATCCGGGTACGTGCGAGATCGAGACGTAGCAGGGGGACGCAGCAACACGCCAGCAACACGACTAGGGCGAATCGGGCGTCGATAGTGGCCAACCGATGCACGACGCGCGAGAGGTAGGACTCCTCGGCAGGTGAGAGGGGCGGGACGGTTAGTCCCAGATGTGGCACTCGTTGGTACCACCGCCGAAGAGCCTTTCGAGATGAATATCGGCGCATGATCGGTGCTGCTCGGCCCCACGTTCAGTGCCCCAAACGGTCTACGATCGGGCGTCCCGGGCTTCGGCCCTGACCGCCTCAAGGCGAGCATCAGCGAGGTTCTCCGAGTACTCGAGGACGGCGAGCATCGCCTGTTTCGAAGCCCGAGCCATGCGCATCACTCCGGCGAGGACGGCAACTGCCACCAGGCCGATCGCGCCGAAAGCAAGAGCGCGCAGCGGCGGATTTGACCAGTTGATGGCTAGCGACAGTGCCCATGACCCGAGTAAGAGCAGCACTGGGATCGCGTTCGCCGACAGCGACCCGACGCTGAATCGAGCCTTCTGGCCAATGATCCCGGCTGTGAAGACCGCGGAGTTGAAGTGGTGGTTCAGTTCGTCGGCGAGGATGTCGCGCCTCGCCCCGAGAGCCGCCGCGTCGGCACTACTGTTCGCGTAGATCGCTGCCACACCTCCAAGGAGAAGGGTCGCCACAATGGCGGCGAGGCCAGCATTCCGCTCAGCGGCGATCCCGAAGGCCCCGAATATGACCGTGATGGAGATAGTCGTGAACTGCGTTGTAGACCGCAGCAAAGATGACGCTTGACCATCCAGGGCCTCGATCTCTGCCCGCATTGCAGTGATTCGCGCCTCAGTCGATGCTCGGACAGCCGACTGGACGCGCAGCGAGGTCCGACCCGGTGTCTTGCGATGAACGCGGCTCATGCGGCGAACGTAGCAGGACTCGATTCGGCAGACTCCCAGCTCAGGGCGCCGAGCGAGGCAACGTCAGGCCATCGTCGAGGAGGCCATGCGCCGGCAACGAATGCAGGTCGCCACGATCACCGGACAGGACCCGTCGTAGTCGACCTCCTGGTCAGTGGGCGCTCCACACCCGCCGCACGAGGTCGCGGGGGCCAGTATGCTCTGCTCGCGCATCTTCGTATCGACGCGGTCGCGCACCCCGCGCAGGAACGGGTACCGATCACGGGCCCACGCCTCAGCGTCTTCACGGGAAGCGTAGGCGCGGCGCGCGGTCATCGACCCGAAGAGGCCAGCGCCCGACTCAGCATGGAACAGTCCCCAACGGCCACCAGGAAGTTCTCGTGCCACCAGGCCGTTCACGGGCAGTGGGGCCGTGACGCTGGGCAAGGCCCCCGCCACACCGGAGGCCAAGGACGAGGATGCGAATCGGCCGCCGTCAGGCCGACCGGCAGGGACGCGAGGTTGGGCGGTGATGCTCATACCCGATACATGTGCGGGGTCTTCAAGTTGGCCATCAGGGTGCCGCGACGAAAACCGGTGAACGCCCAAGGCCTGAAGCTTCGTTGAGGCCGAGCGCGGAGGCGAGCACATGAGCGGCGACCGGCGGGGCAACAACGTCCCCCGCCTGCTGGAACTGTGCGCTGCGTGACCCAGTCCAGGGGTAGTCGGGCCGGAACCCGCACAACACCCCAGCCTGACTCGCCGTCAGACGCAAGCCGTCCTCACGCTCCCAGCTTCGCGATCGTCCGGTCAGGCACCACGAGGGACCATCGGCGGAGAACCGGTTGCCGCCGGTCGGACGCCGGTTGCCGCGCGTGATGATCTCGTGGCCGGTATCCCAGCCCAACGCCTGCGCCATCGTCGGGGCATGCGCGGACCGGTGCCGGACCCCCAGGCTCACACCTGGTGCGAACCGGCGCGCCACCAGGAACGAGCGGCGCCGGCGCGAGGGAAGATCGAAGTCGGCCCCATCAAGCACCACGGCATCGACCCACTCCCACCCGGCCGCGAACAACTCCGCAGCCAGGTCCACCCACGCGTACTCGAGCGTCGCCGCCTGCTCGATCGCCAGCCACCGGAGATTCGGCAGGCTCAGCGCCCACACGCCGGCCGTCGCAAGCAACGCGGTGCGAGGATCGGACAAAGCGGCGACGTCGGCCATCGCATCCGCCGCCGAGATGCCCCACCCGATCGAGGTCCACACATCCAGGACCCGCTGAAGGTCCGGACCCAGCCCCGAGCGAATCCCTCCGGGGAGAATGGGACACAGACGGGTGAGGCAATCAGCCCGGTCGCTGACTCGTACTCGAGAGGGTCGACTGCCGTCAGATCAACCTGACGGCGGCGGTGCCCTGCTGCCCGCGCCGTCGCGCATGCATTGGTGTTCAGCTCCAGGCCCTCGATCCCCAGATCGACGCCGAGCATCAGCGCACCTTCGTCCCATCCTCCCGGGCCACCGAACAGCTCAACGGTCCGCGGTGCACCACTCACCGCTTCATCACCGGTGTGGTCTCACGGATCTTCAGCCGCCGAACGCCACGCACCCCGCGGACGGGGACCTCGAAGTACCCGCCGGCGGGTAATGCCGCCACCTCACCGGTTGCGACTTCGTAGGTGCGGCCTGCGACCGTGATTCGGTCACCAGGACGCAGGTCGAACAGCTCATCGAGGGACAACGAACGGCCTTGCGTGGCGATAGTCATCGAGACTCCCTGAGGTAGATGCGGATACATACCTCATGTGCGCTGGCATTCGCGGAAGCTATGGAGCGAGCGTCTGCCAGGCCTCTGCGTGCATGGCTCCTCGGTAGTTGGGATCGGCTACTCGAAGGCGGGCCTGCGCGACGGCTTCGCGGTGCCAGGGGTGCCCATCGCCGACACTGGCACCCGCGAGGGCGAGCCTGTCCGCGCGTGCACGCACCACGCGCCGAAAGGCCCCAGCAAGGTCAGCGAGCTGGAACCCGAATCTGTCCAGCAGAGTGCGGGGGAGCAGATCCCCAGGGCGAGCCACGGCGCGTTCGTTGACCAGCGCCTGCATGGTGCGAAAGCTCCTTCGGGCCGCGGCCAGCTCCACACGCGCCTCGGCCTCAAGTCCAGCCGCCCGCGCAGGCGTCAACCGTCCCTGGTGACGTGCGTCGCGCGCAGCATGCAGGTTCAGCGCGCCGCGCCGCCCCGCCACTACGCGGTCCTCGGCCCGGGCGTTGGGGGCCAACGTGAGCAAGCGACGGCGCGAGGCGGCCGGAAGGAGTGCCCCAAGACCTGCACCGACACCGACACAAAGAAGCTCGGTGTCGGACGGATCCGCGCCGATGCCCGGAAGGTGGGCGGCCACAGCGGCGGGACCGGCAGCGAACTGGCCCCCGTCGGGTCGACCCGGGGGAACGCGGCGACGTGGATTAGTGCTCATGATGAGGAATGTGCGGGGTCAGACGGTACGCCGGATTGCCCGTGATCGAAGCGACGCCCACACGCCGTGGCGCTGCGGCGTTTCAGCAGCCGGCCGGTAGAACATCACCGGACAGCGATGCTTCAGCTCGGTGCGGTAGTACCGGCCACACTGAGCGCACTCGGACACCTCGACCCGCGCGGAGCCCTTCACCAGGCGGTTCCACTGCGCCCCGGTGTGTGTGCCGCTGGTCAGGCGCCGCCAGGCATGGGATGAGACCAGATGCCCGTAAACGCGTCCCTTGGTGGCCGTCACCAGGACGTTCGACCCAGGCTCATATCCGAGCGCATCAATCCACGAAGAGGAAACCCTCGCGAGTTCGGCGCCCTCGGCCGCCCGCCGGTGTCGGGCGCGCACCATCACATCGCGGTACTCCGCCAATGCAAGCCGCGGGTGGCGTGCCTCCAACAAGCAGGTCATCCCCCGGCGATACGCTCTCGATCCCACGATTGGGGCACCTGGCGCGGATGGGCTCGCCACCTACCTGACGGGTCCCGGCGCACTTGCACCCACGCTGCGATCGAGGACCCCGGCTGATCGACGGTCACCGGGACCTCGAACACCTCGTCACCGACCTCCGACGCGAAACGGTGTATCGCCGTCACCGAAGGCATCGTCACCGTCAGATTCGCCCCCGAGTACCGGATTCGTCTCGTGCGCCGCGACGACTCACCGGTGCCTGACCAGGTCAGGGGGAGTTTGGCGATCGATGTGTCGGCGTCCGGCCCCAGCTCGGCGAGCTGCGCCATCGTCTCCCACCACTCATCAGGGCTCGTCTCGGCGAATCGTGCCTCACGAACGATCGCCCGTGCGCCCACGCCTCGCGGTCCGAGTTCGGCGACAGCAGCCGTATCGTCCCTGCGATCCCATTCACCGCCGTCAGGTCGCCCCGCCGGGCGCCGCGGCTGATCCAAGTAAGTTGCCATGCCCCCGTATGTGCGGGGGGCGCAAGTAGAGCCTGGAGGACGGGCCGACTACGGAAACATGATCCGAAAAGGCGACCCCGGATCCGCAGGGGGCATGGATCCGGGGTCGCACAAGGATGCTATCGCCTCAGCACGCCCACGAGTTGCCTGCGGTATCACCGCAGACACCGACCCCTCCGCCGTCGCCCCAGCCCTCATGAGTGGTCCAGCCACCACCGCTCGTCGAGCCTCCGCTCTTGGCGCCCCCAGAACTGCCAGAGCTGCCGGTCCGGCCACTTCCAGTGCCATTACTGCCAGTTCCGGTCCTGGAGCCACCGCTGCCGCTCTTTGGCGTGCCCCCGGTGCCGCGCTCAGTCTGCGCCTGGGTTCGTGGACTCTGCTGCGCCTGCCACGTGGTCTGGGCATCCGAAACCGCACGAGCTGACCCTTCAACGGCGGTCGTCGCGTCGACCATCGACTTGGTAGCCGCCTGCACGGCGGTGATATCCGCGCGTTCAATCGCCTGCTTGCTGGTGGTGCTTGCCTTGTCGAGCGTCGCGCGCAGCGCCTGGCGCAGACCGTTGTCGGACACTCGCCCCTCCGAGCCCAAGAAGGCGGCCTCACCAGCCCGGATCGAAGCGGTGAGCTTGCCGGATGCCGTATCGAGAGCAGCGGTCGCCTGTGCGAGCCGCCACTCCTCGTGGGCAACTGAAACCGCTGCGGTTGCTTCCCTCAGCGACCTTGATTGTGCGGTGACGCGGTGCGTGAGGAGGTCGACGTCCTGCGTTGCCGTCCGCGCTTCGCCCGCAGACTCGAAGACTCCCGACCGAGGGACCGAGGAGGCTTGCGAGGTGAGTGCTGTGGTGGCATCCAGCGCCTGCGCAAGGCTCCTGCGGATGGCGTCGTCTGCGACCTGCCCAGCTGACTCGTCGTGAACTGCCTGGCCGTCCTCGGTGGCATCGGTCAGACCACTCGACGCGGTCGTGAGCTCGGAAGCTGCCACCCTGTGGGCATCCGTCGCTGCTGTGAGGGCCCGCTGGTTCGACATCTGAACGCCAAAGAGGACACCGGCGAACAGCACAAACACAGCGGCCACGACGGCAACGATCCAGGGCCACCGGCGACGCCGAGGCGGTGTGGGCTCGTCATTCGAGCTCTGGTCTTCCAGGTCAAACACTTGGGTGTCTCGCAGCGGTTCCAACTCCTGGGTCTCTTCTGCGCCCAGATTCGTCATCGTCTTGCTCCGTTCTTGCGAGCCGCCGCCGACGGCCCCTGCCTGCTCCGATCCAATCAGACCGAACGCGATTTGCCTTAACCAGAGACCGTGAAGGGCCGGAAGCTGTTCGACTTCCGGCCCTTCACATCGTCAGATCAGGCGCTCAGGCGAGCTGCCCGGCGGCGAGAGAACACCAGACCCGCTCCCGCCCCGATCAGAACGAGCGCTCCGATACCGATAGCCGCGACGCTGGCACCAGTCGTCGCAAGGCGACCACCGTCAGCAACCGGGGGCGCGGTGACGGTCAGGGTTTCGGCGGCTTCGCCGCACTTGCCCTTGTCGATCTGGGTCTTGTCGGGGCCGGTGGCCCGTTCGACCCAGCCGTAGGTGCCGGCCTTGGTGGCCGTGTAGGTGCCGGTCCGGTAGGAGGTCACACCGTCGACGATGGTGATCGCGTCCGAGGTCCAGATCGGCGCCTGGCAGGTCAGCTTCTCGCCAGGGGAGGCGTAGAAGAGGTCAACGGTCACGGTCGATCCGGTCGGGAAGGTCCCGCCGGTCTGGATGGTGTCCCAGATCCGGTCACCCACGACGGGCTTGTCTTCGTGGGTGGAGGTGGCCTTGGTGGTGACCCACGGGCCGTCAGTGATGACGGTTGTCTCGCCGGGTGCCCCGCACTTGCCGCGGTGCTTGATGGTGCCGTCAGCGGCGTACAGGGTCTCGACCCAGTCGACCGCTCCGGCTTTGGTGACCTTCGTCTTGCCGGAGTGGTAGTAGCCCTGGCCCGTGACCGGAATCCGCGCCGATACCCACGTGGGGGTGCCTGCACAGGTCGGTGCGGTGGACCGGTCCCGAGGACCGTAGGCCTCAAACGTCAGGAAGTCTCCGTCCTCGGTCTTGCCGGTGACGAGCGCGACGTCCTCGAAGCCTTCGCCGACGAGCGCTTCAGGCTGGGCCTGCGTCACGACGGTCGGCGGCTCGGTCGGTGCCTGCGGTCCAGGAACGAAGAAGCGCTCCCTGACGTCGTTGAACGGCGAGGTGAACTCTTCGGTCCGGCTATCGCCGGTCAGGTGGTAGACGAACACGTAGTGGTCACCGGTCGCGAACCTCGTCTTGGCGGGCATGGTGATCGGCGCCGCATCGTCGTACCCGATGTCAAATGTTCCGTTGACCGCCTCGACGGTGCTCTCGTAGAAGACCGGGGCGCCTTCAGGCACCTCAGCAGATGCCGGGGCCTGCTCGAACGGACCGTAGACGCGTAGGTCCGCGGTCTTGGTGTCCGCGGCCCACTTGCCCAAACCGAGGAACTGACCATGATCGGCGGCCAAGCCATCAATCGTGATGGTGTCGAACGCGCGGCCGCCCGGGGCCACGTTGTACTCACGCGCCATGGACCGGTGCTTGACGATCGACTTCACGACCGACGTCTCGACCTCCTCGAAGAACGGGGCGGTCCAGTTCTCCCGGAGCTTGATCGCGTTCGCGCCCTGGTCGGCCTTGGAGACCGACAAGACCGCGGTGTAGAAGCCATCAGCCGGCGCGGTGACCGTTCCAGGAGACATCACTCGACCCGGGCCCGGGAAGACGACCGTCTCCACACCCGCGACCGGGGCACCCGCGGGTGCGGTGTCTTCCTGCGGCTGCGGCGTCGAGTACGGGCCGTACCAAGTGACCTTGGCCTTGATGTCCTGGAACTCATCGGTTCCGGCACCCGGCACCCACACGTCACCAGGCGCTGCGGAGCCGGTGAGCTGGTCGACCTCGCCGATGCCGCAGACGGTGACCCATCCCTTGCGCGGTGGGTCGAACGAGGCAGTGAAAACACTCCGGCGATCAAGCTCTCACCCGTGGACGTGTCAGGGCTCCTTCGAGCAAACCTCTGGCAGGCCAGGGCTGTGCCCGACGAGAATGACCTCAGCCCGGGAGACGACGCCCCGGTGACCTACCCGCTGTCGGTCACCTGCGTATCAGCCACGCTTCCCTCCGGATTCGAACGTGAGGCCGGCCTGGACACGACTGTGGTTGTACGTCCCACGCCGTTCTCCGGGGCGTACGCTCGCTCACTACTGCTTGTGCCCAGGGCAACCGACGAAGCTGATGTTGCGATCCTGTCCAGGCCCGGAACTGCTGGCAGGGCACCAGCGTTCGGCGTCGACGGGCACGCGGTCTGGGCGCGGGGGATCGCTACCCGGCTGGTTGAGGCCAGCGCCGGACACGCCTTGGTGCTGACCGCCACATCGAACGCGGGCAGGGCAATGGCCAGCACGCTGCGAGAGCGCGCAGCCGGGCGATGGCAAGTACTTGACCAGTGGTCCGGCGTCCCGGTTCGCCAGCTTGTCCAGCAATGGCGTGAGGACACGTCGGCGGTTCTCGTTGGCACGAAGTCGCTCATGACTGGAACCGATGCCCCAGGTGCAACTTGCCGGCTGGTCATCGTTGACCGTGTACCCAGAGCTGCCCCCAACCCGGTGGATGAGGCGAGGGTGGAGGCCATGATGAGGCGGCTCGACACCACCAACAGGTGGTCCGTCGACCACCTTGTCTACGGTGCGGATGCTGCACTTCTACTGGAACAAGCGGCCGGTCGGCTGATCCGTTCTACCGGCGATGACGGGGTGGTTGCGGTTCTTGATCCCCGGCTGCTGCGCGCGGGTCAGTCCGTGTTCCAGTACGGGGCCGCGGCCCGAAAGCTCTACCTCGGCGCTCTCGAGGCATTCACGTCCCGCACCACACGGATCGAGCAGGCCGTCGACCGGCTGAAAGGCCCGTTGCGTAGAACGGTCGCTGCATAGTAGACGCGCTATATGGAAGAACTCTTCCAGAGATACTCAACGGATATCTTCTAGGTCGAGATCAGGGGAAATCTGCCTCAGGACATGACGCCAGTATCCAGCCGAGTTTGGGCGCATGCCGGGTGCAAAATCAATCGCCATCGCGAGTTGCCGTTCGGCAATCTCGACAGCGACAACACGTCGCATTGCGTTGGGTTCTATTTGTTCGAGAGAGCGCAATCCCTCGAAGTCGATTCCGCCATTGTCTCCCGGCTCAAGGAAGAACAGTTCCCAGGTGCATTCGGAAGCATTGTAGGCCTGCCCATTGATATCGAAGATTGTGCGCGCTCTTTCCAGCTCCGAACGTCGCTGTGCTACGTCATTCTGGGAGGTAACGCTTTTTTCGAATAGAGTACGCGCTAGTATCTCAGATCGTGAGTCCACAAAATCGATCTTCTGCAATACCGAGCGAAGAATCAGGTCAGCCTTGGCAACGTCGTGTTCTTCGAAACAAAGGCGGGAGGCCGTTATCATTGCATCTAGATAGTCTTTGGACGTGTCGGCCGGAAGTTGAGTAAGCGCTTCGCTGTTTGCTGCGCGAGCTGCGATCAAGTCCCGTGGTTCCTGAGATCTTCGAAATCGAGACAGGTAGGCACGAGACTTTAACTCCAAACAGTCACCGATTACATCTGGCTTGAAATCGCTACTACTAAACTCAAGAATGGCCTCTTCGATGCGCTCGATGCTGATATCGAACCTTCTAAGAGCATCTGCAGGTTCCAATATCTGCTCGCCAGCAATTCTGTATATTCTAGCCAAACACTTTCTAGCGTAGATCGCCGTGGGTCTATCCTCGACGGTGTGTGCGAGGTGTAGGCCCTCCTTGGTCGCACGTTCCGCTTCGTACAGGCGGTTCTGGCGCTGTAGTACCCAACCGTCGAGGCAGATCTTCGTTCTCGCAATAAGCGAGGTACGTATCTGTACCGGCAGGGTGGAGGACTGCCCAAGTAACCCCTTGAGGGCCGTCGATAGTCGAGATATTGCAGTGAAGTCGCCAGTCGATTTGGCCGCTTTCTCAAGGGCCGTGTAGTTGTCGTAGATCCACTGAGATACATTCTGTTCACCGGAGTCGATGTAGCGCACGCAGCGCTCGACCAGTTGAGTCCTCTGCGCGTCATTCATGCCAAGAGTCGTCAGGTCGGTTGACAGTTCTGACGGATCCATTAAGGTTTCCGGAACCGGGCGAGTCTTCTGGGAAGCTTTCTTGGTAGTAACGTCGGAAGAATCAGGTTCAGGTTCAGGACCGGCGATATCCGAGTATGTTAATTGCGAAAGAGCGGATAGTCTCGTGGTTAGTTCGCACATTCCCGAAGCTGTTTCTCTATCGAGCGTCGTCCAGAGCAGATTGCTCAGCGGTGGTGGAACCTCCGTAGGATTAACCTCCCAGAATCGGACAGGAATGATCCTACAATTGGAGTTCCCGACGGTACCATAGATCACGGATGCAATAATTCGAGATTCGTACAAAACCCCGCGTCGATTCATAGGTGAATCGCCGTCAAGAAACTGACTGACGTACTCGTCCGTCATTATCGCCACGACCGGATAGTGGCGAATGACTTTGGTCATCCACTCCGGCATGGAAGCGGGGTTGAGTTTTGGTAGATCTTCATCAGTCACGGCCGTCCAACCGCGCTCGGCAAGCTGTGAACGCAGCCAACGCATTAGTGGTGGGCCATGGTCGTCATGTGCGTAGCTTAGAAACACCTCTTTCATCTCGAGATCCTATCCGGGGCGAAAGGGCCACGTGAAGGCCTAACGTCCCGCCGTCAAGGGACTAAGAGCCTGAACTGGTCAGCCTTCAATCATGCGACTCGTCGCGCGTGTTCGGGGGCAATCTGCTCCATGATCATCGCTCGCACGATCGCGCGCGGGGTGGCCAGTTCGCCGTCCATGACCGCGGTCCCGTTGCGGTCTCCGAGCAGGACATCCAGGTCGTCGGCCTTGGCGCGTTGGACTTGCTGCATGTGTTCGTCGATGGTGTCACGGGCAAGCAAGACCGTTGTGGTGACCGTGCGTGTTTGTCCAAGGCGGGAGGTGCGGTCCCGTGCCTGGGAGAGGATCGCAGGTGTCCAGTCGGATTCGACGATCAGGTTGTCACTGGACCGGGTGAGGGTGACCGCGACGCCAGCCGCATGCAGTGAGCAGATCAGAACGTCGTAGGCCCCGGACTGGAACTCCTCGACGATTACGCCTCGACGGTTCGAACTCATACCACCGCGAAGGGCCGCGACCCGTAGACCCAGGCTCTTGCTCGCTTGGGTCAGGGCTTCGGCGACGTCGTTGTGGTGTACCCACACGAGCAACGGTCGGTCCTGGTGTTCGCGGGTCCATGCTGCGATCCGTTCGGTGGCTGCACCTACCTTGGCAAGACCGGCCGCGTGGCGCAGCGGTGAGATGAACCCGATTGCACCGGCGGCGAACCGGTCAATGTCGTCGGCGGTGGGTGTCCTTCGTAGTCTGTCGAGCCAGTCGTCGATTGATGCATGCTGTTCGGCGAGCACTTGGTCGTACTGGGTCAGGTCGACATCGGCATAGACCGGCTCAGGTGGGCGCACTGATGGCATTCGGGGTCCGTCATCGGCTGCGAAGACAGCCTTCTTGGTCCGGCGAACCCACACCTGCTCGTCGAATGTGGTGCGTAGGGCTTCCAACGTGCGTTTGCGGGTGGTCCATCCGCCGCGTCCGTCTGGGCGGGCGTAGGTGCGCAGGAACGAGCTCAGCCCACCGAAGGTGGCTTCCAGGTGGCCTGTGATCGCCAGCACGGCTGGTAGTTCGGCGACGTTGGCCAGCATGGGTGTGCCGGACAGTGCCACCCGCAATCCTGTGACCCGCCGGGCCAGGCATCGTACGGCTTGGGAGCGCTGCGAGGCCCAGGACTTGAGCCGATGGACCTCGTCGACGATCAGCCCGTCCGGGTTCCAATCGATTAGGTCAGTGACGAGTTCGGCCCGGGACGCCAGCAGCGAGTCCGGCACGACGACGACGCCGGCGGCCGGCAGCACTGGGACCTTGCGTCCGGGCACGATGGTGACGATGTGCTTGTGGCCGCATTCGGATGCCTCGCGAGCCCAGTTCGTGATCGCAACCGGAGGTGCGACGACGACTTGGCGACGAGTGCCGACGATCGCGTGCGCTGCCAGCGCGATGGTCGTCTTGCCGAGTCCGGGCTCGTCAGCGAGCAGACTGTGACCGCCAGCGACGGCATAGGCGCCAGCAACCTGGTACCCGAACAGATCCCTGCCCCACCACGGTGGGAGTGCGGCCATGCCTGGGGCGGGGCGTTTCGGCGCCCGGGGGAGCCGGGCAAATGCTTGCGGCCATGACCCGCAAGGCCTGCGAACGGAGGTCGCTGCCCGTGCGTGGAGTAGGGCAGCGGTCTGTTTCACATCGGCGGGTACGTCCAGGCCGGGCCGGCTACCGCAGAGCTCGGTGGTGTCGACTCGGAAGAGTCCAGCCTCGTCGTCCCACACCGCACCTGCCGGGAGTGCACTGCCGAGCTGGGCGAACCTGGGCCAGATCAGCGTGGACCACTCGTCCGAGGGGTCGAGACGAATGATTGGGCTCGCTAGGTCGGCGAGTGTTCGGACGTTGCGGCGTGCACCAAGGGTGAGATCCACCTCGAAGCCAAGCTGGGCCAGAACGCGATCAGGCTCGGGGCCAGGGTCCGTGACGATCCAATGGCCATGTTCTCGGTCGAACCGGCGCCCAGGAAGCTGGCGCACCCAGTCGAGCAGAGTGTGCGGCCGGCTCACTGGTGCTCGCCTTCCCCAGGTCTGTGGTCGAGGGTAGGCGGGCAGCCGAACCCCGTGGGGGATTGGGGTGTTCGGATTGAAGCCCAGCACGAGGTGGGGTAGGCGCCATGTGCCGGCGAGCGTGGCTGTTGGGGTCATGCTGCGGCGCCGAGGGGAGACCGGTCGGATGCGGTGACGGCAGCGTCGATGGCCCGTGCCAGTGCGAAAGGGTCATCGGTCGCCGGAATGACGATGTCGACCAGGTCTCGCCCGGCAGCGGCAGTGTTGATGCCGCCTGCACGTTCGGACAGGCCCACGATGGTGAAGCCGTGCCGACGCAGCGCCCGGACCTCGGGGACGGTTTCGATGCCAGTGACGACCAGGGGCCGCGGGCCGTCGATCGCCCTAATCGTGGCTGCGCGTGCGAGCAGCTCATTGGTCCACACGTCAGGTCCGAAAGCCGCGGGGACAACCACGTTGCGGACCGCGGCCAGTAGGCGCGCGATCTCGCTTCGGTGGGTTCCCTCGGCTTTGGCGCCTTCCCACCCGAAACGGTCGATCAAGGTGCGCACAGTCGGTTGTCCGATGTCGGCACGTGAGACCCAGGCGTCGAGCATCCGGGCGTACTCGAGTGCTGCCTCCGAGGGCAACGATTGGCGCCCGAGCGTCTCGGGGATTCGTTCCATGAGCGTCCCGGCCAGCCGCAAGAGTTCAACGGACAAGCCTCGGCAGGAGGCAAGGTCCGACCAGGTGCCGGTCACGGCGTGGGACCGGTGGGAGCCGGCGAGGTAGGGGTCGAGGGTGTACAGGACGTCGCGGACGGTGTCCGTGATCGACATCGCGGTGGCCGCGTGCCGGGAGGCGAGATGGAGCGCGGCAGCGTGGGTGGCGTGCTCGTTGCCGATGATCGCGAACTGCATCGTGTGGGTAGTCATGGCAGTTCCATGTGCGTCCCGCGGGCATCACGCACATGGGGAGGGCATGACACCGACCTGGTTCCAGACGAAGGCGGCGTTGCCGCCCCGGGCGCAAGCGGCCTCACTGGCCGCCGCAGTCCTACGCAAGACGAAGACCGTGTCGTGGGCGACCGGCACCGCGTCGGGGGAGAGTTGGCCGGAGCCGGCAGTCCGACTCACCGCCGCCCAGCGAGGACTGATTGCCGCAAACCGCGGCATCGTCGACATGGTCCGATACGGCCCCGAGGGCGTGCTCACAGTTGCGGTTTGCGACACGTGCCCTGGCTGGCTGCTCATGGGCCCGGGTCAAGCGCCTGCCCGATGCACTCTGACGTTGCGGTGCTCGGGGACGTTCGTGAAGGCGGTCCCCGCGACTTCATGGCGTCCGCCGAGCGAGCCAAAATAGCGTGCCAAGCGTCGCCTTTGAGTCGTGACAAACCAAGAGCCCGGCACTAGTGGCGAAGGCGTCGGGCTCTTGGTCTCTGCATGCGTGCTGGGACCGCCGACCTGGTGGGCGGTCCTCGGGAACAGGACTGGGGCCTCACAAAAGCACCCGCCACAGGTACCACAAGATCACGACCCCAAGGGCGAGACCGAGAACTGATCCCGCCCGGCGCAGCGCTGAACCGAGGACCTCCCACAGCAGGGAAGCGACGACCGCTACCACCGCAAGTCCGGCGAGCAAGGGCCAGGCATCACCACCACCGACGGCGCCCCACACGCTGGCTCCAAGCGAACGGACGGCCTCAACCAGATCGTTCACGGGGTCCATGTCGACGCTTTCGGTGTTCATGCCCTTCCACATGCGCCGACTGGTCCTGGACACCGGTCCGTTTAGCAGCCCGACAAGACATCAACGAGCGCGTCCCGGTCAGCTTTGGTCACCGACAGGCCGTAGGTGTGTGCGACCCGAGTGAAATCGGCTGCGTACTGGCACCAGTACGCCTTGTTCGGTGGCATCCACTGCGAGGGACCCAGGTCGCTCTTCGCCGTGTTCGTGGGTCCGTCGACGGCCAGCAGGTTCGCCGGGTCGTTCGCGAAGCGGGTGCGAGTCGCTGCATCCCAGTTCGACGCCCCATGCTTCCAGGCGAGTGAGAGGGGGACCAGGTGGTCGATCTGTACCGCGGAGCTGGTGGTGTTGCCCTTGCGGAACTGGATTTGAGTGCCGGTGTAGGGGTCCGGCAGGACGCCGGCCGTCACCACGCAGCTGCGGGTCCCGGGCTTGAACGTGGGCTCCGCGAGGTCGCGGGCGAGGATGTCGTTGCGGGTGTCACAGCCGTTCCTGTCAACGTCGGCCCACCTCTGCCCGAACTGATCTCGGCTGTAGGCGGCAGCGCGGCTGGGGGATGCCGTCGTAAGTGCGCGGGCGGTGGTGAGCGCGTCGTCGTACGCCCCGGAGCTGGGCGGCTGTGGGACAGGAACACTGGGCACATCCACCGCGGTGATCTGAGCATCCGGGTTCCCGATTCCGCTCGCCTCGGAGAACGCCCGCCAGGTCCCTGAGGTCGTGGCCCAAATCGCAACAGCGAGCAGGAGGACAGCGCCGATACCCAGGCGTAGGGGAAACGAAGGAGTCTTCATACCCGTCACATGTGCGGGGCGCGGGGTTGGACGCTGACGCTGTTCGGTGGGTCAGCAAGCTGCGCGATGCCCTCGATGAGTACCGAGCGAGACTCCGCAGCGCGCTGAGGTGGTGGAGCAGACTGCGGGAGCGCCCTGTAAGGGACAACCCCAGGATTCGGTACGATCACGGCATGACAATGAAGTTGGCATGGCAGGACCGCTACGGGGTAAGCGGTACGCCCGACCCGGTCGTAGTCAAGGCGCCAATGGTGGAGACCGACCAGTACACGTGCCCGCGGAAGAACTGGCTCGAGGCGCGGCCGAACTTGCGCGTTGCGTCAGCTGCGAAGCGTTACCCGTATCCATTCCTGCTGGGGAAGATCCGCGATATCACTGACACCGCCCTCAAGCGTGACGACCTCGAAGACTTCGAAACGCGCAATGCCTGGCTGAGTTCGCAGGTCGCGGGCCTCAACAATCCACTGGCACGCGAGTACGTCGTGCATGCCGTCGAAACGATTCTCGATGTGCATGACGGACACGAGGCCGAGTTGGGGAAGTTACGACAGCTGTCGGCCGTAGACCGCTCGTACCAGACGCCATCGGGAGATCGACGCCTGCAGGTATGGGCACCGGCGTACACCAGTGCCGATGGTGTCATCGAGATAAGGCGCCTTCGTCTCAACGGGGCATCTGCCGAGGCGACACCGGCTCACGTACGGTGGGCGGCCACCGCGGCCACCGCCGTCCTTTCAGCCATCCCTCCAACACAGGCAGTCTCTCGGATTCGTGTGGTGGAAATCGGATGCGGGGACGGATCCACCCTCGTGATCCTTGACGAAACGATCGAAGCCCTCAGGCGCCTTTACCGCAGCGACGCCATGGCGAAGGTCCAAGAGATTGTTGGGCAAGACCACGCGCACCCGAGCAAGGCATGCGGCAGCTGCCAGTTGGCCCTGGTCTGCGATGAGCTTGTTCCGCTCGATGGAGTTCTTCGGGCGACATCGTCCGGTGCGGGACTTCGATCGGTCTCCGTGAGTGACCTTCAGAGCTACGAGACCTGTCCGGCCCAGTGGCTCGGAAAGCAGGAGTTACACCTTCCAAGGGAGGACTCGATCGGAGAGGCTGCTCAACGCGGGATCAACGTTCACCGCTGGCTCGAGTGGGCTCACGGACGTGGCCGTGCGTGCTCAGCGGCCGATCTTCCAGAAGACGTCGACGCCAGCGAGTTCCCCGAGAAGCGCACGCAAAATGAGTACCAGCAAGCGCGGGCCTTACTCCTTCATCACATCGACAACTGTGCCGTGACTGGCGCACCCGGCGAAGAGCTGATCGTCGAAGAGACGATCCGTGGGCTGGACCACCTCGCGGGTGCCGTCGTGGCGGCCAAGCCAGACATGATCGTCCGACGCGGTTCGCACCTGGCTGTTCGCGAGTTCAAGACCGGGCAGGGCCTGCCCGAAGATGAGGACGCCGCGTTCTCGCAGAACCTTCAGATCCCGTTCATGATCGTCATGCTCAACGCGGGTCTCATGGAGCATCTGGGTGTCACCAGTGCGCAAGTCGAGCTCGAAGCACTCGCACCATCGGGCTCTCGGGTATTCACCTGGGACGCGGCCGACGCGGAGACTGTCCGGTACGCCGAGCAGGAAGTTCGCCGGGCGACCGCTGGTTGGCACACAGACAGGACTTGGGCCCCAAAGCCCAATGGCTTGTGCCCATCATGCCCAGTGCGCAGGTGGTGCCCGGAGCGGGACACGTGGTCATCGCGCGATGCCACCAGGGCTTTTGAGGATAGGCTCCCGTCAGGGCTGCAGATCGAAGCTGCGGACCTCTCCATTCCGCTGTGAGCGCCTGCCAGAGGGGGAACGCTTGGAGATTCCCAAGCCGAGTGCCATCCCCAGGCGACGTGCCACGATCCAACCAGCCCGCTACAACAACGCGGCGGCGAGACCGAATATCTATGCCCAAGCAGCTGCTCACCCCCGCCCGATCCCGAAGAGGGCGGCGACATGGGTTGATGCCAACATTCTCCTATGCATGGGTGCCGCGCTAGAACTCGCTCCTGTCTTCCGCCGGCGGTACGGCGGCTGGCTTCGTGTGCCGACTATGGTTGAGCGGGAACTGCGGGGGATCTCTGAGATTGATCTCGACCGGCAGCCACCACCCGAAGACCTTGATCGTGAACGCAGGCTCCGGGATAACGCCAAAGCGGCTGTTCAGACGTTCTTCCTAGGTGGATCGGCATTGAAGGCCATCCCGGTGCCCAAGGCTCTGCTTACTAAGTACGATGAGATCCGCCGCCTGCTGGAGGATCGTTCAGGCAAGGGCGGCAACGAGGGCGAAGCCGCTGCGATCACACTGGCAGTCTACGAAGGCGGCCGCACGGAGTCTCAGTCGTCTGCGTTTCTCACAAACGACGGCCCTGCAAGTCGCCTTGCGTACGAGAAGGGAATCGTTGCGTGGACTTTTCCAGAGACGATCGCCGACCTGCATCGATTCGACTCGAGCGTGACGGCGTCGATGTGCTGGGAGCACTACGGGGCCTCCAGCACGATCTCCAAACCTCCGACGAATGCCATCCCACCTGAAGAGGCGTGGTTTCGCTGCCGGGAAGACGAACCCGAGTGCAAGCCTTGCCGGGAGGCTACTGCCCTGGATCAGGCCAGCCGGCAGCTTTGAGCTCGGCGAGGACCTCATCTTCGCCCCGATCCATCAGCCTGGCGATCACGCGTTGGTGGACGAACCCGTATCCATAGGCAGTCACCGCCCTGTCAACCAGAAGGGGCGAGCCGGACGGTGTGTTCTCCTCGGTGCACATGAGTTCCCACTGCTCAGTGAGGTCGGCGCCTTTCATCAGTTCGAAAACGCTCGTCGACGAGAGCTTGCGTGAGCGACCGCTATCAAGAGCAAGGTGACCGTCGTCGGAAAGCGCACGAAGGATGACGTCCTTGCTGATGCCGAACTCAAGCATTAACTGAGGCACGAGTTTGTCGGGGCCGACGTTCGATTCACGAGCTGCTTCGACGCGGTTCGCTAAGGCGGGTGCAGGAAGAAGTAGATGCCGAGCGAACCGGTTGGCTCGGATCTCTTTCAGGTCGGGCGCCTGATCCTCAATGTCCTCACTCAACGACACGATCAGCGGGTCGGCGTCGTTGAAGAGTGAATGGCTGAGCTCGTGCGCAAGCGTGAAACGCTGGTTGGTCCACGACATCGCGGAGTTGACTACGATCGCGCGCCGATGCTTCTCGCCGACGAGCTGCCTGGCATTGAACCCGAGAACCTCTGTTGGCATCGGGCGGCTGGAAACCGGTGTGCCTGTGGACTCGACGAAGTCGACCATGTCCGGCAGCGCGTCGTCTCCTAGGCCCAGCACCATCCTTACGTTCTCTGCGGTCCGCTTGCCCGCCTCGGTCGCGAGCTGGTGCTTGTTGAGACGAAGACCTGCCAGCTTGTCTGGAGCCTCACCTAGCCATGAGGCGAGCGTCGCAGAGATCCGGATCATGTACTCCGCGCACTCGACAGCATCTGCTGGCGCGGTCGCTTTGGCGAGACCCGTGCGCATAGCGAGCGAGAGGCCAGGTTCAGTGTTGGGCAAGCACGCGACGTATGCGGCGGAAAGCTTGAATGCCGATGCGGTCATGATGATCAGGTCCGTGTCGGCGCTTCGGCCGTTCGCGAGCGCGCTTCGCAGCTCGGTCAGAGGCTCGCCGTACTCCTGGGCGACTTGGATCGCTCGAGCCTGATCGGAGTCGAAGAGCTGGAGAATGCGCGATGCGACATCGCCGATCATCGTGGTTGCCTCCTTCTCAGTCGACGGTGCCTGCGGAGCGACGGCGTCTTCGGACGGGTGACTCGGCGCCCATCTGCGTGCGTCACTTGTAGTCAAATCAACTTAACAGTAGTGCGGGCGGCTGACAGTGACGTATGCCTCCTACAGCCTGAGGATCTCCATACCAGTGGCACAGGTCTGACTCGAACGTCTTCTTCGCGCAGGATGCTGCGCGCTTGGGGCCGTGCTTCTCGTGAGCCACGTACGACACATGTGCGAGCTCGAGCGATACGCAGCCGTCGCTTCGTCCGTGGCTCGCCCTACACTGGCAAGCATGAGCGTCCAACGTGAGGAAGAAGTTGCTCTCGTTGCGCTGCAACGAGAACGCCCGCAGAGCATGACGTGGGCACAGCTCTCGGCTGAGGTGCTGCTGGAGGGCAGCGCGATCAAGGTTTGGGAGAACCTTCGCGAGCCCTCGCTCCTTCCTGACGCGGGCTCAGAGTCGACTTGGAGCCAAGCAGTCGACGAGGTCGCGCAGTGGCGTAGCAGTGACCTGCAGTTCGTGTCGATCCTTGACGATGGCTATCCCGAGCAGCTTCGGTCAGTTCGCGAGGCTCCCGCGATTCTGTTCTACCGGGGCGATCTTCGACAGGTGGACCCCGGTATGTCGGTCGTTGGATCCCGGAAGGCGAGCCAGCGCGGCATCGAGATAGCGGGTGTCGCTGCGGGGCTGCTCGTCGATCGTGGGCTGAGCGTGATTGCAGGACTCGCTGAAGGCATTGACACCGCTGCTCACCTTGCTGCGCTTGAGCGTGGTGGGCGAACCGTCGCGGTCATTGGCACAGGCATCACGAAGTACTACCCGGAGAAGAATCAAGCTCTTCAGAATCGAATCTCCCGTGAAGGCCTCGTCGTTTCGCAGTTTCGGCCTGACGCCTCGCCGACGAAGCAGTCCTTCCCGATGCGCAACGCTGTCATGAGTGGGTACGGCATGGGAACGATCATCGTTGAAGCCGGCGAGAGAAGCGGAACGCGCATCCAGGCGCGCAACGCCGTTGAGCACGGACGGCCTGTCATCCTCACGGACACGGTCGTCGAGCAGACGTCCTGGGGACGAGCTTTGGTCGGTCGGCCAGACGTTCACGTGGTCAGCGGCGCCGACGAGCTCGGTGAGGTCATCGATCGGATCCGTGACCGCAAGTTCGAGATCGAGAACACGATCCAACGACTTCTACGGATGCCGGTGGCCTGACTTGCCGTTCCAGGAACAGTGGCGAGGTGTCGCTGACCTGCTCTACACGACTGCGGGCGGCATCCTGCGAAACGTTGTCGCCGAGGACGGGACTACCTGCAGAATCTGTCGGGCCCCAGTGGACAAGTACCACTACTGCTATTCATGCGATCAGCACCGACGTAGTGGCCTGCCGCTTGCCGACCGAGTCGGCTTCCTGACCTACGCCGCCAAGGGCTCCCAGGCGTACCAGATCATGTACGGCTACAAGTCGGCTCGCCCACTGGACCAGCATCGACTACTGGTGCAGCTCATGTTGGGTATGGGCGCTCTTGTTCACTCGACATGTCTCGCGAGGGTGACACGGCATCCGGTCGATCGCTGGGCCGTTGTGCCCTCTACTAAGGTCTTGCCCAACGTGCACCCCTTGCGTCGACTCATCACGCCGATGATCGGTCTTCCGTCGGAGTGCACGCTGGCAATCGGCCACCCGAATAGTAGGTGCCTGGACCCGGGCAGCTTCATGGCCGTGGAGCCGCTGCACGGCGAGCATGTCCTGGTGATTGACGATTCGTGGGTAACCGGCGCTTACGCGCAGTCTGCTGCCGTTGCGCTTAAGCAGGCTGGCGCTGAGCGAGTCTCGGTGTTCGTTCCTGCCCGCATCCTCGACAGCGCCTTTTCGGTGACGAAGACATTCCTTGCCGACCATCCGGCCGGTGATTTCGACGCAGCCCGCTGCCCATGGACTTTCGGAGAATGCCCATGACCCCAGTCCGAGACCACTTGGAGGCCGGCTGTGGACGTTGAGATCAGCGGGGTGATGATCGGGCTTTCCGCGGCCGGGCTGCTCATCGCATCGATGTCGAAGGAAGGCTCTCGATGGCGAAAGTTGGGATGGCTCCTTATCATTGCCGGCGTCGAATGGATGATCATCGTCGACACCACAGGAATCGGCGGTTGGGAGCGCGCCTTGGCGATCGTGCTGGCTCCGGCCATCGCGTGGATCGCCGCGTTCTACGCGGTGGGAACGAGCCGTAGGTAGCCTCGGCGCACTGGGTCAGCTGAATCCAGTAGGGGCGTCTGCGGGGAGGAGGCTCGGGACGCCGGGGCTAGTGCCTCCTCCGTCGGGCGCGCCTGATCGCTGAGACCACGAGCACCGTTCCGAGAACCGGCAACCAAGCTGGACCGCTTCTGCGAATGGGTGCGCTCTCGCGTCCATCTGCGATGCTAGCGGACTCTTCGAGGAGTGCCGTGTCCCTGCCGGGGTGGCGCTGAGTGTTCGGGCTGCGAAGGATGTCGAGCAGGAGAGCGGCCACGACTGAAGCTCCGATGCCGAATGCGATTGCGAGGTAAGAGTTTACACGCTGCAACGTGAGCTGTGCTTCCCTGTCCACCACGCTCGCCGCGGCACTCATATGGCCCTTTCCTACCCAGCGTAGATGGCTCAGATCGGACATGATTGGGTTGCTCGACTCGATTCTCTGAGAGGGGCTTATCCGTGGGCCTTCCACCACTAGCGTTAGATTACGCGGTCGAGAAAGATAGCGCGATTCACCTGGAAGCGAGATCAGCTCGAGATCCGGTTCTAGTAGGCCTGTAAATGGTTCAGATGGCGTCATGAGTGCGCCCATTCGTGGCAGTGAGGTTTTCTCAGTCATTTCCAGTGGTGGTGTAGGACGAGTGCTGCTCGGGTGATGTAGCCGATTCGTGTGGGTGAGATCGTGATGTGTTTGAGGGCGCGGAAGCGTTCTTTGAGGATCGCGGCGCCGCGTTCGCCGAGG
>JAVBNE010000075.1:0-13938 GCA_031551755.1 Cellulomonadaceae bacterium | reverse complement strand
GGGGCCCGGGGGGTGTTTGGGGGTGGGGGGGGGGCGCTGGTGCTTACCTATAAACGCGGTGGTCTGCCCCGCTACGCCAGGGTTTGACGACCGCGGGGTGTGCGGGCTGGCGCCGCCACACCCCTCGTTGCTTCGGACGGGTCGCCCACTGGCCTACTTCGCGCCGGCGCCCGCCAGCTCGTCGATCTTCTTGGACGCCGCCGCCTGGCTGAGGGTGCCGACTTCGATCGACTGGACTTTGCCGTCCGCATCGACGAAGTAGTGGGTCGGCAGCCCCATGACCCGGTACTGCCCGCCGATGTCTTCGGATTCGTCCGCCACCTGGGTGTAGCTCAGCTTGAGCCGATCGGAGTAGTCCGTGACCGTCGTCAGTGATTCCCCGATGTAGACGGCGACGATCTCGACGTCGTCGCCGTACTTCTCCTTGATCGCCTCGACGTCGGGGGTCTCGGTGCGGCAGTTCGCGCACCAGGTGGCCCCGAAGACCAGCCAGACGGGCTTCCCTTTCAGTTCTTCCAGGGAGACGGCCTCGCCGGTCGTGGAGAAGGTCGTGAAACTCGGTGCCGCATTACCGACCTTGGGCGCAGGGCCTTTGCCCTTGACGTCGATCGAGGAGACGGCACCGGCCGACTCGGAGGGGTTAGCATTCGCCGCCGTGTCACCCCCGCGTACGAGATCGACGATCCACAGTCCGGCCACGACCACCGCAAGTGTGATCGTGATGACCAGCAGGGTGCGGACCATCGAGGGACGCGAGGGCTTATCGGCTTTGCCCTGGAGTTCGGGCTCTAGTCCAAGCTCCAAGTCGAGGTCTGCATCGGTCTCAGGCATAGGAGTGCAATCCTCCAAGGAACTCGTTGCTGAAGTAGGCGAACAGGATCGCCACGAAGCCCACGATCAACAGCACCGCGGCGCGTGTTCCTTGCCAGCCACGGGCAACCCGAGCGTGCAGGTAGGCACCCCAAATGAGCCAGGTCACCAGTGCGGCGGTCTCCTTGGGGTCCCAGCCCCAGTACCTTCCCCAGGCGGTGTCCGCCCAGAGTGCGCCGAGGATGATCATGACGGTGAGCAGCGGGAACGTGATGACGGCGGCCTTGTAGCCGATCTCATCGAAGAGTTCCCGGCGGGGGAGGGCCTTGAACTTCAGGTGCGGGTACAGCAGGTAGATCGCGGCCGCGCCGAAGGACACGCAGGCGGCGCCGTAGGAGATGATCGCGAAGCCGACGTGAAGGGTGAGAAGCCAGTTGTTCTGAAGTGCTGGCATCAGCGGCTCGACCTTGGAGTCCTTCCACAGGCCGTACACCAGCAGACACATGGCTACGGGCAGGACCAGCACCGACAAGGCGCGGATCCGGTAGCGCCACTCCACCACCAGGTAGGCGGTCAGGATGCCCCATGCGAAGGAGACAGCGAACTCGTGCTGGTTGGCGAACGGCCCGTGACCGGACTCCGCCATCCGGATCCCGAGGTAGGCCATCAGCAGAATCCAGGCTACGAAGACGAACGCGGTCGCGTACCGAGCCAGGCCCCCACGCTCGCCCTTGACCGACGTGCGAGGAGCGTCCGTTCCCGGTCCGTCCACCGCCACCGACTGGGCGGCGCCGCCGACGGTCACCGTCACCTTGGATGCACGCGTCGCCACTGGCGCGGTCTTGCGCGAGGCAAGGATGACGATGTTGGACAAGAGCGCGACGAACACGAGAACGACCGCGGCTATGAGCCCGTATTCCGCGATGCGGAGTGCGTCATTCACAGCTGTTCCTCCTTTGACTTGGACTGCCTTGATTCGAGTGCCGACGAGATGTCGACCGCCAAGGCCTTGAATTGGTTCGTGAAGGCCGAATCCTCTTTATCGGAGGAGGCCAATGCGACCTGCCCGGTCTCCTGATCGATGCGGACCCACAGGCGCCGGGGGCGGCACAGGAAGGTGATCGTCATTCCGCCGACCAGCAGGATCGACCCGATCCACATCCAGATAGCGCCGGGATCCTCACGGAGGTTGATCGCGGTGTAACGGCGCTCCCGGTCGAAGGTTGCCTGGAAGTCGCCCAGTTTGACCGGTTCGCCTTGGTCGGCGGTCTGCGAGTCGATGGCCTTGCCGCCGTTCGGATAGAGCAGGAACTCAGCCTGCCCTGCGGCCAGGTCCGCCAGTTCCGCTCCAGAGGCCGGCGTGAACACGCCCACGTCGTATCCGGTACCGGGCAATTCGATGATCCCCGCGGAGCGCGTGCCGTCCGTTGTGCTGCGGTCCAGCGGCACCATACCGGAATACAACACCTTGCCGTCGGCATCGGTGATCGTCACATCCGCACCGTTGCCGTAGGCCGCTTGGTGGAACTTCATCCCGTGGTACCGCAGCGGGTTGTTGACTCGCACATCCTGCTCGGCGACGGTCATGTCGCCGTCTTTCAGAATCAGATGAGCGACGAAGTCCAGTGGCCGCCCTTCGCTGTCGGCGGGAGCGCTGAAGGCGGAGGCTTCGAGGGTGAGGCCGCTTCCGTGGCCGACCTCCACCGCCTCGCCCTCCACGGGCACGTACTTCAATTCTTCGACGCCGCCGAAGGCGGAGATGGCGAAGGCAGCGATGATCACGATGAAACTCGCGTGGGCGGTGACCGTGCCGAATCCACCCCAGCTGTACTTATCGGCGAAGAGCCGGTGCTCGGGGTCCTTGGGATCAGCGATGACTCGGTAATGCCGGGACTTAAGGCTCCGACGCGCGGCCGCCATCGCGGCATCCGTTCCGCTCGAGGAGTCGATTGCCGCACGGTAGCGAGCCCGGTCGAAGAAGCGGTCCGGCACGTGGAGGCGGGGGTGGCGCCACCGTTCCCACAGGGTGGGGATCCGGTGCACGGTGCAGCCGATGATGCTCAGCGCGAGCATGCCGATCAGGACGATGAAGAGCGGTGAGCTGAAGATCTCCGTCTTCTGGATCCAGACCCCAACGAAGACGTAGACAGTGACCGCGAGGATGATCAGCAGGCCGACCGTCTTGGAGTAGAAGAAGCGGTAGATCCAACGGAACAAGTCTCCGACGGAGGCATCAGGAGCGGGCGGTGGATCACCGCCGTTGTCGGTTGGTACCGACACCTGTACGGGTTGTTCAGTCGTCGTCATGGATACCTCACCAGTGTGGAGATGTCAGCGCGGACAGACCGGAGAACAGGTCCGCGATCATGAGGAAGCCGATCACCATGAGGATCACGCCGGAGATGATCGACACGGCCCGCTGATGGCGCGAGAACCAGGACAGCCCCCCGGCAAGTCCGGTCAGTCCGGCACATACGAGAATGAATGGGATCCCAAGTCCCAAGGTGTAGACGAGGAGGAGTGCGACGCCTCCTCCGACCGATTCTGACCTGGTGGCCAGGCCCAGAATCCCCCCCAGGACGGGTCCGATGCAGGGTGTCCACCCTGCGCCGAAGGCCAGCCCGAGCATGAATGAACGTCGGTAGGTGGGTGCTGCGGCCATCGCCGGTGTGTAGGCGATGCGCGTGGTGCGATCCAGGAACGGGATCCTGATCAGTCCGGCGGTGTGGAGACCGAGCAGGATCAGGACGATACCGCCCGCAACTCGCAGGATGTCTCGGTAGTCGGCCACGGCCCAGCCCACGAGACCCACCAGTCCCCAGAGTGCGGTGAAAACGAGGCCGAAAGCACCGACGAAGACGGCCGCGTGTCGTACGGTCGCAAACCGTTGTGCCGCACCGCCTGGCGTAGCGGACGCGCCCCCTGCGCCCACCAGTGCCGCCTGTGGGGTCATGTAACCCACAAAGACGGGAACCACTGGCAGGAAGCAGGGGGAGGCGAACGATACGACACCGGCCAGAAGCGCCACCGGGACCGAGATCCCGCCCACTACTAGCCGTCCTCAGATGGTGCTGACGGGGTGCTGGTGGAGGACGGCGAGCTGGAGGAACCATCGCCGGTCATCAGGCCGCCGATGTGGGTCTGGACGGTCTGCGCCTCGTCGCTGTCTGGGTCGATCTCGATGACCTTGTCCCAGGCTGCGCGGGCCGCATCCATGTCCGCGGGATCACTGGACAGGTGGTAGAAGCCCATGTTGTACCAGGCCTTGATGTTCTCGGGATCAGCCTTGAGAACTGCCTGATACTGCTCGAGAGCTCCGTCCATGTCCTTGCTGTTGAAGAGCAGGACTCCGAGTTCGAGACGCGCGTCGACGTCTGCTGGATCCTGCTTCACCGTGGCGGTGAGTTCCTTGATCTTGGCTGCCGTCTCGGCCTCGCTGAGACCTGTGGACACCTGCGGCATCGTGTCCGCGGACTGTGATGCCGCCGTGGCGTCGGGGCGGCCCATGAACCACATGCCGAAGCAGGCCCCACCGACAATGGCCACCACGATCAAGGCGATTGGCCACAACGGGCTGCTGACTCGTTCGGGTTGCGTTCCATTCCCGCCGTCCGCCATGGCTGCGGTGACCGCTGCCTCTTTGGCGGCTCGCCGCGCCTTGGCGCGCTGGTGGAAGAGGTCGTCGTCGTCGAGTTCGTCGTCGTCCAAGCCGGCCATCTCGGCTTCGGCCGGATCGTCGGCTTCGGTCACGGCGACGGTTGGCCCCCCAGCTGGCTTCTCGCCGTTCTTGGCCGGTGAAGCGATCCCGCTGGCAGCGGCCGATCCGGCCTCCGCGACCGACGACGCCTCGTCGCGGATTCGGGCTACTACATCCGCGGGAGCGGTGCGCAGGAACTCCGCCACCGCTTCCGCGTCGAGCGCTTGGGTTGTCTTCTTCGGAGCGCCGCCCTGGGCGGGCCGGTCTTCACCGGCCCGCCCAGGGGTGGCATTGCTGCCGTTGGGTTTGTCGTGGTCCATCAGGACAAACCTGATGCGGCGGCCTTCTCGGCGTTGGCAGTCGCGATTTCAGACGGTTCGAGTGCCTCGGCCGACACACCCTTCAGCGCCAACTGACCCTTGCGAGCCGCGTCGAGCGACTGGCTCAGGATGCGCTGCATGTAGTCCGGTGCGTGGAAGCCGTAGGAGTTCTCGGAGTAGGCGTAGTCGACGTAGAAGCTCGCCTTGTTCTGGAACTTGCGGGCGAGTTCGATTCGAGCCGGGTCGGTCCCGTCCTTCTGGGCCTTCTCGATGTCGGCGATCAACGCGGTCAGGGCGTCGAGCGAGCGGTCACGAGAATCAATGAACCGGTTCTGGATGGTGGTCACACGGTTGGTGATCACTTCCTCGTCGGCCTTGTGGCAGGTTCCACAGGTGCCGTTGACATCGTTCATGGGGCTGGCGATGTCGTGGTTCGAGACCTTCTGGGCGCCTTCACGCTTGTACGACATGTGGCAGTCCGCACAGCTCACGCCGTTCTCCGCGTGAACGCCGGCCGACCAGGTCTCGAACTCAGGGTGTTGGGCCTTGAGGATCGACGCACCAGTTGTCTTGTGCTTGTAGTCGATGTGGCCGTCTTCCTGGTAGTAGTCCCAGACGTCGTCGATGTCTGTGCCCTTGGCCCACGGGAAGGTCAGCGTCTTCTCGTCACCCTTGAAGTAGTACTCGACGTGGCACTGGGCACAGACGAACGAGCGCATTTCTTCAGTGGTGGCGTCCTTGTTGACGTCGTAGTCCTTGATGCCCTGCGACGCCTTGAGGTCCGCGATGCCCTTCTGGAAGGCCGGCCGCGTGATCCGCAGCTTCATGGTCTTCGGGTCGTGGCAATCGACGCACGTGATCGGGTGCTCGGCCATGGCCGCGGCATCCTTGTACGGCATCTTGTTCATCGCGGCGAAGCCGGCCTGCTGATCGCCCTTGCCCAGCTCGTCCATGATGGACACGGTCGAGGCGTGGCAGTTGAGGCAGGCACCAGGCTGATCGACGACCTGAACACGCAGCGTGTAGTTCTGGTCTTGGAGCATGTGCTCGTGACCACGCGCGTGCCGGTAGTCCTTCGCGAAGGCGTAACCGGTCCACATGGTGACCAGGCGTGGGTCCGCTTCGATCTTCGACGCGGCGACCTCGGTGCGTGGGTCGGTATCGGTGGGCTCATGCGGGACGAGCGCCGGGTCCTGCGCCGTGGACTTGAAGTTGGCGGTCGCCAAGTAGCCGTCATATTCGGCGGGGAAGTTCTGACCCCAGACCGCCGGATCGATGGTCGTGTCGTCGAGCTCGACGACCTTGGCGAATGGTGTGGCCTCCTCATGCTTGCGATCGGAGACCGACATCAGAATGGCGGTGACGCCGAAGGCCGCTACCGCCGTTCCGGCGATGACGGCTGGGAGCACCCAGCGACGCCGTCGGCGGGGGGGAGGATCGGAGGCTGGCTCAGGCGACCGCTTGGGAGTTTCGTTCATATCTCCTTCACCTACTCGTGTCCGACACCGGAGTGACACCGAACGCAGGAGACCTGCTCATCGGTGGCGCCCATAGTGGCTCGCATCTGGTCAGTCAGATCGTCATGGCAGTAGAGACATGACGCGTTGGCGATGTCTAGGTTCTTGTCGCGGATCACGATGTTCTCCGGGTAGTTCCCGGTCGTGAACTTCGCTGCATGGAGCACGCCATCCTCGGCCTTGACGAGGTACTTACTGATCACCCCGTCATGGGGGAGGTGGCAGTCGTTGCAGGTGGCCACCTTGGCGTGGGAACTCTTGCTCCAAGAGTCGTAGTGGTCCTGCATCGCGTGGCAGTTCGCGCACGTGGCTGGATCACTGCCGAGGTAGGCGGGCACCTTCGCATACGCGGCGGTGTACACCCCCACCCCCAGAAGTACACCGAATGCTGCCGCCGCTACGACGGACAGCGTCGTTCTCCCGCGCCGAGCCTTTGCGCCGGGTTTACCCGCCATGGTCACCGCCTCAACTTCTATCAGCCGGGTTCACCCCGTTGTTCGACGGGGCGTTCATGCTGGTCAAGCTTGTGCTCACCGCGACCATAGCTACCCTCGCGAACGTTATGTAGGGACCATCGTCCCTAGTTATGTAGGCCCGTGAGTTCTTCACCCAGGCGAGCGCGAAGGGGATCTCTGACTCGATCCCGGCCGTAGTATTTCTTTTCGATAAAGCCTGTCATCGATCGGGCGAGGCGCCTGATCGCGGGCATGTCGGGTTGGACCTGGGGCTTTTGATGACACCAAAAGACACCTTGGACTCCGGGCTGCCTTTCGGAAACTATTTGGGTTCGATAATGACCTTCGGTGGTTCCAAACTTGCACACGGGTACATCGGCTAGCCGCCTCGCGGATCACCGGCACCCAGCGTGGAACTGAGGCGGTGCCTACGGGATGATCTTGGTGGTGATCGTGCGGTGTGGGTGTCCGGGGGTATTCGGGGCACGCTGCCCGATACGTGGAGGCCATCGGCCCCGCGGGGCGACTACGGTGGGGTCATGCCTTTGCGTCGTGCCGTCCTTCCTGATGCCCTGCGTCGGGCCGTCGAACTCGCTCCCGGCGACCGGATCCTCGCCTCCGCCGAGCTTGTTGACGGTTACTGGGGAGTCGCGACGCGGCGGCAGCTGGCCGTTCTGGATGCAGACGCTCGGATGATCGCCGGGGGACCCTGGTGCGACGTGGACCGTGCTGCTTTCGATCCGGTGACCGGCACCGTTGCGATCTCCTGGGTCGAGGGCCAAGCCCCCACCGCCATGGAGATCGCTAACCCTAAGAGGCTGGCCTTGGTGCAAACAGTGCGTGAACGGGTCCAGTGGTCGGTGGTCTTGTCGGAGTCCGTCGAGATCGGCCCCGAGCGTTACGTCAAGGTGGCAGTGCGGCGCGACGGCGACGGGTCCTTGTTCTCCCAGGTCGTCGCCGACGAGGGGGTCGACCTCGACAACCCCGAGATCGCCGCGAAAGTGGATGCCGCCGAACTCAGGGTTCGCTCCGCGTCAGGACTGCCCCGCTGAACCTGCTAGAGTCTTCTCCGGTCCTCCGGCCGATGCCGGAGACGATCCTGCGTAGCTCAGTTGGCAGAGCATCCGACTGTTAATCGGACGGTCGCTGGTTCGAGCCCAGCCGCAGGAGCCAGAGTGGAAACATTCGAACCGACGAGGTTCCGATCAACGCCCCGACGCAAGTCGGGGCGTTTGTCGTTGGGATCACAGGGGTCGCGGCGGGGGAGTGAGTCGCCGAGTCCACCGGCGCCGGTTGCGGCCGTCTCCCGGCTCGGCGCAACCGTCCGATGATCTCGTGGGTATCGGATGGTCGCTCTACTTTGGCTAGTGACCTCGTGGAGCGAGTCGAACGGCTCGTGGCGCTTGGCTCCTACGACGGCCGGTTGCCCGTCCACGTCGTCGATCAAGATCCGCTCAAACCAGGCCTGGTTGTATGCCCGTCGCTCCTGCGGTTCGGCGTCGGTGTACATCTGGCCGCAGTTGCCGAGCAGCTTCGTGACGATGTCGACGTTCTGGCGCTGTTGGCTGGCCAGTGCCGCTGCTTGGTCGCGGGCAGCCTCAGCGGTGGCTAGATCACGCGTCAGCTGCGCCTGCTTGTCACGAGCCACATCGGCGGGCACCGCTTCGCGCATGACGGCCTCTGCCCACTTGACTCGTTCTGCCTTCAGTTGGCCGACGCGTTGTTCGAGTCGCTTGACCTCGGTCTGGGCTCGTTGTCGATCGTCGGCCATGCTGAACAGCAGTCCGGTTCGAACATCGTCCACTTGCCCCATTTCGAGCTGTTCGGATCGCCATAGCTGCTCGACCAGCTCGTCGATCTGCCACACGGGCAAGTACGGGAGGTCGCAGCCGTTGCGGTTCGTCAGGCGACCGATGCACGTGAAGTAGTTGTAGCGGCCACCTCGGCCGTGGATGGCGTTGAAGACCAGCCCGCTTCGACATCGGCCACATTTCACGGTTCCTGTCAAGTGATGCCAGTGCTTCTGCGGACGCTCAGAGGACTGCCTCCGTGCGGCGATCATGTCTTGAACCGTTGCGAAAAGTTCCTCGGACACCAACGGTTCGTGCTTGCCGTCGTACTCAACGCCCTGGTACGTGACGCGGCCGGCGTAGTACCGGTTTGTCAGGATCGCCCGCACCTGTTTGTGGTTGACCGGCGACTCGGGACGGGACTTGGTCGGCCGAACGGTCAGTCCACGGGCCGTGACCGCCTCGGCCAACCGTTGGTAGGACCATTCGCCGGTGGCGTACTGCTCGAACAGCCACGAAATGTGTGGTGCACGGTCTGGGTCGAGTTCCACGACGCGGGCTTCGGAGCCGTTGACGATCCGTCCGATGTTGACGTAGCCAAGCGGCGCACGACAAGGAGTGCCGCCGTTCTCGACTTTCTGCCTGGTGCCTTTGATGACCTCGAGCGACAGGTTGTCGTTGTGGTACTGGGCGATCCCGAACATCATCGTGCCCATCAGGCGTCCTGCAGGTGTGTCGTCGATATTCTCCGTTGCCGAGACAAGGTGGGTGCCAGCTTCGCGCAGTCGAATGCCCAGGAGCACGGCGTCGTCGTGCTGACGAGCGAAGCGGTCGACCTTGTGGACGATGACGCACGCCGGGTGGTGCTCATCGACGTAGCGCATCATTTTCTGGAGCTGGTGGCGGTCGGCGGTCTTGGCCGACTCTCCGGCGTCGACAAACTCGCCCACCACGGCCGCTCCGAGTTCCTTGGCCTTGCGAAGGCACGCTTGACGCTGTGCTGGGATAGAGAAGCCTTCGGCCTCTCCGCCGCGTGTTGCCTGGTCTTTCGTGCTGACGCGCAGGTAGATAACGGCGGTCTTCGTTGCCTGGCTTCGTTTGCTCATGCGAACCTCCTGGCGGTTGAGGGGTGGTGGAGGGTACGGGTTCGGGTGCGGTTTCGCATCGAAGGTCGACCTCCGGTGCGCGGTGCGCCTGGCTCACGCAGGCCGAGGGAGCGCATTGTCGCCACGGTCTCTTCGACGGCACGGTCGAACGCGGGCATCGGCATCGTGGGGTCTGGCGTACGCAGTCCGCGAGTGCACATCCAGCCAGGTCGCGTCAGACCGACCTGTTCGAGGCGGACTTTCGCGGCGGCGGCGGACACATCGAAGTGGACGGCGAACTCGGCAGGTTTGCGCAGGCCGTTAGCCCACAGGCGCAGCATCCGGCTCTTTGGCATCAGAACGCACCCGGCAAAGTAGTCGGCGGCGCGTTCGCGTTCTCGCTTGGCATCAGCGGCGCGCTCCTCGCCAGTTAGCCAGGGCTTGCCGGGGTAGAGCCGGCGGGCGTGCTTGTGGTCGATGATGTGTTTCAGCTCGTGCAGCAGCGTGAACCGTTGCCGTAGCCGGTGGTCGGCAGTGTTGATGACGATCAGCCAGACGCCATCGACGTAATGGCTCATGCCCGAATCGCCGATCGGTTCGTAGGCGACGCGGATCCGGGACAGATCAGTGACAACCGATGTTGAGACCGGTGTTGCGTCGTCGTGCGCGCTCAGGCGCAGCAGCTCTCCGGCTTGCCGTTCAGCCAGCCGCAACGTCGCGCGAAAGTCCATCGATGTCACTGGCACCAGTTGCCGTAGACGTGCGATCACGCCGGTAGAAGCAGCTTCACCACGGAGGGGGCTCGTATTCTCGTTGTTGGTTTGGTTCATGGCTCCCTCCTTTCGTTTACGTGGTTGTCTACGGGGCCTCGTCGTCGCCACCGGTTTTGGTGGGGTCGAGGCCGAACTTCTTGGCGATGGCGGCGAACTCTGCGGCTGCTTCGCCGGGCAGTCGGTCGCCGTACTTGGATCGCAGGTACGGTTCCAGCTCGGGCAAATCGTTGCCGTCGGCGTATCCCGCGACGGTGAACAGCTTCAGCGTCGGGATGTCAAGCACACGGGCGAGTTTTCGCAGGACGTCAGTCGATGGCGCTTGGATCGTGCCGGTCTCGATACGCGACAGCGTTGAGGCCTGCATATCAGCACGACGGGCGACTTCCGATATCGAAAGGCGTCGTCGGGCGCGTTCGCGGGTCAGGTACGCACCGACCGAGGTCGGCTGGGGTTCGGGGGTGTAATCGGTATCTGTCATATAACGCGTCCGATTATGAGAGATGTGTTGCATAAATGCAATAGAGTTCGCACATTTTACAACGGTTGCCGTGTGCTCCTAGGGAAAGCCCCGGGCGCATGGCCCGGGGCGTAGAGGCTACTTCGACAGCCATGAAATATGGGCGATTGCCCAGACAATCGTGCCGAACATGCCGCCTGTCAGGATACTGGCTCCGATGCCAAGATTACCTTTGATCAGAAATCCCAGCGCCACGGCCATTACAACGACGGCAGCGCAGGCCAGAATAGTGAATCCTGCCTTCGTGTCGCGCCTAAGCTTGTCGAGGATTAACCTCAGGTCATCAATGCTCTCTTGGGACATGACGTTTCTCGCATTCGTCGGAATGGAAGTCGTCATGGAGCTGACGACCGAAAGAGCCAAGAAGGCCTTTTAGGCGGTCACCTCATACCATATTAAATATACTAGAAAATCGAACAAAAGTCAATAGCGTGGTATGCTCTACGTGGCATAACGAGCTACGAAGGAGAAATCCATGGCGTCGCAAGACTCGCTTAGAAATCCGATAATCGTAGTTCTCACGATATCTTGCACGGTTGTAGCCACTCTCCTGGCTGCGCTGATAACCGGGTCATGGTCACCGGGTGGGTCGAACCCGACTTCTGCCCAACCGCCGTCGTTGGAGATCACGGAAACGCAGACGCCCACAGAGAAACCTTCGGAGAATACGACTCCTTTACCGGAGGTAGTTGATGAACCGGTAGAGTCGCCCTCTGAGCCAGCGAAAATTAATCCGTCCGAGAGAGGCGACCCGGTTCCAGCGGAAACTGGAACATCCATCAGTCACCCTCAGCCGACAATGTTCCTTGCAGACATGCCTGATAGCAAAAGGCTTGGCACGAGCGTTGCTTCAGTGGCTGGAAAATCGTTTGCTCATCCGGTTTACTGGGGTTACAGCTGCGGCAAGTACCCGAAATCGGAGGAGTGGGTGCTCGGTCGCGAGTGGAAGACGTTCACGGCAGACGTAGGTATTCGCGACGACGCCAAGGATGGCGCATCCGCGCGAGTTGAGATCGCTGTCGATGGCACTATCGTCGGCACAACCAATGATTTCGGAAGAGATACGTTGGTACCGATCAAGGTCAACGTGTCGGGTGCGAACCGACTGACGTTGACGGTAGTGCCCCTGGGGCCGGAGTACTGTGGCGCCCCGCGAAACACGGCGGTGTTTGGCGACGCTCGGGTGAGTCGATAGCTCTGATTATCCGTCGAGCGTGCTGTCGCCTTGATATCGAGAGGTGGAGCGGCACCGGCCACTGTCGTGCAGTAGGCCGGTGCCGCTCCGGGTGGCGTTATCTTCGTCGGTCGACGGGCAAGAAGACGTGGTACCGGTCGCCGTCCTCGACTACGACGAGTGCGAGGGTCAGATAGTCCCAGGCCATCGCGGACACGTCGGGGGAGCCGCCCATGATCCCGACACCAGCCTGGCGCGCCAACTGCTCGACGCGGGTCGTCCAGCCGTAGTTGCCGACCAGCGCTGCGGCCGCTTCCTTCTTGGTGTCGTAGCTGCCGGCCCAGGCGCGGGTGAAGCACTCGATGAGGCTTGACCAGGGCTCAGCCGGCGGCGTGAACACCCGCAGGTAGCAGGCCAGCGCGTCCGGGCACTGCGTCAAGACCTTTCGCAGGCGAGCGATGGCGCGCCGGTCGCGGGTCAGATCACGCAGCAGTTCGGCGGTGTGCCGCGCTGCTTGGTGATCGACCCGGACAACGCGCCCGATGCGCGGGTGAGTGTTGGTGTTCATGGTGGTCCTCCTTCCATGTGTTGATGACCAGGGCTCCCGATTGGGAACGCCTGCTCGGAGGGGATGGAGGTCTACTGATCGGCGCTGGCCGACGTCACGTCGTCCAGAACGCGTGGATACCGGCATCGTCCTCGGTGTAGTCGACGGCGCCGCTCAGCCGCATATCGCGTGCCCACATCGCGAAATCGATCCTCAGGTAGCTGCGAATCTCCGGCGGCAGAGCCTCCAGCACCTCGTCGTAGCCCAGCGACTCCCACTGTTCCTGCGCGAACGCGGTCAGGGAGTCGAAGTGACCCATGTAGGCGTCCTCGAACGACTCAGTGTGCTCGGCTGCCTCGTCAACACCGATCAGATCGGCCCAGGCCGCGAACGCCGCGCCATGCTCGGCGATACAGTTCGCAATCGCCGAAACGGTTGCGAGGCCCACGTACTCGTCGATCTTCAGTCCGCCGAAGTCGTCGTAGTCGTGGATGGCCCACTCCTCGGCGAACGGCAACGTGGACTTGGCCAACATGGCTCGAACCTCCTCCCAGATTACTTCCACATCCTGCGCAGCATCGATCCACCGGCCGTGCAGGATGCCACTGTTGTAGTCCGCCAGCGACGCCACGTAGATCCGCGGATACAGTTGACGCGACGATTCCTGTTCGCGCACCGACTCGTCGTGCGCGTTGTTGTTATCACCTCCTCGGGTTGTTGGTTGGTGTTCGGCCATAGTGACCTCCTTCCGTTTAGTTGTAGAGCAGGGAAATGCAGCATGTTTCGCAATAGGGCTATTGCATTTCCGCGCCATTTGTGTTATAAATAAAGGTGCAGTGATTACCCGACTGCCGCCCACCAAGCGCGGTTGTCGGGTCGTCACAATCCGTGACGATCTCCCTCTGGGAAAACCATCCTGTTGAAGGAGAACGTCATGTCGATTCAGACGAACCAGGGCACAGAAGGGCAGCCTTTAGCCAGAGCTTCAGGTTTCAGCACGTTCAACGCTGTCGCGCTCGTTGTGCTGGGCATTATGTCGGTCATCAACATTGCCCTGGCGCTATCCATGGGCTATAGAAACGTGGTTCTGCACCTGACGCTCGGGTTCACACTGAGGTTTTCTCAGTCATTTCCAGTGGTGGTGTAGGACGAGTGCTGCTCGGGTGATGTAGCCGATTCGTGTGGGTGAGATCGTGATGTGTTTGAGGGCGCGGAAGCGTTCTTTGAGGATCGCGGCGCCGCGTTCGCCGAGG
>JAVBNE010000083.1:0-2528 GCA_031551755.1 Cellulomonadaceae bacterium | reverse complement strand
ATTCATTTAATTAAGTGGTTACTAGTGTATCCTAGTCATATACCTGAAAATTGCAGTTTGGCACCTTTAGAACACATAGTTGCTTATATCCTTGTTTCTAATCATTTTTCATATGTCTATCTGCATGAAAAGCATTTCTCATCAGGTATTTACCTAACTAAGTTGGTGCTGGCGTATTGTATTAATATATCTAAGTTGCATATATCACAGTTGCCTAATTTCCCATTTCTAATCATTTCTCATGCTTCTAACTGCACGTGATGTGAAATTTAGCAGTTATTAACGTATTTAATTTGCTACTGATGTATTTTAGTAACATTTCTGATTTGAATACATAACTGTTGCTTTTATGACTGACTTTAATCATTTTCCATACTTGTAAATGGATAAAAGCCTTTCTTAGCTGTAATTCACATTAAAAATTTGTGACATGTGTATAAGAGTGACATTTCGTAGTTGCTTTATCACAGTTTCTAATTATTTCCGACACTTGTGCTTCAAAAAAAAGCCTTTCTTAGCTGTCATTCACTTAAATAAGTTGACAAATTTATATACCAGTGACATTTCTTAGTTGCATATGTCACAGTAGCATATTTTAAAGTTTAAGGTAATTTCCAACAATTATACTTGCATATGAAGAATTTCTAATCTGTTGTGCACTAAATTATGTTCTACTGGTGTATTCTAGTTATATATCTAGGAGATGCAGTTTAGCTCTTGCAAGAAACATAGCTGCTATTATCTCCATTTCAAAACATTTCAAATATTTCTAATGGCATACAAAGTTTTTCGCTGCTGTTATTTACTTAATAATCTTGTTACTGGTTTATTATGCTTATATATCCTGGTTGATTATGTCACAGTTGCTTCTTTCTCCATATCTAATCATTTCACATACTTCTATCTTTATAATAGTTTTTTTTTTGATGTTATTAACCAAAATAAGTTGTTAATGTGCACTCTTGCGATCTTTTGAAGTTGCTTTTATCACAGTGGCTTATGGCAAAGCTAATAATAATTTGTAATACATCAATTTGAATTAATAGGCTTTCTCAGCTGTAATTCAGTTAATTAAGTTGTTCCTAGAGATCCCAGCTATTTACCTGACAACTGCAGATTGGCAACTCCAAATGCAGTGTTAATTATATCCTCGTGTCTAATTATTTTCCATATGTCTAACTGTAAGAAAAGCGTTTTTCAGCAGGTGTTTACTTAACTAAGTTGTTACTGGTATATTAAATTAAAATATCCGTCTTGCCTATATAACAGTTCCTATAATTCCCATTTCTAATCATTTCTCATACTTATAACTGCCCATAAAGGCTAATTTAGCAGTTAATCAATTACTTAAGTTGTTGCTGATGTGTTCTTGTGATATTTGTGAGAACATTTATAAATGTTGCTTGTATGAATGATTCTAATCAATTCACAAACTTGATCTTTGATTAAAAAGTCTTTCTCAGCAGTTATTTACTTAAATAAGAAGCTACAGGTGTATTCTACTGATATTACTGTGTTCTCATATACACAGTAGCATATATTACAGATTGTAATTATTTCCCAAAATTTGGCTGCAGCAAAAGACTTTCGATGCTGTCATTCACTTAAATAATTTGATAAATTCATATAGAAGTTATATCTCTTAGTGGCTTATATCATAGTAGCATATTTCAAAGTTTAAGATAATTTCCAATAATTGCATTTGCATATCAAGTATTTCTTTTCTGTTGTACTATTAATTATATAGTTACTGATGTATATTAGTTACATATCTAAGAGATGCTGTTTGGCAGTTCAAAAACACATAGCTGCTAATATGTCCATTTCTAAACATTTCAAATATTTTAATGGCATACAAAGTTTTTCAAAGCAGTTATTAACTACATTTATGTTGTTATTGGTTTATTATGCATAAATATCCTGGTTGCTTATATCACAGTTGCTTCTCTCTCAGAGTCTAATGATTTCTCATCCTTTTATCTGTGTAAAAGTTTTTCTTAGCTGTTATTCACTTGAATGTGTTGTTACTTTGCATACTAATGACATTTAACGTTGCATATATTAAAGTTGCTAATGTCAAAGTTTCTAATAATTTTTCATGCTTCAAACTGTGGCAAAAATCTTTCTCAGCTGTAATTCAGTTAACTAAGTTGTTGCTAGAGATATCTAGTCATATATCTGACCATTGCAATTTGCCATCTTCAAAACACACCGCTGTTTATATCCTTGTTTTGGATAACTTTCCATACGACATACTGTATAAAAAGTATTTCTCAGCCGGTATTTATATAACTAAGTTGTTACTGGTGTATTATATTTATATTTCTGAGTTCCGTATTTCACAGTTGCTTACGTTCCCATTTCTAATCATTTGTCATTCTTCAAACTGCAAATAAATTCTAATTAAGCTGTTATTGACGTTTTTAACTTGCTACTGATGTATTTTATTTATATTTCTGATTTAAATATATAACTGTTGCTTATAAGACTGATTCTAATCATTACTTAAACTTGTTCTTGGATAAAAG
>JAVBNE010000013.1:0-219225 GCA_031551755.1 Cellulomonadaceae bacterium | reverse complement strand
TTGCCAGCCTCTAGGAACGCCCGCTTCCAGTTCCCGACCGACTGCTCGGACACCTTCGCCCGCCGGGCGGCCTCAGCGACAGTGACCTCACCGGCCAGAACCGACAACACGATCCTCGTCTTCACCTCAGCCGCAACGGCTACTGGTCTTGCCATGACGATCAGACTCCTCACAGGTCAGACCCGCAAGCAACGGACCCTGCCACAAAGTCTGACAGGCGACCCCCTGAGAACCTCGCCGACGAGGTCCGTGAAGCGATCTACTCCGGCTACCCCGCCAGATCCGAACTCCTCTGGGAGTCCACCCACCCAACCCGGACCCCGACTACCGTTCGCAGGCCACCCCGTCGCCGTCGCGGTCTAGTTTGCTGCTGTAGCCCGGGCTGCCCCGATACAGCGGCGCGGCACCGGCCGCGCGAACCTCGGCACAATTGCGGTAGGAGACGTCAGTGCTGTCCTGCGGTTTGAGGAACCCGACCCGGTCGTCTTTCGAGTCCTCGAAGTCCTCGGTCTTCGCGGCTGCCGCTGCTTCGCGCTCTTCGACTGCCGCGACCCGCTCGGCGAGCCCCGACTCGGAGGACTTCACCGCGTTCTCGCGCGCGGCCAGGTCGGCGGCCTGCTTCTCCAGGGCGGCCTTCTGGGCCGCCAAATCCGCCTGCGCTTTCGTGACCTCCGCCTTAGCGGCCTGGGCGCTGTCGTCCGCTGACTCCGCCGAAGCCAACAGCGCCCGCGCCTCGGCCTTATCGTCGCCGGAACCGATGTTGCCGAGCGCGAAGCCAATCACCAGCGCGGCTGCCGCCGCCGCCAGCGGCACCCAACGGCGGCGCTTCGGCCCGGTCTGGGTAGCGGGGTCGAGGGCCACCGGCAGCGTCATCTGCACGGGTGCATGTCCGGCAACGGCTTGGGCAGGCAACACCTGTGTCGCGCCCAACGGAACGGCGGCCGGTGGCGTGCCCGGCGGCAGCGGGATGACGGGCGAAACCGTTGCCGACGCCACATCCTGCCGCCCCCTCGCCGCTTCATCTAAAGCAGGTGCGGGCGCGACCGCCGGGATCTCCAACGTCGAACGGGGGTCACCGGGGTCGCTCAGACCACGGGCCACGGCGCCGGTCTCCGGGTCCACCCACATCGCCCAGTCAGCCGGGGCAGGTGGCCAGTCCCGGGGCGGTGTCCATGACGGTTCCGGCCGCCATCCAGGGGGTGGTGTTTCCCAGCCGGGAGGAGGGTTGAAGGTCCAAGCCATTGCCGCGTTCCTTGTATCTCGGTGCGGCCCATCCGGTCGACGAGCCGCGGTCAACCGCGCCTATGGGGTTCGACCCTAGTCGCCCGGCGTCGGTCAGAACACCTGACCTCGGCATCCGAAGCAATCAGGACGCCTCAGTGCGGAGCAGGTCGGCCCGGACCGTGCGGCGCATGACCTTGCCGATCTGGGAGCGGGGGAGTTCAGAAACGAAGGTGACTGAACGGGGTAGCGCATAGCGGGCCAGCCGCTTCTCTCCCCAAGCGCGCACCGACTCGAGGCTCAGCGGCGTCCACGAGCCCTCCTGGTCGGTGGGTGCCTCATCCAGGACGACAACCGCCGCTACATGTTCGTCAGAACCGCGCCCGGGCAGTCCGACGACCGCGACGTCACGCACTCCCGGCATCCCGCGCAGATGGTCTTCGACCTGCGAGGGGTAGACCTTGAAACCGCCGGTGATGATCATCTCCTTGATGCGGTCGATGAGGGTCGCGTTGCCGCTGGGGTCCACTGCGACGATGTCGCCCGTGCGCAGCCAGCCGCCGTCAAGGAGCTGACCGGCCGTCTCCTCGGGTTGGTTCCAGTAGCCCTGGAAGACCTGAGGCCCGCGGATCAGCAATTCGCCGTGCAGCACCCCGTTCTCGTCCGGTTCGATGTCCTGTGTCGGGTCGTCGGCGTCCACCACGCGGATGTCGGTAGAGGGGAAGGGCAGCCCAAGCGTTCCGGGTCGCCGGTCAGGCGAACAGGGGTTGCCCAACGCCACCGGGGAGCACTCGGTCATGCCGTAGCCCTCGATCAGCAGCCCGCCGGTGGCCTCTTCCCAGCGGGCGGCCGTCTCCGCGGTGACCGGCATGGCGCCGAGGAACGACAGCCGGATCGACGACAGGGCGCAATGACGATCGGCGGCGGCGTCGACGATCCGGTCCAGCATCGGGGCGACGGCGGGCAGGAAGGTGGCCGGCCGTCGGCGTTGGGCGGCGATGAAGGCAGCCGGGTCGAACTTCGGGAAGATCACCAGGGTGGCGCCGATCAGCGCGGGCAGGGTCAGGCACAAGGTGAGGCCAAAAGCGTGGAAGAACGGCAGTACCCCGTAGACCGTGTCCGCGCCCTCGCGGAATCGGACCCAGGCATTGCCCTGGACGGTATTAGCCACCAGGTTGCGGTGGGTGAGGACGGCGCCCTTCGGGACACCGGTGGTGCCGCCGGTGTACTGGAGCAGGGCGATGTCGTCAGCGGTGGGCGCGGGGGAGTCCGGCCGCGGCGCTGGGTCGGCCGTCAGCTCATGCCACAGCGGGATGCCGGGCGGGACGGGGGCGCACATAGACTCCCGCAGAGTGCGGGCCTTGGCGATCGGCAGTCGTAGGGCGAGCCGAGACCTGGTCGGCAAATCGCGGGCCAGATCGACCGCTACGACGTGTTCGACGCCGGTCCGGGGTTGAGCTTCGATGACCGCGGCGACGGCCTTCGTCCACACTAGGGCCACGGTCGCGCCGGAGTCGGCCAGCTGGTGGGCCAACTCGTCGGCGGTGTAGGTCGGGTTGTGTTCGACCACCACGGCACCCAGCCGCAGAGCCCCGAAGAAGGCGACGACGTGGGTGGCGCAGTTCGGCAGAACCAGGGCCAAGCGATGGCCGGGCCGAACACCGAGTTCCCACAGAGCGGCGGATGCGCGCTCGGCTTGCTCGTGGAGCTGGGCGTAGGTGGTGGTGGCACCGAAGAAATCCAAGGCGATTCGGTTCGGCCATCGACGGGCGGCGTCATCGAGTGCGGCGGTCACTGGCTGCTCAGGGACGTCGACGGTAGCAGGGACTCCGTCGGTGTAGTGGGCCAGCCACGGTCGCGCCTCGAGGAAGCTCATAGCCATACCGTAACCTACGCCTACGGAGGCGTAGGTTAGTGCGGCGAAGCGGACGGATGGGACAGCGACCGCCGCCTCCGGTTGGGGGCGGCGGTCGCGCGCCGAGGCCGGATCCGGCCAGGTGGACTCAGGCCCGAGCGGTCTCGCGGCCTGCGACGGGTAGGAGCCCGCGCACTCCGAGCAGGAGCATCAGCACTCCCGTGCCCATGACGAGGGCAGCGACTCCGAAGGCGAGTACCGAGGTGTACAGGGAGGCTTGCTTGAAGTTCGAGTTGTCGAAGAAGGCGCGTGCGGCGTCATTCTTGATCAACTCACCACAGTCGTCTGCCACGGTTTTATCCGCCTTGCAGGCGGCTAGTTCTGCCGAGTCGGGCATCTCGACATCGGTGTACACGGTGCCTGCGGGAAAGCCCATGTTCTCGATCCCGGTGGCCGTGTGTTCCTTGATCAGGTCGATCTGCGAAAGTGCATCGAACGGGCCGTTTGCGTAGTTGGCCTTCTGGCCTTCCTCCGCGACGTTGATCTTCTGGTCGGACAGCTCCGAAGAGACCATGTTCCAGGCGATCGCGCCGGTCACGAGTAGGACGACACCGCCGACAAGCACGAGAATCGAGAGGATTCGTGCTGCGAGTCCGGTCTTGCGGGTCATGGTGATGCTCCATCTCTCGAGCGGCCCAAGGTGGCGGCCGCATTGTTGGTACGCAAAGACTGTCGACGGCGGATTGGTGAAGCGACATCAACGCGCCTTTGCAGTCGATTCATTCGCATGAACCTGACTTCAGGCTACACCCGCTGCAAGGCAGTGCAAGAGCGCCGGGGACGTTCCATAAAGGGGGGACAAAAGTAGAGTTGTGTAAATTACCTAGGTCCCGAATCGGCCAATCCTCTGGGTGCGGGCAACAAAATGGAACAGGTGTACATGGGCGGTCGTCCGCCGACCGGTGGAACCGGAGTTCAACCCGGGTGTTGCGGCCAGGGGACTTCTCCCGGGAGGGTTGAGCCATGACATCGTCTTCGACCGTGCAGGTTATTGAGGTCAGGGCGCTGCAAAAGAGCTACGGGGAACTCAACGCGGTGCGCGGCCTGGATCTGACTATCGTCCGCGGGGAGATCTTCGCCATCCTCGGTCCTAACGGTGCCGGTAAGACCACCACCGTCGAGATCCTGGAGGGGTTTCGCCCGCGCAGCTCCGGTTCGGTCGCTGTTCTCGGCACCGACCCGGCCCGGGGGGACCGTCGCTGGCGCGCCCGCCTCGGTATCGTGCTCCAGGACGGGGCGGACAAACCCGAGTTGACCGTCTCCGAGATGGTCGGGCACTTCGCGCGCTACTACCCAGCGCCGCGTGATCCCCAGGAGGCCATCGACCTCGTGGGCCTCCGAGAGAAGGCCGGTGCTCGAATCCGGACGCTTTCGGGCGGACAGCGCCGACGGCTCGAGATCGCGCTCGCCATCGTGGGCCGCCCGGAACTGCTGTTCCTCGACGAGCCCACCACCGGATTCGACCCAGTTGCCAGACGGGCGTTCTGGGATCTCATCCGCGCCATCCGGGGTGAGGGTGCGACCATCTTGTTGACTACCCACTACCTCGACGAGGCCGCGGCGCTTGCGGATCGTGTTGCCGTCATCGACCGCGGACGGGTGATCGCGTTGGACACCCCTGATCGGCTCGGAGGGGACTTGCGGCACCAAGCGATCGTCCGCTGGACCGAGGGCGGGCGGGCCGTTGAGGAGCGCACCGCGGATCCGACCGCGATCGTTGTGGCCCTGGCCGAGCGGATGCGGGCTGCCGGGCACGTCCAGATCCCGGACCTTACCGTGACCCGGCCGACGCTCGAGGATGTCTATCTGGAACTTCTCGCCGAGCCCACCACGTCCGCCGCCGAGACCACCGCCGCCACGTCTGTCGGAGATTCGCGATGACCGCCCCCGCCGCCACCCCACCGCTCACCCGCCTGCCGTCGACCTGGGCCGTCGGACTGGCCCGGGGCGGGATCGAACTCCGGCAGTTCTTCCGCGAGGGGGCTGCCGTGGTGTTCATCTTCGCCTACCCCATACTGATGCTCGGGATCTTCGCCTCCGTTTTTGCTGACCAGACCATCGACTTCGGTGCCGGCGGGCACGTAGGTTTCCCGCAATACTTCCTTCCCGGGATGATCGCGACCGGGCTGATGCTCACGAGTTTCCAGTCGGTGGCGACGTGGATCGCGCAGGAGCGCGATGACGGCTCCTTGAAGCGGTTGCGCTCCACACCGATGCCGGCGGCCTCCTACTTCTTGGGCAAGGTTTGGTTGGTGCTGGTGACCTCGGTGGCACAGGTCGCGCTGCTGCTGCTACTCGCCGCTACCGCTTTCGATGTGCCGATGCCCGTGGATCCCGGTAGCTGGGTGACGTTCGCCTGGACGTTCCTGCTCTCGGCCGCCTGCGGTACGGTGCTGGGCATCGCCTACTCGGTGCTGATCAAGTCCGGTCGCTCGGCGACTGCTCTGGTGCTTCCGCCGGTGCTGGTTCTCCAGTTCATCTCCGGGGTGTTCTTCCAGTTCGATCAGCTGCCCGCATGGATGCAGAACGTTGCCGCCGCCTTCCCGCTCAAGTGGATGGCGCAGTCCATGCGTTCGGTCTTCCTGCCGGACGACGCCAGAGCCCTTGAGGTCGGCGGCTCGTGGCAACACGGTCTGACCGCGGCAGTCCTGCTGGTGTGGCTGGTCGCGGGTGCGATCGTCGCGATCCGCACCTTCCGCTGGCAACGAGCCGACGGCCGATGAGCCCACCGCAGCTGACTGGCGCCGTGGGTTCTGGGCAAGTATGGACGGACCAGCAGGTGATCCTCTAGGCGGTGGAGCCACCACCCGCATGCCGAACCCCGACCGGCTATGTGGATTGCGGTGTTAGGTCCCGCGCCTACTGCACGTCGGTTTCCGTTCCGGTCCCGGACGTGGCCGCCACCCGCGCCTCGCGGCCCGCGACGCTGTGCCGGTAGCCGTAGGCGGCGTAGATGACGAGGCCGACGACGACCCAGACGCCGAAGCGGATCCACGTCTCGACGGCCAGGTTGGTCATCAGCCACAGGCAGGCGACCGCCGCCACGATCGGCAGCACGGGCGACAACGGAACACGGAAGCTGCGTTTCACGTCCGGTCGGATGCGGCGCAGGATCGGCACCCCGAGACACACCAGCACGAAGGCCGACAGCGTGCCGATGTTGATCATCTCTTCCAGGATGTCCGCGTTGAACAGTGCTGCGATCAGCGCCACGATGGCACCCAGGCCGATCTGGAGGCGGATCGGGGTGTGGTACCTGTGCGAGGTCCGCGACATCCCCCGCGGTAGCAGCCCGTCGCGGCTCATCGCAAAGACGATCCGAGTCAGCCCGAGCAGCAGCACCATGATGACCGTCGTGAGCCCGACCAGGATCCCGATGGAGATCACCTTCCCGGCCCAGGTGGCGCCGACTTCAGAGAACGCCGTGGTGAGGCTCGGGGATGCGTTCGGGTCCCCGGTCTGCTCGATGGCGGCGGGGCGGAGGCGGTCGTACTTCACCATGCCGGTGACCACCAGGGTGACCAAGATATATAGGAGGGTGACGATCGCCAGGCCGCCGAAGATGCCACGCGGCAGTGTGCGCTGTGGATTCTTGACTTCCTCGGCGGTGGTGGCGATGACGTCGAAGCCGATGAAGGCGAAAAAGACCAGCGCCGCCCCGGAAAGGAGGCCGAGGACCCCGTACATCGTCGGCTCCTGCCCGGTGAGGAAGGCGATGAACGGTTGCTGCAGCCAACCCTTCTCCGGGGCCGCTTGCGACGGCGGAATGAACGGTGTGTAGTTCTCGGCCTTGACGTAGAAGAACCCGGCTACGATCACGAACAGCGTGATGCCGACCTTGATGATCGTGAACACGCTGCTCACCCGGGTGGAGAGCTTCGTACCCAGGGCCAGGAGAGTGGTGAAGATCGCGACGATGAGGGCTGGTCCCCAGTCGAAATCAACGGGGCCGATGGCGAATGACGTCGGGATGTGCACGCCGAATAGACCAAAGGCATCACCGAGGTAGATGCCCCAGTACTTGGCGATCACCGCGGCGGCGAGCAGCATCTCCAGGATCAGGTCCCAGCCGATGATCCACGCGATCAGCTCACCCATGGTCGCGTACGAGAACGTGTACGCGGAGCCGGAGACGGGCAGTGCGGAGGCAAACTCCGCATAGCACATGACCGCCAGGGCGCAGACGACCGAGGCGATGATGAACGACAAGACGACACTCGGCCCGGCGAACTGGCTGGAAGCCTTCGCCCCGACCGAGAAGATACCCGCGCCGACCGCGACGGCCACACCGAGGACTGCCAGGTCCCAGGCGGTCAGCTCGCGGGTGAGCGACCGTTCCGGGTCTTCGACGGAGGCTAAGGATGCCTCGATCGACTTTCGGCGGAACAAGCCGGTGGATGCCACGGTGTCTCCCAAATCCGGCGCCCGGTGTGTTCCGGGCGGCACGGGGCATTGTAGCGATGGATCGGCCCAACAGATCTGGGGTGTCCGGACCATGCAAGACTCGCTCCCATGACTGTCGGTTCCGCACCAGTGCTGGGCCAGGGTGAGATCCTTGCCGTCTGTCGCGTGCATGCTTTGCTGCCCGATCCGGGAAAGGTCGGGGTGACCGCGATCGACAAGCGGCCGGTGGAAGAGCCGGTCGCCGTGCGACGACTGGGCCTGTACGCGGATGTGCAGGCCGACCGGGCCAACCACGGAGGAGAGGATCAGGCCGTTTACGCCTATGGGCAGGCTGACGCCGACTATTGGGCAGCCGAGCTGGGCCGGCCGATCGAGCCGGGACTTTTCGGGGAGAACCTGCGCATCTCCGGGATCGAGGTCAGTCGCGCCGTCATCGGTGAGCGGTGGTCCATCGGCAGCACCGAACTGGAGGTCACGTGTCCCCGCACGCCGTGTGCGACGTTTGCGCGGCGGCTCGGTTTGGACGGCTGGGTCAAACGGTTCACGCAGGCGAACCGCACCGGGGCCTATCTCCGGGTGCTGAAGCCGGGAAAGATCCAGGTGGGGGATACGGTGACCGTCGTCAAGCGCCCCGACCATGGGGTGACCATCGCCGACTGGTTCGGGGCGTGGCACGAACGGTCGTTGGTCCCGTATCTCGCGGCGGACATGGCCGATCGACTGCTGGCGGCGGCGTCCTCAGGCGAGTTGGCGCTGGAAGGCGACCTACGCGCGCAGGTGGAGTCCTTGGCATAGATTCGCACGCATGCGGCGGCCGGCGTTTGGGCTCAGGCTGGGGTGCCACCGACCCGCGGGGGCTCTGTGGGTGGGAACTCGCCGTCGTCGGAGCCGTCGTCGTGGGCGAAGAGCAACTCATGCAGACGTACCTGCACGTGGTCCACATTCGGGACGTCATGCCAGACCATGCCCGGGCCGTCGCTGGCGTCTGAGATCTCCAGGGTGCCGCAACCAAGGAGTCGGTCGATCGGGCCCTGCTCGGTGGCGACGTCGTTGATACGGTAGAGCGGGATGTCCCGGCCGCGCCTCGTCACGATGCCGGATCGGGTAACCACCCGTTTATTCGTCACCACGTAGCTGGAGGACAGCCACTTCGCCAGCGGCACCACGAAGAAGATGACGACGCCGATGACGGCGATCCCGGTCGCGATCCAACAGACGATCGGCTGGTCGCTGAGGAAGATCCAGCAGGCGGCGACCGCGATGACCAGCAAGGTATCGGCCAGGATTGGCCCGGCTAGTGCCTTGATGTGGGTGTGGAGGGCCATCTCCACGTGTTCTCCTTCGGCGAGGTGGCTCTCCTTCATTCCCATGAGGACATCGTGCCATCGTTGGGGCGGAGTCCAGGTACGTGAGGGTCGGGTTCAGGTGTTCGCGGGCCGCGGGCGGTTCGCCCTTCGGCGCGCTCGTTTCGCTCCGAGTCGAGCGTTGTTCGTGGTTGATCGGGGAGAGGACCGACCAGTACGATGCTCGCGGTCGCCGACCGTCAACGGAGCTCGGGAGGGTCAGATGGGATCGCCGGAGGCAGGGAAGCCCAGCAGCGTTGCGGGGCCGAGCAGGAAAGTCCGGTTCCACTCACCCAAGGCCCGGCTCCTGGCGTTCATCGGAATGCCGGCGCTCGTCGCGGTTCTGATAGTTCTCGTCACCACGCCGGATCTCAACTTCATCATGGTGCTGCCACCGGCGATTCTCCTGCTCTACTTCGTCCGGTACGTTTTCTTCGCAGGGGTTGTGGTGTCGGGTTCGCAGATATCCGTCAAATATATGACGATGCCGGTCACTCACCGGTTCTCGAATGTCACGCGGGTCGCGATCGAGTCGATCCCGACGAGCCGGGGGCGAGACAATTTTTCACCAGTACTCGTGCTGGACGGAAAGAAAAAGATGCCACTCATCGAGATGGGCACCTTCGCGTTCATGAAGAGCAACCGTCAGGTAGCTCTCGACAATGCGAACCGGATTGCCGCGGCCCTCGGTGTTCAAGGCCCGTCCCTGGGAGGTCAAGGGTCGTAGGAAAGCTCCAATGATCCGGGCTGCTACATCGGCCGTCGACACCCACCTGGCTGTTGTGGGTCGGGGGGTGACTGAGCGGTCAGGCGCCCGGCCAAGGTGATGGCGAACTCGTTGAGCGCAGCCTTCCATCGGATGACCTGGTGCACCCTATCGCGGTCCTGCCATGTGAATCTGATGCCTACAATCACGGTTTGGCCTTGCCGAACCCCTGCTTTCCCCCTTGCATTCGCTGATACATACGCGTCGGTGACCCTTCTCACAAAAAGAGATTTGCCACTGACGTCTGCAGACGCTATCCTGACACGGTCCTGAACAGGACATTACCTCAGTGGAAGGGAATCATGGAGATGCGTCAGATCGGCAAGAACCTCGCTGTGGCAACGGCTCTGGGGCTGGGCCTGGTGGCGGCGGTAGCTCCCGTGGCCTCAGCTACCGGATCGGGTACGACACTCAACGGCTGCCGCGCTCAGTACTTTACGACCGCGTTCTCAACCAAGTGCACAAACACGACGGCGTCGGCCAGCTACAAGACAACGGGCTGGTGTGACTATCAGAAAACGCAATCGGGAACCTGGCTGTGGCTCAAGAAAGGTTCGTCAGCGAACGGAGTGTCGTCGGGCGCCTGTACTTTTGGCGTCTACAAGGCGCAGGTCTACGGCAAGTAGAGCACCAAGGTGCGGCGGGCGAATTCCCTCCGCTCGCCGCACCTAAGAGGAGGCATCATTGAGCGCAGCATGTGTTGAGTTTCGTCGTCCCCGTCTTTGGTTATGGGCCACAATTACTACTGCTGGCTGGCTTGTGGTTGACTTCTTGATGCGGCATAGGTGGGAGCAGGACTGGTCAGCTGTATCACTGTGGACCGCTGTTCCAGTGTTGTATCTGGGTATCATAGTCGCGGTGGGAAGCGCCGACACGAATCGGCTGCGCCTTAACTCGGGTATTTCACTATTCGACGCCGCTGCTGCGCGGCCTAGATGGCATGCTCGCGCCTGGAGTCTCGGTGTAACCGTTCTCGTCCAGGGGGTACTTCCAGGGGCGGTCGTTGGGGCGGTTCTGTTCTCGATCGTCGCGAGCAGTGGGAGTCCGGATGGACGATTCACCTTGGCCTATACTATCGCCGGAATTCTCCAGTGTTTGAGTATGATCGGCTTGGGAAGATTAGTTTCGGGCCTGACAAGCTCTAGAGTTGCGGCTCCGATTCTGGCGTTAGTTTTTGGTCTTGCGCTCTCCATAAATCTCTATCCAATGCCCGCCGAGAACCCTGTTTGGTTGGAGCCGAATCCAATATGGATGATCGCGTGTGCATGTAAGGCTATTGCGCTGCTAGCTGCCGGCGAACTCGCATCGTTGGGAAGGCTTGCGCGTCGTAACCGATCAGCTTCCGGTTACGGATTGACCGCCACAGCCGTGGGGGTCGCAACTGTAGGCCTGGTCACCATTTCGACGATCGGACCTGGTGCGGAAGTTCAGGTACCGCGATCGTCTGCCACGCCGGGAGTGTGCCGAACGACAGCCCAGGGCTCATCAGTCTGCGTATGGCCCGAAGACGAGCGGTACCTCGATGAACTGACCGCGCAGGTAAAGCGCTTGGAGGAGATTTCTGCCGGTCTTCCCTTTGAACCTAACAAATGGAGCATTCGAGAACCATCATTGAATGTCGGCTCTGAGGATTCGGTAATTATTGTCGAGCCACCTTCGGCCGGAGCTGGAATGTGGCTCACGGCACAATCGATGGCATTCGGATTGACGTTCGAGTGCGCCTTGCCGGAGTTCTCGGCAAAGGAATCGTTGGATAACGAAGTCCATTCATGGGCGACTCTTGATGCCACATCAAACTATATCTATGGCCATCCGCGACCTGCCGAGGTAGTTGTTGCGGCGGACGCCGTTGCGGTTCGAACTGATGCCATTGTTGCGGATGTATTCAAAATGAGCGGTGAGGAGCAACGGGGCTGGATCGTAAATGCTTGGAACGAATGGAATGGGGTCTGTGTATGAGCGCGGTGGTGGAAGATAGCAACGGCGTGCGACTGAACCATCTTAGCCAGGGATATGGTCGGCGCGCCGTCCTGTCCGATATCAGCATGGACCTCAGTCCAGGAATCACGGCGCTCGTGGGTCCGAACGGAGCCGGGAAATCGACACTACTTAAGACGATAGCTACAATCATTCCACTAAAAAAGGGGAATCTGAGTATCGCCGGAACGGCGATCCGTGACCGTCAGTCAGTTCGTCTAGCGCGGAAAAGTATTGGATATTTGCCTCAAGACTTCGGTGCTGATCCAAGCTTCACCGTGTACGAGTTTGTTTTGTATATTGGATGGCTTCGCCAGCTGCCGAAAACGGCTCTGCATGAATCCGTTGAGAACGCTATTAATTCGGTCGGAATGGGCGAAAGGGCGAACTCTCGGTTCCGTACACTGTCCGGCGGGATGCGGCAACGAGCTGGGCTCGCCGCAGCTATTGTTGGCAGTCCGCAAGTCGTCGTTCTGGATGAACCGACGGTGGGACTTGATCCCGAACAGCGAATCGGCTTCCGTGAACTGTTGCGGACTCAACGGTCCGCGACAGTCATCCTGTCGACACATCTCATCGAGGATGTCTCTGCTGTTGCCGATCGGGTCATTCTGCTTGACCACGGTACGATCCGCTTTGATGGCTCCATCGCGGAGCTTCGCGAACGTGCCGACCCTGCGGGTGGCAGTACATCTCAATTGGAGAATGCCTACGTATCGGCTTTGCGCGGAACATCTACGTCATGAGTACAGGGGCGAACTGCTGGATGCTCGCTATCCGAAGTCATCGTTGGTGGCTCGTCATTTTGCTTCTGACCTCAACGGGTTTCATGATCGCCATAATGCTCGATAACCCCTACGGCCTTTCAGATACTGCGGCAGGTGTTACACCCCTGGTGCGGCTCATGCCGATCGTCGCTGGGATTGCGGTGGGCATGGTGTTCGGCTGTGCCGCGCCAGACATGGAGAGACTCGGCGGCCGGCGTCTCACCGCTTTGTCCAACATGCTTGCGGTGGCTACGACGGCCTTCGCGATCCTCATCGTCGTCGCAGGAATGGCGGTTGGTGCTGCGATCGGCGGGCACGTCTTGGCAAAGGCTCTTGTAGGTACGTTTGCTGTCTCGGTACTGTCGTGGGCTGGGCTTTCCGTTCTCAGCGCTGTGCTCCTGCACCCCGACTACTCTTGGGTGTTTCCAGGGCTATGTGTCGTGGTTGTCACGCTCTTTGGCTACAACTCGATCGGGAAGCCGCAGCCGTGGAATGTAGTGGCCAGCCCGGTTTCGCTCACAACTTTATCGATCGGCATCGGACTGTTCGTGCTGGGTGTAGGGGCCTGGAATTTCGCGCGTTATCGAGGGATCAGAGCCGTGCCCTGACAAGGTGTATAACCATTACACTGCCAACCCAACAACCATAACCCGGCTATACCGCCAAGTTGACAGCCCCGCTACCCGCGACGTTCCAGCCCTCGATCGTCGGTAGCTCCCGCGCGAAGCCCAGCAATGCGATCGACGCGGTGTCCAACTCCAGGTGCCGTGCCATGGTGGGGCTAACGCCCAACCAAGCGGTGCTGAGTACACGGAGTAGGTGCCCGTGGGAAACGATGAGTACGTCATCGCCCCGGCGTACCAGTGGGCGCAACCAGCTCACGACCCGCCGCGTGCGCAGCGATAACTCATCGAGTCTTTCCCCGGGCCGTTCCCCCGCACCCAGCAGCTCACCGTTCACTCCATCGCTGAAGATCTCCCACTCCCGCCCCAACTGCTCCGTAATCTCTGCCGATGTGCGTCCCTCGACCGGTCCGTAATCCCATTCGGCGAGGTCAGACTCCACTTCCGCCCCCGGAAATCCCGCCAATTCCGCGGTCCGGCGCGCGCGCTGAAGCGGGCTGGTGAAGACCAGTCTGATCGCACGCCCCTGCTCGCCGCGCCTGCGCAAGTAGTTGCCGGCAGTGGCGGCTTGCTCCTCGCCGACGGCGGTCAGTGGCACGTCCGACCTGCCCGTGTGCCGACCGGTCACCGACCACTTAGTCTGACCATGCCGCAGCAAGATGAGCTGTCCGGGTGCCGTCATCGTCCGCCTCCCCACGTCAGGTGCCGTCACCTACCGCAGGATCGCACGAGAGCACCTGCCCCGCCGTCGGTGTATACCCGTCGCTGCGAGGTCTGGCCCGGCCGTCGGTCTCGTGGGCGCCGAATCGTGGTCGACCTCTGGGGAACCACAAGGCCGGTTCGGGTAGGGCTTAAGAGGCAAGCGACTCAAGACTCAAAATGCCCGTTAATCGAAGAGTGTGTCCATGTTCCACGTGGCACGTGCGGCGGCTGCCGGTCGTGAGGATGGCCGGTTGCCCGTCACCGCTGCGGGACCGTCGTCTGTTTCGAGCGGCCCAGCACCGACGAGCTCGGGTACGAGTGCCCCGCCCGTCTCTTGGCTACCGGCCTCTCCGCGTCCAGCGGCCCAGTCCCTCGCCGCCAGGCCCGCGAGCTGATCCGCCCGCTCATTGAAGGGATCGCCTACGTGCCCCCGAACCCACCGGAAGCGGACCGGACCCTCGCGCCCGGTGATGACCTCATCGATGGCTTGCACCAGGCTCAGGTTCTTCACCGGCGTGCCGCCCGCCGTCCGCCATCCCTTGCGCTTCCACGCCACGACCCACTCCGAGGCGCATTTGATCGCGTACTGGGAATCGGACTCGACGAGCAGTGGCTCGGCGCCAGGGTGCGCTCGCAGTGCTTGGAGCAGTGCCGTGAGTTCAGCGATCTGGTTGGTTCCGCTCGCGGCCCCACCTGAGTCGAAAGTGCCGTCGTGGTTGATCCACGCCCAGCCGATGGCCCCGCCCGGGTTTGCCAGGCAGGAGCCGTCTGTGCTGACTGTGATCACAGCGCTCTCCTTCAACATCGGCTGGCCGACTACTGCGGCGGGCCGCCGGAATGGGACAGGCCATTGTCGCTCATGTCCCGGGTGTTTTCTGGGAGGCTCGCAAGTGTCGGATTCGCGGCGCCCGCCACGACGCCACTAAGTGGCCCCATCGGGTCGGGGAGACCCAGTCCCACTAACGACGGCGACCCCAGGATGCCGGAGCACCCCAGGGCCGCTGTCGTTCGTCGAGTGTGGATATCAGGAGACGCCGAGCAGGTCGATCACGAAGATCAAAGTCTTGCCGGAGAGCTGATGTCCACCGCCGGCTGGGCCGTAGGCGAGCGCGGGCGGGCAGATCAGCTTGCGACGGCCACCCACCTTCATCCCCGGAATGCCCTGCTGCCAACCGGCGATCAGGCTGCGCAACGGGAAGTTGATGGGCACCCCGCGGCCCCAGGACGAGTCGAATTCCTCGCCCGAGTCGTACTCGACGCCGAGGTAGTGGACGTTCACGGTCGAACCGGGTGCGGCCTCGGCGCCGTCGCCGACGACGACGTCTTCGATCACGAGTTCGGTGGGCGCCGGGCCCTCGGGCGCGTCAACTTCAGGACGGGAGAGTTCAGTCATGATCCGATCAAACCACGCGACTCAGCGGTTCGGTCGCCGTTGACGAGCGTGGCGGCGGCCGAGGGCGGTCAATGTGAGTCACCCGCCGATTCCCGTCCCGTGGTGGCAGCAGGCATCATGGAGGCATGCCCCCGGCCTCGGACCCGACACTAGGCGTGCCCACTTCCCAGGACATCCGCAGGTGGCGTCGGCTTCTTGCCGACGAACGCGCGGAAGCGGACTCGTACCTTGCCCTGGCCAGCCGTCGGGAGGGTGAGGAACGCGAGATCCTGCTCGCGTTGGCCGAGGCCGAGAAGCGGCACCAGCAGCACTGGCTCGATCTGCTCGGCGACCAAGTCGGCAAGCCGCTCAAGGGGAAGCTGCGTATCCGGGCCAACGCCTGGCTGGCCCGGCGGTTCGGCGGTGTGTTCGTGCTCGCGCTCGCCCAGCGCGCGGAGGAACGATCCGCCTACACCCCGGACGCCGACGCCACCGCGACCATGGCCGCCGACGAACGGATCCACGAAGAGGTCGTCCGGAGCTTGGCGACTCGCGGCCGGAACCGCATGTCCGGATCTTTCCGGGCGGCCGTCTTCGGGGCCAACGACGGGCTCGTCTCCAACTTCGCGCTCATCCTCGGTATCGGTGCTTCCGGGGCGTCGAACTCCACCGTATTGCTCTCCGGGCTCGCGGGGCTGCTCGCGGGGGCGCTGTCGATGGGCGCGGGGGAGTACGTGTCCATGCGTTCCCAGCGGGAGCTGCTGGATGCCTCGACGCCCGGCCCACACGCCCGTGCGGCGCTCGCCCATCTCGATGTCGAGGCCAACGAGCTGGCGCTGGTCTACCGCGCCCGGGGGATGTCAGCGGATGAGGCCACGGAGCACGCCGGCCAGGTGCTCGCGAACTACTCCGCGACGGTCGCGGCGACGCCGCCGACCGACCAGTTCGAGACGCACGGAACGGCTTGGGGTGCCGCGTCGTCGTCGTTCCTGCTCTTCGCCCTTGGCGCCATCATCCCGGTGCTGCCCTATCTCTTTGGGCTTCAGGGCGGTCAGGCGGTCATCGTCAGCGGAGTCATGGTGGGGGCCGCGTTGCTCATCACTGGTGGGATCGTCGGGTTGCTCTCGGGTGCCTCACCGGCCAAGCGGGCATTCCGCCAGCTCGTGATCGGGTGGAGCGCGGCGGGCGCCACCTACGCCTTGGGTGCGATTTTCGGCGCGACGGTGGCGTAGCGGCGACTCCGTGCGGGCCGATGGTATGATATCGCGCACATGATATCGGAGGTGAACCATGGAACAGGTGTTGATCCGCAACCTTCCTGTCGGTACCAAAGCAGCACTCCGCGCGCGCGCCCTTCAGCACCACCGTTCGGTGGAGGCTGAGGTCCGCAGCATTCTTGCAGGTGCGCTGGCACAAGCGCCGGTGACAATGGTCGACCTGCTGAGTGTCGACGAGGGCGCCGAGATCGAGTTCGAGCCGGAGCGTCTCGGTCTGCACGCTCGAAGCGCCGAGCTGTGAAGTACGTTCTCGACACCAATGTGGTTTCTGCTTTGCGTGTACAGGGGCGCAACCCTGCTGTCGAACGCTGGATCTCATCGATCTCGGTATTCGACCAGTTCGTCAGCGCGCTGACCGTGGCCGAGATCGAGCGAGGTGTTGCCGCCAAGGAGAGGGCTGACTCGACTCAAGGCGCGGTGCTCCGGCGTTGGTTCGAGGAAAATGTCTTGCCCGCTTTCGCGGACCGGATACTGTCCTTCGATCTCGCCGCAGCGCGAATCCTGGCAACCTATCGTGTGCCGGAACATGCGCCCTATGACGACGCCCTCATCGCGGCAACCGCACAAGCATGCGGCGCCATCGTGGTCACACGTAACGCCAAACACTTCAGCCCGCTGGGGGTCGAGACCATCAACCCCTGGGATGGCCGGTAGCCCGGCCGTCCCAAGGAAACGCCCAGCGTAGTGCCCGCCTAGCTCGCCAGGACGTCCGTACCGGCGAACCGGCGCCGACGGCTCATGATCGCCCACGCGACGCCAAGGATCGCGAACCAGATCGGCGCGATGAACAGCGCCTGCCGGGTGTCGTTCTCCATGGCCAGCACCACGATCATTGCGGCGAAGAACGCCAGCACCACCCAGCACATGATCACGCCGCCGGGCATCTTGAACTTCGACGCCTCATGGAGCTGTGGGCGGCGTTTGCGGTAGGACAAGTACGACACCAAGATGATGGTCCACACGAACATGAACAGCAGCGCTGACAGCGTGGTGACCAGCGTGAACGCCTCGATGATCGAGTCGGACCCGTAGAGCAGCGCCACGCCGGGCAGCAGGCAGAGGCAGGAGAACAGCAGCCCCCGGGCCGGTACGTGGTGTTTGGACAGCAGGCCGAAGCTCCGTGGAGCATCTCGGTCGAGTGCCAGACCGAACATCATGCGAGAGGTCGAGAAGATCCCGCTGTTGGCCGATGAGGCCGCAGAGGTCAGCACCACAAAGTTAATGATCGAGGCCGCCGCCGGGAGCCCGGCCAGGGCAAACATCGCCACGAACGGGCTCTTGCCGGCCTCGATCTCCCGCCACGGGGTGACCGCCATGATGACAAGCAGGGCGCCCAGATAAAACAGCGCGACCCGGACAGGGATGGTGTTGATGGCCCGCGGCAGGTTCTTCTCGGGGTCCTTCGTCTCGGCCGCCGCGGTGCCGACCAATTCGATGCCGACGAAGGCGAAGATCGCGATCTGGAAGCCCGCCAGGAAGCCGGTCACACCGTTCGGGAAGATGCCGCCGTCGTTGTAGAGGTTGGCCAGGGAGGCGTGGGCTCCGTTCGGTGCCTGGAAGGCGAGGGCGACCATGATGATCCCGGTGACGATCAGTGCGACGATCGCCACGATCTTGATGATCGCGAACCAGAATTCGAGTTCACCAAAGAGGCGCACGGCCACCAGATTCAGGCCGAGCAGCAGGCCGACCAGGAGCAGCCCGGGGATCCACTTGGGCAGGTCCTCCCACCAGAAGGCGACGTAGCCGGAGACGGCCACGATGTCGGCGATCCCGGTGACGATCCAGCAGAACCAGTACGTCCAGCCGGTGAAGAACCCGGCCCAGGGGCCGAGCAGATCGGTGGCGATGTCCCGGAAGGACTTGTAGCCAAGGTTCGACAGCAGCAATTCACCCATCGCCCGCATGACGAAGAAGAGCATGAACCCGATCACCGCATAGACGATCAGCACCGACGGACCGGCCAGGTGGATCGTCTTCCCGGACCCCATGAAGAGGCCCGTGCCGATGGCGCCACCAATGGCGATCAGCTGAAGATGGCGGTTTCCCAGGCCGCGGCGCAGGTTGCCGGACTCGCTGGTGTCCGGTCCGGCGGTGGACATGGTGTCGGTGCTCATGAAATTCCCTTCGACGGCGAAGAAGGCGCCCTGAGTGTAAGGCAACTCACATGTTTGGCGTGCAAACGTCCGCAGAGATGACGGGGTTGCTCAGGGCGGGTGGGCCGGTCCTGAAGAATGGGCAGCTCGAGGGGACTTCAGGGCGCGGAGGGTTCGTCGCGGAGGAGTTCGCGCGGTGCGTCGCGGCGCAGAGTGGGTAGCGCGGCGGCCACGATGACGACGGCGACAGCCGCTGCCACCATGACCACCTGAAAACCGGCGTGGGCCCCCGCGGCATCGATGCGTGCCCCCGCGATCCAGGAGCCGATCGATACCCCTACCCCTAGTGAGGTGCCGACCCAGGCCAACCCCTCGGTGAGTTGTTCGGGGCGCACCAGGTTCTGCACCAACCCGTTCCCGTTGATGAGCGTGGGGGCGATAGCGAAGCCGGTGACGAACATGACGGCCACCAGCACAGGCAACGTCGTGACGAAGAAGAACAGTGACACCCCGGCCGCGAGCGCCACGATCCCCACGGCGAAGCGCTTCCACAGGGCCGAAAGCCAGTGCCGCACCCCGTAGAGCAGGCCGGAGATGAGCGACCCGAGGGCGAAGACCGCCAGGACGTATCCGGCGAGGTTCTCGTGCCCCTGCTCCTCGGCGAAGGCGACCGTCGACAGGTCTGTGGCGCCGAAGATCGTGCCCATCGCGATGAAGATGATTGCCAAGGCGATCATGCCCAGCGATGCCATCGCGGATCGTCGCCGCACCCCTGGCGCGGCGACGATGATGGGCGGCTCGGTGCGGCGTAGGGAGAGGAACCACAGACCACCCACGACGGCGGCTACCAGTGGCACGAGCAGTCCGGCTGAGTCGAAGACCTGGGTGGCCAAGGTCGTCGCCAGCGCTGGGCCGATGATGAACACCACCTCGTCCAGCGCCGACTCCAGGGAGTAGGCCGTGTGCAGCGCGCGCTGATCGGCGCCGATCGCGTGTGTCCATCGGGCGCGGACCATTGAACCGTAAGAGCCTGAGGTCGCCCCGGTCAGGGCCGCGAAGGCGTAGAGCACCCACTCATCGGCGTGGGCCGTGGCGGAGCCGATCAGGCCCGCAAGGCCCAGCGTGGTGACCGTCAGCATGGGCAGCATGACGTGTCTTTGTCCATGCCTGTCGACGAGCCGGGCGATCTGCGGGGAGCCGATGGCCTGGGCGATCACGAGCACCGCCGAGACCCTCCCCGCCAGGGAGTACTCGCCATAGAGGCCCCGGATCATCAGGATCGTACCCAGACCGAGCATGGAGATCGGCAACCGGGCGACGACTGCGGCCATGGAGAAGCTCAGCGCCCCGGGGGTGCGCAGAATCGCGGCGTACGGATTGCCGCCGCCCGAACCTGAGGAGGCGGAGTCCGAGATCACCGTCTCAGTGTCGCATCACGGTGTGACAGGTCGCGTCGAGTTTCTGGCCGGGCTGCCGCTGGCGGTTCAGCCGGCCGGGCCGCCCGACGCATTCCGGCGCCAAGACGGCCTCTGCTACGGCGTGGCGCGGGCTGCCGCATTCGCCCCGGCCGGCAGTGCGGCCAGGATGCGTTCGATGGCCGCGTCGTCGTGTGCGGCCGACAGGAACCAGGCCTCGAAAACGGAGGGCGGCAGGTTTACCCCCGCATCGAGCATCGCGTGGAAGAAGGGCGCATAGCGGAACGCCTCTTGGGCCTTCGCCTGCGCGTAGTCCGTCACCCCGACCCGGGCGGCGAGATCGCCGAAGAACACCGAGAACAGTGACCCCGCGCGCTGGATGCGGTGCGGGACCCCCTCGGTGTCCAGGGCGGCGCCGAGAGCAGCAGACACCGCGGCACTCGCGGCATCCACCTGGGCGTAGACGGCGTCGTCGGCCAGCCGCATGGTGGCGAGACCGGCGGCTACCGCCACCGGGTTCCCGGACAGCGTTCCGGCTTGGTAGACGGGTCCCTGTGGGGCGAGCTGTTCCATGAGGGTGGCCGGTCCGCCGATGGCGGCCACCGGCATGCCCCCGCCGACGACCTTGCCGAACGTGAAGAGGTCGGGCGTCCACGGCCGCCCGGCCCAGTCCGGCCCGGCAGTGCCGCCCGATGCGCCGACAGCCGATGCGGCGGCAGCCGCACCGCGGGCCGCCGCGTGTGCCGCCCCCGCACCGCCGCCCGTCTCGAACCCCCACCAGCCGGCCGGTCCCACCCGGAAACCGGTCAGCACCTCGTCCAGGATGAACAGGGCGCCATGGCTGGCCGTCACACGGCGCAGACTCTCGTTGAACAACTCACCGGGTGTCACCACGCCCATGTTGCACGGGGCGGCCTCGGTGATCACGGCCGCGATCTCTTGACCGCGCTCGGCGAAGACCTTCTCGACGGCCGCGAGGTCGTTGTACGGCAGCACCAGGGTCTCGGCGGCGCTCGCCTCCGTCACCCCGGCCGATCCAGGCATCGCGAAAGTCGCCAACCCCGACCCGGCCTCCGCCAGCAACGAGTCCACATGGCCGTGGTAGCAGCCTGCGAACTTCACGATCACGGCACGGCCGGTGACCCCACGGGCCAGCCGGATCGCGGTCATCGTGGCTTCCGTGCCGGTCGACACGAGGCGGACCCGCTCGGCACCGGGCACCCGGCGGCTGATCTCCTCGGCCAACTCGACCTCGGCGAACGTCGGCGCCCCGAAGGACAACCCTCGGGAAGCGGCCTCCTGAACGGCCGCGACCACCTGCGGGTGGGCGTGTCCGAGCAGGGCCGGCCCCCAGGAGCAGACCAGATCGACGTACTCCCGGCCGGCTATGTCGGTCAGGTAGGCGCCTCGGGCGCTCGCGATGAACCGCGGGTCGCCGCCGACGGAACCGAAGGCCCGCACGGGGGAGTTCACCCCGCCGGGAATCGCGGCCTGGGCGCGCACGAAGGCCCCGTGGTTGTCGTGTGGTGCGGCGGTTGCCGCCGTGCTGGTCGTCATCGAATCCACTCCGCGATCTCCAAGGCCCAATAGGTCAACACAATGTCCGCTCCCGCACGTTTGATGGCCAGTACCGATTCCAGTACGGCTGACTTCCGGTCGATCCAGCCGTTCGCGGCGGCGGCCTCGATCATGGCGTACTCGCCGGAGACCTGGTACGCGGCCACCGGCACATCGGCCCGGGCGGCGACCTCAGCGAGCACGTCGAGGTAGGGTCCGGCGGGTTTCACCATCACCATGTCCGCGCCCTCGGCGAGGTCGAGGTCTGCCTCTCGCAGACCCTCGCGGCCGTTGGCCGGGTCCATCTGATAGGTGCGGCGGTCGCCCTGAAGGGTCGAGTCCACCGCCTCCCGGAACGGCCCGTAGAAGGCGCTGGCGTACTTCGCGGAGTAGGCCAGGATGCCCACATCCGAGAACCCGGCGTCATCCAGGGCGTCGCGGATCGCGGCGACCTGGCCGTCCATCATGCCGGACGGGGATACCACGTCGACCCCGGCCCGTGCCTGGGCGACCGCCATCGCCGCGTAACGCTCCAAGGTCGCGTCATTGTCGACCCGTGTCACACCGTCGTCGCCGGTGGCCAACAGCCCGCAGTGGCCGTGGTCGGTGAACTCGTCCAGGCAGGTATCGGCCATGATCACCGGCGCGGGCCGGCCCGGTGAGGCCGCCTCGGAACCGGCCTCCCGGGCGAGGGTGATAGCCCGCTGGAGGATGCCGTCGTCGGCGTCGGCTGCTGATCCGGTGGCATCCCGTTCGGCCGGGATGCCGAAGAGCATGACCGCGCCGATCCCGGCCAGGGTCGCTTCCCGGACGGCCTCGGCCAGTGTCTGTTCGGTGTGTTGCACGACGCCCGGCATCGAGCCGATCGGATGCGGTTCGGTCAGCCCTTCCTTGATGAAGAGTGGCCAGATCAGATCCGCCGGGTGCAGTCGTTTCTCGGCGACGAGCCGGCGCATCTGTTCGGTCGTGCGCAGGCGGCGGGGTCGGTACGGGTGGGCGATGTCGGCACTCACGAGGCTTCCTGGGGTGATGGGTCGGGGATGATCCCGAGGGCTGAGGCGAGGGCGCGCAGAAGTGCGTCGGTGGTGGCCTCGGTGGACACGGCGTCGACCCGCAGACCTACGTCGCGGGCGGCGTCGGCAGTCGGCCGGCCTATGGCGACACCTGAGACCCGGTGCCGGGGGCCGAGTTGAGCTGCGACCTGGCGGGCGATGCTCGGTGAGGTCAGCACGACGGCATCCACCGCGCCTGCGGTCCAGTCCGCGTGTACCTGCGGCGTCACCTCGCGGGGGACTGTGCGGTAGACGGTGACCACTTGTGGTGCGTGGCCGTGGGTGCGCAACCCGTCCGCCAAGGTGGTGGTGGCCAGGTCGCCCAGGGGCAGGAGGATGCGCGCGGGTGGCAGGGTGGCCGCGGCGAAGGCGCCGACCATCCCGGCTGCGGAGTGCTCGGTCGGCATCAGGTCGACGCTCGCCCCCTGGGCCTCAATGGCGGCTCCGGTCGCGGGTCCCACGGCGGCCCAGCGTGTGGGCAGCTGGCCGAGGGAGCTGATACCCGCTCGCGCGGCTGCGGCGCTGAGCGCATCGACGGCGTTCACGCTGGTCACGGCTACCCAGCCAAAATGTCCGTCGGCGATGGCCCGGAGGGCGGTGTCGACCGGTTCGAGGTCCTCCACCGGGACCTGGGTGGTGACCGGGCACACCAGTACTCGGGCACCGCACGCCGTCAGGCGGTCGACGAGGTCGGTGGCCCGGCCCGGGCTGCGGGGGATCAAGACGGTGTGACCGGCCCAGTCGGCCGCACGGGTCGCCGTGGCGTCGCCGGGAGTGGGGCCGACCTCGGTCTCGCCGGTCATGTGGGCGGCCTCGGTACCCTCACCAGGGGTCTCGGCCGGCTCTGGCACTCTCGCGCCGCTGGTCCGTACCCGCTCAGGCAAGACGAGTGGGCGACGATTCGGGTCGCGGATCGGCCGGGGGCTCATGAGGCGCCACCCAGCAGTCCGCCGTCACGCAAGGATTCCCGGGCTGCCGCGACGGCCTCGGCATTGTTCAGCGCGCCTGTGGTGGGGGGCGGCTCGGGAGCGTCCTCCGGACGGCCGACCGGGGCCAATGCGGCGGCGCCGTCGGCCAGCAGCGCCTCGGCCACCCGCAGCCCGAGTTCGGCGGCGGTCTCCGCTTCGGTGCCCGTGACGATTTGCGGCAGGTCGGCACGGGCGGTGTGGGTGAGGACCTCGGCACCGTCCACCCGGGCGACGACCGCCGTCAAGGAGAGGGCGCCGTCGTCTACGACGGCATACGCCCCCACCGGCGCGGCGCAACCGGCCTCCAGTCGCGCGAGGACCGCGCGTTCGGCGATCACAGCCCAATGGGTCGGCGGGTGATCGAGCTGGGCAAGGGCATCGGCGATCACTTGGTCGGCCAGGACATCCGTGCGGACCTCCACCGCGAGCGCACCCTGGCCCGGAGCCGGGGCCATGATCGCGGTGTCGAGCACCTCGGAGACGGCATCCAGCCGGTCAAGCCGCGCTAACCCGGCGTAGGCGAGCACCACGGCGTCCAGGTCCGCGTTCTCTCCGGTCGCCCGGCCCAGCCGGGTGTCGACGTTCCCTCGGATATCGACGACGTCGAGGTCCGGTCGCACTGCCCGCAGCTGCGCGGCCCGCCGAGGTGAGCCGGTGCCGACGCGTGCACCGCGAGACAGGCCGGCGAGCGTGGCGCCCTTCGCCCCGCACAAGACATCGCGGGGATCGACGCGCTCCGGTGTGATGATGGTGAGCCCATCGACCTCGCCGGTCGGCAGGTCTTTGAGCGAATGCACCGCAATGTCGCAACGGCCGTCGAGCAGGGCCTCACGCAAGGCCACCACGAAGACACCGGTGCCTCCCATCGAGGCCAGGGAGCCGGTCAGCACATCGCCGTCGGTGCGTACCAGTACGGTGTCAACCGGACGCCCAGTGATTTCCTGGAGCCGTTGGACGACGTGGCCGGTCTGGGTCGTGGCCAGGGCGCTGCCCCGGGTGCCCACGCGAATCGTCATGCCCCTAGTGTCCCCTCTTCAACGCCGTTATGGCAGATCCCTCGAATTCAGAGCTCGGTGGCGCATTCGGTGGCATGCCCGACGATAGCTGCCAGCCCGGTCCCCGAGATCCAAGCGCCGGTCACCGCCAGGCCCGGGGTCTGCGTGACCCGGGCGCTGAACGACTCCACTTCTCGGCGGTAGGCAGGCGTGGGCGGTGGCAGTGAGCCATTCCACCGCGTGGACAGGGAACTGAGCGTGCGGCCCCGAAGATCCACCCCGAATAGTCTGGAGGCATCGGCCACCGCGGTGTCGGCATCGATTTCCATCGCACCGCCGAAGCGGCCGTAGCTGAGCCGGATCACGTGGTGCCCTGGTCCCAAGGCCGCGCGTACCTGTTCGCCCAGCCAGGGCCATTTCGCGGTGGAATGGGTCATCGCCTTGGCAAGTACATCCGGTTTTCGGTCGGCCCGGCCGGCGTCGTGGGACGGCGGGGCGATGAGCATGCCGGAGCCGCGCGGTGCGTCGTCAAGTTCGGGGGCGCGGAGCAGGAGCGTCATCAGGCGGATGTCGGCTCCGGGCTCCGGGTCCGGCACCTGGTCGGCGACGGTGCCCACGTGGGGGCTGACCAGATCGACGACCCGCGGGGTGGTGACCACGAGCCGGGAGGCGGTGAGGGTCTCCTCCTCGGTGCCGATCCGCCATTCGCCGCTTGTACGTTCGATGGCGACGACTTCGGCGTTCAGCCGGATCTGGCCGGCGGGACCGTCGCCGTCGGTCGCGGTCAGATTCGCCGCCAGGGTGTCCGTGACCTGATGCATACCGCCGACGACCCCGCGGACGGCCGAACCGGCCGGCGCCATCGATCGTAAGGAAGCGACCGCCTTGGCCAGGGAGCCCTCCGTGTCGAAGGCTGCGCGCAGGCCGGGGGCCACCGCGTTGATGTCCAGCCGGTTGAGCGGGGCGGAGTGCACCCCCCCGGCCACCGGTGCCACCAGCCGTTCGGTGACCCGGCGGCCCATCCGGGACCGGGTGAAGGACTCCAAGGTGCCGTAGTCCGTCAGCTTTCGCGGCAGGAAGCGGTCCGCGCTGGCCCGCAGGGAACCGGTCAAACCCACGGCCCGGCGCACGTCGGGCGCCCAGACATGGGCGGGGATGCCCATCACTCCGGCCTTGGGCAGCGGGAAGGTGTGGCCGGCGGCGTAGCACCAGGCCGACAGGGGAGCTGGTTCGACGGCCTCCAGGCCGAGTCCGGTGATCAGCTCGCTCACTGCCGTCCCCCGGGCGGCGAACGCTTCCGCACCCACGTCGACGCGGACGCCGTCGAGTCCTTCGAGGTCGGCCCCCAGGAGTTGGCCACCGATTCGGTCGGCAGATTCTAGGACCAGGACTCGCAACCCTCGGCCACGCAGCGTCCGGGCCGCGGTCATTCCGGCAACGCCGGCCCCGATGACGATGGCGTCGATCTGCTGGGTCATGACCGTTCCTCTCCATTCGGGTCAGTGGTATGGATCAGCTCGACCACACGAGTCAGCACGTCGGGATCGGTGTCCGGGGGGACGCCATGACCCAGGTTGGCTACGTGCGCGGGCGCCGAGCTCCCGCGGCGCAGGACATCGCGGACATGGGCTTCCAGGACCGGCCAGGGGGCGGCCAGCAGCGCCGGGTCGATGTTGCCCTGGACCGGCACTTCGGGGCCGAGCAGCGCAACGGCCTCGTCGAGGGGCGTGCGGTAGTCGACGCCGACGGTCGTGTGGGTGACTCCGGCCTCCCGAACGGCATCCCGCATCGCCGTCAGCAGGTGGGCCGTGCCGGTACCGAAGTGGACGACCGGAACGCCGAGGTCTGCGACCTGGGTCAACGCGAGGGTACTGGCGGGGCTCGCCCCGGCTACGTAGTCGGCGAGCGCGAGCGATCCGGCCCAGGAGTCGAAGAGCTGGGCGGCGCTGGCTCCGGCGAGGACCTGGGCGCGTAGGAAGGTCCCGGTGATCTCGGCGGCCCAGCTGACCAGCCGGTGCCATGTCTCGGGGTCCCCTCGCAGCAGGGTGCGGGCGGCCAGGTGGTCGCGTGAGGGCCGGCCCTCGACCAGATAAGCGGCCAAGGTGAACGGCGCGCCGGCGAAGCCGATCAGCGGAGTGTTCCCCAGCTCCGCGACGGTGCGGGCGACGGCCTCGGTGATCGAGGTGAGCGCCTCCGGGGTGAGGGTGTGTTCTGTCAGCCGGTCCACGTCTTGCGGGGTGCGGTAGGCCTGTCCCATGACCGGCCCCACGCCTGGGGTGATGTCCACCTCGACTCCGGCCAGTCGTAGGGGGACCACGATGTCGGAGAAGAAGATCGCCGCATCGACCTGGTGTCGGCGGACCGGCTGCAAAGTGATCTCGGCGGCCAGGTCTGGACGCAGGCAGGCATCGAGCATCGTGATGCCTTGCCGGGCGGCGCGGTACTCGGGCAGCGAGCGTCCCGCCTGACGCATGAACCACACGGGAGTCGTGGATGGCCGCTCGCCGCGTAGGGCACAGATCAAAGGGGACTGTGTCGCGCGGCCGTCGAGGAGGGGGTGATCGGGGGGAAGGGTCGTCACGACAACGATTGTGCCCCGCTTCGGCCCCAGGACCTCAATCGCAGGACCGGTCACAGGTAGAAACGGAACGGATGTACCTACGGACGAGAAGCTTTCGATACCTAGCGAAATCATGTTGCGAAAGTCAACTCAGGGGATATCGCCAAAAATCGGGTCACACGGTAATGTACTCATGTTGATACTCCAAAGCGACAGAAAGGTTCGTCATGAGATCATCTCCGTTGCGACGATCGAGGCTCTCCGTCGTCGTCGCCGTCGCGACCACGGCTGCGCTCCTGGGCGCCGGTGCGGTCAGTGCATCCGCTGCGGTCCCTCCTGTCGAGACTCGCTCCGTGTTGCCGGCAGCCCCACCCCCTGATCCCGCGGCTCCGGCGACCCTGTCCTACCCGCGCATCCTCATCAACGAAGTCGAGGCCGCGGCGTGGAACGGTGCCAAGGACTCGGACGGCGATGCCAAGGATTGGGTCGAGCTGTACAACCCGACGCCGGCGGCAGTCGACCTGGGCAGCTGGGGACTGAGTAACAAGGCTGAATCAGCCTTCAGGTGGGTCTTCCCCGCCGGCCAGAAGATCCCCGCCAACGGGTACCTCGTGGTGTGGTTGTCGAAGAAGGACCGCGCCGTCGCGGGAAGGCAACTGCACGCCAGCTTCAACCTCGACAACGGCGCCGATTCGCTCTATCTCACGGTGCCCAACGGCACCGCCGCCGGTCAGCTCGTCGATTCGGCCAGCCCGGCCTTCGTGAAACAGGACCAGAGTTGGTGCCGCACGCCCAATGGTCAGGCATCGGCGCCGTTCGTGGTGTGCACAAAACAGACACCCGGTGCGGCCAACAGCGGCACGGTCGCCGCGACCACGACCGCCACGCCGATCATCACCCCACGCGGCGGAGTCTTCACGGCGGGACAGACAGCGACGATCACGGGCACGGAGGGCGCGCAGATCCGGTACACCCTGGACGGCAGCGAGCCCACCACCGCCTCCACGCTCTATACCGGCCCCATCCCCATCACCACCAGCCGTAGCCTGCGCGCGACCGCGTTCGGCCCTGGCGCCCTGCCGAGCCTGCCCGCCACCGAGTCGTATGTGATCGATTCGGCTGCCACGACCAAATACGCCGACCAGCGTGTAGTCATGGTCTCCATGACGCCGGCCGAACTGAATGCCTACAAGTCGAAGACCAAGGACGTGCTCTTCGCCACCCCGATCGATGTACGCGAACGTGACGGCGCCGTGATCTTCCGCGGCGAGGTCGAGAGCAAGGTTGGTGGCCAGCTCGGCAGCCTATGGACGCAGGCCCACGTGCCGCTGAACATCAAACTGCGTGAGGCGCGCGGCGTGAAGAGCTTCAAGTACGACCTATTCCCCAATAAGCCCACCGGTCAGGAGATCACCGGCTTCCGCCTGCGGAACAGCGGCAACGACTGGTACGAGGCCCGTCTTCGTGACTCCTTCGCCCAATCGCTGATGGCCGGGTCCAACACGCTCTGGTCGGACTACTCACCCACGGTGCTCTTCATCAACGGGCAGTACAGCGGGCTGATGGATATGCGTCAGGTCGAGGACGAGACCCTGGTTGAGTCGAGCACCGGTACATCCAAGGACGCGGTCGAGTTCCTCTCCGACGGGGTCGCCGATTCCGGTGGTACTGCCGCGGAGAGCGCTTATGCGAAACTCAACATGCACTTCTTGGGCACGGACATGTCGAAGCCCGCGAACTATGCCCAGGCCCGCAAGACGGTGGACGTGGAGAACATCGCCGTCGTCACCGCGGCCTACGGATGGTCGGCTATCTTCGACTGGCCATGGCGGAACATGAACATCTGGCGCTCGAGTGCTACCGACAACCTGTGGCGTTACCAGATCCACGACTTGGACATCACCCAGGACCTCAAGCCGACCAGTGCCTTCTATGTGGTGGATACACGCTCGTACGTCGATATGACGGACCGGGTTTATCTGCCGAACAACTGGGTCTTCGCCAGCCTCATGAAGAACCCCGAGTTCAAGCAGCTCTACCTGAATGCCGTCGCCGACCAGCTCAACTACACCTTCGAGCCGAAGCGGGCCAACGCTCAGTTGGACACGATGGTGGCGCAGGTCAAGCCCTATATCCCGGCCTTCCGGGCGGACCAGCCTCAACTGGGTAGTGCTGCGAGCTGGGAGACGAAGGACATCGCGCGGCTGCGGTCCTTCGTCGATACCCGGGGTGCCTATGTGGACGCGCAGCACCAGCGCAAGTACAAGCTGTCCGCGCGGGTGCCGATGACGTTCGGTGTCAACGACGTCACGGGCGGGTCCATCAAGGTCAATACGTTGCCACTGGCCACGGTGCTCACTGCCGCGTCTCCGAGCTGGTCCGGTAGCTACTACCCACAGGTTCCGGTGACGGTGACCGCGCAGCCGGTGCCGGGGTATAGGTTCGTCCGGTGGGAAGGTGCGAGCACGGCGACGACGCTGACCACCACTGTGAAACCGCAAGCGGGCGCCACGCTCACCGCCGTCTTCGGCGCCGCCGGAGACGCGGCCAAGCCGGCCTTCGCACCGGTGGCGGCCATTACCTCCACGACCGGTGACGTGATCAGCGCGCCGTTCCCGGCGACCGATCCCGGTGGTTTCCAACTCACCTATGACGCCAAGAAGCTCCCGAAGGGGCTCGACATCGACCCGGCCAGCGGCCGGATCTGGGGCACCGTGACGACGCCCGGCACCTACGCCGTGCGGGTGATCGCCTCCAACGGTTCGGCATCGGGTGAAGTTGCCTTCACCTGGGTGGTGCAGGACCGGCCGGGAACCGGCGTCAACTCGGCACCCTTGACCGGTCTGGTGCAGACCGACTACTGGAAGAACGCGACCTGGTCCGGCACCCCGGCGGCGACCGAGGAGACCCCGATAGGGCTGAAGGCGGGACTCGGGGCGCCCCGGACCGGCTTCGGGATCGACAACTTCTCGGTGCGCTGGGCGACGATGCTCACCCCCGCGCAATCCGGCCGGCATACGTTGAAGGTTGATGTGGCGCCCTATGACGGTGTCCGGGTCACCGTAGGTGGCGTGGTCGTGCTCGACAAGCGTGAGAACGTCATCCAGTCGCGTAGTTTCAACGTTCCGTTGGATTTGACGGCGGGTGTGGCGACCTCGGTGCGGATCGACTACGTGGACAAGCTGGGCGAGGCGAAGCTCTCCGTCACGATGGCTGAGCCGGGATCGACCAGCTACGGCCCGATTCCGGGAGGCATGTTGACGGCCGGAATCCCGGCGGGTACCCCGTAGCGGCCATCGATTGTCGATTCCACCCGCACCTGGGGGTGCGGGTGGAATCGTTTATCTGCTTTAGTGCGAATCCCGGCATTTCAGATCCGGTGCAGACGGTGGTTGAATCGGAGCACTGTGCCTCTGCTCTCGCTGACTGCTAGCCACCAGGACCTGGATCTGGTCGCGCTCGAACGCCTCTCCGTCGGGGCGCACGCGATCGGAGAGTCCGCCGTGGAAACATGCGACGCAATCCAAGGCGCAGTGGTTCTGGCGACGTGTAACCGCTTCGAGCTCTACCTCGATGTCGAAGCGCCGGTGAACCATGTCACCATGGCCCACGCGGCCGATCATGTCGCCGGGCTGATCGCCGAGGCTTCCGGCGTCACGCCGACGGAGGCCCGCACCTGCTTCCATCTGCGCTCCGGACCGGATGTGGCCCAGCATCTGTTCACCGTGGCCGCCGGGCTGGACTCGATGGTGATGGGGGAGCGGGAGATCGCCGGCCAGGTCAAGCGATCCTTGAGCGCGGCCCGTGAGGCTGGCGTCACCTCGAAATCGTTGGAGCTGCTTTTCCAAACGGCCTCCCGGACCTCTAAACAAGTCGGATCGCAAACTCCGCTGGGCGGTGCCGGTCGGTCGATCGTGGCGCTGGGACTCGAACTCGCAGCCAATGACCTGCCGCCCTGGCGTCAGGCGCGCGTCGTCCTGATCGGCACCGGCTCCTATGCGGGCGCAACCTTGGCGGCCCTCCGCACACACGGCTGTGAAGACGTGCGGGTGTATTCCCAGTCCGGCCGAGCCGAGGAATTCGCCACAGCTCGGGGTGCCGTGCCGGTATCCGATCTACTGACCGCGTTGGAGGATGCCGACCTGGTCGTCTCGTGCTCCGGCGCACGTGGGCGGGCTCCGTCGGCAACCGGATCGGATGCGGGTACGGGAGAGACGATCGGCCACGTGCTGGATGCGGCCGCCGTAGTGCGCGCGCGTGCACGGGCAACCGCTGACGCCGGAGATGAGGATGAACCCCGTGCATTGGTGATCCTCGACCTCGCCCTGCACCGTGACGTCGACCCCCATGTGGCGGATGTCGAGGGCGTGCTGCTCTACGATCTTGCGACCCTCGGTGCGCACTCGCCCGCGCTGGGTTCCGGCGTGATTGGTCATGCGCAACAGATCGTCGCCGACGCCGCACACGCTTTCGAGGAGACCCGCCTCGGCCGGGAGGCCGACGCTGCCGTGATCGAGCTCCTCTACCAGGCGGAGAAGCAGGTCGCGGCCGAGGTCGCGGCTCTGCTCGACGCCGCCCGCCAGGCGGGCGAGGAGCCGGACGACACCGATGCGGAGTCGATCATGGCGACCGTGCGACGCCGAGTGCACTCGCAGTTGCACCCCGCGATCGTGGCCGCTCGGGCGGCCGCCGTCGCCCAGGCCCGGGCGGAGGCGGCCGCGGTTATCGCGGATGCCGAAGACGCGATCAGGGCTCCCTCAGTCGAGGTGTTCGGCGACTAGCCGCTCGGCCAGCCCGGTGTAGGTCGCAGGAGTGAGTGCCGTCAGACGCGCCGTCACCTCCGCGGGCAGGCCGAGGCCGACCACAAAGGCCCGCATGTCGGCCCCCGTCAGGCGCTGCCCGCGGGTGAGCTCCTTCAGTCGCTCATAGGGGTTCTCCATGCCCTCGACCCCGGCGACGGAGGCCGCGCGCATCGCCGACTGGATGGGCTCGCCCAGGACTTCCCAGTTCGCATCGAGGTCGGCGGCGAGCAATGACTCGTTGACCGCCAACGCCTTGAGTCCGCGCGCGACGTTGTCGATGGCCAGCAGCGAGTGGCCGAAGGCCGGGCCGATATTGCGCTGCGTGGTCGAGTCCGTGAGGTCACGCTGCATCCGTGAGGTCACCAGGGTGGCCCCCAAGGTGTCGAGCAGTGCGCAGGAGATCTCCAGATTGGCCTCGGCGTTCTCGAAGCGGATCGGGTTGACCTTATGCGGCATCGTCGAGGAGCCGGTGGCGCCAGGAACCGGGATCTGGGTGAAGAAGCCCAGTGAGATGTAGGTCCACACGTCCGTCGAGAGGTTGTGCAGCACCCGGTTGAACCGCGCGACGTCGGCGTAGAGCTCCGCCTGCCAGTCATGTGACTCGATCTGGGTGGTCAGGGGGTTCCAGCTCAGTCCCAGCCCCTCCACGAACATCCGCGAGACGTCCGGCCAGTCGGTTCCCGGGACGGCCACGGTGTGCGCGCCGTAGGTGCCGGTGGCGCCGTTCAGCTTGCCCAAGTACTCGGCAGCCTCGACCCGGCGCAGTTGTCTGCGCAGCCGGTGGGCGAGCACGGCGAGTTCCTTGCCGAGGGTCGACGGGGTAGCGGGTTGGCCGTGGGTGCGGCTGAGCACCGGAACGGCGGCGTGGGCACGGGCCATCTCGGCGAGTTGATCGGCCAGTGCCCGGGCGGCCGGTAGCCATACCTGCTCGACGGCGCCGCGCACCATGAGCGCATAGGAAAGGTTGTTGATGTCCTCACTGGTACATGCGAAATGCACCAGTTCGCCGAGGCTGGGCAGCGCGGTGTCCGCGCCCAGAGTCGTGGTGGCGGTCGCCAGCCGACGTTTGATGTAGTACTCCACGGCCTTGACGTCGTGGACGGTTTCTCGCTCGATCTCCGCCAGCTCAGCGATCCCCGGGCCGTCGAAATCGGTCGGGATCGCTCGGAGGTAGGCGCGGTCCGCCTCAGAGAGAACGGGGGCGCCGGGAACCGCCGCACGGTCGCAGAGTGCGATCAGCCACTCCACCTCGACGTGGAGGCGTTCGCGGTTGAGCGCGGCCTCGGAGAGGTGGTCGACCAGTGAGGCCACGGCGGCCCGGTAGCGGCCGTCGAGGGGGCCGAGAGCGATCGGTGGGGTGATGTCGGCGAGGCGGGCGCGGGCGGGAGTGGTGTGAGCAGACACGGCCACATCCTCCCACGCGTGCGCCGTGCCGATGGCGGGCAGCCCAGGTGCGCGGTGTGGCTCAGATGAGGTCGTCAGGTCCGGGTCGCGGTGGCTGGTCCGGCAGCAGGGGGCGGTTGGTCGGCGACGGCACCTCGCCGGTCTCCTCGAGTGCGATGATCGACTCCTCGATGCCCAGCCAGGTGTTCTCGGCGGTGCGTTCGGCGTGATCCAGCCTCGCGGACAACTGGGTGATGAACGCCTCGACCTGTTCCTCGACTGCGCGCGGGTTGTAGTCCGGATTCCGTTCCTGTGCGAGCACTTCAAGTTCCCGCATCTCGGGTGATGAGTTCGTCTTCCGGATGCGCGCGAGCATTGTTTCGAACCACGCGATCTGTTCGGTGCGGTAGTCGCGGACAGCGCTGGTCATCTCGCGCATGGTTTCGGAGAGTGCGATGAGCTGGGTCCGCTCCTGCTCGATCTCCTCGTGCGTCGACATCGACACCACCTCCTCCGGAACCGAGCTTAGCGGACGATTCCGGAGGACTGGCGTGTGCTGTTGCCCCGCCCTCACCCGAAGGTGGGCGCAGATGCCGCTCGAGGGACCGGATCCGAGGGTCGCGGTCCGGCGACTAGCGGTCGACCGTCTTGGGAGTCGGGACGACAGCGGAGATCAGGAAGTTGAGTACCGAGATCACAAGGGCAGCCAGCAACGCCCACCAGAAGCCGCCGATGATCCGGATACCCCAGTCGGTCTGCTCGGTGATCCAGGCGGTCAGCATGAGCATGAGCGCGTTGACCACCAGTGTGAAGAGCCCCAGCGTCAAGATGTACAGGGGAAGTGACAGGAGCTTGACGATCGGTTTGATGATCGCGTTGACCAGGGAGTAGATCAGAGCCACCGCAAGGATGATGACCAGTTTCCCGCCGGCAGAGTCCGAGCCGACGATCTCGAAGTGGTCGTTGATGAACAGGCTGGTCAGCCAGATGGCGAGGCCGGTAACGAGAACGCGGATGAGGAATCCCATGCCCGAATGATGTCAGACCCTGCAAACCGCGCCCGCTGGGACGGGTTGGCTTTCGTCGCCTCGCGCGCTGGATGGACATCTCTCAGGCGACCGCCTGCCGCGTGGCATCCTGAAGCCGTGGCCCCACCTCGCGTCCCTGTGCGACCTGCTGTCGCGGCATTGCCCGCCTATGTGCCCGGTGCCCGGGCACTGCCCGGAGCGGCGGCTTTCAAACTATCGTCCAATGAGAACCCCTATCCGCCGCTGCCGTCGGTCCTCGCCGCCATCGCCGACGCCGCGGCCGATGTGAACCGCTACCCGGACATGTACGCGACCGAGTTGACCGAGGCGATCGCCGCAGCGATCAGTGACGCGGTCGACGGCGGCATTCGTCCCGAGCAGGTCGTAGTCGGCAATGGCTCCGTGGCAGTGCTCGCGCATGTCTTGTCGGCCGTGGTCGAGCCCGGGGACGAGGTGGTTTTCGGCTGGCGGTCCTTCGAGGCGTATCCGATCGCTGTGGCGGTGGCAGGGGGAACTCCGGTTCCGGTTCCCCTGCTCGGTGTCGACCCCGCAGGGGTCGTCGACCCCGGCGATGTCGGTCGGCTCGACCTGACCGCGATGGCGGGGGCCGTCACCGAGCGGACCCGCGTGATTCTGGTCTGCACCCCGAACAATCCCACCGGGCCGGCGGTCCGCCAGGATGAGCTGATGGCCTTCCTGGCGCGGGTCCCGTCAGATGTCCTGGTTGTGCTGGACGAAGCCTATGTTGAGTTTATCCGTGATCCACGAGCGGCGGATGGGTTGGTCGCATTGGCCAGTCACCCGAATGTCGTGGTCTTGAGGACCTTCTCGAAGGCCTACGGCCTGGCCGGATTGCGTGTTGGTTTCGCGGTGGCCAGGCCGCGGCTGGCGACGGCGATTCGTGCCGTGTCGACACCGTTCGGCGTCTCCGACCTGGCTCAGCGGGCGGCGCTAGCCTCTTTGCGGGCTCGCGACGAACTCTTCGAACGGGTCGACCGGCTCGTCGTCGAACGGAGCCGGTTGGTCGAGGAACTCCGTGACCAGGGCTGGTTGGTGCCTACTACGGAAGCGAACTTCGTGTGGCTCGATCTCGGCGACCGCACGGCCGGTCGCGCTGATGAGGCCCGGGCGGCGGGCGCTATCGTTCGTCCCTTTGCCCGGGAGGGTGTGCGGGTCACGGTGGGCGAACCTGAGGCGACCGACTTGTTCTTGCGGGTGAGTGCCACCTGGCGGTGACCCGTCCGCGCAGGTGCTTCCCGGGACGTGGGTGACCGCACACACGACCGATCGTGGGTTGATACGTTTCCGCGTCCGTGAATGTGTACGGTTCGCGTCGCTGGTCGACTGTCCTCGACAGTCGGGGGTGCGGCGGTGCCCGACGTCGAATGTCGCTCGATCCGCGGGCGAGGACCGTGCCAGACGTCGGAACATTCGCGAGACTGCCTCACAGCGCGCCTCGCTGTTGGTGCGTTCTTGCACCTCCACCCGCGATTCTTACCCGACCACGTCATTTCTTGTATGGTTTCGAGGGGGAACGCCAAGCGCTCCTGTGTTTAGCACACGCTCTTCAGCCAAGGGTGGTCCCCGGACAGGCAAGCAGGTCATTTCGCGAACTTGGTGAAAGGGAGTAAACATGAGCAGACGGTTATCGTCCATCGATCCCGACGACGGACCGATAGCAGCATTCGCGGTCGAGCTCCGCAGACGCCGAGTCGATGCCAAGGAGCCGACCTTGGATGTGATGGCCGCTCGCGGCAGCCTCTCCAAGTCCGCGATCTCACAGGCCCTGAAGGGCGAGAAGTTGCCCAGTCCGGATGTTCTGCGAGGAGTGCTCGTGGGGCTGGAGTGCGACGCAACGGAAGTCGAGGATTGGCTGCATCACCGTCAGGTGATCGCGAAGCAGTTGGAGTCGGCTGGGCCGTCGGTCGCCGAAACCGCTGCACTGAATCCTAATCGGTCGCACTCCGTCTCCGATAGTGCGAAGCTGCCTGAATTTGACGCATCTGGTCATCGTGCGGGGTTATCGAAAGCGGTAAATACAGCCCCTGCTGGTGTCAGCTATTCGATGGAGGCACGGCCTTCGGTCAACGGCAGCAATCTCTTGGCCGCCGTGCTGGCTATCGTCGCCGGGATCGCGGGTGGAATCGCGATCGGCTATCTGCTGGGTGCGCGCGCGACGAATCCGCATTCGCCTCAGTGATTTGCTGCGGCAGCGAGAATCGCACGCCGACGCCCGGAGGTGCTCCGTGCGCCGGCGTGCGTGGCTAGTGGCGGACTAGCGGCCTGCTGTCAGATCTGGGACGCCGTCTGGCAAGAGCTCCTCGATCGGAACCTCAAGCACCTGTGCGATGGCGAGTACCATGCGCATGCTTGGGTTCGCCGGGGTACCTGGGCGCGACTCTCCCTTTTCGAGCTGCTGGTAGTGATACCGAGTCAGTCCTGCCGCGTGGGCCAGTCGCTCTTGCGACAACCCAGCCGCGTGACGGCGACGGTTCAGCTCGTGTCCGAGATTGCGTGCGTAGGCTTCCCAGCTCGGAGCTCTTCCTGCTGTCATGCCTCGTCGGTTGTTCGTGACCACAACATGACGGTGCGGCACAAACGACTCACTCACAGCCTGACATGGATGGCATGCTGCTGAACGCCCGTCTTCCTGGTGGAAGTCGACAAGCTTCCGGGAGGAAAATTTGGCGAAATCCTCCAAAGGCATGTAGATGGCCGGATCGGAGGGCTCGAGGTGCGGCGGCCCTGTTCTGGCCACAGGGCCAACAGCACATGAGCCATTCCGCCGGCTTGGACGGTCGTCCTACTAGCTGGGCGGAAGTGCTTGGATGCCCCCCCAATAGTCGACGGCGGCGGGCGAAGGCCGCCCCTCCGCCGTCTTCTCGGCACACATCAAGAGGGCTCGGGGGGGTAGGTCGGGCGGCGGAGGCAGTTGGCCAACCCAGCTCTTCTTGGTGAGAGTCTCCAAAGTCGGTGCCGAGGTTGAGATTCGTCACTCTGCGAACCTACGGATGCGTAGGTTACGCTTGCGTAGGCTACGCATCCGTAGGTAGCCCTCCCCTTCAAGCCCGATCGGATGGACGACGCTCTGAAGCGACCCGTCGCATCAAAGGAGACCGCGTGGATCATCCACTGGCACCGACCGCCGCACCTGCCGACATCAACGGGGCCGATCTGCCGGACGCACCGGGTGACGCGAGCGATGCCCCGCTCATTCAGCTGCTGACTCCGGCCGGCACGCGCGTCCTGGCCGCCGAGGTCGCGCCCTATGCGGCTCGCGTCGCCCGACTGACCGCTGATGATCTGCGGGGAATGTACCGGGATATGGCGCTGGCGCGCCGGTTCGACGAAGAGGCGACGTCGTTGCAGCGCCAGGGTGAGCTGGGTCTCTTCGCGCCGGCCGCCGGTCAGGAAGGCGCGCAGGTCGGCTCCGGCTGGGCCACGGCTGCTCATGACTACCTGTTCCCGTCCTACCGCGAACACGGCGTCGCCCAGACTCGAGGCCTGGACCTCGTCGACATCCTCAGGTTGTTCCGGGGCGTCGACCACGGCGGGTGGGATGCCCACGAGCACCGTTTTCAGCTCTACACGCTTGTCGTCGGGGCACATCCGTTGCATGCCACCGGCTACGCGATGGGGCTCCAGCGCGATGGCGTGGTAGGCACGGGCGACCCGGAACGGGATGCGGCCGTGCTGACCTACTTCGGCGACGGTTCCACCTCCCAGGGGGATGTGAACGAGGCGATGGTTTTCGCCGCCGTCAACAACGCTCCGGTCGTGTTTTTTTGTCAGAACAATCAATGGGCGATCTCGGTGCCGCCCGCCACCCAGTCCCGGGTGCCGCTCTACCGGCGCGGATACGGCTTCGGCATCCCGAGTCTGAGGATCGACGGGAACGATGTCCTGGCGGCCTACGCCGCCACTTCCGAGGCGCTCGACCGGGCCCGCAGCGGTGGTGGCCCGACGTTTATCGAGGCCTTCACTTACCGGATGGGGGCCCACACCACTTCGGACGATCCGACGCGATACCGCACGCGGGCCGAGGAGGAGTACTGGCGGCGCCGCGACCCGATCGATCGGCTGGGTGCGTTGCTGCGCGCAGAAGGGTTGTGGGACGAGCGATGGGTGGGTGAGCTCACGGCTGAATGCGATGCGCTGGGCGAACGGGTGCGTCGCGAAGTCCGAGCTATGACGGCCCCGCCGGCCGCCACCATGTTCGACCATGTCTACGCGACCGAACACGCGATCGTCACCGCCGAACGGGAGTGGTTCGTGGACTACGAATCGGCCACCGCGTCGACGAGCCCGCTGGAGGCGAGCCGATGACCACCATGACAATCGCGCGTGCGATCAACGAGGGACTGCGCGCGGCGCTCGAATCCGACTCCAAGGTGCTGCTCATGGGGGAGGACATCGGCGCACTCGGCGGTGTCTTCCGCGTGACCGACGGACTGCAGAAGGACTTCGGCACCGACCGGGTGATCGATACCCCGTTGGCGGAGTCGGGCATCATCGGCACTGCGATCGGATTGGCCCTGCGCGGCTACCGGTCGGTTTGCGAAATCCAGTTCGACGGGTTCATCTTCCCGGCCTTCGACCAGATCACCACCCAACTGGCCAAGATGCACTACCGCTCCGCGGGGCGGTTGACGCTACCGGTCGTGATCCGGGTGCCCTACGGCGGCGGGATCGGGGCCGTGGAGCACCACAGCGAGAGTCCGGAGGTGCTGTTCGCACACACCGCGGGCCTGCGGGTGGTGACGCCGTCGAATCCGCAGGATGCATACACGATGATCCAGGAAGCTGTCGCCTGCCCGGATCCGGTGTTGTTCTTCGAACCCAAAGGCCGGTACTGGGACAAGGGCGAGGTGACCACGGGCGCTGTCGGCGGCTCGGAGTCACTCAACTCCGCGCGACTGGTGCGCTCGGGCACAGACCTGACAGTGGTCGCTTACGGGCCGACGGTTGCCACGGCGCTCAAGGCGGCGGCTGTCGCCGAGTCGGAAGGGCGCAGTGTCGAAGTCATCGACTTGCGCACGATCTCCCCGTTGGACACCGCGACCGTTGCGGCGAGCGTGCGCCGGACAGGGCGCTGCGTCGTCGTTCATGAGGCGCCGACTTTCCTGGGTGCGGGTGCGGAAGTGGCCGCGCGAGTCACCGAGGAGTGTTTCTACCAGCTGGAGGCGCCCGTCCTGCGGGTGGGTGGCTTTCACGCCCAATATCCGGTCGCCAAGATCGAACACGAGTATTTGCCGAGCGTCGACCGCGTCTTGGATGCGATCGACCGCTCATTCGCCCACTGACCCCTAGGCCGTTCTCGGCCGCCTCGCCGTATCCAGACAGGCAGCCGGTAGCGTGGGAGGCCCACCGCCGGATGTCGACAGCACCTTGATTCAGGAGCGCACAGTGCCCACCTTCGAGCAGTTCAAGCTCCCCGACGCCGGTGAGGGACTCACCGAGGCGGAGATCGTGCAGTGGCATGTGGCGGTCGGCGATGAGGTGAGCGTCAACCAGGCGATCGTGGAGATCGAAACGGCCAAGTCGCTCGTGGAACTGCCAAGCCCGTTCGCCGGCGTCGTCACCGAGATCTTGGCCGCCGAAGGAAAGACGGTGGAGGTGGGCACCCCGATCATCGTGGTGGACACCGACCCCACGGGTGCGGCCGTCGCGGACCCGGCGGTCCCACTGGCCGGTGCCGAGCCGGCCGGTGGCAGCGGGTCGGTGCTCGTTGGTTACGGCACCACTGAGCCGGGCGCCGGGCGTCGGCGGCGCCGGGCCGGGTCTGCGCCCGGGGTTCTGGCGGGAGCGCCTGCGGCGGCCATGGCATCTGCGGAAACAGCCGGACGGCCGGTGACGGACGGAGGGACGCCCATCATCCCCGGAGCATCTGTTGCCGGGGAGTCGCCGGCTGTTCCTGCGGGGTCCGTCGCCACGATCGCACCGGCCGCCACCGGTGCCGCGCACTCTGTTGCGGTGTTGGCCAAGCCTCCGGTCCGCAAACTCGCCAAGGATCTGGGCATCGAACTCGCCAGCCTGGTGGGCACTGGCCCGGGCGGGATCATCACCCGCGAAGACGTCCAGGCCCGCGCGGTCGAGGCCGAGCCGCGCAAACTGGCGACCTATGCCGACGACGACCGCCCCTGGCTCGCCTCGGGGATCGTCTCTCCGGACGGGCGACGCACTCGGGTGCCGGTCAAGTCCGTGCGCAAGCGGACCGCCGAGGCGATGGTGGCGAGCGCCTTCACGGCGCCGCATGTGTCGGTGTTCCACACGGTCGACGTGACGCGCACCATGAAGCTGGTCCGCACGTTGCGCGCGGACCGGGAGTTCGAACACGTACGGGTCACGCCGCTGCTGATCACCGCCAAGGCACTCATGCTGGCCGTTCACCGGCATCCGGAGATCAACGCCTCCTGGGACGAGGCCGCCCAGGAGATCGTCTACAAGCACTACATCAACCTGGGGATCGCTGCCGCGACGCCGCGCGGGCTGGTGGTGCCGAATATCAAGGACGCTCACCGGGCGAACCTCAAGGAACTCGCGCAGGGCATCGCGGGTCTTACTGCGACCGCCCGCGCCGGCCGCACGACGCCGGCCGACATGGCTGACGGGACGATCACCATCACCAACGTGGGGGTCTTCGGGATCGATACCGGAACGCCGATCCTGAACCCAGGAGAAGCCGCAATCCTCGCTTTTGGTGCTATTCGCCAGCAACCTTGGGTGCACAAGGGGAAGATCCGCAAGCGTTGGGTGACGCAACTCGCACTGAGTTTCGACCATCGACTTGTTGATGGTGAGTTGGGCGCGAAGGTATTGTCGGACGTCGCAAAGGTGCTGGAGGACCCCGCCCGCGGTCTCGTCTGGGGCTGACCGGGCGTCGTTCCGGGTGAGAGGCAATCCAAGGCTCTCCTCAGTGAGGCGGCACGAGAGCGCCTCTCCAAGGCGGCAATCATTTTTTTGAAAATAACAGGTTGTCACAAAATCTGTGATCTTGTCGATCGCGGGTATTAATACTGGACGCACGTCTTCCCCTTTCCCGCAAGCGGTGCCACAGTTCGTGCATACGACTCGACTGGACCGTCACAAGGAGTGGGCATGTCCGCGTCACCAACGACCGATACGCCGATAACTGCCAAGGGCATTCGGCGACGAACCGCGCGCTGGATCGATGAATGGGAGCCGGAGAATCCGAGCTTCTGGCAATCGACCGGTAGGAAGATCGCGCAACGCAACCTCTGGTTCTCGATCTTCGCCGAGTTTCTCGGCTTCGCGGTCTGGGCCCTGTGGTCGATCGTCGTCCCGCGGTTGGGCGATGTGGGGTTCACGCTCACGACGGACCAGAAGTTCTGGCTCATCGCGATCCCCAGCCTCGTCGGTGCCACGCTGCGCATCCCCTACACGCTGGCCGTGCCGATCGTGGGTGGCCGCAACTGGACGATCATCTCGGCCACCTTGCTCCTGCTCCCGACGGCCTCGATGGCTTGGGTCGTGCAGCACCCGGAGACCTCCTTCGGCGTCCTGATGCTGATCGCGGCACTCGCAGGCTTCGGTGGCGGTAACTTCGCCTCCTCGATGGCCAACATCTCGTTCTTCTTCCCCGAGGCCGAGAAGGGCAAGGCGCTGGGCCTCAATGCCGCTGGTGGGAACGTCGGGACGGCCGCGGTGCAGTTCGCCGTGCCGATCGTCATCGCGCTCGGCGCCGGGCTCTCGTTGGAGCGCGCGGGCCTGATGTGGATCCCGTTGATCCTGCTCTCGATCTTCTTCGCGTGGAAGTGGATGGACAACCTGTCCACGGCCAAGGCCAACCCGCGCACTTTTGCGGCAGCCGTGCGAAACAAGCACACGTGGATCATCTCCTTCCTGTACATCGGGACCTTCGGCTCCTTTATTGGTTACTCAGGGGCCTTCCCCACCCTGCTGAAAGACCAGTTCCCGGAAATGTCGTTGTCCATCGCCTTCATGGGCGCATTGGTCGGGTCGGTCTCTCGGCCTTTCGGCGGCTCCATCTCTGACAAGCTGGGCGGGGCACGTGTCACGATTGCGTCTTACTTCGTGATGTGCGCGGGCGCCTTCGGCGCGATTTGGGCGCTGGACAACAAGTCCTTCCCCGTCTTCTTCACGTCCTTCCTCATCCTCTTCATCGCGACCGGCATCGGGAACGGTGCGACCTACCGGATGATCCCCGCTGTCTTCCAGACCAGTGCCGCCGCGAGCGTGCCGGACGGCAACCCCGAGAAACTTGCCAGCGCACGCTCGCTGGCCGTGAAGGCTGCGGCCGGCTGCCTGGGCATCGGGGGCGCGGTCGGAGCTCTGGGTGGCTTCCTGATCCCACGCGGCTTCGCGGTCTCCACCTCGCAGTACGGATCGCTGATTCCGGCGCTGTGGGTGTTCATCGGGATCTACCTGGTGATGGCCTTCGTCTGCTGGTGGGTCTACGCCCGCAAGGGCACCGAGTTGGCTGCCGCGCGAATCTGACCTCGCACGGTTTTCGTCGCGGACGCCGGTGGCACGGATAACTGCCACCGGCGTTCGCGTTCGCGTTCACGGGGACGGTCGGCGTCCCGAATGCGGCGCCAGTGGGCGGTAGGCGGCGGCGTGAGCGGTGCTTTGGTCGGGGACTGGGTCGCTCGAGTGGCCGTTTCGGACACGTCGGGCGAGCACGCGTCGATCGCCGTACTGTTCCTCCGCGGCAGACCAGCCGCAGCGGCCCCGCTGGCCGCGCCGCCGACGGCCACCCGCCGCGTCCACGAGGAGTTCAGATGACTGTCGAGATCTTGGGGTTCCCCTCCGAACCGGTTTCAGACTCCGAATCAGCGCAGAGCGGCTCCCCGGCGCCGGCCGGCGCGCAACGCGGCAGGGCACGTGTGACGCCGATTCCCGCAGCTGTGGAGACCCTTCCCGTTCCACCGGAACCACGGGCGGCCTGATCCCCGCTCCTCACCAGCGCTTGGTCGATCCCCGATCCCCTTGCTGATCGCCCTTGCCATCGACGTAGTCGGAGCGGGCCCGTTCCTCGTCGCCGTCCTCCTGACCCTGCCTGTTCTGCTGCTCGAGCCGTTCGCGGCGCTCCTGCTCGTCCTTGGCTGCCTGCTCCTGGGCAGAAGGCGCCGGGGTCTGTTGGTTGCCGGGCTCGGTCGAGTCGCCGTCGGAGTCCTTGCTGTTCGCCTGTTCCTGTTCCAGTTTGTCGGCGGCCTCCTGCGCGGCTTCTTTCTTGGCGGCCAGGTCCTCCAGGATGCTCTTCTCGGCTTGCTCCTCCTCCGGGGTGCGGTCCGTATCCGGGCAGCCGGGCCATTCGCGAACCACGATCGCCTCTGCGAAGGCATCCGAGGCCTCGGCCGGGTTCTTGGGTCGTACCACGTCCCCGACGGCTTCCCACGTGATCGCGAGGTTGGTCTGAGCGAGGCAACGCGCCTCGTCGTCGGGCGCGAGGTCGTAGGCCTTCGTCAGTGCTTCGGCTGCCTGTGGGAAGAGCAGGATCGACATACGAACCAGGGCCGTGCCGTGGTTGTAGTGCGCGCGCCATTGATCGAAGTGATTGGGCCGCAGGAGGCTCTCGAACCGGAGCTCGGCCGTGCCGGGGTCGTTCGTGGTGTAGGCGTTCACGCCTTGCCGAGCCACGATCGACGCGCGGATCATCTCCCCGCCGCCGAACAAGAGGCCGATGACGATCGGTGCGACGAGCACCAGGGCCACCTTCCGGCGAAGGCCGGGTGACCAGCGTCGGCGCCATCGGTCGACCTTCATGAGTGCCCTCCTGACCGTCGAGGCATCGAACGTCTGGTCGCCGTGGCCCAGCAAGCGCATTCGACGGTGAGCAGCACCACCAACACCAGGGCCGCTGGCCAGACCACCACGTTGTAGCTCTTGATCGTGCGCTCACCCTTCACCGAGGTCAGTGTGGTGTCGATCCCATCGGTCAGGTCATCCGTCGGGGTCGGCGCCGCTCGATGGACGTAGGGCACGCCGAGTTGGCCGGCGAGGACACGCAGCGACTCCTCGTCCAGATGCGAGACGGCATCGACCCATGCGCCGTCGGTACGGATCTGGATGTAATCGGGCTTCTCGGCATTGTGTTGGGGGTAGTCACGCATCCGTCCGCCGGCCGCGGTGCCGTATCCGAGTACGGCGCCGCCGTCAATCAACGGGGCGAGTTCCGCGTAGGACTCCGGTGTGCCCGTGGTGGTCTGCTCGCCATCCGAGAGGAAGTACACGATGCGCACGCTGTTCGGGCGGCGCTCCTGGGCGCCCCGCAGAGCGGCGTCGAGCTCGTCGAGCGGCCGGTCGGTGAGCGACCCCAGGGAGTAGGCCGTGACCTCCTGGTGAACTGTTTGAGCCCAGGAGTCGATCGCCCGGGTATCGGTGGTCAGCGGGAGCTGACGGCTGGCCTGGGAGTCGAATCCGATCACCGAGAAGCGTGCCCCCGGGATGTCGTCGGTGATGCTGATGACGTCGTGTCGTACGCCATCGAGCCGGGGGTTGGTGCCGTCGTAGTCCTCGGCAGCCATCGACCCGGTCTGGTCGACGACGAAGAAGACATCGACACCGGCCTCGGCGGACTCCAGATCGACCCGGGTGGTCGCCGGGCCGACTCCGATCACGGCCAGGACGAGCACGATCGCCGCCCGCCGTAACCACGGCCAGGGTGAGCCGGCCCCCAGCTGACGGGCGAGCCTGGCTTGCCACAGGGTCAATGCCAGCAGTGGGAGCAGGAGGACGACGAGCAGCCACCAGGGTGCCAGAGGGTGAAGTGTCATTGCCGCACCCGCCAAGCCGCCACCAGCATGAGCGCGACACCGAGTACGGCCACGCCGTACCAGACTTGCGGGCGGTCGTGGATGACGATGCGTGGCTTGGCGCCCAATGCCACCGCCTGGTGAGAGACGACGTCCTCGACCATGCCCCGAACCGCCGCCGGATCATCGGCCCGGAAGAACAGGCCGTCGCCCTCCTCCACGATCTCCTTGTACTCGCGCGACGCAGCGGTTTCCCGCCCACCGTCGGTGCCGTAGAGACCGTGGAGTGTGATGTGCCGTTCGGTAACCAGGGCATTGGCCTGTTCGAGGGTGTAGATGGGTTCGCCGGCGACGGCGTTGTCAGTCGCCAGGATGATGGAGCGGGCGCGCTCGGTGTCCTGGCCGTCGAAGAGAAGTGCGCAGTTGGCCAGGCCGTCGCCGATCAGACTTGACCCCCAGCCGCTGCGATAGGTCCCGGCGGAGAACCGCAGGTAGTCCGCCATCTGACTGCTGCTGGGGTCGGCGGTCGACAGGTCGATGTCGAGCGCCGCGATCCCCTCCTGGAGTTGCTGGTCGACGAGCGTGTAGTCGTCCGTGAGGGGAAAGACGGTGCGCGAGGTCGAGTTGAAGACCGACAGTGCGATTCGTTCACCGCGGAAATTCTCGGCGAGTTCGCGGTACATCCGCAGCACCGCGCCGTCGTAAGGCGTCATGGACCCGGAGATGTCTAGGCACAGGACGATGTCCCGGGTGGCCATGCGGTCGGCCACGACTTGGCGTTCCATCGGTCGGGCTGCGATCGCCGCACCACCGGCCACGGCGACGATCAGACCCGCGGCCAGCGTCCCCTGGAGCCATCGGTATCGGCGGAACCAGGTGGCGACCTCGGGAACAGCGTCCCGGTAGTCGGTGTTCGCGACCCACACCTGCTCGGGTTCGGGTTGCTCGCGGCCGGCCCGGATCCAGGCCACCGCGGTGGCCAGGGCAATGACGAGGATCGCCGTGACGCCGATCGCCGGCCACAGAAGATGCGCGGTCACCATCGGCTCACCAACATTTGCGCCACCCGCAGCGCCTTATTTGGATCGCGTGGCTGATCGTCGCCGGGGTCGGCGAAGGACGGCCGGTACGTTTCCCCGATCAGCGTCCGCAGTCGGGTCAGCTGCGGACCCTCGAGCTCGCTGAGGGTGAGTGTGCGCACATCGACTCCGGTGCGTTCGGCGGCGAAGGACCGCACGATCACCGAGATGCCTTGGTAGACGGCGCGGTCGTCCAACTCGCCGAGGGAATGCCGTTGGCCGAGGACGGCCAACTGTCGCGAGTGTTCTGCTCGGATCAGGCCGAAGTGATCTGCACGGATGGGCGCGCCGCGCGGTCGATGGCGACGGTCATGCGCGGGCCGTCGGGTCAGCCGGAGGACCAGGACGACGAGCATGATCGCGGCGAGGATCATCGCGCAGCCGAGGACCAACCACCAGAGGGGATAGGGGACCGGATCGCGGAGTTCAGTGGGCGCCATGGCGGACCTTGCTGACGAGATGGACGAGCTGTGGGACCAGCTCGTCGGTGGAACCGACCCGTGCGGAGGGCACGCCCAGGCCGGTCATCGCCTTCGCGACCTCCGTGCGTCGAGCGGATACGGCGGTGGCGGCCGCGTCGGTCAGCGCCTGGCGCCCGCGCAGGTAGGGCGGCAACCGCAGGGAGCCGTCGACGTCGGCCACCTGGTTCGCACCCGGAACCGACCAGGGCGAACGGTCCTCGATCTGCACGACGATCACTTCGTGGGTCGCGCGGAGCCTGCGAAGATAGTCGTGGTGAGCGGTATCGGGCCGGGCCTCGTCGGTGACCAGAATGACCACGGAACGTCGATGGAAGGTGTTCACCGCACGGCCCAGCGGTTGGTCCAGGGCGCTCAACGGTCCCCGCGGGTCCCACATGTTCTCCAGGGTGCGCAGCATCACTTCGAGGTCGCGGGTGCTTGCGCGCGCCGGGAGCTGAACCAAACGTTCGGCGTCGCCTGCCACCAGGGCGACGCGGTCACCCCGGTCACGGGCGATGTAGGCCGTCAGGGCGCAACAGAAGGAGGCGATTTCGTTCTTGGCCTCACCGCTGGGTGCCGCCGCCGCCATTTGGGCGCCGGTATCGACGACGAGTGCCACGGTGGCATCCGACTCCCGGGCGAACCGGCGGACGATCGGTATCCCGGCTCGCGCGCTCGACTTCCAGTCGATGTCACCGACATCCTCGCCAGGTGCGTAGAGCCGTAGGTCGTCGAAGTCCATACCGTGCCCCTTGAAGACGGATCGGTGCCGTCCCTCCAAGAGTCCGCTGGCGCGCCGGAGCACCGGCAGACCCAGACGGGCGCGGACCTGCGCCAAGCGTGAGATATCGGGCATGGCGGAGGTCTTCAGGGGGTCGGGACCACGGCGAAGACGGCGTCGATGAGTTGCTCCGGCGTGACGCCATTGGCAAGCGCATCGAAAGTCCGCACGAGCCGATGCCGCAACACGGAGTGCCGCACCTCCTTGATGTCCTCCGGGATCACATATGTCCGGCCGGACATGATGGCGAGCGCCTGAGCGACCCGCATCAGGGCGATCCCACCTCGCGGACTCGCGCCGACACGCACCTGTTCCTGCATTCCAGGCACCGGCCGTGGCCCACTACCACGGGTCGTGTTCACCAGGTCGACGACGTACCGCTTGATCGCGAGGTCGACGTATACCTGGTTGACCAAGCCGCGCAAGAATCGCACGTCGTCGACGGTGATAGGCGGGGTCGCCATGGGAGCCGTCAGGGAGCCCGTCGAGAGGCGTTCCAGGATCTCGACCTCGTCGGCGGCCTGGGGGTAGGCGATGACCTCCTTGATGAGGAATCGGTCCATCTGCGCCTCGGGGAGGACGTAGGTGCCTTCCTCTTCGATGGGGTTCTGTGTGGCGAGGACCATGAACGGGTCGGGCAGCGGGTAGTTCTCGCCGCCGATGGTGGTCTGATGCTCCTGCATGGCCTCCAGCATCGCTGACTGTGTTTTGGCCGAGGAGCGGTTGATTTCGTCCAGCAGAACCAGGTTCGCATGAACGGGTCCGAGCTGGGTGGTGAAGGTGCCGGTGGCGTAATTGAAGATCTGGGTGCCGACGATGTCATTCGGCATCAGATCCGGGGTGCATTGGATGCGGTGGAACGTGCCCGAGATGGCGGAGGCCAGGGCCTGGGCGGCCGTGGTCTTGGCGAGTCCTGGTACGGATTCGAGGAGGACGTGACCGCCGGCCAGCAGGGAGCTGATCAGGGCGCGCCGCAGGGAGTGCTGCCCCACGACGCGTTGGTCCAGCACCTCCTGGACCCGTTTGAGCAGGTGACCGGCTCGGTCGAGCTGCTCAGGTGGGATGTCGCCTTGCCCGTGGGCCATCGATGGTCCTTTCGCTACGGATGTCGTTCGCTGCGGAGGCCGGCCCGATCGGTGGGTGGGCCGGGAACAACGCGGACGAATGCCTTCAAGTATGCCCGGCTTGCCGGGCGCGGCGGTTCCTCGTCCATAACCGCGCCCATACGCTGGGACCGTGACCGCTGCCGACACGTCCCCCACCCCACTCGAGGCTGACTCCACTCGGCCCCGGTGGTTGACCGCCGCCGGCCCGGTCGCGGTAGTCGTGGCGATCAGTTCCGTCCTGGGTGCGGGGATCTTCTCCGGGGCGTTCGCGGCGCTCGCTGGATTCGCCGATCCGGGGGCCGGGGTCCGCTGGGGGCTGCCCGTGGTGACAGTCTTGACGGAGATCGCGGCCGCGGTGACCTTCGGCGCACTGGTGTTGTCCGCGACTGTCTTGCCTCCTCGTGACCCGGCCCGTCGTGGCCTCGACGCCGCGGCCACCGCGTCGATCGCCTGGGTGGCGCTCGCGGTCCTCCAGTTCGTTCTGCGGTACGCGATCATCTCCGGTTCGGCGCCGACGGATGCGACCTTCGGCGATCAGCTCATGACATTCGCGTGGGACATCTCCCTGGGCCGCAGCTATCTGCTGGTCGTCGGGCTGGCCTCGCTGACGTCGGTCCTCGCCTTTGCGGTGCGCGGCGCCACGGGCGCGCTGTGGACGGCGGTGGCTGCCGCGGGGGCGCTGGCGGTGCAGGCAAATACCGGGCACGCGGCGGGGGCAGCCAGCCATGAACTGGCGATCTCGTCGATGTTCCTGCATCTGGCCGGCGCCGCCCTGTGGATCGGCGGGCTGGCCACGATCGCCGTCGTGCGCTTGCGGGGGGAGTTGGCGCAAGACGGGAAGCGCTCGGCCTTCGCCGCGGTCGTGGCCCGGTACTCATCCATCGCGCTGTGGTGTTACTTGGCGGTCGCGGCTTCCGGGATGGTCAACGCCAGCATCCGGATGGCGGATCTGGGCGACCTGGGCACCGACTACGGAGTCCTGGTGATCGCCAAGATCATGCTCATGGTGGTCCTGGGTGCGGTGGGTTATCTGCACCGCAACCGGGTGGTCGCGCTTCTCGGGGACGCGCAGGCTCACGTGGGGCGTCTGTTCTGGCGGCTGGCGGTCGTGGAACTGGCCATCATGGGCGCCGTGTCGGGGGTCGCGGTGGCCTTGGGGTCGACCGCGCCGCCGGTGCCGGACACGCCCTTCGAGGACCCGACTGCGGCCGAGCTGGTGACCGGGCATCCGCTCCCGGTGGAACCCACCTTCTGGCGCTGGTTCACCGAATGGCGTTGGGACCTGCTGTTCGGCTTCCTTTGCGTCGCCGGCCTGGTGACGTATGTGCGGTGGGTCCGGCGCCTGGCCAAGCGTGGAGATCAATGGCCGGTCGGCCGGACCATCTCCTGGTGCTCGGGGATGGTCATCATGTTCTGGGTCACCTCCGGCGGCCCCGCGCAATACGGTCACGTGCTGTTCAGCGCGCACATGATCCAGCACATGATCATGGCGATGGTCGCCCCGATCCTCCTGGCGTTGGGTGCGCCGATCACGTTGCTGGTGCGGGCCGTCCCCGTGCGACACGACGGTTCACGGGGGCCGCGTGAATGGGTACTGGCGATCGTCACCTCACGCTGGGGAAGGTTCTTCGCGAATCCGATCGTCGCCGCCGCTAACTTCGCCGGGTCGATGATCATCTTCTACTTCACCCCGGTCTTCGGGTGGGCGCTGACCACCTACATCGGGCATGTGGCGATGGTCGTGCACTTTACTGTCGCCGGGTACATGTTCGTCAATGTGCTGGTCGGGGTGGACCCGGGGCCGCAGCGGCCCCCCTACCCGCAACGCTTGCTGCTGCTCTTCGCGACGATGGCCTTCCACGCCTTCTTCGGGGTGACCCTCACGAGCATGGAGACGCTGCTGGTGCCGGAGTGGTTCGGGCTCCTGGGCCGTCCGTGGGGACCGAGCGCGTTGGTCGATCAGCGCTATGGCGGCGAGATCGCCTGGGGGATCGGGGAACTGCCGACGTTGGCGCTGGCGGTCGTGGTCGCGGTGATGTGGACGCGTTCCGATGAGCGCGAGGCCCGGCGCCGGGACCGGCGGGCGGACCGGGACGGTGACGGAGAGCTCGAGGAGTACAACGCGATGCTGGCCGCCATGGCCGAGCGCGATGAGCGCCTGCGCGGCCCGTCCGGCCGTTGACGCCTGGGCGAGTCAGGCCGGGATGCCGGGTGCCGGTGAGGGCGTCCAGAGGGGGCCGGAGGTGTCAGGCGGATTCACGGTGGGCGGTGACGTCGGTGCACCGCTGGCCGGTGCGGCTGCTACGCCATTTACCGACGATCCGGGCGTTCGCCCCCGGGGCATCCCAACGACGGTAGTGGGAGGTCTCTCGGTGTTCGAGCAGCGCGCCTCGATCGTTCTCGAGTGCCCAGAGCAGCGCCTCGCGCACCTCGCGGCGAGTCGGCTTCTGGGTCTCCTTCGTGACCTGCATGGTCTTCCTCGTTCATCCTTCAGGTTGATGTGTCTACTTCCTATGACGCGTGGCTGGCACGATCATGATGCGGTTCCCGAGAGAAAGTTTACAGCTTCTTGGTGGAAGACTGGTCGCAAATTGATACAATTGCCGGGTGGGTGTGATGTGGCCTGCGGACCCGTGGCTGCGTTTGCGCGCGTGTCAGGACCATTCCAGCAGGTCAGAGCCCTGTTCGACGCGGTTGCCGATGGTTGCAAGCGAGCGTACGTTGCTGGCCGGGGCTGCCAGCGCGATGACAGGGCAGGCGAGCGACAGTCCAGTCGCCTGCACCTCCTGCGGTATCCACGTGATGAGTCGCCGGCCGGTGGTCACCCGATCCCCCAAGGCGACGTGGAGCCTGAACCCACGGCCGTCAAGACGGACCGTGTCGATGCCCAGATGAACGAGGACCGCGCGTCCGTCGGCATCCTGTATGACGACGGCATGGGGGTGCAGGGCGGCAACCGTGCCGTCGAGTGGGGCGGTGACCTCGCAGGAGGCCGTGGCCGCAGTTGGCAGCAGAGCCAATCCGGGACCCAGCATTGCAGTCGCGAAGACCGGGTCCGGCACCTCGGTAAGGTCGATCACCGTTCCGGGCAGTGGCGCCCGCACCCGCAAGGCGGCATGGGTGGGTGGGTTTGTGCTCGCCAGTTGCCGCATATCGGATGATGATGTCGGAGCGCGCGTGACCGCAAGCTCTCCAACGACGAAAGGCATGCTATGTCCGCTGTGCTGACAGGCTTCGGGGCCAGTCCCGGCCGAGTGGCCGGCCTCGTCGTGACTATGCCTGCGGCCGTTCCTGAGCCGACCGTTGCCTCCCTGCCACCCGAGGCGGACGTAGAAGAGGCCGTCGTCCGGCTCGGCCGTGCCGTGCAGACGGTCCACGACGACCTTCACCTGCGGGCCGGCCGGGCGACGGGCGCGGCCGCCGAACTGCTGGAGGTAACCGCGGTGATGGCGGCCGACCCCTCCTTGCAGCAGGGGGCGGTGAGAAAGATGCGCGAGAGCCGGGCCGATCCGGCGCGAGCCGTTTGGGAGGCGGCGGGGGAGATCGCCCAGCAACTCGAATTGCTGGGCGGGCCGATGGCCGAGCGCGCCACCGACGTGCGGGATGTCCGGGACCGGATCGTGGCGGTGCTCTTGGGCCTGCCGACACCGGGGGTGCCCCATCCGGGGTACCCATTCGTGCTGGTCGCCTCCGATCTGTCGCCTGCCGACACCGCGACGCTGGACCCGGAGCGGGTGCGCGGAATCGTCACGATCTCGGGAGGGCCGACGTCCCACACCGCGATCCTGGCCCGCGATCTCGGCATCCCGGCGGTCGTGGCAGCGACGGGGGCGGGGGTGCTGACGGACGGTGAGACGGTGCTGGTCGACGGCAGCACCGGGCGGATCGAGCTTGAACCTTCTCCGGGCGACCTCGCCAAGGTGCAGATGCAGGCCCAGGCGGCATCGGAGCGGGTTTTCGGTGGCGTCGGGCGGACGGCCGACGGCGCCCGCGTGCAGATGCTCGCCAATATCGCCGACCCGACGGGGGCGCATGCGGCATTGGCCGCCGGCGCGGAGGGTGTGGGCCTCTTCCGCACCGAGTTCTGCTTCCTCGGCCGAGTGGAGGAGCCGACCATCGAAGAGCAGGTGGCCGCCTACCGGTCAGTGTTCGCGGTCTTCGCCAACCGCAAGGTGGTGATCCGCACGCTGGATGCGGGGGCAGACAAACCGCTGGCCTTCCTCACTGCTGCCCCGGAACCGAATCCCGCGTTGGGGGTGCGGGGGCTGCGAACGTCGTGGCGGAGCCCGGATGTGCTCGACCGGCAGCTGCGGGCGATCGCCTTGGCGGCGAAGGCCGAGAGCGCCGAGGTTCAGGTGATGGCTCCGATGGTCGCAACCGCGCAGGAAACCGCGGACTTCGTGGGCCTGTGTGCCGAGCGCAGGCTCGATCAGGCCGGCGTCATGATCGAGGTGCCCTCCGCAGCCCTCCAGTCCCGCTGGATACTCGAACACGCAGCCTTTGCGAGTATCGGTACGAACGACCTGACCCAGTACGCGATGGCGGCCGACCGTCAGCTCGCCGACCTGGCCGCGTTGTCGACGCCCTGGCAGCCGGCGGTCTTGTCTTTGGTCCGGTCCTCCTGTCTGGGTGGTCAAGCGGCCGATCGTCCGGTAGGGGTGTGCGGGGAGGCGGCGGCCGATCCGGCGCTGGCACCGGTCCTGGTCGGATTGGGCGTTTCGTCGTTGTCGATGACTGCCCGGGCCTTGGCGGATGTCGGCGCAGTCCTCGCGCGGACCACCATGGCGCACTGCGTGGAGTTGGCTGAGGTGGCACTGGCACAACCGTCTGCGCCAGCGGCCCGGGAGGCCGTGCGATCCCGCCTGCCAGTTTTGGCGGAATTGGGCCTCTAACGGAAACAGTCTGGGAATTGCTTGACCCAACCGGGAATATGTGATTCTCTCCGCATAAGCCACGGCGCGGTGTAACTAGGAGTTACCGTCGCGTCGTACCGCGGCCGGAGACGAGGGCAAGATGACCGAGATCGTGACGACCACGTGCCTGGACGAGCACATCAATCTGCTCCACGAGCTGCACATGGCTTCGTGCCATCAGGTGGCCTTCGATCCGGCGTTCCCGTCCCGTAGGACGGGTCCCACTCCGCGCGCCATCGCCCAGGCCAACCAGCTCGCTGAGCAATGCCCCTTGTATCTCGGTTTGATCAGCGAACTCGTGCCGCGCAGCCCAACCAGCGCCGGCCTCGGCCACCGCTGCTACCTGGGTGCTGCCTGAACATCTCCCTCGGGCGACGAGGCCCGTGCGTGCCCGGTTCGGTTTAGGGTGAGGCGCATGCGCGAGGGCATTGAGGTCTGTCTGTCGACGGCGTCGGTCTACCCGCGTACCAGTGCCTATGCCTTCGAGCAGGCGGCCACGCTCGGCTACGACGGTGTCGAGGTCATGGTCTGGGCGGAGGACGCGACGCAGGACGCGAGGGCGCTGTCCACGCTCGCAGCAGATCATGGGGTGCCGATCCGCTCGATCCATGCCCCGACTCTGCTGGTCAGCCGCCGGGTGTGGGGGAAGGCCCCTGGCCCGAAGCTGCGGCGGAGCTTCGATCTCGCCCTCGAGGTGGGCGCCGAGGTGGTGGTGGTTCATCCACCGTTCCGCTGGCAATACCGTTATGCCCAGGAGTTCGCGGAGCTGGTGCGCGAGCTGACCCGTTCGACCGGCGTGCGCGTCGCGGTCGAAAACATGTTCCCATGGCGCAACGGCAAGCGGGAGATGCAGGCCTATCTGCCGGGGTGGGACCCGACCGACCACGACTACGACCTGGTCACCCTCGACCTGTCCCATGCCGCGATCGCACAGCAGGACCCGCTGCACCTGCTCGACGTCTTCGGGGAGCGGTTGGCGCATGTGCACCTGGCCGACGGCACAAGCAGCTACAAGGATGAACACCTGGTGCCGGGCCGGGGGGAGATGGCCTGCGATGCCGTGCTGCGGGAGCTGGTGCGGCGGGGCTGGGCCGGGTCGGTGGTGGTCGAGATCTCCACCCGGCGTGCGAAGCTCGCGGCCGATCGTCGCCGGGATCTGGCCGATTCGCTCGCCTACGCACGCGCGAACCTGCAGGTATAGCGAACCGGTTCGCGTGGTCCCGGTCCGCTCACCTGCTGGCGGCGTCCTCCGATACCTCGACGGCCGACGTCCGAGCGCGCGCGATGCTGCCCTCGACGGCGTCGAGCAGTCGTTCCAGGATCGACTCGAAATCGCTGGCCTTCTCGAAGGCTCCGGCGTTCCACACCCGGGTCATCACCGGGTACCGATCGGTGTCGAACCAGTCCTGCCAGAAGCTGCTCACCGACGTCCAGTAGTCGTCCCAGCTTTGCCCTGAGCTGGCGCGTTCCTGGGCCTCGGCGATGGCGCCCCGGGCGAGGCCCTGCACCATGCTGTTCACCAGCCCCAGGAAGTCCACGACCTGCGTCTCGGTCAGCGGGGTGTCGATGAGGGTGCGCAGCCCGGCTTCTTCGGCGTCGAGCACATGCGGGGCGAGCGGGGTGCGCCAGGACGTCGTCTGGAGGAGCCAGGGGTGACGCAGGTACAGTTGCCAGAACTGCCGGGCGTACTGGTCGAGCGCGGCCCGCCACGGCATTCCAGCCACTGGGAGGTCGAGTTCGCCGTAGGCGCGGTCGATCATCAGGTCGATCAGCTCGGCGCGGCCGGGGACGTAGGTGTACAGGGACATCGCGCCGACGCCGAGTTCGGCTGCCACCCGGCGCATCGAAAGCGCCTCGAGTCCGCCGTCGAGCGCCACGGTGATCCCGGCTTGGACGACGTCGGCCAGGACGAATCGCGGCCGGCGTCCGCGGGCTGACGGCGTGGGCGGGTCCCACAGAAGGGCGAGCCGCCGCACGACGTCCGGGGGACGCGGCACCTCACCGGGGTCGTCGTCCGCCATCTTTCATCTCCTCATCATCCATTCCCGTACGCCGTATGCTAGCGTAGGGCGATCATTTCGGTACGGCGTACGAAAGGACGCATCGGTGATCCGAGCGCGCGGCCTGACCAAGACCTTCCACCGCAAGAAAGAGACCGTCGAGGCCGTCAAGGGCATCGATATCGACGTCCGGGAGGGCGAGTTGGTCGCCTTCCTCGGCCCCAATGGCGCAGGCAAGTCCACCACCCTGCGCATGTTGACCAGCCTCCTGGAGCCGACTGCGGGGACCGCGGAGGTCGCGGGCTTCGACGTCGCCCGTGAGCCGGCGCAGGTACGCGCCCGGATCGGGTACATCGGGCAAGGCAACGGCGGCGGCTACTCCTACCGGGTGGCCGATGAGCTGCACAACCAGGGGAGGTTCTACGGGCTGGCTGCCAGTGAGTACAAGAAACGGGCGAGTGACCTGCTCGCCGCACTCGATCTGGCTGGCCTGGAGAAGCGGACCGTTCAGTCCCTCTCCGGCGGTCAGAAGCGCCGGCTTGACGTCGCCCTCGGGCTGATGAACCGGCCGCCGCTGCTCTTCCTCGACGAGCCCACCACAGGTCTCGACCCGCATTCGCGCGCCAACCTGTGGGAGCACATCGGCGCCATGCGCGAGCAATACGGCATGACGCTCGTGCTCACCACGCACTACCTGGACGAGGCCGACAACATGGCCGAGCGGGTGGTCATCATCGACCACGGCGAGATCATCGCGGACGCCACTCCGGGGGACCTCAAGCACAACCACGCCGACGATGTCATCACGCTCACGGTGGCTGCCGACAGCGCCGCTGGCGGGGCAGCCGCGGCCGACGGCGCTGGGGATGCTTCCGGCAACGCGAGCCTCGCCGGCCCGGCCGGTGCGGGCGCCACCGGCATCCGGGCGGCGTTGCCGCCCGACGTCGGGCAGGTGACGGTGGATGACCACGGACCGGTTGGCCGCTTGGACGGCCTGCACCGGGTGACCATCTCCACCCAGCACGGCGCGGACCGGCTGCCCGCAGCGATTGAGGGGTTGCGCCTCGGCGGTTTCACCGTGCGCTCGGCGGAGCTGAAGCAGGCCAGCCTCGACGACGTGTTCCTGAATCTGACCGGACGGAGCCTGCGCGAGGAGGCAGCGTGATGAACAGCTCTGCGGCCACCGCCGCCACCACATCCACCCCCACCGGGACCGAGGCTGCCGACATCGTCCTGCGATCCGGCCCGGCCAAGTTCATCGGGGATACGGTCGCCGTCTTTACCCGCGAGATCCTGCTTGTCCTTCGAGACCCGTTCACGTTGATCTTCTCGCTGCTGCAGCCGTTGATCTTCCTCGGGCTCTTCGGGCCGCTGCTCACCGGCGCGGTCGGCGGTTTCGGCGGGTCGACGAGCGGGGGGTCGACGGCCGAGACGCTGCAATGGTTCGTGCCGGGCGTCATCGTGATGATCTCGCTCTTCGGCACCTCCATGACGGGGTCGAACCTGCTCTACGAGATGATGACCGGCTCCTACGAACGCCAGCTCGCCACCCCGCTGGACCGGTCGTCGATCCTCGTCGGCCGGGCGCTCAAGGAGTTCGCACCGCTGGTGGTCCAAGGGCTGATCATCGTGTTGTGTTGCGTGCCGTTCGGCTTCACCCTGTACCCGTTGCAGCTTCTGACCGGCCTGTTGCTGCTCGGTCTCTTCGGCGTTGGCGTCGGAGCGCTGTCCAGTGCCCTCGGGTTGGCCGCGAAGGGTCGCGAGTGGCTGTTCTGGGGTGTGCAGCAGTCGCTGCTCTTCCCCCTGTTGATCCTGTCGGGCATGATGCTCCCGCTCGAGGCCGGCCCACAGTGGATGCAGACGGCGTCGAAATTCAACCCGTTGACGTACATCGTCGACGCGGAACGTACGCTGCTGGGCGGCACCTTCGCCGACTCCAGCGTGGCGTGGGGCTTCGTGGCCGGAGCGGTGACGTGCGTCGTGGGCCTGTGGGTCGGTATCCGCAAGACCCGGCGAACGGTGTAGCGACAGCCTTCCGACGGTTTGCTGACTAAGCTGGGCTTCGTGGCAGGAAGATCTTCGGGGTGGGTCCCCAACCATCACGGCGCATGGGCGATGCTCGTCCTGCCGTTCATTGTCGGCACCGTGCGTGGCATCCAGGATATGGGTGCCCGCCCCGTGACCATCCCGCTCTTCGCGACCTGGATGGTCGGATACTTTGCCTACTTCGCGGCCGGTCTCTGGCTCAAGTCCCGCCGTCGCCCCCGGTATGTGCGGCCGATGGTGACCTACTCCGCGATCGCTGCGGCCTGTGCAGTGATCGTCCTGCTGCTCGATGCCGCGTTGATCGTGTGGGTGCCGGCCTTCTTGCCGTTCCTCGCCGCAGGGCTGTGGGCGTCGGCGCAACGTAAGGAGCGCACGGTGCTGTCCGGAGGGCTGCTCGTGGTGGCGGCCAGCCTGATGACGGTGGTGGCCTATGCCGCCTGTCGGCCGGCCGGTTCCGGCGCCGGCTGGCAGGTGGCCGCCGAGGCACCGACGCCGGTGTGGGCGCTCGCGGTCTATCTCTTCGCCTACTTCTTCGGCACCGTGTTGTACGTCAAGACCATGATCCGGGCCCATGGGCGACGTTCCTACCTGGTGGCCTCGGTTACCTATCACGCGGCCATCACGGTGGGCGCGGTCGCGATGGCCCTGTGGCATGACCCCTCGTGGTGGTTGGCGGCTGCTGTGCTCGCCGTGTTGGCGGCGCGTGCGTGGCTGATGCCCAGTCGCAGCGCTACACCGAAGGCGATCGGCATCGGGGAGATCTTCTCGACGGTCGCCGTTGGCGTCGTCGCGCTCTTCCTCCAGTAGCTGCCCGCTTGACATTGACGTTGCGTCAACTTCTACCGTGGGTGTTGCACGGAAGGAGTCGTGATGGCAACGACCAAAGACTGGTCTATCCAAGAGGTGGCTCGACTGACCGGAACCACGAGCCGCACCCTGCGGCACTACGACGGCATCGGACTGCTGCCACCCAGCCGGATCGCCTCCAACGGATACCGGTACTACGACGCCGATGCCCTGGTCCGGTTGCAGCGCATCCTGCTGTTGCGCGACCTCGGCCTCGGGCTTCCGGTCATCGCAGATGTGCTCGGCGACGCCGTCACCCAGGACCCGGGCGCTCAAGTCTCCGCGCTGCGCACCCACCTCGACTGGCTGCACACGGAGCGGGACCGGCTGACCCGGCAGATGGCGTCGGTGGGCCACACGATCACCACACTCGAAGAAGGAGGCCGACTGATGGCCGACACGATGTTCGACGGTTTCGACCACACGCAGTACCAGGAGGAGGTCGAGGAACGCTGGGGACGGGATGCCTACGCACGTTCCGATGCCTGGTGGCGCGGAATGTCCGAGGAGGAGCGGGTCGCCTGGAAGGCGCGCACCGCCGAACTCGCGGCCGACTGGTCGGCGGCCGCCTCGGACGGGATGGCGCCGGAGTCCGCGGAGGCTCAGGAACTCGCACGGCGGCACGTCGAGTGGCTCAGCGGCGTCCCGGGCACCCCGGGAGCGGGCGCGGCTCCCGTCAAGGAGTACATCCTCGGGCTCGCGGACATGTATGTCGCCGACCCGCGATTCGCGCGCAACTACGGCGGTGAGTCCGGTGCCACCTTCGTGCGGGACGCTCTGCGGATCTACGCGGCACACGTGCTGTAGGCGTCGCCGGGTCGTGAACCCGCCGTCACCCCAACCGCCGTTGGCGAGCCTGCCAGCCCGCCAACACCGCACGGCCGACGATGCCCTCCAGCCCGATTGCGGCGAGCTCGCGCAGGACGCCGTCGGTGTCCGTGTCGAGCACCCGGGCCACCTCGGGCAGGTTCCATTCCGCTTCCCGCAACGCGCTCAGCAGCCGGCCGGTGCGTACCTGCTTCCCCGACAGCCGATAGGTGTGCAAATAGGCGACCGCACCCTCGTCGTCGACGATGGCTTCGCCGAGGTGATTCGGCTCGTCGAGGGTGAAGGACGACAGAAAGCGGGTGAGCGTGAACGGGCCCATCTGGTACATGTCGTCGAACATGAGCACGCCGAACAGGTCCGGTCCGAGCCAGGAACCGGACGCGCCGCTGGCCCAGGTATCGGTCGCGGCGGTGAGGGCTGCGCGCAGCTCCGCCAGCGAATCGACATCGGGCAACCGGGTGCCCAGCCGCGAATCGGCCCCATGCGGCGCGGCGTGCTGGAATCCGGGCTCGTAGAAGACATCCCCGAACTGATCGAGCACCAGGCTCGCATGCAGTGCCCGGTAGTCGGCGGGGTGTGGTGTGACAAAGGCCGAGACCAGTTGATCGGCCACGTAGACGAGCACGCCGCTTTGGCCGTCCTCGATCTCGAAGACGCGCAGCGCCTCCTCCAATCCCGGCACCGCGTACCCACTTATCGACACCTCAACCCGGGGGCTCAGCCCGTTCCGCAGTGCCGCTCGGGACAAGTAGCGCCACGCGATGTCCGAGCCACCGAACTCCAGCCCAAGCAATCCGTCGAGAGCCAGCGCCAACGGTAGGAACCGCACCCGGTTCTGCGCCTGGTCTTCGCGAGGTTTGCGGCGCTTGCGCTGCACGAGCCTGCGGAGTCCGAGCTCGGCGACGTGCGGTTCGCTCTGCGGGCGCAACAGCTGGGTCCCATAGGACGCAGCCGGCGATCCGTCGGAGGTCCAGGTCGCGATGTAGGCATGCGGGACGTAGCCGATGAGCGTGTTGCGCTCGCGGGTGGACACGGCAATCGTCTCGCCGACGGCTCGGGCGTCGAGCCGGATTCCGCTCACCGGGCGCCGGCGGACGAGCGGCACCAGCCGCACCCCGCCCCACGATTGCGGTGGCCGCGGGGTGAGGCCGGAGAGGTCCAGCGCCCTCGGCAAGCCCTGATCGGAGGCAGGCGATTCCTTCGCTGGACCGGTCACGGTTTCGTCCCCTTCGTCCGCGGTTCGTCCGGGCGGCCGGGCTCGCCGGGGTCTTCTTCTCGCTGTTGCCCGAGGAAGGCCGTCGCCTTCGACGCCAGGTACTCGGTGAACTCGGCGTGCGTCGCCCGTCCGGTCGCGAACCTCGCCAGTTCGACGAGCATCGGGAGGTCCTCGGCGTCGCGGATGCCGAGCGTGGCAACCGCGGGCGTCAGGGTCCGGACCCCGAAGGACTCAGACACCGGGTTGAGGTGCACGACGGACGTCGACCCGTCATCGATCCGCCCTGACCAGACCCGGAGGACTTCGCTTGCGGCACCCGGCGGGCTGGTGTCGACGCCGTCCGAGACGATCACAAGCCGGTCGGGTTCGTCCGTCAGGGCGTCGAGGACGGGGTTCGCCAGGTCGGTGGCCCCGTGTGCCATCGCGAAGAGCGGGCTCTCGCGCCGGCCCGAGGTCCACCGGAGAGTCAGTCGATCCGCCAGCGCCTCAAGCAGGTACGCGCATGCCACCGCCACCACGAGCGGCCGCTGACGTTTCTCGGTGGACCCCGACGACGAGTACGAGTCGTCGAGCACCGCCTGCACGTCACCCCACGTTCCGGCCTCGGCTCCAGCCGTACGCAATGCGGACGCGCGCAGCGCGTCGTCGAGCTCGACCATGCGGCGCTTGCGGGACTCGGTGTCGAGCGACAAGACGTAGGCCGCGAGCCGGGTCAGGGGAGCCCGCGCCAGGTCGAAGCCGAGGTCCACCTGTATCCCCTCGGCCGAGGACTGTAGGCGCAGCCGTTCCGTCGCGGTCAGGCGACCATGGGCCACCAGCAGTTCGCGCTTGACTCCGCGGGAGGCCGCGAGCCCTTCGGCGACGGTGAAGGGGAGGTCGTACAGCGACGCGCGTTCGTAGTGCGCCCGTCGCCACGTCTCCAGGAGCGGCGTCTCGAAATGCCGCGTGCGCCACGCGTGTGCCCGCAGTACGAGGGCGACCTCGGTCGGGACAGGGAGGTGCAGATGCCGCACGACGATCCGCATCGGCCGGCGGTACTTCACGGCGTCGAAGGCCAGGTCGCGGCCCGTGAGCCACTCTCCGGCGATCGCCCGCAGACGGCGGTTGTTGTTCCCTGCCTGGCACAGTCGCGCCAAGAGCCGGTACACCCGTTGCGGTGGCATCGTCCGGAGCCGGGCGGCAATCAGCTCGCCCTCGGTTCGCCGGCCCTCGGCTGTGGTCTCGGCTCCGCTCGCGAGCAGGTTCTCGATGATCAAGGCGGCGTTCAGGTCGTTGATCCGCAGCGCGAGGGTGGCCGCGTACAGGGTGCGGTAGTTCACGCGCGCGTAGTCGTGCAGGAAGCCTAGTGATGGCCCGGTCGGCTGTGGCGCGTAGAACTCGCGCTGGTGGGTGTCGGTCGTCGCGGCGCCGAGGAAAGTCAGGAGATCCTCTGTCGCGACGACGTCGGCTCGGGTCATGACTCTCCTCGGCGGGGGACAGGAATTGGGCCGACCGGGGGAAAGGAGAACGCCAGCAGACGGAGTAATCGTGTGTAGCGATTTCGGAAGTGGCGTGCGAGGCCCCGCGGTCGACCCGGGGGCATGCTAGCCGTGAGGTCCGGGCGGAAACAAGGCCTTTGGCCGGTGGCCACAGCGGGCTGGGCGCGTCGGCTGCTGTGGGCATGGGTTCCCATGCCGGGCCGGAGAGCGACGAGACCCGAGCGCGAGAACGAGACAACCTGGTCCATGTTTCGTGTGGGCTAGGTTGTCTCGCCGGAAGTCATTAGCCTGAGGGGCACGCGCAGGTGTACCCAAGGGAGGGCCTCATGGCCGCTGCGATCTTGCCCCAGGCGATCCGGAACGTCGCCGTCGTCGGACACACGAGTGCGGGCAAGACCACGCTCGTCGAGGCGATCCTGCATCGTGCCGGTGCGATCTCCCGAGCGGGCACGATCGAGGACGGCACGACCGTCTGTGATCACGAACCAGAGGAGATCGCACGCAAGATCTCCGTGAGCCTGGCCGCCGCCCAGTTCTCCTGGAAGACGCCAGAAGGTGCCTATGACGTCACGCTCTTGGACGCTCCTGGATATGCGGATTTCGCCGGTGGGCTGGATGCGGCACTGACCGTCGCCGACCTCGCCCTGGTGGTCATCAGTGCGGTGGACGGCGTCCAGGCGGGCACCGAGGACGCCTGGCGGGCCTGTGAGGCGGCCGGTGTGCCGTGTCTGATCGTCGTCACGAAGGAAGACCGGGCGCGCGCCGATTTCCGGACCGTGGTCAGCGAACTCCAGGAGGTCTTCGGCCCGCAGGTCGTGCCATTGGAACTGCCCATTGGCGAGGAGGAGAACCTGCACGGGGTGGCCGATGTGCTGAGCGGGGATGCCTTCGAATACGACCCGGACGGCTCCCACCACACTGAGAAGCTGCCTGTCGACCTGGCCGCTGAAGAACATACCCTGCATGACGAGGTCGTCGAGGAGATCGTCACCCACGACGACGACCAGCTGGAGCGCTACCTCGCGGGGGAGGAACCGGCCGTCGAGGAACTCGAGCACACCCTGGCCTGCGAGGTTCGCCGTCGCGAGGCCTTCCCCGTGGTGCTCTGTTCGGCGCTGACCGGGGTCGGCGTGGACCGGGTCGCCGATCTGCTCTGCGCGCTCGGCTCGGCCCCCGTCGACCGGCCGGCGACGGTGATGGTCACGGGGGAGGGCGGTGCCGTCACGGAGGATTCCGCACGGTTGGAGGTTGCCGCCGACCCGGCCGGCGACCCCCTGGTACACGTTTTCCGCACCGTCATCGATCCCTTCGTCGGGCAGCTGTCCGTGTTCAAGGTGCTCTCCGGCACCCTGACGCCGTCCTTGCGGTTGACGAACACGACGACCGGCGAGGAGGAGCGACTGCACGGCTACTTCCGGCTCCGGGGCCGCGAACACCTGCCGGTCGACGAGGTGGTGGCCGGGCAGATCGCGGCCGCTGCGAAACTCACCAGCGTCCGGACGGGTACGGTCCTGTCCGGCAGTACGGTGCCGGTGGTCGTGCCGTCCAGGCCCGAACGGGTTCCGGCATACCGCGTGGCGCTCAAGCCGCTCACCCAGGCCGACGACGACAAGCTCTCGGCTGCCCTGACCCGGCTGTGCGCGGAGGATCCGACGCTGCATGCCGATCTGACTGGTTCACAGGCTGTGCTCGGGGGGCTTGGGGATACCCACCTGGCGGTCGCGCTTGAGAGACTGGCGCGTACCTTCGGGGTGCATGTGGAGACGGAGCCGGTGCAGATTCCCTACCGGGAGACGATCACGAAGAAGGTCGAGGCCGAGGGCAAGGTCAAGAAGCAGTCGGGGGGCCACGGGCAGTTCGCGGTGGTGCAGCTCCGGGTGTCGCCGCTTCCCCGTGGGGGCGGCTTCGAGTTCGTCGATGCGACCGTGGGCGGGTCCGTGCCGCGGCATTACATGGCGGCCGTGGAGCGCGGCATCACTGAGGCGATGGCGGCCGGTGGCGTCCATGGTTACCCGGTCGTCGATCTTCGCGTCGAGGTGTATGACGGTAAATCGCATTCCGTGGATTCCTCCGACATGGCCTTTCGAACAGCTGCGGGCGTGGGTCTGCGGGAAGCGCTGGCCGCCGCGGGCACTGTCGTTTTGGAGCCCGTCAGTGCGGTGGAGGTCACGGTGCCGATCGATGGCCAGGGTGATGTCATGAGTGACTTGTCCACGCGGCGCGGTCACATCACGTCGATGACGTCCCTGGATGAGCGTTGGGCGCGGGTCGACGCGCTCGTCCCCGAGGCTGAGCTGGTCCGCTACGTTCTTGACCTGCGGTCGCTCACGGGGGGTCGTGGCAGCTTCGTGGCCCGGCCGGAGAGCTACGAGGTGTGCTCGAAGGCCTAGCGCACGTTCGCGGGTGGTTGAGCGCCCACGGCACGCAGGACGAATGCCTCCGTGGCGTTGACCGCTTCTTCGCGCTCCTCGGGGTTCTCCGGGAAGTGGCGGCCGGACAGGCAGGCGTTCACGAGCTTGACCGTGGTGTCGATGTCCTGCTCAGGGAACAAGCCGACACCGATACCCGCGCGCAGGATCCGGCGCAGCACGGCCTCCACGATTTCGGCGTGTTCACGCAGCCGCCCTCGGGTGCGACGGGAAACGACCGTGCGCAGATCCGGTCCGGGCGCTAGGTGGAAGACCTGCCTGAGTTGCACCTGCTGACGGATATAGGTGCGCAGTTGCTCCACCGGATCGTCGATGTTCTCGAGCGACCGCTCGAGGGTGAGGACGTACTCCTCCGTCTCATGTGTGATGAAGCCCAGCAGCAGAGCTTCCTTGTCCGGGAAGTGGTTGTAGACGGCGGTGCGCCCGACATCGGCGGCAGCTGCGATGTCGGAGAGCGAGATCGAATCGAACCCTCGCTCCATCATCAGACTCGAGAGCGCTTTGAAGAGCTTGTTCCGAGTTTGCATGCGGTGCTCGTGGAGTGACCCACCGATGATCTTGGGCATAGTGACATCATAAGGACGTCTTGTCAGAATGCGAATCGACACTCGCATGTCGGCGCTCGTAAAGAGTCCGAAACGCCGCGCGGAACAGTGGAAGGGCCAACTCGATGCCAACCGGTCATCCACAGATTTCATCCACAGGGTTGTGGGTGGTGACGGGATGGTGCCTCTGCGCCTGTGGACGAGCCTGTGGTTGAACAAGGTCCCCAACCAGAACAGCGGGAGCCGTTGCGGGGCCGTCGGGGCAGGTCTAGAACATGGCTAACGGCCCGGATGGGCACACCGAGACTCGTGACGCAGCGGTTGACCGGCCTGCGGCGCGGGGGTCGCGATGTGACCGCGAGGGCACGGTCGACCGGAGAACGGCGGGCGTCCCGAGAAGGTGCGGGCTGTGGGCGACGACGCAGGTTCCGACCGGAACCGGAAGACCGACCGCGATCGACTTCGCCTGCGTCCGCGCCAAGTTGCGTGTGGTGGAGCCGGACCGTGACGTCGCAACGGCGCCGCGCTGGTCATTGGCCGGCCTGGGTGCGCGGCAGATGCGGGGTCCCTCTGCGCATGCGGGGGACCCCGCGTCACGCGGACGAAGGGGTGCGCGGGGCCGTGTGACGCTCGGCGGACTGCCACGTCGTCGGGAGCTCCAGAGAACTGCGGCGGGCGGTGGCCAAGTGCGCGCGATCCGGCAGGCCGTTCAGGTCGGGGCGGGCTAGCGTCACTGCATGAGCAACCTCGACAGCCGTCCCATCGAAGAGTTCTGCGTGGGGCAGGCGCCGAGGGCCGCAGTCGAGATCCTGGCGCCACGCGACGTCCCGCTGGGTGGACCGCGGGCGATGGCGGTGCGGCGTACCCTGCCGCAACGCGCCCGCTCGCTGATCGGGGCGTGGTGTTTCGCGGACCATTTCGGTCCGGACGACGTCAGCTCTTCGGCCGGTATGCAGGTGCCGCCGCATCCGCACTGTGGGCTCCAGACCGTCACCTGGCTCTTCGCCGGGGAGGTTCTGCACCGCGACAGCCTGGGGTCGCGACTCCTCGTGCGGCCTGGGCAGCTGAATCTGATGACGGCGGGGCAGGGAATCTCGCATTCGGAGGAGTCGCCCGTGCTGCACTCGCCGACGCTCCACGGGGCGCAGCTCTGGGTGGCGTTGCCCGCTGACCGCGCCGGTGGCCCGCCGGCCTTCGAACATCACGAGAACCTGCCCATGGCCGTCGTCGAGGGTGCGTGTGTGCGGGTTTTCCTGGGGTCGGCCGTCGTAGCCGGTCGGGAACTGACGTCGCCGGCGACGACCTACTCGCCGCTCGTCGGCGCCCAGCTCGATCTGTCGGCCGGTGCTCGACTCGAGTTGCCGGTGAACCCGGATTTCGAACACGGTCTGCTCGTGGACAGCGGTGTGGCGGGCCTCGACGGAGTCCGGGTCGAGCCGGGAAGCCTGGGGTACGTGGCGCCCGGACGTGACCGGGCTGTCATCGAGGCGGGAGCCGAACCGGTGCGGGCGGTATGGCTCGGTGGTGAGCCCTTAGGGGAGGACCTGGTGATGTGGTGGAACTTCGTGGGGCGCTCCCATGACGAGGTGGCACAGGCGCGAGCGGCCTGGTCCGAGCAGCTGGTGTTCACCGGCTCCCGGGGGCCGAACCACGGGGGTACCGCCTGGGCCGCCGAGGCCCGAGCGGGGTGCTTCGGTCAAGTGGATGGGTACGACGGCGGGCCACTCCCCGCGCCTACGCTGCCCGACGTGCGACTCAAGCCGCGCAAGCGGCGGTAGGTGGACATGGCCACTTAGAAAAGTTCTGTGTCTGACAGAGTGGAACGATATCTTCCGCAAGGGGAGTGTCAAGGTTTCCTAGGTCCTGTGACTCACCTACATATCCGAAAGGTCGCCAGGTGGCGATTGCGAACGCTCTCCGTGGCGGTCGCGCTCGCCGTCTATCTTGTCGTTCTCTCGCAACTCACGCTTGTGGGAACGGCGCTGCCTGGGCTTCCCACTGTGCGGTACAGCTTCATTCCGGGCAGCAGCACTTGGGCGACCCTCACGTCGCCGTTGGGCCTTGGAGGAACGGTGCGCATTATCGGAGGGAACGTGCTCATGCTCACGCCGATCACTGCCGCGTTCTTCCTGCTGGTGAGTCGGTACCGCCCGTGGATGGCTCTGGGCCTAGTCACCTGCGTCTGCGTTGCGATTGAGACGCTGCAATGGCTATTGGCGACCGGGCGCAGCGTGGACATCGACGATGTGCTCCTGAACACTCTCGGCGCCTGGGCGGTCTACCTCTTACTCAGTCGGTACGCCGACAGCCTCCGGGGCTGGGCGACCGCATGCCGGAGGGCGTCGGAGTAATGGGCCCACAGGCTCCACCTTCACCCGGCCCGCAATGCATGCCCTCTTCATCACGCGAGATAGTCACCACGCGGCGGCGGTCGACTTGTTCGACTCGTTCGGGGGCGAACTGGTGGTGCCGAGTCTGATCGTGGCGGAGGTTTGCTATCTGCTTCAGACGCGGATCGGGCCGGAGGCAGAGAACGCGTTCCTTGACTCGGTCGTCGTGCAGGAGTTGGTTGTCGAAGAACTGACGGATGCGGACTGGGAACGAGTGGCGGCGTTGGTGCCGTAGTTTTCCGGTTCGATGCGACCCACATCCAGGTATGACCCTTCGCCGCCAACGACGAAACCCCAGGACCATCCGTCTGGATGGCCTGGGGTTTCAGCGTGGAGCGGGTGACGGGAATCGAACCCGCGCTATCAGCTTGGGAAGCTGAAGTTCTACCATTGAACTACACCCGCGCAGTGCACCTGCCGGTACACCAAGCGCCCAACACCGACATGGCCAGAGCCACTGTTGGGGCGCGCAACGATCATAGCTGATACCCACCAACAGCACGTTGACGGGTTTCAGCGCGCGGTGACTAGGCTGGGTTCGTCCACGACGTTGGGAGCCCACCGTGCCTGAGCAGTCACCGCGACCCGGAGCCGATTCCGGAGCGGACGCACCGCCGTCATCACCCGCGCCGATGCCTGACGGCGGTGTGCTGCCCTCCATTGTGCCGACGCCCGCCCGGCCGTCGGTACCTGCCCCGACACCACCACAGCCCGCGGCGTCCCCGCAGTCGGTGCTGCCTCAGCCGTCGGCGGCAGCACCGACCCCGGACCAGCCGAGCGGCGGTCATGCGGTCAGCCCGTACGGTCCGGGTGCCCCTGCCTACTCCCAGCCGACCGTCGCCCAAGCAGGCGCCGCCGGGGCGGCCCCCACCTCGGCCGCTGCCGACCGCCCATACGCCGACGCTCCGCCTGCTCAACAGTCCTATACGCAGCAGCCCTACGCCCAACAGCCCTACGCCCAACAGCCGTACACCCAGCAGCCTTATGCCGCGCCCTACGGTCAGCCCATGCCGGTCTACGACCCCGCAGCCAAGTCGCGGCTCGCGGCCGGACTCTTCGGCATTTTCCTCGGCGGGTTGGGCATCCACCGCTTCTACGTCGGCGACACGGGTGTGGGCGTGGCGATGCTGCTGATCTCGGTGCTCGGCGCGCTCCCGACTTTCGGATTGGCGCCCGCGGCGGTGGGCATCTGGGGGTTGATCGAAGGGATCTTGTATCTGACGGACAAGACGGGCAGGTACTCGGTCGACTCGACCGGCCGCCCGCTCGCGTCCTGATCCCGCGCGCCTCCGAGCCGTCCCGGCGCTGGGGCACCGGCCCTCGATCGGTACCGGCAGGCCGATCGACATCGGCCTGCCGGGCGCGAAACACTCGCTCGTCGGTGCCGACCGACTAACGTGGGCACGTGCTGCTCTCCGACCGCGATATCCGTGCCGAACTGGACGCGGGCCGGGTCCGACTCGACCCCTATGAGCCCGCGATGCTGCAACCGTCGAGCGTCGACGTGCGATTGGATCGGTTTTTCCGGCTCTTCGACAACCACAAGTACCCCGTGATCGACCCCTCGGCCGACCAGCCCGAACTCACGCGACTCGTCGACGTCGATGGCGACGAACCGTTCGTGTTGCACCCGGGGGAGTTCGTGCTCGGGTCGACCTTCGAGTCGGTCACCTTGCCCGACGACATCGCGGCCCGGTTGGAGGGCAAGTCGAGCCTGGGTCGGCTCGGTCTGCTGACCCACTCGACGGCCGGATTCATCGACCCCGGTTTCGCCGGCCATGTGACCCTGGAACTGAGTAATGTCGCGACGCTGCCCATCCTCTTGTGGCCGGGAATGAAGATTGGGCAGATGTGCTTCTTCCGGCTGTCGTCGGCGGCTGAACACCCCTACGGGTCAAGCATCTACGGTTCGCGCTATCAGGGTCAGCGCGGGCCGACGGCCTCGCGTTCGTTCCAGAACTTCCACCGGACACCGGTGTGAGCAGCCGCTGGAAGGTGCGCCCCCGCGCCGCGGCCCCCTCCGAGCCCACGTCCCCACACAAAGGATCGCTCATGCTCGCCTGGATCGCCCTCCCCGACCCAAAAGGTCCGGGAAATGCCGACCACCGCCAGGCCCGTCACCTGCTCTGTCTGCCCGCCGACGTCGAGGTCGACGAGGTCGAAACACTGGCCATGTCCAGGTTCGGCGGTGCCCGCTGGCTCGTCGCTCCGACCGCGGCGAATCCCGCACTTCCGCCTCCGGAGGTGGCTGCCCCGGGGGCGCCAGGAGTCCTGCGGCTGTCCCGGCACACCACCTTGACCGGTCCCTACGCACCCGGGCACGGTTTCCCCGGCGGCACGGCCATGGTCTTCGACGTTGTGTGCCCGCGCGAACGCGGCGATGTCCCGTTCCCCGGCAGCGGTGACCACGACGGCATCAACCGTGCCTTCCCGCAAGGGTTGCCGATGCGCGAGGAGGAGCGCGTCGTCGCGTGGCTGATCGCGGCCTGCCGCCGATTGGGTGGCTCGGTGCGAATGGACCTGACCGCCATCGATACCGTGCCCGTCACCTTGACGCCCGATCCGGCGGCGGCCGTCGATCTCTACGTGTACTCCGATGTGTGGCTCGAGCCCAACGCGGCGCTCGCGCTGGTCACAGGGGTTCACCCGCACGCGAAGCTGGCCACGGAAGGCAAACCGTGGGAGGGTCCGCCCGCTGGAATCGACGAGTTCCCACTCTTCCGGGGGGAGCAGCTCGACCCGGAGCTCCGCAAGGTGATCCATGCGGCGGCCGAGGAGTTCGACATCGCGGCCCTGAGCGCCGGGCGGGTACTGGAGGGTTACGGCATCCTGGTCGACCTCGGGGTCGACGGCCTGCTGTCGGTCGAGATCGGCGGCGAGGAGAAGGTGCCGCTGCTCTTGCGTGAGCTGCCCTGGACCGAGGGTGGGGCAGTCACCTACCGGGTCCACTGGGAGCCGCCGGATCTGGAGGACTGGCAGCGTGAACGCCCGTCACTCGGGCACAAGGTCGCCCGCGGGCGGGCCGCGACGCTCATCGTGATGATCACCCTCGCGCTGCAACGCGCGGCCGGCGGGGAGATCGCGGACGAATACGGATTCCTACTCGACCCGGGTGACCTCTAGCAGAAACCGGCCACCCGGCCGAAGTCCGCTCGCCGACGGCGTAAAGCCGCTCGTCACCGCTCCGTTCGAACCGCACAGAACGTAAACTGGGGTCCACCCCGCCCTCAACAAGGACGGAGCGGCCATGCTCCCAGTGCTCATCGTGCACGCAGCGATGGCACTTGGCGCGCCTGCACTGGTGTCGGCCTTCGGCCGCCGCGCGTTCTTGATCCTGGCGCTCGCACCGGCGACCGCTGCCGCCTACGCCCTGAGTTGGACGCCGCGGGTGATGTCGGGCGAACATCCCACCGCCTTCGTCGAATGGGTGCCCGGCCTGGGGCTCGATCTCGCCTTCCGCATGGACACGTTGTCGTGGTTCATGTTGCTCATCGTGGGTGGTGTCGGCGCCTTGGTGTTGGTCTACTGCTCCGCGTACTTCTCTTCGACCGCCACCGGTCTGCGCAGGTTCGGTGGGGTGCTCACGGCCTTCGCGGGGGCCATGGCGGGTTTGGTCGTGGCCGACAACCTGCTGCTGCTCTTCGTCTTCTGGGAGCTGACCACGGTCTTCTCCTACCTGCTCATCGGGCATTACGCAGACCGGAAGACCGGCCGTCGGGCCGCCATGCAGGCCATCGTCATCACCACTGCGGGCGGCTTGGCCATGCTGGTCGGCCTGGTGACCCTGGGGGAGGCGGCCGGCACCTACAGCATCTCGGGGGTGATCACGGCCCCACCCACCGGGACGGCTGCGACGATCGCGGTCTGCTGTCTCATCGCCGGGGCGGCCACCAAGTCGGCCCTGATCCCGGTCCATTTCTGGCTGCCCGCCGCCATGGCCGCCCCGACGCCGGTCAGTGCCTACCTGCACGCCGCCGCGATGGTCAAGGCGGGGGTCTACCTGATCGCGCGATTCGCCCCCGGTTTCTCCACCCTGACCGCGTGGCGAGCGGGAGTCATCGTGCTGGGCGTCGGCACGCTACTGGTCGGCGGTTACCGGGCGTTGCGGCAGTACGACCTCAAACTGGTGCTGGCCTTCGGCACGGTGAGCCAGCTGGGGCTCCTGACGCTGCTTGTCGGGCTGGGCACTCGGGACGCCGCCCTGGCCGGGCTCGCGCTGCTCGGTGCCCATGCCATGTTCAAGGCCTCGCTTTTCCTGGTCGTCGGGGTCGTAGATGCGGCCACCGGCACACGCGACCTGCGCCGCCTTTCCGGTGTCGGGCGCCGACTGCCGATGACGGCGGTCGCGGGTGCGCTGGCCACCGCCTCGATGATCGGGTTGCCGCCCTTCGCCGGCTACGTGGCCAAGGAAGGTCTACTTGCGGCGCTGTGGGACGACGGAATCGCCAGTGCTCAAGGTCAGGTCGGCAGCCTCGGACCGGCTTGGGTGGACGCAGTCGTGTTGGTGGCGGTGGTGGTCGGTTCGGCATTGACCGTCGGCTACGGGTTGCGGTTCTGGTGGGGGGCATTCGCCACCAAGAAGCATTTGCGGACGGCCGAGAAGGCGGGCGCCGCCGTGAACAGCCCTCATGTGGTGTCGACCACCGAGGCGCCGATCGACCCCGTCAAGGTCAGGCCGCAGCCGATTCTGCTGACCGGGCCGGCGTTGATGCTCGCTGCGCTGGGGTTGGCGGCGGCGATGGTTCCGCAGGTCGGCAACAATCTGTTGGCCCCCTATGCGGATACCTATCCGGCGGGCGCGGAAGGTCACCTCGCGCTGTGGGCCGGCGTCACCCCGGCGCTCGCGTTGACCGCGGTGGTCTTCGTGCTGGGCCTACTGCTGTTCTGGCAGCGGGCCGCCGTCGAGCGGGCGCAGGACATGGTCCGTGCGGGTGCCGATGCAGATCGGGTCTACCGGCGGTTGATGCGCCGGCTCGACGATATCGCCACCGATGTGACGGCACTGACCCAGCGCGGTTCGCTGCCGTTCTACTTAGGCGTGATCCTGGTGGTACTCGTGCTGGGTCCCGGGTTGGTGCTGATCGTGCAGACCTCGTGGCCGACCCAACTCGCCGCCTGGGACCGGCCGGCCCAGCTCCTGGCCGTCGCGCTCATCGCGGTGGCGTCGGTGCTGGCGGCCAGGGCCAGGCGGCGGCTCAAGGCCGTGGTGCTCGTGGGCATCGTCGGTTACGGGAACGCGGCCCTCTTCCTGCTGCACGGCGCCCCGGATCTGGCGCTGACCCAGGTGCTTGTCGAGACGATCACGCTGGTGGTCATGGTGCTCGTGCTGCGCCGGTTGCCCCCGTACTTCTCGGACCGTCCGTTGGCGGCGTCCCGGTGGCTGCGGTTGGGCCTCGGAGTGGCTGTGGGGGTGGTGATGATGGGGTTCGCCATCGTCGCGCCCACCGCGCGGGTGGCCATTCCCATTTCGACGGACTTTCCCGCCGAGGCATTCGCTTTCGGCGGTGGCAAGAACATCGTCAACGTCACCCTGGTGGACATCCGCGCATGGGACACCGTCGGGGAGATCTCGGTGCTCCTGGTCGCCGCGACCGGGGTGGCGTCGCTGGTCTTCCTGCGAACCCGCTCCGGCAAGGTGCTACGGGCGGACGACGCCCGGACCAAGACCACGGGACCCCCACGCGCGGTCTGGCTGCGGGCCGGGAGGACGCTGGCCTCCCAACGGCGCTCGGTGATCTTCGAAGTCGTCACCCGGGTGCTCTTCCACGCGATGATCGTCTTCGCGCTCTTCCTGCTGTTCTCCGGTCACAACGCCCCCGGGGGAGGGTTCGCCGCGGGCCTGGTCGTCGGCATCGCGCTCATCGTGCGGTACCTGGCCGGTGGGCGGTACGAGCTGGGGGAGGCCGCCCCGGTGCACCCGGGCCTCCTGCTCGGGACGGGGTTGTTCCTTTCGGCCGGCGTTGGGTTCGTCGCGCTCCTGACCACCGGCGACGTCCTGCGCAGCGCCCCGATCGACTTCACCTTGCCGCTCATCGGCGGGGTCCATCTGATGACCTCGCTGTTCTTCGACATCGGGGTGTTCCTGGTCGTCATCGGACTGATCCTCGACATCCTGCGTTCCCTCGGTGCCGAGATCGACCGTCAGATCGACGTGGCACAACCGTCCGCGCAGCACGAGAAGGTCGGGTCATGACGGCGGCCGCCCCCGGGGGCATCGACATGAGCCCCAATGTGCTGCTCATCGTGGCGATCGGCGCCCTCGTCATCGCCGGGACGTACCTGTTGCTCGAACGCAGCCTGACCCGGGTGCTCATCGGCTTCATCCTGCTGGGGAACGGCGCGAACCTGCTCTTCCTGGTCGCCGGGGGGCGGGCCGGGGGCCCACCGATCCTCGGTGAGACCGAGGTCGACCGGATGAGCGACCCGCTCCCGCAGGCCATGGTGCTCACCGCGATCGTCATCACCCTCGCGCTCACCGCCTTCGTGCTCGCCATGGCCTACCGCTCGTGGCAGTTGCACGGGCACGACGAGGTCCAGGACGACCTGGAGGACCGACGGATCGTGCGGCTCGCCGCGAAGAACGCCCCCTCGTACACGGACACCGATACCGAGGAGGACACCGAGACGATCGACGAACAGGCCGCCGAGGCCCGGGACGAGACGGGGGACCAGGCATGACCGAGTACACCTGGCTCGTCCCGCTCCCGGTCGTCCTCCCGCTCGTCGCGGCCGGGCTGACCCTCGCGTTGTTCCGGCTGCCACGCGCCCAGCGGATCATCTCCGTCGTCGCCCTGTCGCTCATGGTGTGCGCGGGGACGGCGCTGCTGGTGCTCGACATCCTGCGGAGCCTGGGCGCCGAGATCGACCGGCACGGTGAACAGGGCGGCCGTACCGACCCCGGGCCGCTGGAGGCACTGGAGCCCGACTCGATCGGAGGCGGCCGCCGATGAGCACCATCGACACCGCCCCGAGCATCGTGCTGGTCGTGGCGATCGGCGTGCTCTTCGCCGTCGGCGTCTACCTGCTGTTGGAGCGCTCCCTGACGCGGGTCCTGCTCGGGTTCATCCTCATCGGGAACGGCGCGAACCTGGTCTTCCTGGTGGCCGGGGGCCGGGCAGGTGGCGCCCCGATCATCGGAGCCACCCCCGAGGGCGAGATGAGCGACCCGCTGGTGCAGGCGATGGTGCTCACCGCCATCGTGATCACTCTGGGCCTGACGGCGTTCATCCTGGCCATGGCCTACCGGTCCTGGCAGTTGCACGGCCACGACGAGGTGCAGGACGACTTGGAGGACCGCCGCGTGGCGCGGCATGCCGCCCGCAACGCCCCGGCCTTCGAGGACCTCGACACCGTGGAGAGCAACGAGACCCTGGACGACGAAGCCGCCGAGACCCGGGACGAGACCGCCCAGGCCGACGACGTCGCGGCCACCGACGAGGTCCGGCCATGACCTACGAGACCCTCGTCCCGCTGCCGGTGTTGTTGCCGCTCTTCGCGGCCGGGCTCGCCCTGGCCCTGTGGCGCCATGCCCGTGCGCAGCAGGTGATCTCGGTGGCCGCCCTGGTGTTGATGGTGGCCGCCGGGGTGGGACTGCTGATCGGCGCCGACGGCGGGCCGGTGGTGGTCGACCTTGGTGGGTGGGCTGCCCCGGTCGGCATCGACCTGGTGGCGGACAGGTTGTCCTCACTGATGGTCACGGTGTCCTCGACGATCATGTTGTGCGTCCTGCTGTACTCGCTGGCCCAGGGCGCGGCCGAGGACTTGGACGACGAGGAACTGCCCGTCGCCATCTTCCACCCGACCTACCTCGTGCTAGCTGCCGGGGTGTCGAACGCCTTCCTCTCGGGCGACCTGTTCAACCTCTACGTCGGCTTCGAGATCCTGCTCGCGGCGAGCTATGTGCTGTTGACCCTCGGCGGGACCGGCGAACGCATCCGGGCCGGGTCGATCTACGTCGTCGTCGCGTTGCTGTCGTCCGTGGTGTTCCTCGTGGCCATCGCGCTGACCTACGCCGCTACCGGGACGGTGAACCTCGCGCAGCTCGCCGTGCGGCTGCCGGAGATCGACCCCGGGGTGCGGTTCGCGATCCAACTGCTGCTGCTGTTGGCCTTCGGGATCAAGGCCGCCATCTTCCCGTTGTCCGCCTGGCTGCCGGACTCGTACCCGACCGCACCTGCGCCGGTCACCGCGGTCTTCGCCGGGTTGCTCACGAAGGTTGGCGTCTACGCGATCATCCGGACCCAGACGTTGCTCTTCCCGGGCAATGAGGCGGACACCATCTTGATGTGGCTGGCGCTGGCCACGATGGTGGTGGGCATCTTGGGCGCGGTGGCACAGAACGACATCAAACGGTTGCTGTCCTTCACCCTGGTCAGCCATATCGGCTACATGATCTTCGGGATCGCCCTGGCCTCCGAGGCGGGTATGGCGGCGGCCATCTTCTACGTGGTCCACCACATCACGGTGCAGACGACGCTCTTCCTGGTGGTCGGTCTAGTCGAGCGCCGTGGCGGTTCGACGTCCCTGGACCGGCTCGGTGGGTTGGCGAAGCTCGCGCCAGGGCTGGCGATCTTGTTCTTCGTGCCCGCGATGAGCCTGGCGGGCATCCCGCCACTGTCTGGATTCCTGGGCAAGATCGGGTTGCTTTCCGAGGGTGTCCATCAGGGTGGGTTGGCGTGGGTGCTCGTGGTCGGGTCCGTCGCGACCTCCCTGCTGACCCTGTACGCGATTGTCAAGGCGTGGAACAAGGCGTTCTGGCAGTCGCCGCCCGCCGAGATCGAGGCCGAGGCGCCGTTGCCCCGGGGCATGCTGGGGGTCGCGACGGCGCTCGTGGGTCTCGGGGTGGGGATCACCTTCGTTGCCGGTCCGCTCTACGCCTACGCGGAACGGGCGGCGATGACGGCGCTCGACGGCGAAACCTACATCAATGCCGTCTTCCCGGACGGGGCCGGGCGGGGTGAGGGTGTGTCCAACGATGTGGCGGACGAAGGGGCGGACGGATGAGCCTGCACAGCCGTCGTCGCACTCGCCTTGTGGCACTCCCCGGGAAGGTCGCGTCGCAGTGGCGGGCCATCGCCTGGTTGGCGGTGGTCTGGGTGCTGCTCTGGGGGGAGCTGACCGTCGGCAATGTGGTGGCCGGGGTGTTGATCGCGACCCTGGTCAGTGTGCTGATGCCGCTGCCGGCTATCGCCTCCCACGGGCGCTGGCGACTGGGGCCGTTCGTCGTGCTGGCGGTCCGGTTCATTGGTGACCTCGTGGTGGCCTCCGCGCAGGTCAGCGTCCTGGCCCTGCGTCCGGGGAAGGTGCCGCACGGTGGCGTGGTCGGTGTGCGCTTGCGGAACCCGTCGGATGTGTACCTGACGATCACCGCGGAACTCAGTTCGCTGGTGCCGGGTTCGATCGTGGTGGAGGCCCAGCGCTTGACCGGCATGCTCTACCTGCATGTCCTCGACCTGGATCAGGCCGGGGGACCCGACGGGGTGCGTCGGGACACGTGGGCGCTGGAGGCGCGGGTGCTGCGGGCCTTCGCCTCCGATGACGACCTGCACGCGGCGGGGCTCGACGTGCCGAGGTTGCTGCCGGCCCGGGCAGGTCGTGTGGGCTCGAAGGGGGGCGGCGAATCATGATCGTCGTGGTGGTGATCTGCACAGTGCTGTTGGCCACGGGTGCGACGCTGGCCGTGGTCCGCGCGGAGCGAGGGCCGTCGATGCTCGACCGCACCGTGGCGCTGGACGTGTTCACGACGACGCTCGTGGGGGCCATCGCGTTGGAGGCCGCCTGGTCGCGGCGGACAGTGACGATCCCGATCCTGGTGGTGCTCTCCCTGGTGGGGTTCGTCAGCTCAGTGGCCATCGCGCGGTTCGCGGCGGTCGAACCCGATGTGGACCTCGGCGGTGGTGCGGGCACAGGGGATGCCGGCCGGACCCTCGACGTGGCGGGCCGCGAGTCCGCGGCCTCGGGCGAGGCGGCCCCTGGCGGTCCGGGGGCCGCGAGCGAGCCGGAGGTGCGGCCATGACCTGGACCAATGTGGCTGATGCGCTTGCCGCCGTCTTCCTGCTGTGCGGGGCGTTCCTGGCTTTCGCGGCCGGGGTCGGGGTCGCCCGGTTCCCCGATCTGCTTGCCCGCATGCACGCCGCAACCAAACCGCAGGTGCTCGGCTTGATCCTGATGTTGACGGGACTGAGTCTGCGAGTGCGCAGCTGGCCGGCCGTCGCGATGGTCGTGCTCGTGGTGGTCTTCCAGCTCCTGACCTCGCCGGTGGCCGCTCACCTCGTCGGCCGCGCCGGTTACCGCACGGGGAAGGTGCGCACCGACTTGTTGGTCATCGACGAGCTGACCCGCGACCAAGAGGCCGCTGAGGCCGCGTCGGGGCGGTCACTTGGTGAACCGCGCCCGGCGGCGATGGATGCGGTCGACGCGGCGGGTGAGCAGCCGAGCGGGACACCGCCGGGTCCGGCGAGCGCGGCAGGCGGGTCCGAAAGGCCGCCGGCCAGCTGATACGGTGCCTGCAAGAAGCCAGAACCCGGCGTATCGGGTCACAAGGAGGTCACGCATGTCCATCGCTGTCGTCGCTACGGCCATCGCAAAACCGGACCGCTCCGAGGAGTTCGGTATGGCGCTACGTGCGCTGGTGGAGCCGTCCCGCGCCGATGACGGTTGTGAGATGTATGTGGTGCACCGTTCCCTCGACGAGCCGAATACCTGGCTCGTCTATGAGCAGTGGGCCAGCAAGGAGCACCTCGACCGTCACCTGGCGACACCGCATCTGGTGGGTTTCCTCGAGCAGGCGCCGGAGCTACTGACGGCGGACCTGGACCTCAAGGTACTGTCGATCGGTTGATCGGTCCTGCTGGGTCACTGCCTATGGCCGCCGCGGCGACATGACCTGGAGTTCGGCAAGGTTGATCGGTGTGGCACCCACGGCCGGGTCTTGCTGAAGCAGGACATAGCGTCCGGTCACTCCCGGTGGCAGGGTGATCCTCGTCGGAGACCCGGCTGAGACCGTTTGGTGGGTATACCAGGTGGTGCCCGCTTCGGATACGTGAGCACTGGGTGGCTTTGATGTGTCGAACGGGGTGTTGGCGGTGATGATCCAGTAGTTCGAGAGCCGGTCGGAGCAACAGTCGGTGCGGTTGTAGACGTTGATCGCGCCGATCGACCGGACTTGGGTGAGGTCGACTTGCCACCACGCATTCGCCTCGAAGTTGGTGTGTGTGACCGAGCTGTTGTTGTAGTTGCCGTCCGTGTTCCCGTCATTCGCCTTGGTGGCTGGGTTACGGTCCATGTAGTTCGATGACGAGGTGGACGGTTCCTCCTGGGCGAGGTTGACCGAAGGGATGGCGGCCGGTGGTGTCGGTGCTCCGGCGAGATACCGGTCGAGTACGTCGCCGGGCGAGAGTGCCAGGTTGTAGACGTTCGCGTAGCGCAGTTGGCCGGCGAAACGCTCACTGGCCGCCGAGGGCCAGGAAAGCAGGCTGTCATAGCCGATCCGCCAGTATCCGTTGTAGTCCGTGGCCTTCTTGGTCAACCATTTGCTAGCGACCGTCTGGCCATCGACGTATAGCGTCATGCCGGCCGTCGATGACAGGGTCGCCACCGCATGGTGCCAGACGCCATCGGCGTAGCGAGTCGGGCTGGTCGCGACGATCCTGTTCGCGCCGTCGAATACGCCGAACGCTACTTCTCCGTTGGGAGTGAGGTAGAGATGGCGGTCGACGTAGGACGAGAGGCCTGTGGCTGAGTTGCCGAATCCGATGAGACGGCCGCCGTTGACAGTCGTCTTGAACCAGATCTCGATCGTGAACACTTGCGGTCCGGGCACCTGCTTGGTGCTGGAGAGGTAGCTCGTGGTCCCATCAAGGGTGTAGGCACCACCGCCGTCGGCCGGGCACGCCTGAGGCTCCTGCTTCGTGGACGTCATCTTCCCGTTGTAGGCGCCCGAAACGTTGTTGCCGGAATAGTCGACGGCGTTCGTGGAGCCGGTGGGCTCGTCCAGGCGGTAGGAGAGAGCTGCCTTCTCGGATGGGACCACGCGAGCGGCATCCCGGCAGGCGAAGAAGTTCTGGGTCGCCGCGTTATTCTGGGTCGATCGGACCTGGCCGGTGAAGGATCCTTGGGTGCCGGGCACGAGAACCGCGATAGCGATTGCGGCCACGGAGAATAACGCAGCCGCCCGGGCACGCCCTGTCCGGCGGGATTTCGATGCGGTCATGATCGGCCTTCCAGGGGCTCTCGACGAAGACTGCGGACGTAGGCGATCGCCACGACTGCTGGGGTGAGGCACGCTGCCGCCAGCGCCACCCATCCGAACCAGGGCAGGTGGAGCGCCGCTTGCAAAGTGATCAGGCCGCGTTCGGCATGGGACACGAGTTCACCGGTTTGTCCGTAGGTGAGGTTGAGGGCGCCGGAGTCCATATGCGGGCGAACCGTGATCGGCAGCACACTTGTGGAGACGACGTCCGCCTGTGTCGCCCGGCCTCCGGTTACGGCGAGGACACGGAACCCCGTCACCGGTTTGACGATGGCGATCGCGACGGCGAGGGCGATCGCCACCCCGTCGAGTCGCAGGCAGCGCCGCATTCGGTCGGAGCGCACGCTGTGGGTGGTGACTACGACCAACACCGCGCCGATGATCGTGAAAGCGAGCACCTTCAGCGCGTAGCCGAGGCCGGGGATGACGGCGATCGCCCGTCCGACCACCTGGTCGGCCGGCACACGCCATGGATCGGGGGTGGCGTTCAAGTCACCTTGGGTGGTGATCCCCTCCGGGTCGACACTGACGACTCGGTGAGTGTAGGTGCTGGCGGACTCTTCGACGGGGCGGAAGGTGATGATGTCCGCGGGTTCGATACTTGCACGGCCGGACGTCACCACGAGGGAGCCGACAGGGGCGGTGGTGCCCATCGACGGCGACTCCACGGTGAACACGTGAAGTTGCAGTGTCAGGGCAGCCAGGATGGCCGTGAGCACGAGGGCGCCCACGGCGATCCATGGCAGTGCTTCGCGGTGCCCTCGGGCACCGCGAAGCTTGACCTCACTCCGCATTACGCGGTGAAGGTCCAGGTCAGCGGCATCGAGGCGAGGAGGCCCTGGTAGGTGTTGTCCGCTGACGGGTCGAGGGTGACCGTGAAGGTGAACGGCACCGACGTGCCTGGGTCCACCGGTGCGCTCAGTGAGATCGGGCCGCTGGCGCCGAGACCCGCGAGGGTTCCGTCAAAGACGGACGTCGCACCTGACGTGACCTTGACCTTCATCTTGGCGCAGAGGTCTGCGGCGCTGCCGGAGGGGCTGCCGTTCGTGGATTGAACGCAGGCGGCCGGAGAGAGTGTGAACGTCGACGCCGCTACGGTGCCGGTGTTCTTCAGCGTCACGTTGGCGGACACGCTCTGACCAGGGGTCATGGTCGTCGATCCGCCGAATTTGTTGATCGTCGAGCAGGTTGCCTGGTTCACGCCGAGCCCGCCGCCGTCGGTCGACGTGCAGGTGACCGAACCGTCGCCGTTCTTCTCTTCCATGACGAGCGCGCCCGTTGCAGCGGAGTTGGTGCTGTTCGTGATCGAGGCGACGAATGAGGACATTGTGCCGGTCAACGAAAAGGCCAAGGCGGCTGATGCGATCAGGCCGCCGGTGATCACCGCGATGCCACGGCGCCGGGGGTTGGCTCCCGGATGGTTGCTGGTGTTGGTCATGCTGTCGTTCTCGCTTTCGCAGAAGTACGGTTGCTTTCATCGCGCGCCGGGGTGCCGTGGGACCTGGCCAAATCCGGGTCGTAGAGCCTTGAGCTGCCGGAAAATGGTGGCCCCTCGGGACAGGCATCCTTTGTCGGCAATAAGGGTCAAGTCATGTTGATACACATCTTGACCGTTTTGCCTAGAACAGGTGCACGGCGGGTCCCCTTTTGCGTTCCTTACGAGCCTAGATTCGCCTGTGCATGTGCCAATGGTTGTTCATCACCCTTGCGGGGTGATGAATGCACCCACCGCTGATGGAAGGCCCATCGTGCGTCATTGACGAACGTGTCACATTCTTCGGGTTACGGTGCGGAGAAATCGCCATCACCTCGGGCAGAGCGGCGGGCAACGTCGAGGGTCAGCCCGCGCGACAGGGGCGACCGTGATAGACCGGCTGCATGTCGGAGAGCACGAGCCAGGCCAGCCCACGGGTGGTTCAGGCCGCCGAGGGGGCGGAGTCAGCGAGCACCCTGACGGTCATCATCGCCTTTGCCGCCAACCTGCTGATTGCGGTGGCCAAATCGGCGGCGGCCGTCGTCACCGGCTCGGCCTCGATGGTGGCCGAGGCCGTGCACTCTTGGGCCGACACCGGTAACGAGGTGTTCTTACTCTTTGCTGATCGCCGCTCGCGCCGGACGCCGGACCCGAGCCACCCACTTGGATACGGCCGGGAAGCCTATGTGTGGTCGATGTTCGCCGCCCTCGGTCTGTTCGCGGTCGGCGCGGGTGTGTCGATCACACACGGCATCCAGGAGTTGGTGCACCCGAAACCGGCCGGTGACTTCGGAGTGGCGTATGCGGTCCTGGCCGCTGCCTTTATCTTGGAGGGGACGTCCTTCTTGCGCGCCTCCCAGCAGGCGCGGCGGGAGGCGCGCGCGGTGGACAGCGACGTCGTTCACCATGTGCTGGTCTCCTCGGACCCGACCCTGAGAGCGGTTTACGCCGAGGACGCGGCCGCGTTGGCGGGCCTGGTGGTGGCCTTCGGGGGTGTTCTCGCCCACCAGCTCACCGGCTCGCCGGTCCCGGACGCCATCGGGTCGATTGTCGTCGGCCTGGTCTTGGGGGTGGTTTCGGTGATGCTGATCGACCGGAACCGCCGGTTCCTCGTCGGGGAGGAGGCGAATCCCAGGACGCGCGCGGCCATTGTCGAACGGCTGCGTGCCTACCCGGAGATCGAACGGGTGAGCTATGTGCGCCTCGAATTCGTCGGGCCGCGGTCGCTCTACTTGGTCGCGGCTGTCGACCTGCGAGGCGATGAGCTGGAGTCTTCGGTGGCCAAGGCGCTGGATGACCTGGAGCGTCGTGCGACCGCCTGGCCGCAGATCGCCGGTGCGGTGTTCACGCTTTCAACGACGGATGAGCCGTCGCTGTAGGTGACGGACTACCTGGTCTGTGGCGGGTCGTGTCGCAGGCCGGGGGCGTCGCCGGGCCGAATTCGGGCGCCGATCTTTCTGGGTGGGTTAGCGGTCTTTGCGGTGGTCGTAGTCGTGCTGTGTGAGGGGGTCGGCTTTGACTCGGGTGGCGAGGGCGTCCAAGAGGGTGTCGACGTTGGCGACTTGTTTCAGGTCGATGCTTGTGTTGTTGGTGGTGATGTCCACACCGATCAGGATCCACCCGTCTATGAGTGTGTACATGCCAGTCCCTTGGTACGGCGTAGGACAGATTCCGATCCCATCCGCCGTCGTGTGGACTTTGTTATCACATTCCGGCGGTCGCTTGGGGCCGACAGTCGTCTCGTACCAACCGAATCGTTCCGAGTCCGGAGTGCCAATCGGCGTCAGGTTAAAATGATAGATGTAATCGTCTTTTCCCGGCTCGGGAGTGCCTGCCTGGCATCGGCCAAGATCTTCGATGACATAGCTCGCAGGATTGTAATTCGGTGGACGACTGGTTCTATCCATCCACATGACGAAGTACTGTACGTTCACGTCCTTGAGCTGATACTTCCCGAACTCAAACGGCACCTTTTTCCGGTTATAGTTACCTGCGCCGACAAGTTCCCAATAATAGAATCCCAAAGAACAGGATCGCGGACCCCAATTGTTGTCGATGTCCTGCTTAACGTCTTTGACGCGAACTGCCCCGGGGAGTGCGTCGGAGATATCCCACCGTGTCGGATCGGATTTCGGCTCGTCTTGACTGGCGCAGCCCGTTGACAAAGCGGCGAGCACCGCTATTAGCACCCAGGATCGGGTCCATCGAGTTTGGTTCACGTCCATGCGGGGGCGATCTTTCCCGGGTAGGTTAGCGGTCTTTGCGGTGGTCGTAGTCGTGCTGTGTGAGTGGGTCGGCTTTGACCCGAGTGGTGAGGGCGTCCAACAGCTTGTCCACGTCGACGACTTGTTTCAGGTCGATGCTTGTGTCGTTGGTGGTGACGTCCACACCGATCAGGATCCACCCGTCTATGAGTGTGTACATGCCAGTCCCTTGGTAGGGCGTGGGGCAGATACCGACTGCCTTCTTGGAGGTATGGACCTCTTCGTCGCATTCTGAGGGGCGTCTTGGGCCGACGGTCGTCTCGTACCAGCCGAATCGTTCCGATTCGGCAGTGCTAATAGGGGTTAGATTGTAATGGTATACATACCTATCATTCCCAGGTTGAGGAATGCTGTTTTGGCAACGATAGAACTTCTCAATAGAGTAAATGGCTGGATCGTAATGCGGAGGCCGAGTGCCGGCGTCCATCCATATGACAAAGTACCGTATTTTCGCGTCATCAAGGTTGTATTCCCCGAATCCAAACGGCACCTTCTTGCGATTGTAGTCGTGCGCCCCGGACACCATCCAAAGATAGTCATTGAGTAAACAAGATCGTGGGCCCCGATCACGAATCTCCTGCTCAACACCTTCCGCACGAACTGCCCCGGGGAGTGCGTCGGAGATATCCCATCGTGTCGGATCAGGTCTTGGATCCCCCTCGCCCGCGCAGCCCAGCAACAAAGCGGTGACTGCCACAGTTAGAACCCATGATCGTACCGATCTAGTCATCGCGTGCTGCCACCATCCGGTCTCGAGTGGTACGAATAAGTTCTTCAAGGGGAGTGAGCCCGGCCCTCGTCGCCGGGCAGTGCAGGCAATTCAGCGATCGTGGCGGTGGTCGTAGTCGTGTCGGGTGAGGGGGTCGGCTTCTACTCGTGCGGCGAGAGCGTTCAACAGCTTGTCGGCGTCGGCGACTTCCTTCAAGTCGATGCTTGTGTTGTTGGTGGTGATGTCCACACCGATCAGGATCCAGCCATCGACCAGCGTGTACATGCCAGTCCCTTGGTACGGCGTAGGACAGATTCCGATCCCATCCGCCGTCGTGTGGATCTTGTCATCACATTCCGGCGGGCGCTTGGGGCCGACAGTCGTCTCGTACCAACCGAATCGTTCTGACTCAGGAGTGCCAATCGGAGTCAGGTTGAAGTGGTATCTGTAGTCGTCTTCCCCGGGCTTCGGGGTGGCCGCTTGACATTGGGCGAACCTCTCAACCGCATAGCTCGCGGGATTGAAGTTAGGCGGGCGAGAGGTTGTCACCATCCACACAACAAAGTACCGAACCTCCACACCCCTGAGCCGATGCGTTCCGAACTCGAATGGCACAGTCGCACGATTATAGTCAGAGTTCCCGGAGAGATTCCAGAAGTAGTAGCCGACCGAACAATAGCGCGGCCCCCAATCGCTTTCAATACTCAATCTGTCATCGTCGACTCGAACGGCCCCGGGGAGCGAATCAGATATGTCCCACCGAGGAGTTTCCGCGCCCTTGTCTGCGCATCCGACGAGAAGCACAGCGATCAGCGCAACGAACCCCCACGCCCGCCTCTTCCTAGTCATCGCGTGCTGCCACCATTCGATTTCGAGTGGTACGAATAAGTTCTTCAAGGGGAGTGAGGCCCGCTTCCGGGTAGTAGCCGACATGGTCGTCGAGGAATTGGTTCATGTCCATCTCTGCGCTGCCGGCGCCGCGAGCGGCTGCCCCGCGTTGGAATTCGTAGATCAGGGATGTTGATCGGTTCACGTATCCGGAGCGGATCTCAGCGAGCTTGTTGGCTTCTGCATGGGCGAGCTCACCAGTTAGCAAGTTAGTGCCGTGATCAATTCCGATCGCGAGCATCATCCCCGGTGGGCCATCGACCGATAATGGGGTCGTGACAACAGAAACCGCATCAGACGCCGCCGCCTGCAAGACCAAATCATCTGCTTCAGCTCTGTTCACCGCTACATGATCGATCTCACCCCACACCGTGGCGGCATTCTCACTCGTATACGCCAGAAACGACCTGCGAGCTTCCTGGTCCGAGACGCTCTCGAGAAAGCCTCCCGCATCGTACATGTGCCTTTTCAGGACTCGCTCCCATGAGTTCACGCCCTCATCATCGAACTCCGTCGACTCAAGAATCGCCAAAATCTCGTCACGCTCAAACCCTGGCATCGACTCAGCACCAATGCCAAAGTCGGACTCATCGGTGAATCCGTGTTCCAGGCGTCCTATCTGCAAGCCATCGACACCTGTCTCAAACCGTGACGACCCTTCAAGCGCCTCCCCGACGCCGTCGACGTATGGTTGGTAAGCCAGCACCAGGTTGGCCGACCCTTGCCCCCACCACCTCGTAGCGTGCGGGCCGACTTGGCTGTCGGGGTCGGTGAGTTGGTGAGTGACGTCATTGATCAGCAGCGCTGCGGATCGGGCCAGGTCTGTGTCACCGCTGGCTGCTGCGTAGTTGGTGGCGGCGGCGATCGACCCGAAGAACGCGGCCCCACCATCGTTCTCCAAGAAGCTGTGCGCGTACCAGTTCTCATCACCCGCGCGCAGCCACCTGTCCACCCGCGCCTGCGAGAGGTCGGTATCCGTCGGAGCCCAGAACCGCGCGGAGAGCTTCGGGTCGTTGGACAGCGCGTGAAAGACCGCGTGTGGCACCAGCGCATCAGAGGTGTGATCGGACCATCGGATGCCGAGCATCTTCTGGACTTCCGGTGTGGCCAGTTGGTTGACCCCATCCCGATTGCCGGAGCCGCCCACCCCCACCTGCCCGACCGCCCCCATGTAGGCCTCTTTCCCGGCCTCGCTGCCCGCGAAGGGGTACCTACCCCACACTTGGCCGCCCCGGGACACCCATTTATCCAGCTCAACAGCCGCCCCATAGGCGACTTGCCCGCTGACACCACCAGAGAACAGATACCCGAACAAGAGCTGGCGTCCACCGCTGGACCCCTCCCCGACCGCCCTGACCAGGTTCGCGCCCACCTCACGTTGACCTTCGGCGTCGAGCGGACCCGACCACTTCGGCAACGCGATCTTGGCCGCCGACGCGAACCCACCACCGAGGCTCACAGTCTCCGGGTCGGCAAACGCCGACTGCTCCACGAAGGAACAAAACACATCCACGCGCGTGGCATCACCCATCAACCCTGCAAAGAATGCCGGGTCGTCCTCATGCTCAGCCAACAGGTCCCGCAACTGCGCCAACACCGCCGCCTGCTGCGCAGCATCCAGATCCCCCTCGACGTAGCGGCCCATCAATCCGGCGGCCACCACCCCCGCCCCGGCCGCACCCACACCGCTAAGACTCTCCAGCGCGAACCCAGACACCCCACCAAAGCCCGACAGACCAAAGAAGCTACCCCGGCCCTCGGTCAACACCGCCAACCCCACCCGCGCGCGATCAGCCGCCTCACTCACCCGTTCCCTGGCCGCCGACCACACCGCGCGCGCCTCATGTTCACGCTCGACCACCGACCGCGCCTGAGTCCGTAACCCACTGATCTCGGCCTCCCACACGCCATTCAACACCCCTGCCACACCCCCCGAATACAACATCGACCGGTACTGCTCAACCTCATTCTCAATCCGCGACAACTCCCGGTGTGCCTCCTCATCAGCCACGATCGCCGCGTCAGCTTGAGACTGGCCTTCCTCCAAAACAGCAGCAAAGGCCAACAAGTGATCACCAGCGGTCTTCAAAAGCTCCGCGAGCCTGACCCCCCGAAGAACCACCATCTGCAACCGTTCGACCGCAGCCTGCACGAATTCCCCAGACTGCAACCCCATCACCGCCGCCAACGGCACCAACGACTCCGCAGCCGTCACCACCCGCGAGGAAGCCCGCAACAACGACCGCGCCCCATCCCGAACAACACTCGGATTCCCCGCGATGGGCTCCAACGGCGGATGCCACACCAACAGATCCCCCCAAAAACTACCCATCACATACCCAACATGAACGTCGGATCACCCATGACCACACGCCCAGCAGCCGCCGCCAAATGAGCATCAACACTGCCCAACTCGGCCACCGCCTCGGACAACTGTGCCCCCAGACGTGACATCTCCCCACCCACCCGCTGCAGCTCTCGGCCGGTAAAACCACCAAAACCATCCACAGCCTGGCTCAGGTCTGCATCGCCCACCCCTCCGGCCGTCTCGCCAAACCCCAATCCGATAGCCGCCAACTCGCTTGCCGCGTCGGTCAGGGCCTTGGAGACAGACAACAGCGCATCATCATCAATCTGCAGATCTGCCACCCTCAACACTCCGCAACTGTCGGCACTGATCAGAATTAGACGGCATTGAAACTACCACCCGATCACACAACCACCCAAATCATGATTCGGGGGACTGTCCGTTGAACGGGGGAGCGTCAGGTCCCGAGAGTGCCCTGCCGGTCTGGACGCCCGCGTACCTCAACGCAACGCACGGGTCGCTTGTGCCTCCCGGTCGAGGAGGCTGCGCTTGATCGGCAACCCGTACCGGAAACCGCCCAGCGTCCCATCGGTGCGCAAAACGCGGTGGCAGGGCACGAAGAGGGCTGCCGCATTCTGCGCGCAGGCCCCAGCGGCTGCCCGGACGGCCGCTTCCCGGCCGCTGAGTTTCGCGTACTGCGTGTAGGTCACGGGTATCCCGGGTGTGACAGTCCGTAGAACGTCCCAGGCATGGCTGCGGAAGGGGCCGGAGGCCTGCCGCACCGGCACGCCGTCGATCGCTGCCAGGTCGCCGGCGTAGTAGGCCTGGACGGCTTCGACGACGGCGGCGACCGGTTCGGCATCGGGCGTGACGGTCTCCACGGACGTGGGCTGCAATGTCGGGTGTACGAGGGCGAGCAATTCCGCAGGGGCGGGCGTCCACCCGGAGGCCAGCACCGCGCCGTCATCGGCAACGATGACGGTGAACGGACCATCTGGGGTGTTAGTGGTGGTGGTCCAGGCGAGGTTCATGAGGTCTCCCAGGTCAAGGGTGTGGTGATCGGTGCCAGGCCGGTGGGCGCCACAGGTGCGGGGCGGTCCGCCGGCGGGGGGCTCGGGGCACGGTCTGCGGGGCCGGGCGCCGCAGCCGCCCGCCATAAGTGCATCGAGGCGTAGGAGCGCCACGGTGCCCAACGCTCCCCACGGCCGGCTAGGGCTCGCGCCCGGCTCGTCGTTGATCCGGTCCCGGGGCTGAGCCCGAGGCGGTGGGCGCCCACCAGGAGGGCGCCGTCGGTGGCAAGCAGAACGTCGGGGTCGTGGAGCACCCGCATGGCGACGTAGCCGGCAGTCCAGGGGCCGACGCCGGGGAGCCTGAGCAGGGCCGTGCGGAGTTCGGCCGGGTCGGCGGCCGGGTCCGGGTCGAGGTCCCCGGCGGCGATCGCGCGGGCGGCCCCGAGGATCGAGGCGATCCGGGCTGCGGGGCCGCGTAGGACGCGGTGGCCGTCGTCGGCGATCTGCTGTGCGGTGGGAAATAGTCGGGTGGGTCCCAGGCTCGTGGTGATCGGCGTTCCGAGGGTGGCCAGTCGCGACAGATGAGTCCGTGCGGCCGCCACCGAGATCTGTTGTCCGATGAGCGCTCGCATGACGATCTCCGCGCCGTCCACGGCTCCCGGCACCCGTATGCCCGGTACGGCGCTCACGGACTCCGCGAGGGCGGGGTCGCGCCGCAGGACCTCGTCGACCGCCATCGGGTCGGCATCCAGGTCGAGGAGGCGCCTCAGCCGTGCAATGGCGGCCGGCAGGTCGGCGAGCACGGCCAGTTCGAGGCGGACCTCGCATCGGTCCGGACTGAGACTGACCTCGGCGGTGCCCGGCCCCTGGGGGAGGGCCAACGAACGGGTATACCGCCCGCCCGCGATGTCCACCTCCTCGATTCCGTCCACCGCGCGAGCTGCCAGGAAACGCAGCATTCCCTGCGCGTCGTAGGGCTCCCGGAACGGCGAGGTGAGCGTCAACGCCGACGGTGTGGGCGTGCCGGGCTCCGACACGCCAGGCGTGGGCCGACCCGGTTCCGATCCATGGGCCTGAGAGGCGTGGGCGCTCGGCGTGCGACCAACCGGTACCTTTGCGGGCTGATGTGCGCGTGAGCGCAGCTCGGAGGGGGTCCGGCCGAAGACTTCGATCAGCGTGTCATTGAACTGCCGGATGCTGCCGAACCCGGCCGCGAAAGCGACGTCGGCGACCGCCATCGGCGTCTCGGTGAGCAGCGCCCGGGCCGTTTGGGCGCGTTGGGCGCGGGCCAGCGCGACCGGTCCGGCGCCGAGTTCGGCCACGAGCAGCCGGTGTACGTGCCGCGTACTGTAGCCGAGTCGGAGGGCGAGCCCATCGACCCCCTCACGGTCAACCACGCCGTCGCGCAGCAATCGCATGGCGCGTGCGGCGACATCCTGGCGGAGATCCCATTCGGGTGTCCCCGGGACAGCCTCGGGAAGGCACCGTTTACACGCCCGGTACCCGGCTTCATGGGCAGCCGCCGAGGTGCGGAAGAACGTCACGTTCTGCGGCTGAGGTGTGCGGGCGGGGCAGGACGGCCGGCAGTAGATCCGGGTCGTGCGCACCGCGGTGATGAACTGCCCGTCGAAGCGCCGGTCCCGCGCGGCGATCGCGCGGTAGCGCTCCGTGAACTGCGGATCGGTGTCCGCGCTGCGATGGTGGGGGGCGGGCATATGACGATCCTGCATTGCCCATAGACAGCTTGGCTAGCGGGATTCGGACACGGCGGTGGGCAGCCGCGCATCCAGCCAGCCGAGTACCGTCCGTAGGTAGACGCTGCGGGTGGGTTCGGGGGAAAGGGCAAGGTCGTGGGCCCCGCCGTCGACCGCAATCTGCGTCACATCGGGACCGAGTTTCGATGCGCGGGAGCGGATATGCCGCACATCAAGCACCGAGTCGGTGGTCAGGAGTTCCGCATGCCACCCCTGGTGGGCGCCCGTGCGGGCCGAGGCGGTCACGAGGACGGGACAGCTGATCGACAGTCCGCGCATCAGGTGTGCCTGGCCGCGCCGGATCTCACGCAGCCACCCGGCCCGGACCGGGAAGCCTTCGATGGGTTTCCAAGCCAGGTCGTAATCCCATTCTCCGCCGGTCGTCCGGTGCAGGGCACGGCCGTAGTCCTGACCGAGGGCACCCACGGGAACCTTCGGGGCCACCTTGCCCAAGGCGCCGACCGCGCGGGTGGAGATCACCCGGTCGAACCAGTGGGAGTTCAGGTCGAACCAAGGGCTGTTCAGTACTAAGGCCGCCAGCCGCCCGGGACGGGCGTGCGCCCACAGGGAAGCGATCAAGCCGCCGGCCGAATGCGCGACAACGACGACATCCTCGTGACCCTCCGTCTGCATGACCTGCAGTGCGGCGTCCAGCTCCTGGGCGTAGACGCTCAGGTCGGTGACATAGTTCGGATCGTCTCCCGGGTCCCCTGGTGCGCCGGTGCCGCGCCCGATCGATCGGCCGTATCCGCGCAGATCGAGGGCATGGAACGGGTAGCCGTCCGCCTCGAAGGCGTCGGCCACGTGCACCTGGAAGAAGTAGTCGGCGAAACCGTGCAGGTACAGGATGGCGGGTTTGGACGGTGTTCCAGCGTCCAGGGTTCGCCTCCGCCGGACCAAAGTGGCTACGGCGCCAGCAGGAAGCGTGAGGTCCCGGCAGATCCAGTCGTTGCCGAGCACGTCGGGACGCCATACCGCGTCGTCCGTGGGGGCGGCGCCATCAGCGGCGGACACCCCGGAGGGCGGCGCGCCGCGTGCTTCGTCGGTCATGACACCATGCTGGCACTTAGGACCCCGCACGACCTACGGTGATCGAGTGACGGATCAAATCAAGACGCAGGTCAAGAAAGGTGTCGCGCACCTCACGCTGAACCGGCCGACAGCGTTGAACGCTCTCAACGAGGAGATGCTGACCGAGATTGCCGCTCGCTTGGAGAGCTGGCGTTCGGACCCCGCGGTCGAGGTCGTGTTGATCGACGGCGAGGGCGAGCCGGGACTGTGCGCGGGTGGCGATGTGCGGGCCGTTCGGCAGGCGATCGTGGACGGTCGGCCGCAGGACGCGCGGCGGTACTTCCGGGTGGAGTACGCCGTGGACGCGATGATTGCCGAGTACCCGAAGCCGGTGGTCGTTCTCATGGACGGGGTGACGATGGGCGGAGGGATCGGGATCGGGGTGCATGCCAGCCATCGGGTGGTGACGCAGCGATCGGTGTTGGCGATGCCGGAGGCGCGCATCGGGTTCACCCCGGATGTCGGTTCGACGCTGGTGTTGGGGCGCGCCCCGGGCCGGTGGGGGGAGTATCTGGCGATCAGCGGCGCGACGATGACCGGAGCTGATGCGATCGCAGCCGGTTTTGCCGACGCCTTCGTGCCGAGTGAGTCGCTCGGTGCGTTCACCGCGGCGTTGCTGGCGGGTGCGGACGCGGATGCGGCTGTGGCGGCGATGGCGAGGCCCGCCCCACCGTCGGAGTTGGCGGCGAAGGGGGCCAGGATCGACGAATGCTACGCGGCGCCTACCGCAACCGAGATCGTCGAGCGCCTGCGGACGGCTGGTCGCGCCGGGGATGAAGCGGCGACGGCGGAGGCTGACGAGATCGAACGGTTGTCGCCGACGTCTGTGGTGGTCGCGTTGGAGGCGGTGCGCCGGGGCCGGGCGGAGGCCGGGCTCACGGCTGGGCCGGGGGTCGTTGAGCCGCCGGGGTTGGCTGGGGTGGCCGGGCCGCCCGGGGTGGCCCGTCATCCGGGGTGGGCTCAGGCGCTGCACCGTGCCTTGGCGCGGGAGTACGCCGTGGCTTGTTGGTTCGTCGACACTCAGCACGACTTCGTGGAGGGCGTCCGGGCCCAGCTCGTGGATAAGGACCGCGACCCCAAGTGGCAGCCGGCGACGTTGGCCGAGATGGGTGCGGAGGTGGTGGCGCGGGCATTCGGCTACACGCCCGCCGAGCCCGATATTCATCCGTGAACTGCCTACGAGTCGATCCCAGCCCTGCGTTCTGTTCAATCAGGAACACCGCAAACACACCCCCTGTCCACCAGACCGGGAACACTCCAGCTTTCAGTACCGCGTTGCCCTGGCACACCCACCGCGTGGGTTCGTGGTCTCTCCCCAGGCCATGGCAACCCGTGACGGTGGCCGCACGTACGAGGAGCCGGTGGCCGCCTGAAGGCGACCACCGGCTCCTGGTTGTCTGAACGCTACGCGTTCGGTGCGTTGGGGTCGGCCGGCGGGGCTGGGGTGGTCCCAGGCTCAACTGGGGGTGCGGTCGGTACCGTCTGGTCCGGGACGATGGACGGCGGCATAGCCGGAGCCGAGGACCTGACAGGCGGAACCTGCTGCGGTGGTGCCGGCGGCGCGGATGGCGTCAGCGGTTGCCCTGGGCCGGGGTAGCCGATCGGTGCGGTCGGCTGAACCTGCGGTTGGGTCGTTTGGGCCGGGGGCTGCGCTGGATATCCGGGTTGGGCTGGCGGCTGCGCGGCGTACGGTTGACCGGGCTGCGCTGGATATCCGGGTTGGGCCGGCGGCTGCGCGGCATACGGCTGACCGGGTGCGTAAGGCTGACCGGGCTGTGCGGGGTAACCCTGATCCGGCTGTGCGGGGTAGGGCTGACCGGCCTGGGGTGCGTACGGCTGGCCGGGTGCGTAGCCCTGGGGTTGCGTCGGGTAGCCCGGGCCGGCGGCAAGGGCTGCCGGGTCGGTCGGCTTCTTCTTGCGCAACGCGAATGCCAGAACGACGCCGAGAATGATCAGGAGGCCAACGGCGACGCCCACGATCCACCACGGGAAGCTGGAGCCGGAGTCGGAATCGTTCTCGTTCGCGACGACACCGGCCCGGTCGCTGGGTGCGTCCGTGGTCGCGCTCGGCGACTGGCTCGGCGTCGACGTGCTCGCCTTGCCGTTCTCGATGGCCGAGCCACGTGCCGAGATCGTGGTCACCTCGCCGTAGGGTGCGTCCCAGGTGACCGTGTTGCCCGAGATGACCCCGGTGGATTCGGAGACCTCACCAGGAAAGGTGATCTCGACGGTGACCTCGAACGAGTCCAGCATCTGCTGTGTCGCGGCGTCGGCCCCGGCGGTGTCCTCGTCGGTCATGTCGAGTTCGCCGGTGACGACGTACTCATCGCCGTCGCGCACGATCCTCAGGCTCTCCCCGGTGGTCGCCCCGCCACCGTTGTACTCGTCAATCGGCTGCTTGGCGATGATGTACTTCTTGCCGGTGTAGCCGTCCTGTTTGTAGTCCTCAACCTTCTCCGCGTTGTCCTCGAAGTCCGCCCCTGAATCCATCTGGGCGAGCATCTCTTCGGGTGTCATGTCGAGCGACTTGGCGACTTCGTCGGAGAAGGCCATGACGATCGATGACGAGGCGGTGTCATCGGGGTTGATCGTGACGGCTACATCCATTCGCATGCAGCCGGTGAGGGCCAATGCCACCGTGGCCATGAGCGCGCCGATGGCAAAACGCCGTCGGGTCGTCCTTCGGGTTGAGGTCATGACTATAGGATGACCGTCCCACACGACCGAAACGGCCATCGTCACCGTTTTGTGACCTACTCGTGAGGATTCTCACCCACGCAAACTGACGCGGCTGTAATAGTCCGGCCCACCTCTATAGCACGGATCATTCCGGGCTAATAGGACGAGCCGGCGTCGGTTCAGGGGCGACCGATCCCGGTGCCGGGTGCGTGGGGTATCGCAGTTTCGATTGGCCAGGATGGTTCATGCGGGACGGTCTGGTGGGTCACTGGGTTTGAGATGAAATCGGCGGAGCGCCCGTACCCCGCCGACCGCGAGGATCGCCGCCGAGCTGATGAGCGGTGCGCCGAGGACGTCGGTCGGGAAATGCACGCCGAGGTACATCCGTGACGTCGCCATCACGACGACCATCACGACTCCGGTTGCCACCGCTGTTCGTTCCCAGCGGCCCCCGTGGGTCAGGAGCCAAGCGGCTGCGGCCACGGAGAACGTCACGGCGACATGGCCGCTCGGGTAGCTGTAAGTCGACTCGCTGGCGAGCGCACTGACCTCGGTCGCGGGTGGGCGGGGCCTAGCGATCACCAGCTTCACCAGGGCGACCGCCCCCCAGCCGGCAGCCACGATCACGGCGACGCCGATTGCCGCCCGGGCGCGTCGGTAGCAGGCCAGAATCGCACACCAGCCGAGGATCAGCGTTGCCGCGACGTAGGTTGAACCGAGCCAGCTCACGGCCTGCATCACTGCGGTTGCCGGTGCCGACCGTAGATTGCCGGCGATCCATGCAAGGGTCCGAAGGTCTGCGTCCGCAATCCACGCGAGATGGGTCGCTGCCCACCCGAGGGCGAGGCCGACGGCGGCCAGGGCGAGGCACCACGTCCAGCGGTGGCGAACCTCGGGCATGACGCTTCCATTCGGTCGGAAGGGCTCATCTTCGCAGACGTGCAGACCTGGTGCGGTACCGCCGCACGCACTGTGGCAGGCGCCCGCTCCGCTGGCAGCCGCGCCCTGGACTCCACTGGGCGCACTGGTGGGCCGCCGTTCGCCCCACCGCCGTCACCTGCCGACCAATCATGCCGGTGACAAAGCAAAGTTGAGCGGAATAGACTCAACTCTAGAGTCGTTCCCTGGTCAGAGCCCTCTCGACCCTCGGAGTAGCAATGGACACCAAATTCACCACCATGTCGCAGCAGGCGATCGGCGACGCCATCCAGAGCGCCTCGGCTGTCGGCAACCCCCAGCTGGAGCCCGTGCATCTCGTAGCTGCCCTGCTCGCCCAGGACGGCGGCGTGGCGCTCGGCCTCCTCGACGCGGTCGGCGCCGATAAGCAGGCCGTGGGCCGCCAGGTGCGAGCGGCCCTGGTCGCCCTGCCGATCGCAAGCGGATCCGCCGTCGCGCGCCCGACGCCGTCGCGGGCGACCTCGGTCCTCTTGGACACCGCGGGCTCCGTTGCCCAGCAGCTTGGGGACGAGTACGTGTCCACCGAACACCTGCTGATCGGCGCGGCCAGTGGCACCGACGCGGCTGCGACCGCCCTCCAGCAGGCCGGGGCGACCGCCGACGCGCTCCGGGCTGCCCTCCCGACCGTCCGGGGCAATGCCCGGGTGACCAGCCCGAACCCTGAGGGCACCTACCAGGCCCTGGAGCAGTACGGCAACGACCTCACGGCCGCAGCCGCTGAAGGCAAACTCGACCCGGTGATCGGCCGAGACGCCGAGATCCGCCGCGTCGTGCAGGTGCTGTCGCGGCGCACCAAGAACAACCCGGTGCTCATCGGCGAGCCGGGCGTCGGCAAGACCGCAGTCGTCGAGGGGCTCGCTCAGCGGATCGTCGCGGGCGACGTGCCGGAATCGCTCAAAGGCAAGCGACTGATCGCGCTGGATCTCGCCGCCATGGTCGCGGGCGCGAAGTATCGCGGTGAGTTCGAGGAACGGCTCAAGGCAGTGCTGGAAGAGATCAAGTCCTCGGACGGCGAGGTCGTCACCTTCATCGACGAACTGCACACCGTGGTTGGCGCCGGAGCCGGCGGCGAGGGCGCGATGGACGCGGGCAACATGCTCAAGCCCATGCTGGCCCGCGGTGAACTCCGCATGGTCGGAGCCACCACGCTGGACGAGTACCGCGAGTACATCGAGAAGGACCCGGCCCTCGAACGGCGGTTCCAGCAAGTGTTCGTGGGGGAGCCGTCGGTGGAGGACACCGTCGCCATCCTGCGCGGGCTCAAGGAACGGTACGAGGCGCACCACAAGGTGACGATTGCCGACTCGGCCCTGGTCGCGGCGGCCACGCTCTCCGACCGGTACATCACCGGCCGGCAACTGCCCGACAAGGCGATCGACCTGGTCGACGAGGCGGCCTCCCGGCTGCGGATGGAACTCGACTCCTCACCCATCGAAATCGACGAGCTCCAACGCGCAGTGACCCGGCTCGAGATGGAGGAGGTCGTGCTCTCGGAGTCCACCGACCCGGCCTCCCTCGAACGCCTCGGCAAGCTCCGCGCCGATCTCGCTGACCGGCGCGAGGAACTGGCCGCGCTGACCGCCCGCTGGGAAGCCGAAAAGGCCGGTCATAACCGGGTCGGCGACCTGCGCGCCAAACTCGACGAGCTGCGCATCGCCGTCGAACGGGCCGTTCGTGAGGGCGACCTGGAGACCGCCGGGCGGCTGCAATACGGCGAGATCCCCCAACTGCAACGCGAGCTGGACGCCGCCGAGGAGGCCGAGGCGGATGTCGAGGCCGGGGGCGAGTCCGGCGTGGCCGAGCAGGCCCCGATGATCGCGGACAAGGTCGGCGCAGATGAGATCGCCGAGGTGGTCTCGACCTGGACCGGGATCCCGGCCGGCCGGATGCTCCAAGGCGAGAGCGAGAAGCTCCTGCACATGGAGGACGTCATCGGCCAACGGCTGATCGGGCAGGTCGGCGCGGTGCGGTCGGTCTCCGACGCAGTACGCCGCGCGCGGGCGGGGGTGGCCGACCCTGACCGTCCTACCGGTTCCTTCCTCTTCCTCGGGCCGACGGGCGTCGGTAAGACGGAGCTGGCTAAGGCGCTCGCGGACTTCCTTTTCGACGACGAACGCGCCATCGTCCGGATCGACATGTCGGAGTACTCCGAGAAGCATTCGGTGGCCCGCCTGGTGGGAGCTCCTCCCGGCTACGTCGGCTATGAGGAGGGCGGCCAGCTCACCGAAGCCGTGCGCAGGCGGCCCTACTCGGTGGTGTTGATGGACGAGGTGGAGAAGGCGCATCCCGAGGTCTTCGACCTGCTCCTGCAAGTGCTCGACGACGGCCGCCTGACCGATGGCCAGGGTCGCACGGTCGACTTCCGGAACGTGATCCTCGTGCTCACCTCGAACCTCGGCTCGCAGTTCCTCGTGGACCCGCTGCTCGACGACGCCACCAAACGGTCTTCGGTGATGGCAGCCGTACGGGCGAGTTTCAAGCCGGAGTTCCTGAACCGTCTGGACGACGTCATTCTCTTCGACCCGCTGTCGATCGAGGAACTGGGCACCATCGTGGATCTGCAGGTCGCGGCGCTGGGTAAGCGGCTGACAGACCGGCGGATCGTCCTCGACGTCCGGCCCGCAGCGCGAGAGTGGCTGGCCTTGGAGGGTTTCGACCCCGCCTTCGGTGCCCGGCCGCTGCGGCGGTTGGTGCAGCGGGAGATCGGCGACCAGCTCGCCCGGCTGCTGTTGGCGGGTGAGGTTGCCGACGGCGACACCATCGTGGTGGACCGCCCGGCGGCTGATTCGGCGGAGAACGCTGAGGCTGCGGGGGGTAGTGCGGCGGGCGCGCCGACCGGCCCGGGCCTCGTCGTCAGCCGCAAGGCCTAGGCTGCTCGCCCTGGGCCGCGCGGCATGGCGCGCGGCAATGCAACCGGCGGCGGGCCGCTCACCGGCAGTGCGCGGCCCGCCTTTACGGTCATTCGGCCGCTGTCACTGCGTGCCGATGTCGAACATCCAGGAGATGCCGTAACGGTCGGTGAGCTGCCCGTAGTAGTCACCCCACGGCGCCTGCTCCAGAGGCACTCCCGGGGTGGCTCCCTCGGACAGCGCGTCGAAGGCGGCCTTGATGTACTCGTGGTCCGCCGGTCCGCCGGTGAGGGCCACCGTCATTCCTGAAGTCGGGGCCACATACGGCATCGCCGAGCCGGTGTCGGACACCATCAGCGTGAGCCCGCCGGGGGTGTCGAGTTGCCCGTGCATCACGAGATCAGCGTCCGCCGGGTCGGTCAGCATCGCCGCGATCTCTGGCGTCGCGGCGTAGGTGGAGATGGTCAGCTCACCGCCGAGCGCCGACTGATAAAACTCCAGGGCTTCGCGCGCCTGCGATTTGAAGCTGAGATACGGATTCAGTTTGGCCATATTCGACACAGTACGCCGAAGGCCCGGGCTGGCTCGTGGTGGGCGGGGTCCGCGATCGGTGGACCCCGCCTGCTCAGTCGAGGAGGTTGTCCGGGAGGGCCGACGTCGATCCGGCGAGGCACAGCCCCACCCGATCGCCATCCGACCAAGATCCCTTGCTCGGCGCCCAGACGACGAGTTCCAGATCGGCGGGTGCGTTCTTGCTCAGGACGTCGGACACGCAGATCCGGGCGACCTGTCCGTTGGCCGCGTCCTGTCCGGGCCAGGACGCGTCGTCGTCGAACTCGGTGCGGGCGACCACTTGGGCTCGGTGTTCCTCCTTGCAGGGCACGACCTTGACCTTGGCGACATCACCGTTCGCGGGAAGCTCCGCGAGGCAGTTGCCCAGCACGAGCTGTCGGGAGTGTGCCGTCTGCGTCGACGTGACATCTGCGGTGAGTGGTTTCGTCTGGGCTTCCCTGTTCCAGCCGGCCCACGCTCCCACGCCCCACGCAAGGGTGACAACGGTGCCGATGGCGATCCCGGAGATGGCCAGACTCCGGCCCCGGGTGTGCTTCTCCTTGGTGCGGGACAGTCCCGCGACACCCAGGCCGACACCGACCGGTCCGAGTAACAGGCCGGCGGGGATCGACGCGGCCGACACTCCGTCCAGGGGCGACTTGGGGGCACTGGTGGCTTCCCAGCCCGGCGCGTAGTAGCTACCGAGTGCGTAATCGGCCTGGGGGTTCTGCACACCGGTCGGTGTCGCCGCCGGGGGGTAGGAGGCCGGTGCCGGTGCGGCGGAGGCGGTCGGGTTCGGCGGTGCCGGGGGAGGAGGCGGCGGTGGCGTGGCTGGACGCCCCCCGTTCTCCCCCGGAAGGGAGAACGGGGATGACGGGGCGTCGCTCATCGCGCGAGCTCAACCACCGCGGCCAAGTCGCCAGCAGCCCTCAGGTCGAACGGGTCAGCAACCCAGTTGTAGATCACGAAGATGGCGCCGAAGACCCCGATGACGATTCCGGCAATGGCCATGCCTTGGCCCTTCTGCCCCGTCTTCTTGATCTGGGACAGGCTGACAAAGCCGAGGATGATGCCGACGAACGAAGTGATACCACAGAAAAGACCCACCAGCGAAGTCACCAAGGAGGCGATAGCCATGCCTGCGGTCTTCGGAGCAGCTGCCTGGTAGCTGCCGTAAGGCTGACCGTAAGTGGTCGGCTGGCTGTAGGGCGGTTGGCCGGGAACGGACTGGCCGTAGGCCGGTGGCTGACCGGGTGCGGGTTGCCCGTAGACAGGCGGCTGGCCCGGAGCCGGCTGGCCGTAGGGCGGCGGGGCCGGAGTGCTGGCGGGTTCGTTACCCGACGGCGGTCCGTACGGGTTCGGGTTCCCTGCGCTGTCCCCCGTGGGGCCGGGAGGTGTCGTTGTCATTGACATAGCGTATCGAATCGCGCACGACCCACGAACAGGTAAGGCGCCTCATCGGTTCTGGTCGATTCCGGCAATCGTCTCAGTCGACCGGAGTTCCGTGTGCTGGGATTTCGCCAGTATGCCGGTAAGGCGGTTAGCGTACTGCTATGACTTCGACCCCCGGAACGCCCTTCGGCGGTGAGCCGACCGAGCCGACTGGTGCGCCGGCTCCCCAGTACGGGCAGTTCGCCCGCCCGCAGGACCCCTACGCGGCACCTTCGGCCAGCGATGCCTCGATCACCTCGACGGGCTCCAGTGCGCCGCGATACGGGCAGATGGCACTGCCGAGCGGAACCCCGGCCGGCCAGTCCACCCCCCGGCCGGAGGGTGTTCCGGCCTACGGCCAACAGGCTCCGGGTCAGCAGCCCTATGGCCAGCAGCCCTATGGTCAACCGCCCGTATACGGCCAGCCTGCTCCGGGTCAGCAGCCCTATGGCCAGCAGCCGTACGGCCAGCAGCCGTATGGCCAGCAGCCGTATGGGCAACCGACTCCCTACGGGCAGCCGTATGGTCAGCCGTACGCGAACTACGCAGCACCTGCGAAAACCAATGGCCTGGCTATCGCCTCGCTGGTTGTCTCGCTGGCGGGGTTCATTTCGTGTTTCCTCTCCTCTCCCGTCGGCCTGATTCTCGGAATCGTCGCCCTCACAAAGATCGGCCAATCAGACCAAAAGGGGCGGGGCATGGCAATCGCCGGTGTCATCATCGGCGGCGTTTTCACGCTTTTTCTGTTGTTTATGGTATTCAGCGGCGGTTGGGCCGCATTTTGGGAGGGTTTCGAAGAGGGATACAACGGCGCGTAGCGTGCGCCATGGCATCGACTCCCGGTTGGCTCAACGATGGCGGCCAGCCCGCTGAACGGTTTCCAGGTCAGGGGCAGTCCGGTGGTCGGCATCCCGCCAGGGCGCCAGGGGTCGGTTCCTACGGCTTCAGCGCTCGGGGTCTAATGCCCTTCCGGCAGCACGGAACCGCTCAAGGTGAGGGGGATGTAACCCCCTGCAGTGGGTCGACGCAACGGGCGGCCGGGTCGCAGACTCTCCGGGCGGCGCGTCCCCAGGGTGCCGAGTGGCAGCGGCGATGAATTTGTGAGGACTCTGGCGTAACCTGGTGGGTAACCGAGGCAGCAAGCGAGGACACCGCCATGATCCAGCAACAGCACAGCTACACCCCCTGGGCCGTAGGTCCCCAGGCGGCACGCGAACGAGCCGCCGTCGTGCTGGCCGCCGGACATGACGAGGCATCCCGTGCCCTGCTGACCAGCCCGCTCGGGGATGCCACGGTGGTCGAACTCGTCGTCGCCAATGTTCGCGCGGTGGTGCCGACGGAACGCATCGTCATCGTTGTGGCCGCTGGGGACACCGCCGTCCGCGAGTCGCTGGGACCGGACCTCACCTACGTCGAGCAGGCCGAACCTCTCGGGACCGGGGATGCCGTACTAGCCGCCCGGGCCGCGATTCGTACGCTGTATCCGCAGACGGTACTGGTCGCCTACGCCGATACGCCCTTGCTGCGATCTGCCTCCCTGTTGGGCCTGCTCAACCGGCATACCCTCCGGGGTGCGGACCTGTCGCTGCTCACCGCTGTCGTCGCCGATGCCGCGCCGACCTACGGCCGGGTGGTCCGCACCGATGGGCAGGTCTCCGCGATCCTCGAACCCGAGGACCGGGCTGCGGCCTCCAGCGAGGAGCGGCCGGAGATCAACGTCGGTGCGTATGTCGCCGGTCCGGCGCTGCTCTTCGGCGAACTGGACACGATGGCTGCTGAGGGCGAACACCGCCTCACCGAGCTGGCTCGACGGGTGTTGGCCGCCGACAAGGCCATCGCCGACTACCGGATCTATGACACCGATGAGGTGCGCGGTATCAACACCCCGGCCGAGCTGCAGGAGGCCGCCGATGTGTTGCTCAAGCGCCTGTTCATGCCTACCAAGAACACCGACACCAAGATCGTCTTCGGCACGGGCGGTTGGCGCGCGGTCATCGGTGAGGGTTACACGATGGCCAATGTTCGGCGGCTGTGCCAGGCGATCGCGAACGAAGCGGTGCGCAAGGGCATCGACCACCACGGCGTCGTGATCGGTGGGGACCGACGGTTTCTGTCCCGCGAATCGGCCGTGGCCGCCGCCGAGGTCTTCGCAGGCAACAACATCCCGGTCACCCTGCTGCCCGACGACGTCCCGACCCCGCTGGTCACCTTCGCCGCCCCATACCTGGGTGCGGCCTATGGAATCATCGTCACCTCCAGCCACAACCCGCCGGAGTGGAACGGCATGAAGGTCTTTCGCCGCGACGGGTCCCTGCCGTTGGACGACGAGACCGACCGATTCCAGGACGAGGCGAATGCGCTCACCGTCGACGACCTGATCACCTTGGACATCGACCTCGCGCGGGCGGCGGGGATCGTGGTCGACCGGCCGCTGAGCACTCCGTATATCGACGCGATCGAAAAGATCGTGGATACCGAGGCGGTGCGCGGTTCCGAGCTGCACGTTCTGGTCGACCCGATGTACGGCACGAGTCAGCTCACCTTGGGCACGATCCTCGGCGACATGCGGGTGCGCTCGGAGTTCATTCACGCGACGCATAACCCGCTGTTCGGGGGAGTGGCTCCGGCGCCCGATTTGCAGCGGCTGTCGACGCTTATCGACATGATCCGCAACGGTGCTGGGCGATTCGACCTCGGGATGGCCACCGATGGCGACTCGGACCGCATCGGCATCGTCGATGAGACCGGTGAGTACATCTCGACCAATGACTTGTTGTTGCTCCTGTACTGGTACTTGCATGAGGTGCGCGGGGAGTCCGGCGGGGTGGTGCGCAACCTGGCGACGACCCATTTGCTGGACCGGTTGGCGGCGCATTTCGGTGAGGAGTCGCGTGAGGTCCGGGTGGGCTTCAAGTTCGTCACGGCCGGGATGGAAGAGATCGGCGCGCTGCTCGGTGGGGAGTCCTCGGGCGGGTTGACGATTCGTGGCTGGCTGCTCGGCAAGGACGGGATCTTCGCGTGTGCCTTGGTGGTTGAGATGCTGGCGCGAACCGGCAAGAAGATCTCCGAGCTGCGCGAGATGATCTATGAGATCACCGGCCGCCTGTACACCCTGGAGGCGGGCGTGCCGGCGACGCCGGAGATGCGGATCGCTGTGCCGCGGCGACTGGCAGCCGAGCCGTTGACGCAGGTGGGTCCGTATCCGGTGGTCAGCGTGAGCCACTTGGACGGCACCAAGATCCTGCTCGAGAACGACAACTGGGCGCTCTTGCGGTTCTCCGGAACCGAGCCGGTGCTGCGAATGTTCGTCGAGGCCGATTCGCCGGAGAAAGCTGCGGAGTTGTTGGACTGGCTACGAGGATTCGTCACCGCGGGCGTCTGAGCGGATTGCCGAATATTGCGGGCACTCCGACCCCCGATATTCGACGCGGAATCAGTGCCCGGGCTCTTGAGCCTGTTGAGCTTCTGTGTAACGTGCAGGAGGATATGGAGCGATTGGCTGGGGAGGACTTGACCAGCGAGCCATGACGCATGGTGATCCGCGGGGCGGTGTATCGCGTTGATCTGGGGCGTCCGCGCGGTCACGAACAAGGCGGCCGTCGGCACGGCGTCGTGCTGGCCCCGGCCGATGGAGCAGCCTGGCCAGTTGTCATCGTGGTCCCGACGTCGACCAGCGCCCAGCCGGCTCCGGTCTACTACCTACTCCACGGTGTGACGAGTAAAGTGTCGAGCCAGATGTAAACCGTTTCGTTGAGAGTGGGTGGAGAGGTGCTGACGGCTACCATTTCCAGCAAGGGGCAGGTCGTGATTCCAGCCGAACTGCGCCGCAAGCTGGGCCTTCGCCCAGGAGATACCGTCGTCTTCGACAGCAGTGCGGACGAGCCTGTGGCAACCATCAGGCGCCGGGAGACCTGGGACGAGTTGTCCGCACGTTTCGGCTCCTGGGTCAAGCCAGGGACACCACCGCTGGAGGATGTCCATGGGTTCTATGAGGCTCGCGAGCCGAGGGTCTGAGATGCCCGCAACACTGGACACGAACCTTCTGCTCCGGCTGGTTCTGGGTGATGTGCCGGAGCAGTATCAGGTGGTTCGAGATCTCGTGACGCGGGCTGGGGCGCACTACCGCGTCACCGACACGGCCATCAGTGAGGTTGTTCACGCCCTCACCCACCACTACGACCTATCACGTCCTCAGGTGGCTGAGATCGTTCGCGCGCTGGTGACCGACCCGAGCATCGAGGCGAACAAGGTGCTCCTTGACGCCGCGATCAGTCAGTTCGAGGCGCATCCCGCCCTGTCGTACACCGACTGCTATCTCGCCGAAGAGGCCCACATGTCCGGGAACGAGCCGCTGTTGACGTTCGACAAGAAGCTCGCCAAACAGCATGCGTCGGCCGAACTTGTCACATCGAGAAAGTGAGCCGCGAGACGCTCGGTGTAGTACTTCGTTGCCGCGTGGTCGAATGGTAGGACCCGCCCGTGGAACGACTGCAAGAGCGCATCGAGGGCCTGTGCCAGGCGGTCCTTTCGGGCTCCGGTAGGCAGGGTGCCGATCCCGAACAGCAACTCGGCCAGAGTCACACTCGACACGAAGAGCGTTTCCGCGGTCTGAGCATTCAGCCAGAAGCTCACTTCAGGCGCGGGCTGCGGGCGCATCGCCTCCGAGATGACATTCGTGTCGAGAAGGATCACGAGAAGTCCAAGGGCGTGGCGGGCGTACGATCCCAGGCAGCTTCGAGCGCATCGACATCTGCGTTGCTGAGAGCCAGCTCTCGACCAAGCGACGCCAGCGCCTCGCCCAGTCGAAGCCGCTGGGCAGGCATCACCGCAGCGGCAAGGATCTCGCGGACCTCTGCTTCTGTGTTCCGCCCGTGTTCGGCGGCTTTCACACGTAGGGCGCGGTGTACCTCGTCGGGGACGTTTCGTACCGTCAGCACTGCCATCAATACCTCCATTCTGCTATCAATGACAGCAGAATGGCAGAGTGCAGTCGCGGTTCGAGACCGGGGGGCACGGTGGCATTTCTGCGCCTCATCACAACCGGCCGACGAAAGCCCAAGGCTAGTTTCGAGCATGGGCGCTTCATCACGAAATGCGATCCCGGCCCATTCCGCCACCAGGGGAGTGACCCGGCGAGCCGTAGCCGCGACAGAGGCGATGGCAGCCATCGGTCCAGTAGCGCGCGCTGGGTGCGCCACCGGCGACGGACAGCCGGGCCAAGTCCCCTCGCACGCGACGGCACAGCAACTGCCGCCCGTGTTCATCGGCCCAGATACCACCGACGGCAAGAGCTACGATGTTCCGCTCGACTCAGCCATCGTGATCGTGGTCGGTGAGGGTCAGGAGGCGGACTGGCGCGGCGGGGTCGCGACACCCGGCCTCGTCACTTTCCAGGAGCGCGGCACGCGCGGTTCGGCAACGTTCAATCCCGGCTTCGCGCCGCTTGGCGTCGGCACCACCTAGGTGACCGTGAGCGATGCCAAGACGGGGCAGTCCGTGACCTTCGCGATCACCGTGACATCGGCGGTCGGCGGGAGTGTCAGACCTTCATGATTAGCTCTTTATGCATGCATGAGCATGCAGCCAAGAAAGGAAAGGGACGATCATGCCTCACACTGGCGAGAAGCCTGGTAGCGGAACCTATCGGTGCATCAAATGCGGAACCACCGTCAGGCTCGACGACGCCACCGACACGCTGCCGCCGTGCCCGAGCTGTAGCGGCACCAGGTACCGCTGAGCGGATTGGAGCCAGTAGCGACTACCCAGCCGCTGACCCGCGCTCTCGTAGGAACGGTCCCACACGGATAGGCCCCTTGCTCGCGGTTAGCCGGTGAGGGGCCTATCCGCTTAAGCCGCGGTCTGCTCGCACGTCCGGTCGTGTGGAGGACGAACGCCGTCCCGACAACGTAAACGTGTCGATCACGGAGAGTCCGCATCCACACGAGCAAGGTCGGTGCTGACGGCGGCCTCAGTGGCGACTCGGACCCGGGCCACTCGCATACGCGAAGGACCCCAGCGACCGCTCAGAAAACTGAGGTTCAAACATTCGAAACATGGCGGAGGATGGGGGATTCGAACCCCCGAGGGCTGTTAACCCAACACGCTTTCCAAGCGTGCGCCATAGGCCACTAGGCGAATCCTCCTCGGTGCCAGCGTTGAACCTCCGTGAACGGTGGTGTTCGGCGACGGCCTCCCGAGGATACCGGAACCGGACTCGGCTGCCGAATCGCAGGCCGGTACACGCCCCGCGCGCCGCGAGCGCCGAGGCCGCCGCCATCAGGTCCTCGTGCGCATGCACCGTTCGCGCATGCCCCGGAGTCTCGGAGCCGCAGGGCGGAGCAAGACGGGCGTGTCGATCCTGTTAAACTGTCCGCGACCCCTCGTGCGGCATTATCTCGCCGAACTCCCCCAGGGCCGGAAGGCAGCAAGGGTAGGTGAGCTCTGGTGGGTGTGCGGGGGGTCCTTGCATGCCCGGAGCCCGCCGCTGGCCTTCGGCTGCCCGGAACGGTATGACTGGAAGCATGACCGATTCCACCGCACCCACGATCCCGACGGCGTCGCTGCCCGGCGGCGAGATGCCGCTTTTCGGCCTCGGCACCTGGCGGTCGTCGGGGGACGAGTGTTACCGCGCCGTGCGCCATGCTCTTGACGTCGGCTATCGCCACATCGACACCGCCACGATGTACGCCAATGAGGACCAGGTCGGCCGGGCCATCAGGGATTCGGGGGTTCCGCGCGAACAGCTCTTCGTGACGACGAAGCTCCCGCCGGAGGCGGCCGGCCGTGAGCAGGAGACCTTGGCGGCCTCGCTGGGCGCCCTGGGCACGGCCTATGTGGACCTGTGGCTCGTGCACTGGCCGCCGTCGGGCGAGGCGTCCCCATGGGTATGGGAACGGTTCGTCGAGGCCCGGAACTCGGGCTACGCCGCGTCGATCGGGGTGAGCAACTACTCCGTCGAGCAGTGCGACATCCTCTCCGAGCAGGTCGGTGAGACCCCGGCGGTGAACCAGATCCCGTGGAGCCCGGCGGAGTACGACGCGCACATCGACAGCGGATTGCACAAGCGAGGCATCGTCCTGGAGGGATACAGCCCGTTCCGGCGCAGTGATCTCGACCACCCTGTGCTGACCGAAGTCGCCGAGCGCCACCAGGTGACACCGGCGCAGGTCGTGGTGCGTTGGCACATCGAGCACGGGTTCGTGGTGATCCCGAAGTCGGTGCACGCCGAGCGGATCGACGAGAACCTGGCCGGCCTCGCGGTGGCGCTCAACCCCGATGAGGTGGCGCAGATCGACGGGCTCGGACGGGTGTAGGGCGCAGGGGTAGGGCGTTGCGGCGTGGCCCGAAGGTTGCGCCCCGCCCATCCTGCCGGTGAGCGTTCATGGAACGAGCCGTCTCGAATACCGAGAAGTCTCACTCGCGGATTGGCGCTCGGCGTCCTCGGCGCCGCATCATGTCCGCATGATCTCGCTCTCGACCTCGTCCGCATGCGCAGTCTCCTGCGCATGCATGCCGCAGTGCTGCGGTATGGGCGGCGCGGGGCGAATGCGCAGCCGGCAGCACGGCTGATTGCCGCTTCGCTCCGAGGTTGAAACCCAGCGGAGCGCGTCTTTCCAGTCAGGAGTTCCCTCGTCGCAGGCCCTTGCGCGTTCTTTCGCCGAGGACCAGCACGGCCGACATCGGAAAACCGAGATCGACCTGTCGCCGATTGCGTTACTCCAGCCGTTCTTGCCGGCCACCCCACGTCGTCCCCAGCCTCCCGGCTGGCGGATCGGACCTGTGCTCCAAGCCCTGATCAGCACGTTTCTTCGAAAAGGACACCTCATGAACCGCCGCCTGCGTACCAGCGCCGCCATCATCGCCCTCGGCCTCGCCGCCGCCACCGCCCTGTCCGCCTGCGCCGGAAGTTCGGATGCCGACAGCGTTGCGGCCGGGACCAAGGACGACCCGATCAAGATCGGTGTCGTCGACTCGGGCAAGCCCTACTGGAAGGTCTTCCAGGATGCTGCGGCCGAGGAGGGGATCACCGTCAAGTTGATCAACTTCTCCGATTACCAGCTGCCCAACCAGGGACTGAAGGACGGGGACCTCGACCTCAACCAGTTCCAGCATCTGCAGTTCCTCGCTGGCTTCAACGTGAAGTCGAATAGCGACCTGGTGCCGATCGGTGCCACGGCCGTCTACCCGCTGGGCCTGTACTCCAAGAAGCACGAGTCCGTGAAGGACATCCCCGACGGTGGTGAGGTCGCCATCCCGAACGACGACACGAACCAGGCCCGCGCCCTGCTGGTGCTGCAAGACGCCGGGCTGATCACGCTCAAGGGTGGCGGGAACTCCTTCTCCACCCCGGCCGACATCGACAAGAGCGCCTCGAAGGTCAAGGTCACGGCTGTCGACGCCGGTCAGACCGCGATTGCCCTCAAGGATGTCGATGCGGCGATCATCAACAACGACTTCGTTGTCAACGCGGATCTGTCGACCTCGGACGCCATCTTCTCGGACGACCCCGACTCCGCTGCGGCCGAGCCCTACATCAACGTGTGGGTTGCCCGGGCAGAGGACAAGGACAACGAGACCTTCGCCAAGCTTGTGGAGATCTACCACTCCAAGCCCGTTGAGGACTCCGCGCGTGAGGTCTGGGGCGACAGCGCAGTATTCAAGAACAACACGGGTGCCGAACTCGAGAAGATCCTGGCCGGTATCGAGAAGAACCTGAAGAACCAGGGCTGAGTCTTGCGGTCCGGCGGGCCGTCGGCTGAGGGAGAATGCTCACCGACGGCCCGCCGGACCGGGCAGCATCCGTGACACCGTGCCATGACCGAGGAGAACCCATGACGACCGCCGCAACCGGCGAGCCCCTGATCCGGCTCCGGGAGGCGACCAAGGTCTTCCGCGCCGACCGTGCGGAGGTCCGGGCAGTCGACGGCGTCACCCTCGAGGTCCGGGCGGGGGAGATCTTCGGCGTGATCGGCTACTCCGGTGCCGGGAAGAGCACCCTGGTCCGGCTGATCAACGCGTTGGAGCGGCCCACCTCGGGCAGTGTGGAGGTCGATGGCGTCGAACTCACCGCGATGCGGGAGAGCGAACTGCGGCATGTGCGGGCCGGCATCGGGATGATCTTCCAGCAGTTCAACCTGCTGGGGTCGCGCACAGTCGCCAAGAATGTTGCGTACCCGCTGAAGGTCGCGGGCTGGCCTCGTGAGAAGATCGCCGCCAGGGTCGCGGAGCTGTTGGACTTCGTCGGGATCGCCGACAAGGCCCGCGCGTACCCGTCCCGGCTCTCCGGCGGGCAGAAGCAGCGGGTGGGGATCGCCCGCGCGCTCGCCACCAACCCGAAGATCCTGCTGGCCGACGAGGCCACCAGCGCACTCGACCCAGAGACCACCCAAGATGTCCTCGGCCTACTGCGCCGGGTGAATCAGGAGCTGGGTATCACCGTCGTGATCATCACTCACGAAATGGATGTGGTCCGCCAGGCATGCCACCGGGTCGCGGTCATGGAACACGGCAAGGTCGTCGAACTCGGCGACGTCTATCAAGTCTTTTCGGCGCCCGAGCAGCCGGTCACCCGGCGGTTCGTCGCCACCGCGCTCAAGGACCGGCCTAGCGCCGAAGTGCTGAACCGGCTGCGCGCGCGCCACCCCGGCCGGATCGTGACCATCGGGGTCGATGAGGTCAACGGCTCATCCGCCCTCCTGACCCGCACGCTGCGCGAGCACGGGGTCGACGGGACCGTCGTCTACGGCGGGATCACGGAGGTGGCGCAGCGGCCGTATGGCTCGTTGACGGTTGAGCTGGTGGGTTCCGATGCCGCTGTGCACGCGGCCGTGGGGGCGTTGCGCGAGGTGACCGATGTGGTCGACCTCGGTACCGCGGCCGACCCCCGGTTGGACCCGTCCGCGGTGGTGCCGCCCGCTGCGGCGCCGTCCGCCGGGGCTGCGCCCACCGTGGCGCCCAGCCCGGAGGGGAGCGACCGATGACGCTGAACGAGTTGATGCCCCTGCTCGTCACGGCCCTCGGTCAGACGGCGTACATGGTGCTCATCACGCTGGGCGTGGGTGGGTTCTGCGGACTCATCCTCGGCTTGGGGCTGTACGTCACGCGAAGCGGCAACCTGCTGGCGAACCGAGCCGTCTTCGCCGTCCTGAACATCGCCGTGAACATCGTGCGGCCGATCCCGTTCATCATCTTCCTCGTGGCCCTCGGCCCCCTGACCCACGCCGTCATCGGCCGCACGATCGGGATCGAGGCGTTCACCTTCGCGATGTGCGTCATGGCGACCTTCGCGTGTTCACGGCTGGTGGAGCAGAACCTGGTCGGCATCGACCCCGGTGTGGTGGAGGCAGCCCGGGCGATGGGCGCCTCCCGTCTGCGGATCATCGCGACAGTCCTGATCCCCGAAGCCCTGGCGCCGCTGATCCTCGGCTACACCTTCCTCTTCGTCGGGGTGCTCGACATGTCTGCGATCGGCGGCTACCTCGGGGCGGGTGGACTGGGCGACCTGGCGATCGTCCAGGGTTACCGGCAGTACGACTGGTTCGTGACGGGTGTGGTCGTCGTCGTCATCATCCTGATCGTCCAGTGCGTGCAGTTGCTTGGGAACTGGCTGGCCCGGGTCGCGCTGCACCGATAGGGCGGCGGTGTGGGCCGAGCGTTCACTGTGCGCAGGTGAACGATCGCTAGTATCATTAATAGTACTATTGGAGCTGTGCCGAACGTGGAGCAGCTGCTAGCCCGAATGCGGGCGAATCCTGCTGGTGTCAGGTTCAACGACCTCGTGAAGGTGTGCGATCACTTCTTCGGTGCACCGCGTCAACAGGGCACATCTCACCGGGTCTATCGGATGCCGTGGCAGGGGGACCCGCGGGTGAACATCCAGTCTGACCATGGCAAGGCAAAGGTGTACCAAGTCCGGCAGGTCCTACAGGCGATCGAGAAGCTGGAGGGAGCAGCATGAACGCAGAGCACTACGCCTACCGCGTTCGCTGGTCGCGCGAAGACGAACAGTACGTCGCGACGGTGGCCGAGATGCCTTCGTTGTCCTGGCTCGCCGACACCCCAAGCGAGGCGTTCGAGGGTATTCGTACTGTCGTCGCCGACGTTCTGGAAGACATGGCCGTCAGTGGTGAGACTCCGCCCGAGGCGATCGCTGATCGCACCTACTCGGGAAAGTTCGTTGTCCGCATCACGCCCGAAGCACACCGACAACTCGCGATCGAGGCCGCCGAACAGCACGTGTCGCTCAACAGACTGGCCGCCACACGACTCGCCGGATAGCGGTTGGTCTTGATCGTCCAGTGCGTGCAGTTGCTTGGGAACTGGCTGGCCCGGGTCGCGCTGCACCGATAGGGCAGCGGTGTGGGCTGGGCCGTCTAGAGTGGCCGGGGTGAGCATCGCCTTGTATCGCCGCTACCGACCGGAGACGTTCGCCGAGGTCATTGGTCAGGAGCATGTCACCGGTCCGTTGCGGCAAGCGCTGCGCACGGGCCGGGTGACCCACGCCTACCTGTTCTCGGGTCCGCGTGGCTGCGGCAAGACGACCTCCGCCCGGATCCTGGCCCGCACGCTGAACTGCGCCGCGAACACTCCCGAGAAGCCGCTGGACACTCCCTGTGGGCGGTGCCCGTCCTGCATCGAACTGGCCCGGGGCGGGCCCGGCTCCCTGGACGTCGTCGAGATCGACGCCGCCTCGCACAACGGCGTGGATGACGCGCGCGAGCTGCGCGAGCGTGCCGCCTTCGCTCCGGCCCGGGACCGGTTCAAGATCTTCATCCTCGACGAGGCCCACATGGTCACGACGCAAGGGTTCAACGCCCTGCTCAAGCTGGTCGAGGAGCCGCCCGAACACATCAAGTTCATCTTCGCCACGACGGAGCCGGACAAGGTCATCGGCACCATTCGTTCCCGCACTCACCACTACCCGTTCCGGCTGGTGGCCCCCGACGTCCTCGGCCCCTACCTCGAAGAGTTGTGCGCTGCCGAAGGCGTGCGGGTGGGCTCCGGTGTGATCCCACTGGTCACGCGGGCGGGCGGCGGCTCGGTCCGTGACTCCTTGTCCGTGATGGATCAGCTCATCGCGGGAGCCGATCAGGGGTCGGTCGACTACGAGACCGCCGTCGCGCTCCTGGGTTACACCCACGCGACGTTGCTCGACGACGTCGTCGATGCTCTCGCCGCCCGTGACGGGGCCAGCATGTTCCGGGTGGTCGAGCGGGTGATCGACACCGGGCACGAACCCCGGCGGTTCGTGGAGGACGTGCTGGAGCGGCTGCGCGACCTCGTGGTGATCGCCGTCTCCGGGGAGTCGGCCGAGGCAGTGCTCCGGGCGGTTCCGGCCGACCAGTTCGAGCGGATGCGGGTACAGGCGATGAACCTGGGCCTGGCCGAGTTGTCGCGGGCCGCCGATCTGACCAACGCCGCCCTGACCGAGATGACCGGGGCGACGTCACCGCGGCTACACCTGGAGTTGTTGTGCGCTCGGTTGCTTCTGCCCAGCGCGGATGACGGTGCCGCCGGATTCGGCGCGCGACTCGACCGGCTGGAACGGGGGGAGGTGGCACGTCAGGCCGGCGAGGTGCCTGAAGGGCGGTCGAGCCGGGCTGAGGCTTCGGTGCACACCTCGAGCCCCGGCCCCGCCCAACAGCCGGTATCCGTGGCGACGGCCCCCGAGCCGAGGGCGAGCGGCGTCACCGTGAACCCGGTCGCCACCACGGACCCGACACCCGCTCCGGCGCCCGTCACTGGTAGGGCGGCGTTGGGGCCGACAGCTGTTGCCGACACTGGGCGAGTGGAAGCAGTGCCCGTCGTCGCGGAGGGCACCTCGGCAGCCCCAGCCCCATCGGCGGCCCCAGCCCCATCGGCGGCCCCAGCCTCATCGCCGGTCCAGGCCCAGGCGCAGGCCGCCGAGCGCGTCGCCGGAGCGGCGCTCGCGACGGAGGACGTGCGGCACCGCTGGCCCGAGGTCTTGGAGGCGGTTCGGCACAGCCGCGCGACGTGGTCCCTGGTGAGTGCGAATGCGCAGGTCGCTGAACTTACCACCGAGGTGTTGTACCTCGCCTTCCCCTCGCCCGGGCTCGCGCGGACGTTCTCCTCGACCCGGCACACCGGCGCTGTCCAAGATGCGCTCTACCAGACCCTCGGCGTGCAGGTGCGGGTCGAAGCCCGACTCGACGAGGGGCCGGGCCGTCCGGCTGAGCCGGGGCGACCTGCGCGACAGGCGGAGCAGACGTGGTCGGCGGAGCAGCAAGGCGGGTCCTCGTCCCCGCCGGTCGCCTCACGGCAGGAGGCCGGTCCGAACCCGAGTGCATCGTCGCGGCCGGTGCCGGAGAGCGGGCCTCAGCCTGAGAACGGCGACTCGGAGCCGGCTCGACGCCCCACGCCTGCACAAGCGGCCGACGACGCGTGGCTGGCCGGAGTTCCGTTGCCCGAGCCGCCGCCCGAGGACGAGCCACCGCCGCCCGATCCGGGACCAGCTCCCCGGCGGCCGGCTCCGCCCCAGGACGACCGTCGATCAGCACCGGCCGGCCGGAACCCGAATCCGGAGCTGCCCCGCGCCGCCGCCCACCCGCCTGCCGGCCTTCCGGCTGATCGCCCACAAGCGGGACGACCGTCGGGCACATCGCCCGCGCCACGACCGACGGTCGAACCAGACCCTTTCGATGAGCGCTCGGATGACGACCCCGAGATCACCACGAGCGGGGTCGTCGGTGTGCCGCTGGCGGTGCAGACCCTTAACGGCACCATCATCGAAGAATCCGTCGACCAGCCCTGATCGGCCGATCGGTCCCACGTGACCGGCCCAGGCGTTGGGAGCCGGCGGTGGTGGACCCTGCACGTAGGCTGGGACCGTGTATGAAGGCGCGGTTCAAGACCTGATCGACGAGCTCGGTCACCTCCCCGGCATCGGCCCCAAGAGTGCGCAACGGATCGCGTTCCATCTCCTGGCCGCTGACGCCGTCGACGTGCGGCGGCTCGTCGATGCGCTGACCGAGGTCAAGGAGCGCGTGCGGTTCTGCGAGGTCTGCGGGAACGTCGCGGAATCGCAGCGATGCCGGATCTGCCTCGATCCCCGGCGGTCGGCGGAGACGATCTGCGTGGTCGAGGAACCCAAGGACATCGTCGCGGTCGAACGAACGCGGGAGTACCGCGGGACATACCACGTGCTCGGCGGCGCGATCAATCCGATCGAGAACGTCGGCCCCGACGACCTGCGCATCGCCGCGTTGATGACCCGGCTCGCTGACGGGCAGGTCACGGAGGTCATCATCGCGACCGACCCCAATGTCGAGGGCGAAGCGACCGCGACCTATCTGGCACGGATGTTGGGTCCGATGGGGTTAAGGGTGACTCGCTTGGCCTCCGGGCTCCCAGTTGGGGGAGACTTGGAGTACGCAGACGAGGTAACGCTCGGCAGGGCGTTCGAAGGCAGGAGGGTTCTCAGTGGATGAGGCAAGGGGCGAGTCGGAACTCGCTTCCGTAGCAGAGTCGGTATCTGCCCAGGTCAGGGCATTCTTATCGACGATGGCGGAGGTGGCTTCCGGGGGTGCTCCCGGGGCTGCGATTCCGCTGTTGTTGCTCGCGACGTCGGATATGTTGGCCGCCGGTGCTCGCCTCGGGGCCATGGTCGATGTCGTCCCGACCGAGCGATTCGAACCCGATGCCGGCCCGGAAACAGACTTCGACCCGCTCCATGAGGGACTGGCAAAGCAGCTCGACGGTCTGGACGACTACGCCGAGATCGTCGACCCGTTGTTCGGGGTCGAGGTCGGGTCGGCCTCCGTCTCCGGTGACCTCGCGCTCGTCGCCGATGCGCTGGCCAAAGGACTCCAGCATTTCGATGCAGGTGGTCGCCTCGAAGCGCTCTGGTGGTGGCAGTTCTCCTACGTCTCCGTCTGGGGCGAGCGTGCCGCCAGCGCGGTCCGCGTCCTGCAGCTCCTGCTGGCACACCTGCGCCTCGACGTCGACGACGACGTGGCCGCCGAAGCCGAGTACGACGCGTTGCACTCCTGAGGTTGAGGGGTACCGTGCACCGCTCGTGACTGGCAGCCTAAGTGGTCATCGGCTTGGTCATGCTCGCCGTTGCCGTCCGACGCCCTGACAGGACAGCTGCCGCAATAGCCACCCGTTGCCGATGACCACCGGAGCGCGACAGTGGATGCCGCTCGGCGACGCCGCCGGGCCGGATCTGTCAGCACTTTCCGGGTCCCAGGCGGGCCGTCCGGGCGACGGGGGTGGACTGCTCGAGGGGGCGGGGGAGTGTCACGGACGAGGTCCAATCCAGGCGATAGTGTGAAACGGACGGATGTGCCATTGGCGTAGTTCGTTAGGTAAGGTTTGCCTTACCTAACGAAGCGTGGAACACTGCTCGCGTCAATCCGTCTTCGACGTTCGGACAGTCCGTGAACTCAGCAACGACGCCCCAACCGACGCCCCCGACCACAGCGACCAAGAGCCCACTCGGCGCCCTGGTCAAACCCATCCGCGGTGCCCTCGTCGTCGCCGTTCTCCTGGATGCGATCTCGGCGATTGCCGCGGTGCTGCCCTATATCGCCATTGTGGAAATCGCGCGTGCCATGCTGTCCGACCCGGCCGATTCGGATGCGGCGTGGCACTGGGTGTGGATAGCGGCTGGCGCGCTTGCCCTGCGGATAGCCGCACTGTTCGTGGCGATGGTGGTCACGCATCTCGCGGACGCCGAACTCGCTTCCTGCCTGCGGATGCGGATCATGAACCACCTCGGGGTGCTGCCGTTGGGCTGGTTCGACCGCAATGCCTCCGGCACGGTCAAGAAGATCGCCCAGGATGATGTCGCCGCGCTGCACCACATGGTCGCCCATGCGGTTCTTGATCTGACTACCGCGATCGTGGTGCCGGTCTTCACCCTGATCTACCTCCTCGTGGTCGATTGGCGGATGGCGCTCGCCGCCCTGGTCCCGCTCATCCTGGCGATGGTCTTCTATGCGCACTCCATGGGTGGATCGATGGAGATGTATGACAAATACGATCGGTCGCTGGCCGAGATCAACGCCGCGACGGTCGAGTATGCGGGCGGAATCGCGGTCGTGAAGGCCTTCGGTCAGACTGGCAAGGCGCACCACAAGTTCCAGGAGACCTGCGACCGGTTCGTACGCTTCTTCAGTGACTGGATGGCGAAGGCCGCCCGGACCGGAACCGCGGTCGAGGTGGTCAGTGCGGCACCGGTCGCGCTCCTGGTTCTCGTGGTGACCGGCGCGGTACTCGTCGCGGGTAGCACGGACCCGATCAGCGTGCTCGCCGGGATCGTGCTCGGGGTCGGGATCTCCGCGCCGGTCTTCGCGCTCGGCGCCGGGTTCCAGGAGATCAGGGAATCGATGAAGGCCGCCGCGCGGGTCCAGGGGCTCCTCGACATCCCGGCGATGCCGAACCCCTCCGACCCGCAGCCGCTGGAGGGAAACCTGATCGCGCTGCGAGACGTTACCTTCCGTTACGGGGAGACCCCGGAACACGACGCGACCGCCGGGGCGGCAGCGCCCGCCGCGCAGCCAGCCGCCTCGCAGCTCCCGGCCGCACCCGGCGTCGCCGAGACAGGCGCGCTCGCGGCCGTGGACGGCGTGAGTCTGACGCTCGAGCCAGGCACTGTCACGGCCTTGGTCGGTGCGTCCGGTTCCGGGAAGTCCACGCTGGCCCAGCTGATCCCACGTTTCTACGATCCGCAGCAGGGGCACGTGACCATCGGCGAGGTCGATCTGCGGGCAGCCGCCCCGGAAGACCTCTACCGCCGGGTCGGGTTCGTCTTCCAGGACGACTACCTCCTGGAGGCATCCCTGCGGGAAAACATCGCCCTGGCGAGGCCGGATGCGAGCGACGAGGACATCATGGCGGCGGCTGAGGCTGCCCAGATAGTCGACCGGATCGCGGCCGCGCCGAACGGGCTGGACGCGAGACTCGGCAGTGAAGTGCAGTTCTCGGGCGGTGAGCGGCAACGGGTCTCCATCGCCAGAGCGTTGCTGGCTGATACTCCGGTGCTGGTCCTCGACGAGGCGACCGCCTTCGCGGACCCGGACTCCGAGGCCGCCATTCAGGACGCGCTGTCCACCCTCGCTCGCGGGCGGACGGTCGTCGTCATTGCCCACCGGTTGCACACGATCGTGCATGCGGACCAGATCGTCGTCCTGGAACGCGGGCGGATCGCCGAGCAGGGAACCCACACCGAACTCGTCGCCGCCGGTGGCACCTACGCGCGGCTATGGGCGGTCTATGACGCCGCGAGCCGAGAAGGAGTGCTCGCATGATCAAGCAACTACGTGACCTGCTCGAACCCTCCGCCCGGCGGCACTACGACACAACGCTGGCTCTCTTCGCCTGCGCCGCGCTCTTCCAGGGAATCGCATTCGTACTCCTCGTCCCGGTACTCCGAGCGCTATTCGCGCCGGACGCGAACATCTGGGTTCCGGTGGGGTGGCTGGCGCTGGCGACGGTCGCCTTCGCGTCGACCACCTGGGTCGCGGCACGGCAATCCCAACGGATCGCCATCGAGCTGGCTTCTGAACTGCAGCGTGAACTGGGCGATGTGATCGCCCGGCTGCCGTTGGGCACCGTCGACCTCGCACTCACCGGCCGGCTCGCGCGGTTGACCAGCTCCGGAATCATGAACATCGCCCAGGTGCCCGCGCACCTGTTCCGGCTCATCCTGAACGCCGTCGTCACCCCGGCGACCGTGTTGATCGGCCTCGTCCTGATCGACTGGCGGATCGCCCTTGCCGTGCTGATCTGTGCGCCGTTGTTGGGGCTGACGTACAAGGCGACCACGGGGGTCGTCGCTCGCCGGACCGCGCGCGATACCGCGGCGATCGCCGCCTCCTCCTCGCGCATCGTCGAGTTCGCCCGGGTGCAGCCCGCGCTCCGGGCCTTCGGTGGGCCGGAGCGGACTGCATGTGCCGTACACGACGCATTGGTCGAGCAGCACGCCGCCCGGCGCAAGATGCTGATCAGCGGGTCGATCGGCATGTCGACATTCGCGGTAGCCGTGCAGGCGGTGGTGACACTACTGATGGTGATCGCCTTGTGGTTGGCGGCGGACGGTGCCTTCGACGCCCCCGCGATGGTCGCCGCGATGGTGCTCGGTGTGCGGTTCGCCGAACCGCTCATCATGATCGCCGACCTCGGTTCCAGCCTGCGGGTATCCCACGCGACCTTGGCCGAGGTAAACGAGCTGTTGTCCCTGCCCGAACTGTCGGAGCCGGCGGAGCCTGCCCCGATCCCCACCCCGGTCGATGTCGAGTTGCGCGGCGTGCGGTTCGGCTACACGCCGCAGACCATGGTGCTCGACGATGTTTCGTTCAAGGTGGCACCGGGCACAACCACGGCGATCGTCGGCCCCTCGGGCTCGGGAAAGACGACCCTGACGAAACTCATCGCGCGCTTCCACGATGTCGATGGCGGAGCTGTGCTACTCGGGGGTGTCGATGTCCGTGAACTGGGGACAGCGCACACCATGTCGCTGATATCACCGGTGTTCCAGGACGTCTTCTTGTTCTCCGGAACGCTGCTCGACAACATCCGGATGGGCCGTCCCGGTGCGACCGAGGCTCAGGTGCTCGCGGCGGGGGAGGCCGCGGCGGTGGACGAGATCGCTGCAAGGCTCGCGGGCGGCTGGCAGGCGCAGGTCGGAGAGGGCGGTTCGATGCTTTCCGGCGGTGAACGGCAACGGGTGTCCATCGCACGCGCGATCCTCAAGGACGCGCCCATCCTGCTCCTGGACGAGGCGACCAGCGCCCTGGACGCCGCGAATGAGCTGGCGATCACCCAGGGACTGGACCGACTCGAAGGCCGGACCAGGATCGTCGTCGCGCACCGGCTGTCCACGATCGCCGGTGCGGACCAGATCGTCGTCCTGCGCGCCGACGGTCGGGTAGCTCAGACAGGCACACACGAGCAGTTACTCGCCGCGGACGGTCCGTACCGGACGTTCTGGCGGACGCGGACTCGTGCCCAGGGCTGGGTGCTGGCCGGGGCTGAGTCATAGGGTTGCGGACGTCGGATACGCCACCCGCACCTGCCTACGCCACCCGGGTGCCTCGCGCTAGGGTGCCCTGCGGTATCCGCAGCCGGCGGATTGCGGTGGTGACGCCGATGCCGCCGATGAGCGCGTTCACGGCCAGCCCCCACGGCCACGCGGGCTGCTTATCCAGAGGTACTTCCTTGACCGGCGATTTCTCCCCGAACCCGCCGCACCAGTTCTCCTCGTCGGTGGGTCCGGTCCGGGCCGTCCGCACACCAAGCCGGATGGCCGCCAAGGGATCACCGGCATCTGCCGTCGTGTCCAGCTTCCCGCTCGGGGGTGCGGCGTCGGCCACGATCACAAACGGGTTCACCGCCAGTAACCACCAGGTGCGTTCCGTGTGCACCTTTTCGACCTTCTGGGTCTCCCACTGGCAGACAGGTGCGGGGCCGGTCTCCGTCCATTCGTAATCGGCCGGGACCGTCCACACCCGGGTGTCCTCCTGCGCGACGACCAACGGTGCGGTGAAGGCGAACAAGATCAGGCTCACCACGGTCAGCCCGCCGACCACCAGGAAGGTCAACACCGCAGACCCGGACGGTTTGGTGACCAGCGCGGAGAAACCAATCCCGATGGCACAGACGACCGCCAGCTCCACCGAGACGAGGACGAGCGTGGTGATGAGCGAGGCCACCGGAACGCCACCGAGGGTCAGCGACCAGATGATGAACGGCAGCCCCGCGATCAGGAAGGTGATCGCCGCCAGCCAAGCCGCGAGAAGTTTGCCGAGTACGATCTCGGCGGCGGTCAACAAGGTCGTCTGCAGGGTGGCGAGGGTTCCGGCCACCCGCTCGCCGTTGATCGCTGACGAACTCAGCGCCGGTGCGACCATCATGCCGAGGAAGAGCACGAAGAAGACCACGACCCCGAAGACTGCCGGTCCCATGGGGCCACGATCAGCGGGTTCGAAACCGCCCAGCACCGAGTTGAGTGCGCCCGCGGCCAAGAGTGCGATCGCGCCGACAGCGATGAACCAGGCCAGCAACGCGATCCGCCATCGGGTCGACCGGACCCGCTGACGCAGATCGACCGCGGCGACTGTCCAGACGCCGTGCCAGCTCACCGACCATGCGCTCCGGATGCGGAGGCCGTCAGGTGGGGATGCGGGTGGGGCGGCGGTCATCCGCGTTCCTCCTCCAGGGCGAGATACGTCTGTTCCAGGGCGCCACCGGCCGGGGCGATGCTGGCGATCGGTACCCCGACGCCGACGGCGTCCCGCAGGAGCAGCACCGCGCTGGCGTCGCCGTCGAGTTCCACGAGCGCCGCCCCGTCGTCCGCGGTGGTGAACGGCACTTGGGCGTTGTCCAGCCACGCCGCGAGGGGGGCGGCGTCGAGGGCGCGGATGCGCCAGGTCCGCCGGGCCAGTGATGCGGTGGCCACGGACTCGGCCGCTACGGTTCGCCCACGTGAGAGGAAAACGGCGTCGTCGGCCAGTTCGTCGAGTTCCGTGAGCACGTGGCTGGAGACGAGGATCGTTTTACCCGCGGAGGCCAGGCCGCGCAAGAGGGTGCGCAGGTCGACCCGGGACCGCGGGTCGAGACCGGAGGCGGGTTCGTCGAGCAGGAGGACCGCGGGGTCGTGCACGAGGGCGCGGGCCAGTCCGAGCCGCTGTTTCTGGCCGCGGGAGAGTACTCGGGCCGGGGTGTCCGCATACTGCGTCAGGTGCACGGTCTCCAGCAACTCGGTGGCCCGGTTGCGGGCGGCTTCGCGGGAGAGCCGGTAGGCGGCACCGACCGTGGTGAGGACCTCGCGGGACGTCAGCGAGTCCCACGTTCCGAAGGTGTCCGGCATCCAGCCGGTGCGGGCGCGAGCGGCATAGCTTTGGGTGACCGGGTCGAGTCCCGCCACCCGGACCTGGCCGGCATCGGGGCGGATCAGACCGGCCAGGATGAGGAGCAGTGTCGTCTTACCGGAGCCGTTGGGGCCGATGAGCGCGGTGACCGCGCCGGTGCGCGCGACGAGGTCCACTTCCTCGATCGCCACGACTTTGCCGAATGTCCGGCGAACCGCAGTGACCCGGATCCCGTCGTCGGGTGGTGGAGCGGGATCGATCGTCATGGCCTGACTTTAGTCGTTTCGTTGAGCGGGTCAGGGGGAAGGCCGGGCAAAGTCGTCCAGGTGCCGAGCCGTGCTGACCCAAGGACTGAAAGGCGAGCATGCCGTTCACGTGATACGCATCACATGGAGTCGCCGCATCCGGAGAGATAGCCCTCATCAGGGCGGAGGTGGCAGCGTCGCGGCGGCATCCCTCGCGGTGGCGATGGCCCAAAGACTCTGCCCAAGGGCCTCGCGAACAGGCACGATGTCCCTGGTGGGTGTACCGCTCGGCCGACTGGGTGGTTCCCACCTACGAATCGCTGCGCGCAACCTGCGAACCCAAGGAAGGGCCGGAATGACGACCTACGTGTATCGCTTCAGTGAAGGCGATAAGGACCAGAAGGACCTGCTCGGCGGCAAGGGGGCCAACCTCGCAGAAATGACCAGGCTCGGGCTGCCGGTTCCACCCGGGTTCACGATCACCACCGAGGCGTGCCGGGAGTACCTGCGCACCGGCGACGTACCGCCGGAAGTCCGGGTCGAGGTCACGCTCGCGATCCGCGAGATCGAGGACACCTTCGGCCGTCGGCTGGGTGACCTGCATGAGCCGTTGCTGGTGTCCGTTCGGTCGGGCGCCAAGTTCTCGATGCCGGGCATGATGGAGACTGTCCTGAACATCGGCCTGAACGACGCCTCCGTGAAGGGGCTGGCCAAGTTCTCCGGCGATGAGCGATTCGCCTGGGACTCCTACCGCCGGCTCATCCAGATGTTCGGCAAGACCGTGCTGGACATCGACGGCGACGTCTTCGCGGCCGCGCTGGACGACAAGAAGAAGCAGGTGGGCGTAGTCGGGGACGTCGAACTGACCGCCGACGACTTGCGTGACCTCGTCGGCACCTACAAGACCATCGTTCGTGAGCACACCGGACAGGAGTTCCCTCAGCACCCGCGCGAGCAGCTCGACATGGCGATCGAGGCGGTGTTCCGGTCCTGGAACACCGAGCGTGCGGCGCTGTACCGGCGTCGGGAGCGCATCCCGCACGACCTGGGCACCGCGGTGAACGTGATGAGCATGGTCTTCGGGAACCTGGGTGAGACCTCCGGCACCGGCGTCTGCTTCACGCGCGATCCCGCAACCGGCCACTCAGGCGTCTACGGCGACTACCTGTCGAATGCCCAGGGTGAGGACGTCGTCGCCGGTATCCGCAACACCCTGCCGTTGGCGGACCTCGAGAAACTCGACGCGAAGTCCTACAAGGAACTGCGCCAGGCCATGCGCCGGCTCGAGGGACACTACCGCGACCTGTGCGACATCGAGTTCACCATCGAGCGCGGCAAGCTCTGGATGCTGCAGACCCGCGTGGGTAAGCGCACCCCGGCAGCTGCCTTCCGGATCGCGACAGAGCTGGTCGAGGAGAAGCTCATCACGATGGACGAGGCGATCGCCCGCTGTTCGGGAGAGCAACTCAGCCAGCTCCTCTTCCCGCAGTTCGACGCCAAGGCGAAGAAGAAGCGCCTCACCAAGGCCATGGCCGCCTCCCCGGGTGCCGCCGTCGGTGAGATCGTGCTGGACAACGCCCAAGCCGTGGAGCGTTCGTCCGCAGGTGCCTCGGTGATCCTGGTGCGGCGGGAGACTAACCCGGACGACCTTGAGGGCATGATCGCCGCGGCAGGCATCCTCACCGCGCGTGGCGGCAAGACTTCCCATGCCGCCGTGGTTGCCCGCGGGATGGGCAAATGCGCGGTGGTCGGCGCCGAAGAGGTGGAGGTTGACCTGTCCGCCCGGACGGTGACGATCGGGACCGCCAAGCTGAAGGCGGGCGACGTCATCGCCATCGACGGTTCCACCGGCGAGGTCTTCCTCGGTGAGGTGCCGGTCGTGGACTCCCCGGCCATGGTCTACGTGGCTGAAGGGCTCGACGCCGCAGTGGCCGCAGCGGAGGATGAGGAGGCCAAAGAGCTGGTCGTGGCGATCCACCGGGTGCTGCAACACGCGGACAGCGTGCGCCGGCTGGTGGTGCGCGCCAACGCCGACACCGCTCTCGACGCCAAACGCGCCCGCTCGCAAGGCGCCCAGGGCATCGGCTTGTGCCGCACCGAACACCAGTTCCTGGGCGAGCGCCGCCGCCAGGTCGAACGCGTGGTCCTCGCGACCTCCGACGACGAGCGGGAAGACGCGCTAGCCGCATTGCTCCCCGTGCAGCGGGAGGACTTCGTCGCCCTGCTGCGTGAGATGGACGGCCTGCCCACCACCATCCGGCTCATCGATCCGCCGTTGCACGAGTTCCTTCCCGACCTCACCGAGCTGGCCGTCAAGGTGGCGCTCGCCGAGGCCGCGGGCAAGGTCGACCAGAGCGACGTCGAACTCTTGGCCGCGGTGCGCCGGATGCACGAACAGAACCCGATGCTCGGTCTTCGCGGGGTGCGGCTCGGGCTGACCTTACCCGGCTTATTCGCCCTGCAGGTGCGTGCGATCGGCGAGGCCACCGCCATCCTGGAGAAGGAAGGGCTCGACCCTCGGCCGGAGATCATGGTGCCGCTGGTCGGCTCGGTTCGCGAATTGCAGATCGTGCGCGACGAGACCGAGGGTGTGCTGCGGCAGGTGTCGGCGGAAACCGAGACGCGGTTGAACATCCCGATCGGTTGCATGATCGAGCTGCCTCGTGCGGCGCTGACCGCGCACCGGATCGCGGAGGAGGCCGACTTCTTCTCCTTCGGCACGAACGACCTCACCCAGACGACCTGGGGATTCTCCCGGGATGATGTCGAGGGTGCGTTCTTCAACGACTACTTCGAGAACGGCGTGTTGACGGTCTCTCCCTTCGAGACCATCGACGCCGACGGAGTCGGTGCGCTGGTGCGTACCGGGGTCGCCGGTGGGCGCACGAAGAAGGGCCTGCACATCGGTGTCTGCGGTGAACACGGTGGCGATCCCGAGTCGATCCGGTTCTTCCACGAGGCCGGGTTGGACTACGTGTCCTGCTCGCCGTTCCGGGTGCCGATCGCCCGTCTGGAGGCTGGTCGAGCGGCCGTCGAGGCGCCGGTCTCCGGGACTGCCTGACAGTAACGATCGACGAGGGCGGCGGCGGCCTGCGGGCCGCCGCCGCTTCGCCGTCCGGGCACCCCTTGGCGCGAGGTCGGCAGCATGCGTATCATCGACCGACCAATACGGAACCGGTGGGCGTTGAGATAGACGAGACCGGTCGAGGTAACGGAGCAGCACGTGGCATTGATCGTGCAGAAATACGGCGGGTCATCCGTCGCCGACGCCCAGAGCGTCAAGCGAGTCGCCAAGCGGATCGCCCAAACAAAACGAGCAGGACACGACGTCGTCGTGGTGGTCTCCGCGATGGGGGACACGACCGACGATCTGATCGACCTGGCTCAGCAGATCACCCCCCTCCCGCCCCAACGTGAGATGGACATCCTGCTCACGGCAGGTGAGCGCATCTCCATGTCCCTGCTCGCGATGGCGATCACCAACCTGGGTGTGCGGGCGAAGTCCTTCACCGGGCAGCAGGCCGGGGTGATCACCGACGCGGTTCACGGCAAGGCGCGGATCGTCGATGTCGTCCCCGGCCGTATCCGCGAGACCATCGACAAGGGGCAAGTCGCGATCGTCGCCGGATTCCAGGGCGTCACCGAGCACACGAACGACGTGACCACCCTTGGCCGCGGCGGGTCGGACACGACGGCGGTGGCGCTCGCAGCCGGGCTGAACGCCGATGTCTGCGAGATCTACACGGACGTCGACGGCGTCTTCACCGCGGACCCGCGGATCGTGCCGACCGCCCGCAAGATCGACCATCTGACCTATGAGGAGATGCTCGACATGGCCGCCAGCGGCGCCAAGATCCTGGCGTTGCGCTGTGTCGAATACGGGCGCCGGTATGACGTGCCCATTCATGTGCGCTCGTCGTTCTCCGGCGAGGAAGGCACCCGCGTCAGCTCCGTTCCCCCGACCGATGAGGAAGGTCAGCCCATGGAAGCCCCGATCATCTCCGGAGTCGCCCACGACCGCACCGAAGCCAAGATCACCGTCGTCGGCGTGCCCGACGTGCCGGGGGTGGCGGCCCGGATCTTCGAGGTGGTGGCGACCAGCGGCGCGAATATCGACATGATCGTGCAGAACGTTTCCGCCGCCGCGACCGGACTGACCGACATCTCCTTCACCTTGCCGGACGGGGACGGGCCGGGTGCGATGGCGGCGCTCTCGGCGATCCAGTCCGAGATCGGTTTCGAGTCACTGCAGTACGACGACCAGATCGGCAAGCTCTCCCTGGTCGGGGCCGGGATGAAGTCGCACCCCGGGGTGTCCGCCCGGCTCTTCGGTGCCCTGCGGGACGCGGACATCAACATCGAGATGATCTCGACCTCGGAGATCCGGATTTCGGTGGTCACCCGGCTCGACTCGCTCGATGCGGCCGTCCGGGCCGTGCATACCGCCTTCGAACTGGACGGGGCGGCGGAGGCCGTCGTCTACGGCGGCACTGGCCGCTGACCTTCCGCCCGGGCTACCTCCGGGTTGGCGCCCGGCGCCCACACCCCGCGCGGATTTCGCGCCCTCAATCTTCGAAGGACCCCTCATGAACTCCACTGGATTCACCGTTGCCGTAGTGGGCGCGACCGGGCAGGTCGGCGCCGTCATCCGTCGTCTGCTGGCCGAACGTGACTTTCCGGTTGCTGCCGTCCGCTACTTCGCCTCCGCCCGGTCCGCCGGGAAGTCGCTGCCCTGGGGTGACCAGGACATCGTGGTCGAGGACGTCGAGGCCACCGCTACCAAGGATCTGCGCGGCATCGACATCGCGCTGTTCTCCGCGGGCGGCGGAACCTCGAAGAGCCACGCGCCCCGGTTCGCCGAAGCCGGCGCGATCGTCGTCGACAACTCTTCCGCCTGGCGGATGGACCCCGACGTGCCGCTCGTGGTCTCGGAGGTGAACCCCGAGGCCGTTCGCGAGGCGCGCAAGGGAATCATCGCCAACCCCAACTGCACCACGATGGCGGCCATGCCCGTGTTGGCCCCCTTGGCCAAGGCCGCCGGTCTTCGGCGATTGATCGTGGCGACCTATCAGGCGGTCTCCGGTGCCGGGTTGGCGGGCGCCAACGAACTGCGGCACCAGGTCGAGGCAGGCGCCACCCAGAACCTCTCCGAGTTGGTACACGACGGCTCGGCCGTGGCGCTGCCGCATGCGGAGAAGTTCCCGCGCACCATCGCGTTCAACGTGGTCCCGCTGGCCGGGTCGATCGTCGACGACGGTGAGGAGGAGACGGACGAGGAGAAGAAGCTGCGCAACGAGTCGCGCAAGATCCTCGGGTTGCCCGACCTCGCGGTCGCCGGGACCTGCGTGCGGGTGCCCGTCTTCACCGGTCACTCGCTCGCGATCCACGCCGAGTTCGTGCAGCCGATCACCCCGGATGAGGCGCGTGCGCTGCTTGCGGAGGCCCCCGGTGTCGAGCTGGCCGATGTGCCGAACCCGTTGGCGGCCGCCGGTAAGGACCCGTCCTACGTTGGCCGGATCCGCCGGGACCAGTCGGTGCCCGACGGTCGCGGGCTGGTGCTCTTCGTCTCGAACGACAACCTGCGCAAGGGTGCCGCGCTGAACGCGGTGCAGGTAGCCGAGTTGGTTGCGGCGGAGCTGGTGCGGGCTTAGGGGGCTGGCGCCGACGCCCGGTGCTGCGGCGCGCGGTGTGTGCCGCCGCGCACGGGGTGTGTGCCGCCGCGCACGGCCGCATGGTGGGCGCTGGTCGAGTGCGGTGCTTTCAGTCGAATGCTGCGGTTACAACCACAGCACTCGACCAGAACTACAGCACTCGACCTGACCTGTGGCGCCCGACGGCGACCTGACCTGCGGCGCCCGACGGCGACCTGACCTGCGGTGTGCGACGGCGACCTGACCTGCGGTGTGCGACGGTCGTAGCGCGTGGCTCGAGCGTCCGCCTGTTGGCCTCTGGCTCGTCGGTGTGTCCCCTGGCTCTAGGCTCGCGACATGAAGCCGTTCTTGCTCCTCGCGTCCCGCGATGAGGACGTGGCCGCCGACGAGGAGTTCGCCGCTGTCATTCGTCTGGGTAACCTCCTGCCCGGGCAGGTGCAGCGAGTGCGCATGGAGGCCGGGCCGCTGCCGGTGATCAACCTCGACGACTACTCCGGGGTGATCGTCGGCGGCAGCCCGTTCAACTCCTCCGATGCCGAAGCCGAGAAGTCCGCGACCCAGCGCCGGGTCGAATCCGAGTTCGCGCCGTTGCTCGACGAGATCGTCAAGCGTGACTTTCCCTTCCTCGGGGCCTGCTACGGCGTCGGCACCCTGGGGATTCATCAGGGTGCGATCGTCGACGGAACCTACGGCGAGCCGGTATCCCCGGTGACGGTCCGGCTGACCCCGGACGGCCGGGCAGATCCGCTATTGGCTGGGGTGCCCGACGAATTTGCGGCCTATGTGGGACACAAGGAGGCCGTGCGCGTGCTGCCGGTGCACGCGAAGCTCCTGGCGTCGTCGTCGACCTGCCCGGTGCAGATGTTCCGGGTCAAGGAGAATCTCTACGCCACCCAGTTCCACCCCGAGCTGGACCTTGAGGGGATCATCACGCGCATCCGCATCTACAAGGACCACGGATACTTCCCGGCCGAGACCGCGACCGAGGTCGAAGACCTCGCGCGCAGCCGGGAGGTCTGGGCGCCGCGGCTCGTGCTGGAGAACTTCGTCCGTCGGTACGCGCAAGTGAAGTAGGGGCGGACCCGTCGAGTGCTGTAGTTTGCGCCGAGTGCTGCGGTTTGAACCGCAGCATTCGACTGAAAGTGCAGCACTCGGCACGCCCCTGACGTGTCCTGCACTCGCACGCCCCCGACGTGTGCAGCACTCGGCACGCCCCCGACGTGGTGCGGCACCTACTTCCGGCTGATCAGGTCCGCGGCCCGGGCGATCCATGAGGTGCGGGGTGCGCCGGTCGCCTGTTCGCGCCGGTCGGCCAGCCCGTAGGCCAGGTACAGCCCGCGCACGGCCAGCCACCGCAACGGTTCCGGTTCCCAGCGTCGCACCCGCCGGTCGACCCACGGCAACCGGACCAGGTCGGTGGACCGGTCGAGGATGAGGTCGGCGAGTGTCCGGCCGGCGAGGTTCGTGCCCGCTACACCGTGGCCGACGTAACCACCGGCCCACGCCAACCCGGTCGAACGGTCGAGGCCGACCGACGCGCACCAGTCCCGGGGAACCCCCAGGATCCCGGCCCAGGCGTGGTCGATTTCGACGGCTTTCGTCTCCGGCAGCAACCGGAGCATCGCCGCCCGGAGTTGTGCCAGCGAGTCACCCGCGATCTCGCCATTGGCATCCCATCGCGACCCGTAGAAGTACGGCACAGCCCGCCCGCCCAGCGCGATCCGGCCGTCCCACGTCTTCTGCGCGTAGGCGAAGGCGTGCCCCTCGTCGCCGAGCAGTTGGGCGCCCTGCCAGCCGACCCGGCCCCACACGTCGTCGGGCAGGGGCTCCGTGACGATCATGTTGGAGAACATCGGAAGCCACGACCGTTTGAAACCGGCCAAGCTGGCCGTGAAACCCTCCAGGGCGCGCACGACATGGGTGGCCCGAACGGTGCCGTGGTCGGTGACGGCGGCGCCGGGAAGGACCTCGGAGACGGTCGTGCCCTCGTAGATAGTCACCCCGAGGCGTTCGACGGCGGCCGCCAACCCGCGGGCGAGGGCCGCCGGTTGGATGCGTGCGCAGTGCGGGCTCCACGCGGCTCCGATCATCCGGTCGACCGCGATCCGGTCCCGCGCCTCGGCCGCATCGAGGAGCCTGAAGTCCTCCTCGGCCCACCCGTACCGGCGCTGGCTGGCCACCGATTCGCGCAGTCGGGCGAGTTGCGCGGGGTTGGTGGCCGCGTGCAGTACGCCCTCCTTGCGGATGTGCGCGTCGATGCCCTCGGCCTCGGTGACCCGGATGACCTCGTCGATCGTCCGGAACATCTCACGTTGCAGCGCGACCGTGGCTTCCAGCCCGCGCGCGGCTGCGTACCGCTGTGGTTGGCCGACGCATTCAGCCGTCAGCCACCCGCCGTTGCGACCGGAGGCGCCGTAGCCCGCGAATCTGCGTTCCAGGACCGCGATCCGCAGGTCTGGTTGAGCCTTCTTCAAGTAGTACGCCGTCCACAGGCCGGTATAGCCCGCACCGACGATCGCGACGTCGACGTCGAGGTTCCCGCCGAGCGCCGGACGGGGTTCGGGGAGGCCGACGTCGCGGAACCAGTAGGACACCTCCCCATCGACGAAGTGGTCGCTGACGGGCAGAGGGGCGTTCATGGTGGTCGCTTTCGCCTGACGTTCGATGGGGGAGGAGTGAGGTCGGTCAGATGCCACCGTCGATGGACCGGATGATGACTTGGTCCTCGTCGGGGACGAGTACTTCGGTATCACGGTTCAGCGCCTCACCACGGAAGAAAGGCTTGGCATCGGCGAAGAGCGACCACACGATCATGAGCACGACCCCGACGGCGAGTGACCCGATCCCCAGGACGAAGACGCCGCCGACCCCGAATAAGGTCGTGTACCCATACTCGGGATCCCACATGTCGATGGCCGAGAAGATGAAGGCGCCGGTGAGCAGGACGGCGCCGACCAGCGGGAACAAGAATCGGTTGAAGAAGTTGTAGGCCGAGTCGAAGAGCACCTTGCGGAAGTACCAGACGCAGGCGAAGCCGGTGATCGCGTAGTAGAACGCGATGGCGAGTCCGAGGGAGAGGATCGTATCCGCGAGGAGGTTCTCGCTGACCATCGTCATGCCGACGTAGTAGACGATCGCCACGATCGCCATCAGCAGGGTGGAGAAGGACGGCGTCTGGAACCGCGGGTGCACGGTGGCGAAACGTTTGGGCAGCGCCTTGTACACGGCCATCGCGAGCGTCCCGCGGGCGGTGGGCAGGATGGTCGTCTGTGTGGAGGAGACGGCTGAGATCATTACGGCCACCACGAGCAGCCAGGCCCACGGTCCGAAGAGGGCGCCCTTGAGCGCGAAGAACACGTCATCGGCGATGCTCTCGTTGCCCAGGCCCGTCGCGCCGTCGCCGAGGCCGGCGTAGGACATCGCGGCGACCGTGACGCCCACGTAGGTGACCAGCAGGATGATCGTGGTGAGCACCGCGGCCCGGCCGGGGATCCGTTTGGGGTCCTTGGTCTCCTCGTTCAACGCGAGGCACGTGTCCCAGCCCCAGTAGATGAACAGCGCGTAGAGCGTCGCCTCCACCAGCCCGCTGAAGGAGTCGAAGGCGAAGGGGTTGAACCAGTCCCAGGTGGGGGTCGTGGAGCCTTCGAGCGCCGACCCGGTGATCACCGCATGCGCGGCGAAGACGACGAATAGGATCAGCGCGAGGTACTGCACGGCCAGCAGGACGTTTTGGAGCCGCTCGCCGATTTCGAGGCCGCGGTAGCTGATCCACGACATCAACGCGATGAAGACCACCCCGGTCGCCGTGACGATCGCGGTGTTCTCCGCGAAGTCCGGCTTGACCAGCAGCCAGAAGTACGCGCCGCCGATCTGGGCGAGGTTCGCCAACACGACCAGCCCGGCGACTGCCACACCCCACCCGGCCATCCAGCCGACCCACGGGCCGAATGCTTTCGTGCCCCAGGTGAATGAGGTGCCGCAGTCCGGCACGTCGTTGTTCAGCTCGCGGTAGGCGAAGGCGATCAGGAGCATCGGGATGAACGCGATGATGAACGCGATCGGCGCCTGGGCGCCCACGGTGATGACGACATACCCCAGGGTGGCCGCCAGCGAGTAGACCGGAGCTGTGGAAGCCAGCCCGATGACGGTAGACCCGAAGAGCCCGAGTGTCCCGGTCGCCAGACCTTTACCGGAATCCGCATGTGCCCCGCCGGGGTGGGTATCCACGTCAGCCATTGATCCTCCTCGATCTGCAGGTGCCGATGACCAGCGTTGCCGAGTGTAGGGGCAGGTCAGGGCTGGCGGAAGGGTGAGTTTTGCCGACTCAGTCTCACACCGCAGACCGATCTTCACATCCCCAGGCCTGCCCGTATCCGCCACTACTCTCGGGGGCGGCCATCAGGTTCAGGAACGGCTTGGCGTCGAAGGCCTCCGGGCCTAGTACACCAGTGCCCTGCCAGGTGCCGGTCGCCAGAAGTTCGAGGGCGATGACGGGGTTCAGGGCGGTCTGCCAGACGACACACTGGCTGTCGTATTCGCGCATCGTCCATTCGTTGTCGGCCACGTGGTACAGGTAGACCTCGCGCCGCTCACCGTTCTTCCCGATGCCGGTGACCCACAACCCCGCGCACGTCTTGCCGGTCATCCGTGGCCCGACGGTGGCCGGGTCCGGCAGTGCGGCGGCGACGACGTCGCGCGGTGCCACCTCGACCGGCCCGTTCGCGCTGCGCACCCGGATCGGCTCGGTGGAGTCCAGCCCGAGCAGGTGCAGGGTCTTCAGGACGCCGATGAACTCGTCGCCGAGCCCGTATTTGAAGGTGACTCGCCGGGCATCGAGGAACCGCGGCATCAACAGCACCTCTTCGTGCTCCACGTTGACGCATTCGACGGCCCCGATCCCTTCCGGGAAGACGAACGTCTCCGGCTCGGAGAACGGTGCGGTCGTGTACCAGCCCTTGTCCTTCTCCCAGACCACCGGGGGGTTCAGGCATTCCTCGATCGTGGTCCACATGGAGAAGGACGGCGCGAAGATCTCGTCGCCGTCCTCGTCGCGCACCACAAGGTTCGCGCCGTCGCGGGTGCCCAGTTCGTCGACCTCGCTGAACAGGTGATCGCAGGCGTAGCGGGCGAAGACGTCCGAGAGTCCGGGTTCCACACCGACCCCGACCAGGGCCAGCCTGCCGGCCGCTTGCCAGTCCGCGGTTTGGGCGAACTGCGCGTCACCGAGTTTGACCCCGGGGGAGCGGTACGGGTCAGCGGAATGCGGAGTGGACAGGCTCATCGCCATGTCCAGATAGTCGGCCCCGCCGGCCAGTGCCCCGGTGAAGATCGGCAGCACGAACTCCGGGTCGACGGCGTTCATCACGTGGGTGATCCGGTGTTCGCGGATCAGTGCCGTGATCGCCTGCGCATCGGAGGCGTCGAGGGCCCTCGCGCTGAACCGGGCGGCTGATTCGGGGCCGTGACGGTCAGCGATCCACGCGACCGCGGCCTCGGCCCTGGCCAGGTTGTAGTCGCTCACCACCAGGTGGTCGAAAAAGCTGCGCCGGGCTGCGATTTTGGTGATGGCCCCGCCCACGCCGCCAGCACCCACCAGGAGGATTCTCATTCCCCGACGCTAGCGCGGTTTGGCGCAAAGCGCAGGGATGCGCGGCAGCGACGGCGCAGGTGATGGGCACAAGCAGCGAAACCGATGCCGAGCGTTAACCACGTCCCGGCGGCGACCGCGAGGGCTCCGGAGGAATCGCCGGAGAGCGCCAGTTCATCGCCGTCCGCTCCCGGCCTCGCGGTGGAACCGTCGACGGGTTCGGCAGGAGCGGGCAAGGGGGGTGGTTCGACGGCAGCGACGAGAACCGAGGTGCTCACCAGCACCGCGCTGAGCGGGATTCCGGCCGCTTCCCAGTCGCCGGCGATCTCCGCGGTGTTCACGATGGCGTCAAGATCTGTGGACATCACCCGGGCTTGCAGCCGCACGACGGCCGAACCGCCCACGGGTAGGACGCCTCCGCTGGTCGCGTCGGCCCCGGCACCGAGCCGTGCCGAGATCAGTCGTCCGTCGACCTCGCCGACGTCGTCCCCGGCCTGATCCGTGGCCGTTGCGCCGTCGACGGTGAGAGTGCCGGGCACGTAGGCCAGCGCGGGCGGCAACACATCGCGTAGTCGGGTGGTGTGGGTCGGGCTGGTGCTGTCGTTGGTGGTGGTGATCGTGTAGGTCAGGACATCGCCCACTCGTGCCGCGCCCCCGGGGCCGGTGGCGCCGGTGACGGTCATCGTCGCGACGATGCACGGGGCATTGGCGAACTCGACCCGGTCCAGGAAGTTCCCACGGGACGGATCGCCCGAGCCGGTCTCGACCGATTCGAAGGCGAATCGGGTGACCGTCTGCCCGGGTGGCACTACGTAGACGCCCCCATGGGGAGCCCAGCTGTCGACGCCGTCGGTGATGTCCGCGTCGGTGGCACCGCGGGGAGTCTGTGGCACGGGGTCTTCGGGGGGTCCGATGAGCACGCGCATGGTGTCGGGGCCGGGGCCCTCAGCGGTGTTCCGGGCCCGGTGAAAGACCCGCCACGCCATGCGTTGGCCGGGGACGGTGGCGATGTCCTGGTAGAGGGTGGAAGCCTCATTGGCGGCGATCTCGGCGAACTGGCTGCCGTCGGCCGGCACGATCTCCAGTCCGTGGTTGAAGGACGCGACCGGTGGATGCCAGATCTCGATCCGGCCGTCCGACTCGGTAGTCCGCCAGCCCGGGACCGTGCCGGGTGGGCGACCGGAAGCGCTCCCAGCGCCGGTGACCGGTTGCTCGAACGATCCATTGGCCAGGAAGACCGGGGCCGGACAGGTTGTCGTCGCGGTTTCGGTGGCCACGGCCGTCGTGGCGGCTGAAGCGGTTGCAGGGGCGCCGGGCCAGGGCGCGATCAGCACTGCGATCACAGGGACGACAGCAACACGCAGGACCGGCCCGAATGCCATACCTGACAGTGTGACCGGATGCTGGCCACTTGCTCGTGGTCGGGGTAGTGGTGCTACGGTCGACCTGTGGAAAACGGCCGTTGGTATTGGCGCTTTAGGCTGGCTCCCGGTGGAGCCACCCAGGCGCGCGCCTGACGGTACCTTCCACCCGGAGCCAGCACAGGGCTTGGACGCTCCCGCGTCCGAGCCCTTCGTCGTTCGGACGGCCAGCTTCGGTGGTGCGTGGGCGTCCGGCCTTGACCGCATCCAGGAGTAGAACAAGATGACCAGCCTCCCCTCCGCCGTTGCTCGAACCCAGGGGACGAGTGACCTGCGCGTCCGGGCCCTCGACCCTCTGCCGGCGCCGCGCGACATGCTCGCCGATCTCCCGCTCGGAGCGTCGCGTTCCGACCTGGTGACGCGCTCGCGCGCGGAGGTCCGCGACATCTTGACGGGAGCCGATGAGCGGCTGCTCGTCGTCGTCGGACCGTGTTCGGTGCACGACCCACATGCGGCCCTCGACTACGCCGGGCGGCTCGGCACCCTGGCTGCTGAGCTGAGTGACGACCTCGCGGTGGTCATGCGGGTGTACTTCGAGAAGCCGCGTACCACTGTCGGGTGGAAGGGTCTGATCAATGACCCGTGGCTCGATGGGACCCATGACGTGCACCACGGGCTGAGGTTGGCGCGGCAGGTCCTCATGGGTGTCCTCGACGCAGGTGTCCCCGCGGCTTGTGAGTTCTTGGAGCCGACGAGCCCGCAGTACATCGCTGATGCCGTGACCTGGGGGGCCATCGGTGCCCGGAACTCCGAGAGTCAAGTGCACCGCCAGCTCGCCTCCGGGTTGTCCATGCCGGTCGGATTCAAGAACGCGACCGACGGTGACGTGCAGATCGCCGTGGACGGGTGCGTCACCGCGGCCAGCGAACACACCTTCTTCGGGATGGATTCGGCCGGGCGGTCCGCTGCGGTCGAGACCGCGGGCAACCCCGAATGCCACATCATCTTGCGGGGCGGGCGGCTCGGCCCGAACTACTCCCCGGCCGATGTCGCGGGGGCGCTCGCGGCCGCTCACGATGCCGATGCGGGGTCGGCAGCGACGGGGGGCGTGGTGGTCGACGCCTCGCACGCGAATTCCGGCAAGGATCACGTGCGGCAGGCCGGGGTGGTCCGGGAGCTGGCCGAACGACTTGCCGCGGGTGAGCGTGGGATCTCCGGGCTGATGCTGGAGAGTTTCCTGGTCGCGGGCGCGCAGGCGCCGGCCAGCAGCGGCTTGGTGTACGGGCAGTCCGTGACGGATGCGTGTATGGACTGGGAGACGACGGCGGACTTGCTGCGGACGCTCGCGGGGGCGGTTCAGCGGCGGCGGTAGTGCTGCGACGGTACATCGCGAACGGCTGGTGACCGTCCTTCGCGAGTTTTCTGGAGTTCGGGTTCCATCCGCCGCACCACAGTGGCCTCAACCTTCGGCGGTTGAGGCCACTGTGGTTGCCCGAGTCACGGGCAACATGACGATCGCATGCGGTGAGCCGCTCGGACGTGTCCCGGGCGAGCGGCTCGGCTGATCAGAGGGCCGTGTAGCCGCCGTCGACCAGGTTGTACGCACCTGTGATGAACGCGGCCTCGTCGCTGAGCAGGAAGGTCACGAGGTGAGAGACATCTTCCGCTTGGCCGAGCCGACCGATCGGGTGCTTGCCGCGGAGCAACGCATTGGCCTCACTGGGCAGCCCCGAGAGCAGGGGGGTCTCGATGTAGCCCGGGCCGACCGCGTTGATGCGAATGCCCTGTGCGCCGTACTCGGAGGCGGCGTTCCGGGTGAGCCCGACGACGGCGTGCTTGCTCGCGACATACGCCGAGTTGCCGCCCAAGGGGGTGGCGACCATGCCGTGGATCGACGCGATGTTCACGATCGATCCGGCACCGGCCTTGAGCATGGCAGGGATCTGGTAGCGCATACCGTAGAAGACACCGTTGAGGTTGATCTCGATGACCTTGTTCCACCCCTCGATGGACACCTCAGCCGTCGATCCACCTTCACCACCGATTCCGGCGTTGTTGACCGCGAGGTCAAGGTGTCCGTAGGTGTCGACAGCGAACTGAGCGGCCCGCTCACAGTCCTCTGCCGAGGCCGTGTTCTGCTTGAGGGCGACAGCGGTGCCTCCGGCGGCCTCGATGGCGGCAACCGTCTTCTCGGCCGTTTCGAGGTTGATGTCGGTGGCGACGACGCTGGCGCCTCCTGCGGCCAGTTCCAGCGCGACGGCCTCGCCGATGCCCGAACCTGCGCCGGTAACCAGCGCGACCTTATTGGTGAACCTGGACATTTCTCTCCCTTGAGAGTCGGACCCGCATGGTTGCCGCGGGCATCTGATCGAGCGCACCTGGGGCCTTTGGGGACCAGGGCGTCTGGCCAATCTACCCCACGAATCCGAGGGCTGTATACAAGTGCGCAACAGCTGTGCGATGCTGGCCGCGTGACCAGCGCTGCGATCCTGTCAAGCGGAGACCTCCGTCGGCAGTCGGGTGCCCGGGCAACCTATGAGCTGTTGCGCGCACAGATCATCGACGGCACGCTCGCCCCGGGTGAGCGGTTGACTGAGCCCGTCCTGTCCACGCAACTGGGGGTGTCGCGCACGCCGGTACGGGAGGCGTTGCGGTTGCTCCAGGCGGAGTCCCTCGTGGTGGAACTGCCCACTGGCGGGGTGCGGGTGGCGCCCCTCGACGTCGACGACGCCCGTCGTGTTTACGACGTGCGGGCGCGGTTGGAGGGGCTACTCGCCCGCGATGCGGCCGAGCGTATCCGCGCGGAAGAGGTTGTGGCCCTGAACCGGCTGGTCGATCTCATGGCCGCCGTCCGCGATCACGACGACGAGGTGCTGCGCGTGGGCGCCGACTTCCACGCGTTGGTCGAGACCTTGGCGGACAACCGTTGGTGTGCCGCGCTCATGCACCAGCTCCGCGGCCAAGTTGATCGTTATCGGGCGCTCGCGGCGCACGAGCGCATCGGCACCAACGAGCACGTGGACGAGCATCGGCTGGTCGCGCAGGCGATCGCGAGCGGGGACCCCGATGCCGCCGAGGTCGCGATGCGCGATCACATCCACTCCAGCGCCGCGCTGGCCGAACAAGCCCTGCGGCTCGCCAGCGTGGCGGCCTCGGGTCCGTCCACCGCACCCGCTGGGTCCGCCGCCATGCCCCGGGTCCCAGCCCCCGCGACCACGGTGACCGCGGAGTCCACCACGCCCGCCGAGCCCATCGCCGCGCCCGCGAGTTCCGACGAACAGGAGTGACCATGCCCTCGAAGCATCACCTGCGGGTGTACCCCTCGGCCGAGCCGCTGGCCCGCACCGACCAGCTGGCCTGGAAGCTGGCTGCGCTTGCGACGGACCCGGTGCCGGTCGATGACGACGTCGCCGACATGATCATCAACCGGGTCATCGACAATGCCTCAGTGGCGGCGGCCAGCCTGTTGCGGGCACCTGCCGTCGCGGCCCGCAGCCAGGCGCTCGCGCATCCGTACACGCCGGGGGCGACGGTCTTCGGCACCCCGTTGACCACGCGGACCGGCCCCGAATGGGCCGCTTGGGCGAACGGCGTCGCCGTCCGCGAACTCGACTACCACGACACCTTCCTCGCCGCCGAGTACTCCCACCCCGGGGACAACATCCCACCGATCCTCGCGGTGGCTCAACACGCGGGCTGTGGGGGCGCGGCACTGCTGAGGGGAATCGCCACCGGCTACGAAATCCAGGTCGACCTGGTTCGTTCGATCAGCCTGCACGCCCACAAGATCGACCACGTCGCGCACCTCGGCCCCTCGGCGGCCGCCGGTATCGGCACCATGCTCGGGCTCGACGCCGAGACGATCTTCCAGTCGATCGGTCAAGCGCTGCACACCACCACCGCGACCCGGCAGTCACGCAAGGGGCAGATCTCCACCTGGAAGGCCTACGCGCCGGCCTTCGCGGGCAAGGTCGCCATCGAGGCCGTCGACCGTGCGATGCGCGGCCAGACGTCGCCCGAGCCGATCTACGAAGGGGAGGACGGCGTCGTCGCCTGGCTCCTCGACGGCCCCGACGCCGCCTACGACCTGGTGCTCCCCGGCCCGGGCGAACCTAAACGCGCGATCCTCGACACGTACACCAAGGAGCATTCCGCCGAGTACCAGTCGCAGGCGCTCATCGACCTGGCGCGTGCCCTGCATGCTGAGTACCCGTTCCTCGCGGACCCGGCCAACGTCGCCGGGATCGTCATCCACACCAGCCATCACACCCACTACGTGATCGGCTCCGGTGCGAACGATCCACAGAAATACGACCCGACCGCCTCCCGTGAGACCCTCGACCACTCGATCCCGTACATCTTCGCGGTGGCCCTGCAGGACGGCGGCTGGCATCACGTCGACTCCTACACCCCCGAGCGGGCCGCGCGCCCGGACACGGTGGAGCTGTGGGGCAAGATCACGACGGCCGAGGACCCGCAGTGGACCCAGCGTTATCACTCCACCGATCCGGCCGAGAAGGCCTTCGGTGGCCGCGTCGAGATCGAGCTGGCCGACGGCGGCCGGCTGATCCGGGAGATCGCGGTGGCGGATGCGCACCCCCTCGGTGCCCGGCCGTTCGCCCGCGAGCAGTACGTGAAGAAGTTCCGCACACTGGCCGACGGGGTGCTTCCCGAGGCGGAGATCACCCGGTTCCTCGACCTCGCTGAGCGGTTGCCGGAGCTGACGGCGGCCGAGGTGCGGGACCTGTCGATCGTCGCCGGCCCCGGGGTGCTGGAGTCGGTGCCGCTGCCCACCGGTCTCTTCGAGCTGGGCCGGGAGGGCTGATGCTGCACAGCAGGCGGTCGGCGGCGGACAAGCGCCGGGTGCTGCGGGAATCGCTGGCCGAAGCGGCCACTCGGGGCGAGGTCCTGCGTTTCCCCGGCGCTTTCAATCCGTTGTCGGCCAGGTTGATCGAAGACCGTGGCTTCGACGGCGTCTACATCTCCGGCGCCGTCCTGTCCGCGGATCTGGGTCTGCCCGATGTCGGACTGACCACCTTGACCGAGGTGGCCGGCCGAGCCGGGCAGATGGCCCGGATGACGGACCTGCCGGCGATCGTGGATGCGGACACCGGGTTCGGCGAGCCCATGAACGTCGCCCGGACGGTTCAGGTGCTGGAGGATGCCGGGTTGGCGGGCTGCCACATCGAGGACCAGGTCAACCCCAAGCGGTGTGGGCACCTTGACGGCAAGACCGTGGTCGGGCTCGCGGAGGCCACGCAGCGCATGCGTGCTGCCGCCCAGGCCCGGCGTGATCCCGGTTTCCTGCTTATGGCGCGCACCGACGTCCGGGCGACAGACCCAGGTGAGCGTGGGCTGGAGCTAGCGATCGAGCGGGCGCGCGCCTTCGTCGATGCCGGGGCCGACATGATCTTCCCGGAGGCCATGCGGACGCTCGCGGAATTCGAGGCCGTGGCGGCGGCGGTCGACGTTCCGGTGCTGGCCAACATGACGGAGTTCGGAAAGTCCGAACTGTTCACGACCAGGCAACTCGCCGATGCCGGGGTGCGGATGGTGATCTACCCCGTCACCCTGTTGCGGATCGCGATGGGTGCGGCCGAACGCGCCCTCGACGACATCGCGGCCAACGGCACCCAGCATGCGCTGGTGCCGCAGATGCAGACCCGTGCCCGCCTGTACGAGCTAGTCGACTACGCCGGCTACAACGCCTTCGACTCGGAGGTGTTCACCTATCAGCAGTGATACGCCACCGCGGGTCACTTCCACCCAGGGGTGGATCCCCCTCGAAGAAGAAACTGACAGACTCGCGACCACCGCGAGAAACCACGAAGGAGTGCGTCCATGACCAACACGACGAACGCCACCGTTCTCGATCCCACCGAGCCTGAGATCCACAAAGGTCTTGCCGGCGTCGTAGTGGATACCACCGCCATTTCGGCGGTGAATCCGGAGACGAACTCCTTGCTATATCGGGGTTACCCGGCTCAGGATCTAGCGGCGCGCACCTCCATTGAGCAGGTCGCCTACTTGATGTGGAACGGCGAGTTGCCGACGCCCGCGCAGCTGGCCGAGCAGGCCGCAGTGGAAGTGGCGCACCGGACATTGCCCGATTACCTGCGGCAGGCCATCGACGAGTTGCCGACCACCTGCCACCCCATGGATGTCTGCCGGACCGCCGTCTCCGTCCTGGGCGCGCACGACCCGCAGGCTGAGGACTCCTCGCCCGAGGCGGAGCGAGCGAAGGCGCTGAGGTTGTGGGCGGCGATGCCTGCTGTCATCGCGCTCGACCAGCGTCGGCGGCGAGGCCAGGAGCCGATCGCCGCCCGGGACGACCTGGGCTATGCGGAGAACTTCCTGTGGATGACCTTCGGCGAGATCCCGGACCCGGTCGTCGTGAAGGCCTTCGAGGTCTCACTGATCCTGTACGTGGAGCACTCCTTCAACGCCTCGACCTTCGCGGCTCGCGTGATCACCTCCACGCTCGCGGATCTGCACTCCGCCGTCACCGGGGCTGTCGGGGCGCTCAAGGGCGCGCTCCACGGCGGGGCGAACGAGGCCGTCATGCACACCTTCGCCGAGATCGGGTCGGCCGACAAGGTCGAGTCCTGGCTGGAAGAGGCGCTGGCCAATAAGTACAAGATCATGGGCTTCGGCCACCGGGTGTACAAGAACGGTGACTCGCGGGTTCCGACCATGAAGGCCAGCCTCGACAAGCTGGTCGAGTACTACGGCGCCCAGGATCAGGCCGCCATGTACGACGCACTGGAGTCGGCGATGGCCAGCCGCAAGAACATCCAGCCGAACCTCGACTACCCGACCGGTCTCGCCTATCACCTGATGGGCTTCGACACCTCGACGTTCACCCCGCTGTTCGTCGCGGCGCGCGTCGTGGGTTGGTCGGCTCATGTGATCGAGCAGCGCAGCGCGAACTCGTTGATCCGGCCGCTGGCGAAGTACATCGGCCCGGCACCGCGTCCCGTGCCGTAAACCGGTTCGCCGGTTGGCTCGGGCCGGGCCGCTTGAGGAGCGCCGCCGCGCAGCGGGCGGACCTGAAGTCCGCTGCCCGTCGTGGTCCGGTCCTATCTTTCCGTGGGGGCGGGTGGTTCAACCACCCGCCCATCGCGCGCCCCGGCCCTCGGCACCGTGGCAGGATCGACGTCGTGTACGCGCCGCGGACAATACCTATCCGGCCGCTCAGTGAGATCGAGTTCTGCCGGTGCGACCATTCCCAGACGAAGCGCAAAGCCCCTAACCGGCGAACTCCGCCAGCTCACCACTCGGGACGGGTGTGGGGCGCCGGATCAGTTCCTCGATCCGGTCCATCCGCTCCCACATGTTCACGGCCATCCCGGCCTCGACCCGACCGTGACGCACCCAGAAGGCCACGAACTCGCGGTCCGGCACCGACCCACTGATCACCAGGTCAGCCGCATCAGGGTCGGTGACGTACCCCAGGTACTCCATGCCGAGGTCGTACTGGTCGGTGAAGAAGTAGGGAAGCCGGTCGTAGGGCTCCTGCGACCCCAGCATTGCCTTGGCGGCGTGGGGTCCTTGGTGGAGTGCCGTGGCCCAGTGCTCCACTCGCAGCGTTCGCCCGTACCGGGAGCTTGGCACGCTCGCGATATCACCGGCGGCGAAGATCGCCGGGTCGTCCGTGGCGAGGGTGCCGCTGACCGCGACCCCGCCGGTCGCCCGGTCGCGGGCGAGCCCGGCCGACCGGGACAAGGAGAGTTCCGGGGTCGCCCCCACCGCGATGACGACGACGTCGGCGGCGAGCGTGTCCTGGTCGGTCACGACTCCGGTGGCACGCCCGCCGTCGGTGCGGATGGCCTGAACGTCGCCAGCAACGAAACGCACCCCTCGGTCGGTGTGGAGCTGGGCGAAGACCGCACTCATCGCGGTCCCCAACACCCGGCCGAGCGGGTGCGGTTCGCGTCCGATGACGGTGACGTCAAGCCCCATCATGCGGGCCGACGCGGCGACTTCGAGACCGATCCAGCCATCACCGATCATCACGAGGCGACCCGTGGGGGCGTAGGGGTCGTCGTCCCGAGCCGGCAGGGAATGCGCCGACCGCAGGGCCACACTGAGCCGGTCGGCGTCGTCAATGGTCCGCAGTTGATGCACCCCGAGGGCGTGGGCGCCCGGCAGGCCGAGGGTGCGGGGAGTCGAGCCGGTCGCCAGGAGCAGGCGGTCGTACGGCACGGTGCGGCCGTCGTCGAGGGTGACCGTGTGGTCGGTGCGGCCGAGGGCCACGGCCGCGGTGCCGAGCAACACGGTTACGTCGTGGTCGGCGTACCAGGCGGCATCCAGCGGGAAGACGTTGCCGATGTCGGCCTCGCCCCGAAGGTAATCCTTCGAGAGCGGCGGGCGTTCATAGGGTCGGTGCTCTTCGCGGGCAACGATGGTCAAGGGTCCATCGTGCCCGTCCTCGCGGAGGGTCTGCGCTGCTTTCGCGGCTGCTAATCCGCCGCCGACGATGGCGATGCGGGGCGTGGGCATGTGATCTCCAGTCGGCGGACGGTCCTGCCCGTAAGTCTGCCGGTGGAGGCGTGCTTACGCGCGCGGGAGGTGGCTCCTCGACTGCGGCTTCGCCCAGGGGAGGGCGGGGCGGATGGGGCTGGCGGACGCTTCTCATCGCGGGGAGCGCGAGGCCGGGGGCGTGACTATTTCCGCGTCGGGGTGTGGTCAGCGGAAGACCAGGCCTACTCCGGCGTCGGGGTCGCCGATGGGCCAGACGATTTTGATGCGATCGTCGGATTGGCTGGGCAGCAGTTGGGTGATGCCCATGGTGACCGCGGCCTGTGAGCTGCGGCTCGGGGTCAGCCAGAGGCCGTCGTCGTCGAATGTCCAGGTACCGGAAACCAATGGTGCCGATGCCCAGGTGAGGCCCCGTAGCGACTCTTGGCTGGTGGCCGTGGTGAACCCTGGAGCCAGGTGATCGAGGGTGAACGTGTGGTCAGCGTTGAGGGTCAGCGTTGCGGCCGGGTCGGTGGAGGTCCAGCTGCCGACGACGTCCGTCTCGGCCGGGAGTGCGTCGTCGCCGATGATCCCACTGACGAAGCCGCATGCACCGAGGAGAAAGCTCACCAAGAGTGCCGTGATCGTGGCGCGTAGCCGGGTGCCCATGCGACCAGCGTAGGCGGCTCGCGCACGCCGAGTGCTGTGCTTTCAGTCGAAAGCTGCGGTTAGAACCACAGCACTCGGCGCAAACTACAGCACTCGACTCTGATCGCAGTGCCGGGTGGGGCTGGACCCGTCCCGGCGACCGGAGATACATAGCTAAGCTATGTATAGTGGTGGAGTGCATACGGACCTCGCCGTTGAACTGGCCATAGCAGCCGGGCGGTTCACCCGAACGGTGACGCGGCTGTCCGATTCGGAGATGCCCCGTGCGCTGTGGCGGATCCTCGCGCACTTGGCGGAGGCGGGTCCCTGCCGGGTGACTCAACTCGCGAAACTTGACCGGGTGAGTCAGCCAACCGCTACAAAACTCGTCGGGCGGCTCCGGGAGGCGGGGTGGGTCACGACGGAGCCGGACCCTAGCGACGGGCGGGCAACGCTCGTCATGATCACCGCCGCTGGTGTGGCGAAACTCGGCGCACTCCGCCGGGGTGCCGGCGCGGTGCTGGCTGAACAGATTGCCGAGCTGACGCCGGCGGACCGGGACGTCTTGGTGCGGGCGACCGAGCTCATGCGCCAGCTCGCCTGAGCAGGAGCGATCGCAGGTTTTGCAGGATCTGAAAGGACCTAAGAATGACGACGTTGCAGCAACAGGACACCCAGTCCATCGAGGGTGGCGCACCGCCGAACGGTTCCTCAGCCGGAAGGTCGGCCGGCGTCCAGGCGGGGCACAGCGCCTCGGCCACCGAGCTCACCCCGCCCCGATTCCGCGATCAGCCCCGTGCCGTGTGGGCGGTCGCTTTCGCCTGTGTGGTGTCGTTCATGGGCATCGGCCTGGTGGACCCGATCCTGCCGATAATCGCGAAGGACCTGCACGCCGGAGCCTCGCAGGTGTCACTGCTGTTCACCTCCTACATGCTGGTGACCGGCGTCTTCATGCTGTTCTCTGGCTGGGTGTCGAGCCGCATCGGGGCACGATGGACCCTGTTGGTAGGGCTGTCCTTCATCATCGTTTTCGCGGCCCTGGCGGGGATGTCGAATACCGTCCAGGAGATCGTGTTCCTGCGCGGAGGCTGGGGGATCGGCAACGCCCTGTTCATCGCGACGGCGCTCGCGACGATCGTCGGGGCCTCCTCGGGCGGAGCCCCCCGGGCCGTCATGCTCTACGAGGCCGCGATGGGCATCGGCATGGCATCCGGTCCGTTGCTCGGCGGTCTGCTGGGCGAGGTTTCGTGGCGTGGGCCGTTCTTCGGTACGGCGTCGCTCATGGCCGTGGCCGTCATTCTGATCGCGGCCTTATTGCCCAACCTGCCGAAACCGGCCCAGCCGCAGTCGTGGACCTTGCCGTTCAAGGCGTTGCGGCACCCAGGCATCTTCCGGCTCTCGCTCACGGCCTTCCTGTACAACATGGGCTTCTTCGTACTGTTGTCGCAGGCCCCGTATCCGATCGAGCAGCTGGGCGCGATCGGCATCGGACTCGTCTTCTTCGGCTGGGGCGTTGTGCTGGCGCTCGGCTCGGTGTTCGTGGCGCCCGCCCTGTACCGCAGTTTCGGTCGGCTTCACGTGTTGATTGCCGCAATCGCTGGGCTGGCGCTGACCCTGGGTGCGATGGCGCTCTCAGTGAATGCTGTGCCGGCCTTCGTCTTCTTCGTTGTGTTGGGCGGGCTCTTCCTCGGGATCTGCAACACCCTGCTCACCGAGTCGATCATGGAGGTCAGCGATGAGCCGAGCTCCGTGGCCTCGGCCGGTTACTCGGCGGTGCGGTTCACCGGGGGTGCCATCGCGACGTGGGTGGCCGGGCTGCTCACCGAGCACTACTCGGCCAGCATCTCGATGTCGTACGGGGCTGTTGCGGAGATCGCGGCGCTCGTGGTCCTCGTGCTGTCGATCCGGGGGCTGCGGCACATCGACCGCCACATCGTCGACCGGATGGAGAGTGCGGAACTCGACCCGGTCGAGCAGGCGCAGGCGCTCACGGGGGCGGATGCCTGAGGGGATCAGGTGATTCGTACCTCACCCGACTCGGCATGCCGCTCCCGCGTGACCGATTCGCGCCTCAGCCGGTGAGTTCGTAGAGGCTGGTGGTGAGGGTGGTGAGGTCCTGTTTCACCTCAGTGGCGCGTTCTGCGAGGGCGTCAATGGCAAGGGCGGTGTGGTCGCCATACTGGTAGGCGACCTCCGCAAAGGAAACTGCTGAACGTTCGGTGAGGTTGCGGCATTTGATGTAGGAGTTGTAAACCTCCTCGACCGTAGTATCGGAGAAGATGCCGTTGGCCAGGTCAGGAGCCAAGCCCATAATGACGGCGGGGAGATGCCCCAACGTGTTGGAGAACTTCATGAGACCCGAGCTCCAACGTTCACAAGAGGATTGAAAGGCGTTCTTGAAGTGCCTGATTTGCTCCTGGAAGTGCCACAGGTCATCACTGGTGCCGGTAAGGTAGGCGAACGGATTTGCGGCTGCGCCGGCCACTACTGCACGGGCGGCGTCAGCAGCGACACCGAGCGCCACGTCAGCGATCTCGAACTGGGCGGCGGCGACGTCGAGTAGGGCCCTGAGGGGAATGATCTGCGTTTGAAGCAACATGTTGATGACGCCGCCGAGAATCGCTCCGGCGGACTCTTCGCGTCGGCTGATGATCCATTCGGCTATTTTCTTGGACGCGGACGAGTGCAGGGGTGTGACTGTGCCAGGTGGCCAGGGTGGCCCGGTCACGGGCAGTACGCCGCGTGGGCAGGTCCCGTCAGCTACGGCTGCGGCGATTGCGGCGTCGGTCGCGGCGAGAGCCGTCTGCACGGCCCGGGTGTGTTGTCCGACCGCCGACCACCTGTCGGTGGCCAGTCCGAAGCCTCCGGTCAGCTGCTCCTGTTGGGACAGGAGTTCACTAATGATCTGTTCGCCAGCGTCGAAGAATTGTGCTTCTTGCCCGAGCCAGACCGCATAAGCGATCGTGTGAGCGGAGATGGCGACGATCTCATCGAGAGCCGTCAGTGCCTTGGTGATGGCCGAATCAACGGTGCCGTAGCACTCATCCCAGACCCATTGCAGGGGCCCGGGGGGCAGGAGGCGCTTAAAATCATGAACCCAACTGCGGATCTCTTCTTCGTGCCCACGGAGTTCCTTTGTCAGCGGTGAGATGAGCTCGTGTAGTGAGTCTGCGAGGGTGTTCCTGAAGATGGCAGCACGCCGAGGGCGATCGGTCAACTCCTCGGTGAGGTCCGTGGCGACTCGGTTGAATCCGTCGGCCATGACGGACTCAAGGTCGGCGAGTTGCTGTTCGAGGGCATCAGCGATGCTGGTCAACCCGACGGCTGTCACGTGAATACGGTCGCCGAAACCGTTGGCTCCTATTGTCGTGTTCTTGTGGAACAACGAGAACGGTACTGTCATGCTCGCGTCATAGGCGCCATCCTCTCGCGCCGAACCGATGTGGTTCTCGGTGATAGACGAGAACGTCAATGGCGTCGAGTTAACCTTCGTCACGTCGCCGACAATTCGCGACTCCATGCCACCCGCCATCACGAGGTGATGCAGGATGTCATTGGTCAAGATGTAGTTGTGCACATTCGGTGCCTTTGCGCCCGCATACTTCTCGGGCACAGGGGCCGGGTTGACCGTGACGGCCTCAACATCCGGATGATGGAGCGCCACATAGGCCGCGAGCCCGCCACCCAAGGAGTTCCCGCAGACATTCGACACGGGGCCGATCCGGTCGACCACGTCTTTGTAGTACTCCTCAGCGGCCGTGTACTGCGACGGCGTCAACGGTGGAATTAACTGGGCATTTTGGAACCAGTCCATGTCCTCGACCGATCCAACGAAGGTGATCGTATACTCACCGGTCTTGACATTCTGAAAGGTATAGGCATCGAGGCCATTGGATAGATCATGAGTGTAGCCAGCGACCCTGTACTTTCCCCCGGCAACGAGGGCACCAGGTTTTAGATCACCATGAGACTTGTAGGCGTGCCTGCTCGCGAGGTCCATCAGATCCTGGTGGTCTTCAGTACTCACGGCTCAACGCTCCCGCCGTTCACGGTGTGAAAGCGGTGCCAGACATTCTTCGAGGGGTCATACCAGGATTCATACCTCTCATTAATGGTCCAGCTGTCCCGTACCCGCAGGTTGCTGTCGAGGTGAATGGTGTAGGTGGCAAATCGTTCGAAGACCGAGTTTGTCTTCATGTCCTCACCCAAGCGATCCAGTATCAATGCATCGGGGGATTTTTCGGGGCTCTTGGTCATCAACGTGATGCCAATGCGCAATGGCAGCCCCTCCGCTTCGGTATCGATGAGTTTCCGCCACTGCGCATCAGAACGATGAGGATTTTCGAGATAGGCGCCGTAAATACGCTCAGTGGCCGCCGCCATTGCTGCCCTTTCCTCAACGGTCGGGCCGTTTCCCAGTGTGTCGAACTCAACCGAAAACTGTCGATCTGCCTCGTCGAAGGCTCGGGCGTAGCCCTCAGGTTGTGGCACGTAGTCCGGATACGAGGTTTCCAGGTACTCCCCGATCGCGGTCAGTTCGCTGCGGTAGGCCATCAAGAGCAGTCCGCTTACCGTGTTGATCCGGACCTCGCCCAGCTCGATGCGTTGGATCCCGCCTACCTTCGACTCTTCGATGTCACCGACGCCTACCATGGCGTAGCTCGCCACGATCGGTTCGTCCACGGTCCGATAGCTCACATTGACCGATGGATACGGGTAAGGTGCAGAGATATCGCCCAGTTCGACCTCCCGCCCGCCCAGTGCTTCTTCGACGAACGGTTTGACCGCCGCGTAGATCTCCTCGCGGTGCTCCACCGCTGTCCGCTGCACCTTGGGATTGGCCATGCTCTCGGGCTGCTCGTACCCCAGCTTCTCCTTCTGCGCGGCCGTCACGTACACGGGTTCCTGCTGACTTCGCGAACCGGGCACCCCACACGCTCCTAATAAGATGACTGTGGCCACGGCAACAGCCGCAGCGGAACGAACAGAGCGCACACCTATCACCGGAACTCCCAATCGCTGGCTCGCGCGAGCCAAGCTGGCCGCGCCAGACTCCATCGTCGGCCTCACGGTAGTGCACAGCCCTTGCCAAATCAAACCCGTATGCAACTAATGTCGCACTTCTGTACACGCCTGGTTGTCAGGGCTCGGGCGGAGAGCAATGAACAAGCCGTTTCCGAGCCCGGGTCCCTTGCGGAGGTGCGCAACTATTGCCTCACGCTGCCGATGCTTGTCCACGGCTTCGCATACCTCAGGCGACCCGCACTTCGCCCGATTCCAGTCGCCACTCCCGGGCGAAGCCGATCTCGTCGGCCAGGTGTTCATCGTGGGTGACCATGAGCAGCGCCCCACGGTAGGCGGTCAGCGCCTGCGCGAGATGCCGGGTCGAGGCGAGGTCCAGGTGGTTCGTCGGCTCGTCCAGGATGAGCAACTGCGGCGTCGGGTCAGCTGCCAGGAGCGCCGCCAGCGTCGCCCGCATACGTTCCCCGCCCGACAGCGCGGACACCGGACGCAGGACGGTCGCACCGCGCAAGGCGAAGGCCGCGAGCAAGGCGTGGACCTGCTGCACGGGGACGTCGTCCGCAACGTCCGCCCGGGCGGCGGCCCGCACGGCGTCGACCGTCGGCAGACTCCGGTCCAGCAGGTCGGCATCCTGTGGGAGGTAGCCGAAAGGCACCTTGATCGTCGGGGCACTTTGGGCCGGAACGCCCAGGTCGGGAAAACCCGGGTCCGGAACACTGGCAGTCGCACCGCGCCGGGCTGCCCCACCGCCTCGGCTGGCCGCACCGCCCCGGTCGGTCGCACCCGACGCACCGGCCATCAGCGCGCGCAGCAGGGTGGTCTTCCCCGACCCGTTGGCCCCGGTAAGACGAACCCGCTCTGGGCCGCGGATCTGTAACGGCATCTCGCCGGGGAAGTCGAGCACCCGGCGAGAGTCCGGCACGGTCGCATCCGGCAAGGTCGCGGAGAGCGTCAGCTCCCGTGGAACGGCGTTCCGGGCCGCGTCCCGCGTTGCCTTCGCAGCGGCCAGGTCCGCTCGGGAGGCCGTCCGGAGTTTGCCGGCAGTGACCTGCGCATCGCGCTTGCGCCCGTTCATTACGATCTTGGCCGCCCTCCTCTCCCGACTGGCCTTTGCGCCAGCCGCTTGGCGGTGGGCGATCGTCGCCTGGGTCGCAACCAGTTGGCGGCGCTCGCGGCGGACGGCGGACTCGGCATCGCGCAGCTGGCGCTCGGCGGTTTCGCGTTCTGCCGCCAGCGCCTCCTCGTAGGCGTCGAAGGAACCAGTGAAGACCCGCGGGGCCGGTGCGCCCAGGTCCACGATCACCTCCGCCCTGTTCAGCAGCTCGCGATCGTGGCTGGCCACCACCGTCGTGCCCCGGCGAGCGGCCAGCACACGGAACAGTGCCTCCCGGGCGGTGCCATCGAGGTTATTGGTGGGCTCGTCGAGCAGCAGCGCCTGCCCACCGGCGAGCAGGAGCCCGGCCAGTCGCGCGACCACCCGCTCCCCGCCGGACAGCGCCGTGACCGGCCGGTCCAGGTCGGTCACGGCCACACCCATGGAGCCCAGCAGCGCCGCGGCCTGTTCCTCGATGTCCCAGTTGCCGTCAGCATTGTCGTAGTCGGCCTGGTCGGTCGAACCCGCGGTGATCGCGGCGACCGCGCGCAGGGGTTCGGCGATGCCGAGGAGGTCGGCCAAGGTGCCGTGCGCGGGGTCGGCGAGGTCTTGGGCGAGCCGGCCGACGGGTCCATTGGTCTCGACGGTCCCGCTCGTGAGGGGGCGCTCACCGCCGATCAGGTCGAGCAGCGTGGTCTTGCCGCAGCCGTTCGGGCCGATGATCGCGGTCAGCCCGGAGCCGATGGATAGGTCCAAAGTCTTGAAGAGAGGCTGGCCGTCGGGCCAGAGGTACGTGAGGGATTTGAGCGTGATGGGCATGCGGAGGTCCTCGCAGTCGCGTCGATGACGGGGCGCGTGGACGCCTCAGACGGCAAAGGCGGTGCCGGCCGTCCTGGCGTCGAACCTCAGTTCTTCATGTCTCACTTTTCGCTCGGTTGCCGCCAGCGTAGAGGCGGTCCGGGCAGGGGGCAAGGATTAACGAAACCGCGATCCAACCGGCGGGCCGGGGCCGATACGATCACGCCAGAGGTCCGCGAGGGGGTTCGCCGCGGATACCAGCACAGACGGGGAGTGGGAATGCCCGATCAGATCGACCAGTACTTCGCCGGCCGGGCCGCCATCGAGGACGTGTTGGCGTCGAGCCCCGACGAGGACAGCCGCGATTTCGAGTTGATGCTCACGCGCCTCGCCGCCTGCCCGGAGAAGCGTCGGCTCACGCGGGACCTGCGCATGGTCCTCGACTCGGGTGACACCGGCCCGGTCGGATACGCGGCCTTCTACTGCCTGAACATCCTGCTGCGGCGCAACCGGGATGTGACACTCCTCGAGGAGCTGATCAACCAGTACTCGTCGGTGTTCAAACGGCACGAGACCTTCCAGCACTTGATGGTGCTGTTGAACATCGAGAAGGGGCTCGGCCGCCGAGGGGACGAAATCATCGCCGCGGCCTACGACGATTCCCTGCGGTTCGCGGATAACGCCGGTTTCGTGCACCTCTTCGCGGTGACCGTCGCGGCGATCTGCGAGGAGATGCTGGCGGTGCGCGACCGGGTCGCCGCTGAGTGGCTGGACAAGGCTCTCGATGCCGCCGACCGGGCGATCGCCTTGGATCGCCGCTACGCGAAGTACTACTGCACGAAGGGGCGGCTGCTGGCCATCGGCGGCCAGTTCGAGGATGCCGTCAGCCAGGCGCGGGTGGCGATCGACGCCGAAGACTCCAGCAAACCGGATTACGCCATCCGGATCGGTGACTACCAGTACTACCTGTTGCGCATCCAGGCGGCGAAGAACGAGGCTGATCTCGCAGCCAAACTGGAGGCCTACGGCGTCGTGCTCGCCGAGAAGCTCGACGGTGCCGAGTCCAAGATCAACGAGGGGGTCAAGAGAATGGACGACTCGTCGATCCGTAACCTCGAGTTCCTCGGCTTCTTCGCGGCCCTCATCAGCTTCACGATCGGCTCGATCCAGCTCGCCGTGAGTCAGCAGGCGAGTGACCTAGCCGGGCTCATTGTGGTGCTCTTCGGTGCCTTGCTGGTCGCCTTCGGTGGATTCACGTTCATCGTGCGGCGGGACCCGAGAGCGTGGCGGCATGCGCTGCCGCTCTTCGTGGCAGGGCTGGTCGCGGTCGCCGTGGGGCATCTGCTGTGCAGCCCGTAAGCAGTGGCAGCCTGTCCGTGCGCGGCAATGCTGTCAACGAAGACCGTGCGCAGGTGGTGCTGTGCGGCAGCTCGGTATGCGGGGGGTTTGTCATCGACGGGGCATCCGGGCTGACGGCGGCCCACGTGAGCCCCAGCGACTCCGACGCGGCGTGGTTCAGCGAGCGGCTCGGTGGGCTGCTCGCGGCCGGGCTCGCAGGGAGTGGTTCGATGAGCGACACCGAGCCGTTGAGCGACCTCGTCGGCGGGGCTCTGGCGACGATGCATGCCGAGTTCGAGCGGTTCGAGGGTGCTGATGCGGTTGCTGACGAGGATCGGCCGTCCGCCTCGCTGGCGGTGTTCCGGTTCGCCGATGAGCAACTGGAGCTCTGGTCGTTGGGCGACTGCACCACGGTCGTCACCCTGGCCGGCGTCGTACCCGTCGTCATCCAGGACGAGTCGGTGCCCCGGCGGGACCTTGCGGTCGTCGAGTCGATGGTGCGTCGGGCGCGCGACGCCGACGTGCCGCCACGGGGCGTGCGTGCCGAGTTCGATGACCGGTTGTGCGCCAACCGGCGAGAGAAGAACACCCCGGCCGGGTACTGGATCGCCGACCTTACCGGGGTGGGAGTCCCGCACGCTGCCGTCGAGGCGTGGCCTGTCGAACAGGTGGTGTCGATCTCCGTGATGAGCGATGGATTCGCGGCCGCTGTCGAGCCGTTGCGGCTGTTCGGCTCGCTCGGGGAACTAGGGGAAGCAGTGGCGAGCGGTGACGCCGCCGAGATCTTGCGGTCGATCCGTGAACATGAGGACGCCGACCCGGACTTCGTGGAACACCCGCGGCTCAAGCATTCGGATGACGCTTCGGTGGTGTGGGTGGTTCGCTGACGGGACCAGGCTGACTGGCACCGCGGAGCTACGCCGCCACCGGACTCAGCGCGTGCGCTGTCAGGGTATAGATCCACGTGGTGGGTGTGCCGGTGGTGAACTCAGGCACTGGGAGCTGGCGGTGGGGCGGCTGCCGGTCGACGGCGGCCGCGAGCAGTTCAGGGAACGCCAGTGGGATCGCGGACGACACGACCCCGCTGGCGAGGACCCGCGCCAGCTCAGGGACAGTGGTGGCCAGTGCGGGCCGTCGGCCACGGCAGGTCACGGTCCAGCCGACCGGTCCCGTGGTCACCCGGACACCGTCGCGAAGATCCGAACAGAGCTTCGCGACGACGGTCCGGGCGTAGCTGCCCAGGAGGACAGCCGAGACCGGGTCGGTGGCATGCCTGCCGCAGCCGCCGCACATCAGGGCATCACGTCCCCGGAGTTGGGGCCGAGCGTTTGCCCGACATACAGGTTTCCGCCGGGGTTGGAGGCGAGCATGAGGACGGTCGGGGCGACTTCCTCGACCTGGCCGAAGCGACCCAGCGGCAATTCTGCCCGCTTGGCCACCTTCCAGTCCTCACTGATCCCGGCGACCAGCGGTGTCTCGATCGGACCAGGCGCGACGGCGTTCACCAGCACCCCTTCCTTCGAGACCTCCAGCGCCAGCGACTTGGTGAGTGCGATGACGCCGGCCTTGGCCGCGGCGTAGTGGGCGAGACCCACCCCGCCCTTGAGGCCGAGCTGGGATGCGACGTTGATGATCCGCCCATCGTGGCGCTCCAACATGCCGGGCAGGACGGCCCGGCAGAGCAGGAACACGCTGGTCAGGTCGGTCACGATGGTCTCGTCCCACCGGTTGAGCGACATCTGCGCGAGTGGCGACTCGGTGAGGATGCCATGGGAGGTGACCAGGGTGTCGATCTGCCCGAGCAGGGCCTGGGCTTCGGCGACCGCGTTACCCACCGCGTCCTCATCGGTGGCGTCGAAGACCAGTGCGCCGTGGGCACCGATCGCCGTGGCGACCTGTTCCACGCCCGCGCTGCGGTCGGCAACCACGACCCGGGCGCCTTCGCGAACGAAGAGCTCCGCGATGGCCCGGCCGATCCCACTGCCCGCCCCGGTGACCAACGCCGTGCGACCGGTCAGGGCTCCGGATGGATTGATTGTGTTCGTCATGGCTAGTCCCGCATGGCGACGGTGAGTGCGCCGTCGACCGTGATGGCCTGGCCGGAGACGTAGTTCGCGGCGGTGGATGTGAGGAAGTCGATGACGGTCGCGACTTCCTCGGGCCGTCCGACCCGTCCCCACGGGATGTAGTCGCCGGCTGCCTTCAGCCCGTCCGGGCCGAGGGAGTTCACCGCATCCAACGACTGCGGCGTCTCGATCAGGCCCGGGATGATCGCGTTGGCCCGTACCCCACGCGGTCCGTACTCGACGGCCAGGGACCGGATCATGCCGATCACACCGGCCTTCGCCGTCGCGTAGTGCACGTGCTCCTGCCAGCCGTAGATGCCACCGGCGATTGACGAGATGGCCACGATCGATCCGCCGGAGGGCAGATGTGGAGCCGCCGCGCGGGCAAGACGCATGACGCCGTGCAGGTCGACCTGCAAGACCTCGTCCCACTCCTGGTCCGTCATGGTCTCGAAGACGGCCCGGCGCAGGATGCCGGCGTTCGCGACCACATGATCGACTCGACCGTACTTGTCCAGGGCTGCCTGGACGAAGGCGTTGACCGAATCGGTGCTGGATACGTCGAGGTCCACGATGATGCCGTCCCCCCCGGCCTGGTGAACCAGGTCGAGGGTGACACCGGCATCGTGGGGGTCACCGGCGAAGTGGCCGATGACCACCCGGTCACCACGCGTGGCGATCTGCTGGGCGGCGGCCCGCCCGATCCCCGACGCGGCACCGCTGATGAGGGTGACTGGGGGCGTGGTCATGAAGCGTTCTCCATTTCCTCCAGGTCGCCGTGGTGGAGTGGCACCATCGGGACCCCTTCGTGGAGCAGCGAGTCGATGCCCGCATCATGCTGAGCGGGAGCGACATGTTTCGCCGCGAGCATGATCAGACCGGAGACGAATGTTCCCAGGGCGCCGACCAGGAGAGCAGCGGTGGAGAACGCCATCGAGGCCGCAGTCATCCCGGTGAGGATGAACCCACCGATGATGGCGCCGGGCTGGCTCATCGCACCGATGAAGGTCGAGCCGGTTGCCCGGCAGTCGGTGTCGAAGCACTCCGCCTGGAAGAACATGATGGCCGCGTACGGGCCGAGCAGGAAGAACAAGCCGGCCATGTAGGTGACCAGGACGAACGCAGTGCTCGCTGGGCCGAGGAGCATGATCGCGAAGCAGATGCCGCCGAGCATCCAGCCGCCCGTGATGACCTTCTTGCGGCCGATCCGGTCACCCAGGTAGCCGGCGGTGAGGTAGCCCATTGCGCCGACGATATTCGACACGACGACCAGCATGAGCGCGTTCTGTGCAGGAATGTCCTTGCCCTCCTGGAGCACCGTGGTGCCCAGCACGGAAAAGGTCTGGATGCCGAACCAGTTGAAGATCCAGGCCACCGACAACACGATCGTGTTGCGCAGGTGTTTACCTTGGAAGATTCGCTTGAGCGGAGCGGCCTGCTCCTCGGAGTCGAGGCCGAGCACCTTCTCCAGCCGGGCGGCCTCGTCGGTGTTGCCGTCCTTGCGAAGTTGCCGGGCCTGCTGCTGGAGCAGGAACTGCGGGCTCTCCTTGAGCTTGCGGCAAAGCAGCGCGACGATCAGCGCGGGGACGGTCGCCAGGGCGAAGGCGATCCGCCATGAGTCCTCACCGAAGATCGCGATGACAATGGCCACGAAGCCGGCAGCGAGTAGCGCACCCAGTGGCCATCCCGTCTGGACCATCGAGTACACGAAGCCCTGGTTGCGCTTGATCTTCTTGTCCTCGGTCAGCGCGTAGAGCTCATTGAGGTATGTCGCGTTCACCGACTGCTCGGCCAGGCCGAGGCCGGAGATGGAGCGCACACCCACAAGGTAGGCGCCGCTCATCGTCGCGGCGGTCGCCGCCGAGGACAGCGCCGTGCCGGCCACCGAAGTGATCATGCCCTTGCGTCGTCCGAGCCGGTCGACCAACGGGCCGACGAGCATGACCACGATGAACGTGCCGATCGAGACGAGCGTCGAGATCAACAGCGCGTGGCTCGTCGTCCAGTCGAAGGCCTTGCCGATATCCGGCAGGAGCGTACCGAAGAGGATGAAGTCGTAGACGGCGACGGTCCACGCGAAGAACGCGATGGAGGTGGCCCTACGGGTCTCCTTGACTCCGACTGGGCGGAGCGTGGGGGGAGCAGTGCTCATGGAAGTGCCCTTCGTGCGTAGGGATAGCTAGGAGGTGCGCGGGAATCGCTGCTGGAAGTCCTGGGCGATCTGGTCGAAGGTGGCCCAGCGGACGCCCTCGTGGGAGTTGATGTGCTCGACGAGGCGTTCGTGCATGGACAGCACTTGAGGCCGTCCGGACACGTCGGGGTGGATCGTCATGGTGAACACCGCGTAGTCCATCTCGCGGTAGACCCAGTCGAACTGGTCGCGCCACATCTCTTCGATGTCGCGGGGGTTGACGAAGCCGTGGCTGTTGGGGCTCGACTTGATGAACATCATTGGAGGCAGGTCGTCGAGATACCACGATGCCGGGATCTCGACGAGGTCGGTCTCCTGGCCGCGGACGTACGGCTTCATCCAGGTGGCCGCGGGCTTGTCGTAGTCGATCTTGCTCCACGAGTCGCCGACCCGGACGTAGTACGGGGTGAAGTCGCGGTGCATGAGCGAGTGGTCGTATCGGATGCCCCGCTCCACGAGGAGTTCGTTGGTCACGGGGGAGAACTCCCACCACGGTGCCACGTAGCCGGTGGGCCGCTCGCCCGTGCGGGTTTCGATCAACTGGATGCAGTGGTCGAGGATGTCGGTCTCCTGCTCGCGGGTCATCGCGAGCGGGTTCTCGTGCGAGTAGCCGTGCAGGCCGATTTCGTGGCCCGCGGCCACGACCTCGTCGAACTGCTCCGGGAACGACTCGATGGAGTGTCCCGGCCAGAACCAGGTGGACGGCAGGTTGTGCCGACGCAGGAACTCGTTCAGGCGCGGAACGCCGATCTCACCGGCGAAGGCGCCACGCGAGATGTCATCCGGGGAGTCCTCGCCACCGTAGGAGCCGAGCCAGCCGCCGATGGCGTCGACATCGATTCCGTATGCCACGAAGATTTCTTTTGCCACGGTCTTTCCTTCCGATCGGGACCCCGAGGGGGCCTTTTCTCTGGGGTGTTGTCGTGTGGTCTGTGGGTGCCGGGCCGCGGGGCGGTCAGCGACCGCACCGGTCGATGAGGCGCGCCTTGGCCTCATCCGTCGGGTAGTGGTCGAGGAGCAGGGCGAGGAGGATCCGGGCCTGGCTCGCGGGCAGGTCGCCGAGGGCGACGGCGCCGGCGTCCACCGCGTCCCGGCCCCCACCCCCGCCGTAGATCGGGATGACGGGTCCGTTCCCCACGCGCGTGCCGAGGGCGACGATCACGCCGCGGTCGGTGGCCGCACGGATGGCCCGGACGATCTCGGCGTTGGGGTTGCCCGAACCGGTGCCGACGACGACGACGGCCTGCACGTCGGTGGTCAGGCAGGCATTGAACTGTTCGGCCCCACAACCGGGGTAGGTGAGGACGGCGGGTACGGTCCGTGTGCCGAAACTTTCGCCGGGTGCGGGCAACGGGGTGTCGCGGACGGCCTTGGCGTGAAATGACGCCACCCCGTCGACAACGGTTCCGACCGGACCCGTGCTGCGGCCGGCGAAGGGGTCGAGCGCGATCGTCTGGGCCTTCTGAATGCCGTCGGCGGCGTGCACGATGCCGGCAAAACTGACCAGGACTCCCTGATCGCGTGCCGCCGGGCAGGCCGCGACGGCGACTGCGTCAGCGAGGTTTCCCGGGCCGTCCGGGTAGGGGTGGTCCGCTCCGCGTTGTGCGCCGGTGAAGACCACAGGACGAGGGTCGTCGTGGATGAGGTCGGCGAGGTAGGCCGACTCCTCCAGCGTGTCCGTGCCGTGAGTGACGACGACGCCGTCGATCTCCGGTCGGGACAGCTGCATCGCGATGGCGCGGGCGATCGACGCGAGGTCGGTCAAGGTGGCGTTGTACGAGTTGAGCCGCAGCACATCCACCGACTCGACGACGACATCCGTGGGCCGGCTCGTGGCGCCCACGAGGGTGTCCGCGGAGTCGGCGGCAACCGACCCATGGGGGCCACTGCGAGAGGAGATCGTTCCGCCTGTGGCGAGAACCACGATACGGGGCATTGCGCACCTTCCGTCACACGTCGCTGTGTTCGGCTGGCCAGGGGGTACCGGGCCTATCTTGCGGAGGGTCACGGGTCGCGTGGCGTCCGCTCTGACGGATAGTGTGATGCACACAATCGATTACGTCAATCGTTTACCGCAATCGATTGTGTAAACCACGATCCACCAGGCACAAAGCTGCTCCTCCGAGGCGGGAGGATGGGAACCTTGGTTTCCGCGAGGTTACGAACGGGATACGCTCACGGGACGAGCCGGGACATAGGTTCCACTTGGACGTGGCAACGGCCCGCAGATGTGTCGGGTACCCTCCGACGCATGGTCCACCGCCGGGATTCTCCCGGCGAACAACAGGAAAGGGGGAACGCGATGGCTGCCCGGCGGCCGATGACCCAGCGAATGATCGCCGAACGGGTCGGTGTCAGCGTGGCGACGGTCTCGCGTGTGCTTCGCCAGGATGAGTCCGAAGCTCAGCGATGGGCCTCGCCCGAGACGGTCGCAGCGATCAGGCTCGCCGCCCAGGCCGGCGGCTACCACCCGAATCCGCATGCCGCCTCCTTGCGCACCGCCCGGTCGGATGTCGTCGGCGTGTTGGTTCCCCGTCTGCAGGACTTCGTGCTGGCCACCGTGTACGAGGGGATCGAAGAGGCCGCCGCAGAGCGCAGCATCTCGACTTTCGTCACCAACTCCTTCGATCGTCCTGAGCTGCGGCGTATCCGCACCCAGACGATGCTCGACCGCCGGGTGGACGGGATGATCTTCGGGGACGCCCGGATGGAGGATGACTACCTCGCCGAACTCGCCCGTCTCGACGTGCCGTTCGTGCTCGCCTCCCGGCGCTCCGGCCCGCATATCTCGATCACCTGTGACGACCACCTGGGTGGCCGGCTCGTCGCGCAGCATCTCCTGGCGCAAGGGCGCCGGGATGTCGCCGTCCTGGCCGGCCAGCCCTATGCCTCCACCGGAGTGGAACGCACCCGGGGGTTGGTCGACACCTTCGCCGAAGCCGGCATCGAGGTGCCCGCCCACCGGATCGCTACCGGTGGATTCGACGCGGACGGCGGGCGTGAGGGTGCGGAAAAGCTCTTCTCCGAGCGTCCCTATCCCGATGCCGTCTTCGCCACCAACGACTTCGCTGCTTTCGGTGCCATGGGCGTGCTGCGGGACAAGGGGCTGTCGATACCCGATGATGTCGCGCTTGTGGGCTATAACGACACCCCCTTGGCTGAGTCGGTCACGATCTCGTTGACCACAGTGCGTTCGCCGATGCATCAGATGGGCCGCCTCGCGATGGAGACGCTACTCGACCGGTTGGCGGGAAAGAGTGTGAAATCCCAGCTGCTGGCCCCCGAACTCATCATCCGAGGGTCCACGACGGGCCGGTGAGTCGAGTGGCCCGTCGTGGACCGGCGGATCACGACCAGATCCGCGCGAGCCGGCGCGCCCGGTCCTGGCGCGCGACCAAGGCCTCGTCCATGGTGACGGCGACGAATCGCGTGGTCGTTCCCGGTGCGGAGCGGGCCAGCAGATCCATATCGGCGCTGATGACCGTGGCCACCATCGCGTAGCCACCGCCGGAAACGGCGTCCCGGTGCAGGATGATCGGCTGTTTGCCGCCGGGGACCTGGATCGAGCCGACAGGGTAGCCGGCATCGACGATATTGGACGGGTCATGGCCGGCGCCGAAAGGCTGTTCGCGTTTGATCCAAGGGATACCGGCGCCGGAGTAGCGCAGCCCCATGCGGTCGGCCACCGGAGTCAGCGTCCAATCCGTTTCCAGGAGGTTGTGCCTGCCCTCCTCGGTCAGCAGATGATCGTGGAGCCCCAGCAAGATCCGGACCTCCACCTCCTTGGTGAATACCGGCAGATCGCCCTCGGCCACCGCGTCGAGCGGACTGCGCTCGCCGGTCGGTGTGCCGATCGGGATCGAGTCGCCGGCCGCCAGCGTCCGGCCATGGAAACCTCCCAGGCTCCCGATCGGATAGGTGGACCGGGAACCCAGCGCCACCGGGACGTCGATTCCGCCGCTCACTGCGATGAAGAACTTCGCGCCGGCCTGGATCACGCCGAATGAGACCTCGTCGCCGTCGGCCAACGGGATCGGTGCCCACTGTGGGGTGGTGGTGCCATTGACCTTCACCTCTACGGGGGCGCCGGTGACAGCGATGAGGCAGGACTGCGAAACAGTGAAGCGTGGGCCGAGGTAGGTGCATTCGAGGACGGCGTCATCGGGTTCGTTGCCGACGATCCGGTTGGCGATCGACGCCGAGTACTGGTCCATGGACCCGCCCTGCGGGATGCCGTACCGGTAGTAGCCGGAACGGCCGCGGTCCTGGACCGACGTCGACAGTCCTGGTTCGAGAATCTCAAGCGGCATCGAGGGCCTCCAGAAGGCGTGCGTTGTAGCCGGGGAGGTCGGCGAGCGCCTCGCCGAGGTCGAAGGTGACGGGCGCCTGCCGGTAGCGGAAGGTCCCGGCCTCGACCTGTGCTCGGATGGCGTTGAACTCGGCCTCGTCCACGGCTTTGAACTTCACGATGTCCCCGGGGCGGAAGAGAACGGAGAAATCGGCGAAATCGGTGAGCCGCTGTTCGGGGTCGAAGATCGGTGCCGCGGCGAGACCGAACATTTGGTAGCCGCCCGCGCCACGCACCGAGTAGATCGCCGAGAAGCAGCCTCCGTGGCCCAGCGTGAGCGCGAGGGTATCCGTGCGGGGTGCCAGATACTTGGGCACCACGAGCTGGTCGGCCTCGTCCACGAGCTGGAAGAGGAAGGGCAGCCCGGCGACGAATCCGACCATGGAGACGAGCCACGGGGTGGCCTGGTGTTTGGTGATGAACTCCTCGGCATCTCGCAGCCCGTTGATTTCGGCTGCATAGTCGAGGTCGTTGCCCTCCGGGCGTTGGTGGTACCCCTCCCGGAACCGTTGGACGACCTCATTGGTGAACGGGTCGTTGTACCAGACCGGTACCTCGATGATCCGGGTGTCCAGACGCTGGGTCGTGGCGGCCCGCACCTGCTCCTCGATGCCGCGCACCCGCTGTTCGAGTTCTGCCGGCTGTAGGCGGTCAGGGTCGAAGCGGATGAGCAGGGAGGCATTGGCGGGGCAGATGTCCGTGATGCCGTCGAGGCCGAGTTCCGTCAGGCCCTGGGCGATGGCGTTCGACACCACGTAGGCGGGCAGGGACATGGCTTCGGCGATCTCGATGAACAGATGTTCGTCGCCGCCCCAGGTGTATCGGGCATGTTCTGGAATCGTTGCCGTCATCGTGGTCCCATCAGGTCGGGTGTGGACTCAAGGAACTTGGTGTGATGGGCCACCGCCGCGAACTCCGGACGACCCAGGATGGTGTGCAGAAAGCCGGTGGTCGTCTTGACGCCCTGGACGGTGGTCTCAGTCAGCGCTCCGCGGGTCCGGGCGATGGCCCGGTCTCGGGTCGGGGCCCAGACGATCAGCTTTCCGAGAAGTGAGTCGTAGAACGGAGCCACTGCTTTGCCGGCGACGATCCCGAAGTCAACCCGGACACCCGGGCCTCCACCGAGGGTGATGGCCTCCACGGTTCCCGGGCTCGGCATAAATTCAGCCGCCGGGTCCTCGGCATTGATCCGGCATTCGATGGCGTGTCCGTCGAACTGGATGTCCGATTGCCCGTAGCCGAGCTTCTCGCCGTCGGCGATCCGGATCTGTTCTCGGACCAGGTCGAGGCCCGTGATCATCTCCGTGACCGGGTGCTCGACCTGGAGCCGGGTGTTCATCTCGATGAACGCCGCGGTGCGGGTCGCCGGATCGTAGAGGAACTCGACCGTACCGGCGCCCTCGTAGCCGATCTGCCGGGTCAGTTCCACAGCGCTGTCGCGGATCTGGTTGCGGATATCGTCGGGCAGGTCGGGTGCCGGGGCTTCCTCGACGACCTTCTGCTGGCGCCGCTGGAGCGAGCAGTCGCGGTCGCCCAGGTGAACGGCGTCGACGCCGTCTCCCAAGACCTGGACTTCGACGTGCCGGGCAGCCGCCACGAAATGCTCTAGGTAGACCTCAGAGCTCCCGAACGCTGCTTCGGCCTCGGTGCGCGCCGTTTCGATCGTGGACAGGAGATCCGCGGGATCCTCGACCAGCCGGATCCCTCTGCCACCGCCGCCGGCGGAGGCCTTCACGACGAGCGGATAACCCACGCCTCGTGCGAGAGCGACGGCATCGTCATCTGGCCCGATCACATCCGTTCCGGGCAAGGTGGGTACCCCGGCCGCAATGGCTGCCTGCCGGGCGCGGGATTTATCGCCCATGAGTTCGATGATCTCGGGGGAAGGGCCGACCCACGTGATTCCCGCATCGACGACGGCGCGGGCGAATTCGGCGTTCTCGGAGAGGAAGCCGTATCCCGGGTGAATGGCGTCCACCTGGGCTTCAAGGGCCGCACCCACGATCTTTTCGGGGCGCAGGTAACTCAACCGGGCGGGTGCGGGACCGACGCTGACGGTCTCATCCGCGAGATCGGCGGCATACGAGTCCTGGTCGGCGTCGGAATGTACCCCGACCGTGAGGATGCCCATCTCTCGTGCGGTGCGAATGACGCGTACAGCGATCTCCCCGCGGTTCGCAATCAGGATCTTCTTCACAGTCGAGGCCTCAATCCGTCGTGACGATCGCGATGGTGTCGCCAGGGTTGACCATGCCTTCGTCCTCGATGCAGAACTCGGTCAGCACACCGGAGACCTCGGTCCTGATCTCGTTGAACATCTTCATGATCTCGATCAGACCGATCGTCTGACCGGCCTCGACGTGCTGGCCTTCGGTGACGAACTCATCCTTGCCTGGGCCGGGGCAACGGTAGAAGACTCCGGGCAGGCCGGACACGATAGGGGTATTCATAGGGTTCCTCGCTGGCTGGGCCGCCGTCAGGCGGCGTCGATGGCGGCGCGCACCGCGCGGGCCACCTGGGGGGAGTTGGGCGCGTCGGAGTGGACGCAGACGGTGTCGAAGTCGATGTGCAGCACCGTTCCGTCAACGGCCTCCACGCTGTTGTCCACGAGCGCGCGGGTCACGCGGTCGCGGGCGGCTTCCGGCTGGGTCTCAACCGGCTTACGCAAAATAATGAGGCGGCCCTCAGAGTCGTAGTTGAGGTCGACGTACAGTTCTGCGACGAAGTCGACCCCGGCGTCACGAGCGACGCGTTCGTGAGCCGTGCCCGCCAGTCCATAGACGGGGATGCCGTAGTCGGCGGCCACCTTGGCCACGCCTGCCATGAGCTCGTCCTCGCGGGCGACCATCCCGTAGAGCGAGCCATGTGGTTTGAGGTGGTTCAGAGGAACTCCGTACTTCGCGCAGAAGCCGGCGAGGGCGCCGACCTGGTAGCGCACCAGTGACTCAACTTCCTCCGGGGAGAGCTTCATTTCCCGGCGGCCGAAGCCGACGAGATCGGGGAGGCCCGGGTGGGCACCGACCTTGACGCTGTGGTCGGCGGCGAGGGCAACCACGCCGTCCATGGCGCCGGGATCTCCGGCGTGGAATCCACAGGCGACGTTGATGACGTCGACGGTGCCCATCAAGGCCTCGTCGTTGCCGAAGGTGTGGAGGCCGAGGGACTCGCCCATATCGGAGTTGATCGTCACTGTCGATCGACGTTGAACAGACATGGCGTCACCCTACGTGCGTGCGCCGGTCGCACCTAGTGGGCAACTGCCCTATTCTTTGGCCATCCATTGTGCAGATACACGAGGAGTCACCTGTGAACGTCGCCGATCTATTGGCCGAGGAGGACCTTCATCTGCGGCTCCACACCGCTCGTCAGGGTGCTCAGCTAGCTCGCGAGATCGAGTCCCGGGTCGCGACGGAGTTGATCGACCCGACCCCGTACCTCAGTCCGAACTGTCTTCTGCTCATGGCCGGGATCGGGTTCAACTTCCACGATGAACGCACCTGGGACGCCTATGTCGAGAGGCTGGCGGTCGTGCCGGTGGCGGCCGTCGTGTTCGGCACCGGCAGCGTTCACCGGACGCTTCCGTCCGGTCTCGTCACGGCCTGTCAGCGCCATGGTCTACCCCTCCTGGAGCTACCGGCGATGGTTCATCTTTTGCAGGTCGACCGGCATGTGGACGGGATGCTGCAGGCTGAGCGGATGCGCGCCGTGGACAGGGGGTGGAGCTTGGCGGACGAATGCGCCCGGCTCGCGGGCCTGGGAGCCGACCTGCCGACGGTTCTCGCGGCCGTCTACGGTGCGATCAGCGCCCCGGTTGCCGTGTATGACTCCTACGGCACCGTCATCGCGCAGCATCCCCATGCGAGCAGTTGGCCGACCGCACCGAGGGCGGCTGATGGGATCACGGCGATCCCACTGCCCATGGGGTTGGACAACGCGTGTCTGCTCGCAGTGAAGGAATCTCGGCCCAGCCCCACCTTGCCCACATTGCTTGGCCCGGTCGCCTCGATCATTGCCCTGCACCTGCGGCCGGCGGCGCTGACGGGAAGCCATGAGCGGGAGGTCGCCCATCTCGTGGTCCAGTGCGGCAACTGGCAGGACGCGACCCGGGCGGATATCTCTCGGGCGATGACCGCCGCCGGCCTGGACCGCCAACTCGAGACGACCGTATTGATCGCCGATATGCGTGCCGAACTCCAGGCGACGTCCTGGCAGTTACGTATGGCGTTGCACGACTGTTTCGACACCGTGTGCCTCGGTGAACGAGAGGAACGCCTCTATGCCTTCGGCCAGCGTCCGCGGATGGACTTCGAGTCGGTGGCGGCTCGGCTCTTGGGTATTCACCGCCAGCAGCCACTCGTGCTCAAACAGCCTGTGATCGATGTCGAAGAACTGCGCCTCGCCTTGGTGCATATGCAGGACCTCGTGCGGCACGTCGATGGTCCGGTTCTGGCCGCTGACCTCGGGCTGTCGGCGGTGGTGACGGCGACAGCGGGGCGCGGGGCCAGGCGGGCGGCCGAGCGCTTCCTCGCGCCGGTCCTCGCCCACGATGCCGAGCGGAACGGAATGCTGCTGCCCACCCTGCGGGCCTACGTGCGGTGCGACGGCCAGCCGGGACGGGCCTGCGACGAACTGTTCATCCATCGCAACACCCTCGCCTACCGGCTGCGCCGGATCGAGTCGTTGCTGGGAGTCGACATGTCCACCTTGGAGACGCTGGCGACATGTCTGCTGGCGTTACGGTTGGTGGAGATCGAGCCGTACTGACGATCGTCGCTGCGCCCCGGCCCGTCGGCCCCGCCCAGGCGAACGCTACGCCCGCACGACGTCGCGGAGAATTCCCGCATTGGTCAGAGACTGCCCAATGGCCTGGTCCACCTCGGCGAATGCGGCGTTTGAGCGTGCGACGCCCACCGCTCCGGCCATCGCACCACTTCCGGAGCCCCGTTCGATCCGGGCCACGAGGTCCGAGCCGTTCACGAAGTAGCTCGCGGTGAACACGAGGTGCTGCTTGGCTTTGCCCGCAAATGCTCCCAGCCAGAAGGTCGCCTGCTTGCTGCCACGCTCGACGCGGAAGCTCCCGTTCGGATAAGGGCTAATGGTGAACCCCTGGCCAGCGAGAGCCTCATCGAAGACCCGGCGGGCTGCTTCGTGGTCGCCTTGGAGGATGTAGTCGATCGTGGCCATGATGTCCTTCTCAGTAGAGCGATTGGCGGTTCGGGCGTAATAGTACGCTCGTGCGAATCGCCCGTACCCGGATCAGGGGTGCGTTTCACCGGGTAGCGACGGCAAGATCACCCGTGGCTGGTGCGGGCACCCTCCGGCGCGGACCGAGGCGGCACGGCGCCGGCCGACAACCGCGCTGCGATGAGGTCGGGCGCGGTGACCGACGAGCCGGCCACGACCGCCCACGCTCCTGCCTCGAAAGAAGCGGTGACCTGCTCGGGTGTCCAGACTCCGCCTTCGACCACCACCGGGATGTCGAGCCGGGAGACGAGCACTTGCACCAGTTCGATGGGCGGACGAGCGGCATCTGTCGTCTCGGGGGTGAATCCGACCATCGTGGTGCCCACCGCATCCACGCCGTCGGCGACGGCGGCCTCGGCCTCGGCGAGGGTCGAGATATCGGCCATCACGGGGACGCCCAGCCGGTGTGCCTCCGTCACGATCTCTGCGAAGGACGGACCCGGGCGCGAACCGGTGGTCGCTTGGGCGGCGATGAGGTCGGCGCCGGCCGCGACCAGCTCCCCGATGTCTTGGATGCGGACCGTGATGTAGTTGTCGTGGGTCCGTTCGGGGGCTTTGGCGATTGCCAGAATCGGGGCCTGGGTGCGTGCGCGCAGCGCCCTGACCACCGGTGCGCCATCGACCCGGAAGCCGCCCGCGCCGCCCAGTTCGGCGGCCGCCGCCATCTTCGCCAGGATCTCCGGGTCTTTCAGTGGACTGCGGTCATCCATCACCTGGGAGGAGACGATCAGCGCCCCGCGGATGCGATCGAGTGCGGTCATGACATGGCTCCGTTGTTGTGCGGTGTGGTGCCGTTGGTGGCTGGATCGGGTCGGGGGGAGGCAGGGGAGAGGCCGAAGCCGATCTCGAAGGTGCGCTGCCACGGGAGTGTGACGTGCTGGACCTGCCAACCTGGCTCCCCGAGCTGTGTCAGGACCGAGGCAAAGTATGTGCTCACCTGCTTCGCGAGACGTTCGATCTCGGCGGCGTCCGTGATGATGGCGCCGCCACCTGAACCGCGTGCCGCTTCGATCTCCGGTCGCAGACCAGCCTGATACCAGCGGTCCTCGAGGAGACGCGTCAGCAGTACGCGCCGGAGGGCGACCGGGTCGAGGGACCCACGTCGTTGGCCGATCACGGCGGCACTGGCCGCGCCGACCACCGAGCCGATCGTGTTCCCGGCCGTGTTCCAGCCACCGTAGGCGACCAGGTCGAGCACGAGACCACGCTCGGTGAGGAGGTCGACGAGCGTGGGGTCGCCCCCGTTGCCGTACCGCACATCGGCGAGCGCCACGCGATGCCCGGCGGACATCTCGGTCGCCACCAGTCCGGCCGTCTCGACAGCGGCTGCGCGGTGGTCCGGTTCGTCCATGGTGGGCCGGTGACCGGCCCAGTCGTGGCGGCCGGGGTCCGGTGCGTGGAGGACCAGGACCACGTCGGCGTCCTCATCGGCCCCGACAACGACTCCGCCGGCCGCCGTGATCTGTCGCGCGGCGCTCATGCCGACCGGAGCGTTCTCATAGGAGGCGATCCGCCTCAGGCCCTCGGCCGTCGCGCAGGAGATCCGGTATCGCACCGGCTCCCCGGCAGTTCGCGCCAATGCCCGCGCGACCAGCACGGCACCGACCTCGTCAGCTCCCGGGTACATCAGCAGCGTGCCCGCCGGGCCGAATGCGCGACCCCAGTGCCGCAGCCAGATTTGTTCGACGCTGCCGCCGGCGTACTCGGCGGTGTCGTCCGCGGTGACCAGCAGGGTGTCGAGGGTGCGGCTGGCCAGGAGGTCGATCGCGGCGAGGTTCACGGCGTGGTTGCGTAGCCGTCGGTGTTCGAAGTCGGCGAGTGTTTCCGCAGGGATCCGAGTACGCAACTCGGCGATTTCGGTGTCCAGTGACTCGCTGCCGGTGCCACCGTCAGTCCGGGTCTTGCTGTCGCCGGTCTCAGCGAGCAGACGCCGGTGCAGGAGGGCACCGAGACGGTGGAGTTCGCGGCCGTAGTCGGCCCAGTAGGTGGGTTCCTCGCCCGGGTCGTAGGAGTCGGAGGCGCGCATGACCAAGGAGACAGCGTCGATCGGCAGCCGGGGGTGCTGCGAGTGGATCTCCTCGACCGTGCGCAGGCGGCCGAGCACATCGAGGAGCGGGTCCGTGGTGGTGCGCGCAGCGATAAGCCCGCCGTAGCCGAGCATGTCGAGGCACACGATCAGCTCATCGGCGTGCTCGGCTTGCCTCCGAGTCCATTCCCCCAAAGCCGTCACGTCGCCCGGGATTCGCCGATCGGGCAGGGCGCTCGCGGGGGGTAGCGCGACGTTGGCGCCCGCGATCGACCCGATGTCCCGGGGAAGGGCCGTATTGACCGGGCGCTCGTCAAGGGGGAGCAAGGCGATGTGCATGGCGGTCCTGTCGTTCTCAGTCGCGATCGGTGGGGCGGGCGGTTCGGTGCACGGTCAACTCGTAGGAGTACCGGTCCCCCCGGTAGAGCGAGCGGGCGTACTCCACGGCGCGGCCGCGGGCATCGGAGCCCGTCCGGGTGACCAGGAAGGCTGCCGAGAACTGCGGGGCGTGCAGCAGTTTGGCCTCGGCGGGTTCGAGGACGACGGCCCGGATGGACTGTTCCGCACTTTCGACGCGGATCTTGAAGGTGTCTTCCAACGCCTGGTACAGCGAACCGTCCAGCGGCCCGTCCAAGAGTCCGGGCACGAGGCTTTCGGGGAGGAAGACGTCTTCCAGTGCCATCGGCACCCCGTCCGCGGTGCGCACTCGGCGGATGTGGACGACATGGGTGCGCGGGCCACAGTCGAGCGCATAACCGACTGTGCCCCCCGCCGGGACGGACTCAGCCGCGATCAGCTTTGAGTCGGCCACGAAGCCGCGGGCTCGCATATCTTCGGAGAAGGAGGTCAGTTCGAGGGCCTTGGAGATGCGCGACTCGGAAACGAAGGTGCCCGAACCCTGGACTCGATAGAGGCGGCCCTCGGATTCGAGCCGGCCGAGTACGTTGCGGGCGGTGAGTCGCGAGACCTCGAAGTCCTGGGCCAGTTCCCGCTCGGTGGGCAGCTTGTCGTGGGGGAGGAGTTCGTTCTCGATCAGAGCGAGGACGTGCCCACGTAGGCGCTCGGACTTCGTTCCGCTTGGCCCCGTGGTCATCACTGGACACCTCCTGCTCATGGGCGGCCTGATGGTCGCGTCGGTCAATGGTACAGACCAATGTGAAGGATATAACCATCAGATGACAGCTTGGCGCAAGTATCCCCAGATGTGTTGACGACGTGGCTCTGATTGGGCTATACCAATCAGAGGGTACTCGGTCCACGGGAACCTTGGTTGGGCACAAAGGAGATCACCATGACGAACCACCTCACCGGCTCCCTCACGCGTCAGGGGGTACTTCTGATCGCGGGTTCACTCGCCCTCGGCACCGCCTTGGCAGCCTGTAGTCCCAGCGATGACAACTCGTCCTCCGGCGGCAAGACTGAGATCACCTTCTCGTACCTGTGGGGTGGCAAAGAGGGCGCGACGCTCGAAGAGATCATCAAGGACTACAACGCCAGCCAGGACAAGGTCGTCGTCAAGGGCATCTCCAGCCCGGACACCACCAAGCAGCTCGCCTCCATGTCTTCGTCCCAGGGGTCGTTCGACATCTCGGACAACTTCGGTCAGAACACGGCGGCCTGGGCGGCCAAGGGGATCCTCGCCCCGCTCGACGGCGTCGACCAATCGCAGTTCGTTCCGGTGACCCTGCCGCAGCTGACCTACGACGACAAGCTCTACGCCGTGCCGATCGCGGTCCACTCCATGGAGCTGATGTACAACAAGGACCTGCTCGCCGAGGCCGGCGTCACGCCGCCGAAGACGATGGACGAGCTCGCCGTCGCCATCGAGAAGCTCACCAAGGTCGACTCCGCCGGCAACATCACCCAGCTCGGCCTTGGGGTCACCGCCCCGGACGGCCTGTACACGACCCTCGGTTACGCCTTCGGTGGCAGCTGGGACGACGGCGCGAAGCCGACACCGGATGAGAAGGCCAATGTCGCCGCCATGGACTGGTACCAGCAGAACGTCGTGAAGAAGTTCGGCGCCGACAAGTTGGCCAAGTTCCAGGGAGGCATCGGCCAGTACATGTCGGCCGAGGACCCCTTCTACACCGGGAAGTTTGCGATGACCCTCGACGGTGAATGGCAGTCGGCGGCCATCGCCAAGACCGCTCCGAACCTGAACTGGGGCGTCGTCCCGGTCCCGGCCGCCAGCCCCGAGCTGGCCAACTCCACCTACGTGACGATCTCGACGCTGTTCATCCCGTCGAACTCCAAACACAAGGAGGAAGCTCAGGACTTCTTGAACTACCTGGTCTCGAAGCCGGTCATGGAGAAGTTCTCCCTTGCCCTGGGCAACCTGCCCTCGCGCACGGATCTGCTCGACTCCGACGCCTACTCTTCGTTGCCGAACATCGACGTCTGGATGGATGGTCTGGGCAGCGACAACGCGAAGTCCCAGGGAGCACTCGTCTCGCAGGCGGAGTACTCGGCCGACCTGGCCACCGCCTTCGACGAAATCGGTCGGGGCGTCAAGACCGGTGACCAGGCGCTCGCCAAGGTTGCCGACAAGGCGAAGAACTATGCCGACTAAGACTCGGCGCACACCGGGGACGGGGCGGCGGCGCCAGCGGGCATGGGTCCGCGGAGCTGCGTTCGCCTCCCCGTTCCTGGCGGGGTTCGCGATCTTCATCGCTTACCCCGTTTTCGCCTCCGCGCGTTATAGCTTCACCGACTTCAACCTCTTCCAGGCGCCGAAGTCGGTCGGGTGGGCCAACTACGAGCGCATGCTCACCGACGAGACCTTCCGCAAGGCCCTGTTCAACACGATCTTCCTGACCGTCACCGGTGTGCCGCTGACCATCATCTTGGCGTTGGCCGGGGCCTCGATCTTGAACTTCCCGGTGCGGGGGCAACCGATCTACCGTGCCATGGTCTACCTGCCGACGATCGTGCCGATCGTGGTCGGCGGCTATCTGTGGCGGTGGTTGCTCAATGCCCAGTACGGCTTCGTGAACTATTTTCTCGGTCTGCTCCACCTGCCGCAGCCCAACTGGCTCTTGGAGCCGGACTGGGGAAAACCGGCGATCCTGATGATGTCGCTGTGGACGATCGGCGGCACGATCGTCATCTACCTCGCCGCGCTCAAGGACGTCCCACAAGAGTTGTACGAGGCCGCCGCGATGGACGGTGCGGGTCCGTTCGCCCGATTCCGGTACATCACCTGGCCGACACTGAGTCCGGTGACGCTTTTCCAGGTGATCGTGACGCTGATCGCCTACCTGCAAATCTTCACACAGCCGTACCTGCTCACACAGCAGAACGCGGTCGGGACCACCTCGACGGGTGGGCCGGCCGGGTCGATGCTCTCGTACTCGATGTACCTCTTCGACAACGCCTTCGTGCGGCTGAAGATGGGTTACGCCTCGGCCATGGCGTGGGTGCTCTTCCTCATCACGATGATCATCACTGCGGTGCTGCTCATCAGCTCCAAGAAGTGGGTGCACTATGGCAATAAGTAGCCCGCGGCACGAGGAGGTCACCGCCCCGGTCCGAGCCACGCGGCGTTCTCGCCGCTCGGGGATGATGTCGGCTTCGCCGACCGTCCGGGTCACTCGCTGGACCTGGCAACGGATCTGCATCCTGGTGCTGGTCTTCCTGTTCATCTTCCCGTTCCTGGTGATGTTCTTCACCGCGTTCAAGACGGAGAACGACGTCTTCTCCTCGCCGCCCACTTTGTGGCCGACGGAGTGGACCTGGTCCAATTTCACCTCGGCCTTCGAGCAGATTCCGTTCTGGCGGTACCTCGGTAACACGATGCTGGTCTGCGTGGTGACTGTCACCGGCACTCTGCTCTCGTGCCCCTTGGTGGCCTACGCCCTGTCGAAGATCCGCTGGCGTGGATCGCAGCCTCTGCTCATCGTCGTGCTGGCCACGATGATGCTGCCGCCGCAGGTCACCATGATCCCGATCTATCTCATGTGGAACCGGATCGGCGCTTACGGCACCTATCTGCCGTTGATGATCCCGGCCTTTCTCGGGACGCCGTTCCTGATCTTCATGATCCGGCAGTTCCTGATGAACGTGCCGAATGAGCTGATCGATGCCGGACGAGTGGACGGGGCCAGCGAGTTCCGCATCTACTGGTCGATCGTCTTACCGATCGCTCGGCCGGCCTTGGTCACATCGGCTGTCTTCCAGTTCGTATGGACCTGGACGGACTTCCTCAACCCGTTGATCTACCTGGACGACTCGAAGAACTACACCCTGTCCATTGGTCTGTACACCTTCTTCTCCGAACACGGCGTGGCCTGGGGGCCGTTGATGGCGGCCTGTGTGATGTTCACGCTGCCGGCCGCGGTCATCTTCATCATGGGTCAGCGCTACTTCATGGGTGGAGTCGCGGCAGGATCGCTCAAGTGAGCGAAGCCCGGGGCTTGTCGGTGGGGGGTGCCTCGACGCCGGGGCACCCCGCCATCGGCGTGGACATCGGGGGCACGAAGATCCTGGCGGCGTTGGTCGACCCGGATGGTGCGGTGCGTGCCGACGCGACGGCCGCGACGCCGGTGGAGTCCGCGGTGGGCCGCGGTTCGGACGGCGACCGGGTGGCCGTGGGCGGGCCACCGGGCACGGGTGGGGTCGCTGTGGGACGGCCGCATGCAATCGTCGCCGGTGTCGTCGCGGCGGTGCGCGGGCTGCTCGCCGATTGCGGCCTGGACACCACCCAGATCCGCGGCATCGGTGTCGGGACCGCCGGGACCGTCGATGACCAGGGCGTGATCGTGGCAGCGACGAACATCCTTCCTGGTTGGCGTGGTGTACGGCTTCGCGATGAGTTGGTGAGTGCCTTCGGCTGTCCGGTCGCCGTGGTGAACGACGTGCACGCTATCGCGCAAGGTGAGGCGTGGACCGGCGCGGCCCGGGCGATCGATCGGGCGGTGGTGGTTGCGTTGGGGACCGGCATCGGTGGGGCGCTCATCGAAGACGGGAGAGTCTGGCCGGGGCCTGGCGGGACGGCTGGCTCTGTCGGGCATTTGCCGGCTCCCGGTCCGGTAAGGCGGCGATGCTCTTGCGGTCAGGTCGGGCACCTGGAACCACTCGCCAGCGGGCCCGGCATAGAAGAGACGTACCGCAAAGTGACCGGGGAGGCGTTCGGTCTTCGCCGCATCGGTGAGTTGGCGCGTGCGGGTGATGCGGTGGCGGTGTCGGTGATCACCGAGGCTGCCACCGCGCTCGGGCAGGTGCTTGCCGGGGTGACCAACCTGTACGCACCGCAAGCGATCCTCCTCGGTGGAGGCGTACTGGGTCTGGGGGATCTGATCCTCCAGCCGACGCGGATGGCGCTGCGAGCACATGTCATGGCCGGGCTTGAGGAGACCCCCGTGCTGGCGGCCATGTTGGGACCCAAGGCAGGGGCCATTGGTGCGGCAGCGTTGATCCCGGACTAGTCACGTCGTGAGAAGTCACGACACGGCGCCGGCCCCCGGAAGGGCGACGAGCAGCCTGACGGTAAAGGATGAGTCCCGTGTTGAAGGACAACGCGTTCGAAGCGCTCATCGAGCGCGTGGTGCGGCTCGCTACGGGACGAGGCGGCGATTCACCCAGGCCGATCATCGGAATCACCGGGTCACCTGGATCGGGAAAGTCCACGCTCGCTGAGCGGCTGGCAGCCGCTACCACCGCGCGGGGAGTGCCGGCCGCCCACCTGCCGATGGACGGATTTCATCTGGCTGACGCAGAACTCGTGCGGTTGGGCCGCCGCGATCGCAAAGGTGCGATCGACACCTTCGACGTCAACGGGTACGTGGCCTTGCTCCGCCGGGTTCGTACCGACCGCACCCACACCGTCTACGCCCCCGATTTCGACCGTACCCTTCATCAGCCGACGGCAGGAGCCATACCCGTCCTGCCTGAGCATGGTGTTGTGCTCACGGAGGGCAACTACCTGTTGTCCCCGGATCCGGCTTGGCGATCGGTGCGTGGCTTGCTTGACGAGGTCTGGTTTTGTGATCTGGCCCCCGATGAGCGGCGACGGCGGTTGGCGACCCGCCATGAACGGTCCGGAAAGTCACCGGAGGCCGCCCGGGCATGGGTGGCGGACGTGGACGAGCCCAACGCGTCGATGGTCGCGGCGTGGGCCGGTTCGGCAGATCTGGTGGTTGAGACGGCGAACCTTGGTCTTCCGCCGGCTCGGGACTGAGGTCGCCCGGTAGCCATCTGGACAAGCGTGTTGATTTGGAACGCTATTGGACATTGTGTCCGGATGGCACCCCGATGTCGCCGCCATCTGTCATTCCTGGGCAATTATCACCCATTGGAGATGTTGGCCATGTGGCATGATCAGACGGGTGCCCGGTGTGTTCGGTCGCCGCGCGTTCTCACTGAAGGGGATATGGAAGGGTAATGCGGGTCGGTATGTACCACGGAACTGTCCGGAAGGCGCCTTCGCTATTGGCGACCCTGATGCTCATCGCGATCGTCGTCGGACTCGCGTTCGCCGGCCCATTGGCCGCGTCCGGTGCGACACCCGGTGGAATCGGTCCCGGTGCGGATTTCTGGCTCCGTGCCGATCGCGGCACGGGGGCGACCGTTGATGGTGCTCCGATAGCTAGCTGGATAGACCAGGCAATCCCGGCTAATACGGTGACCCAGGGAACCGCTGCCGCCCAACCGCTTTACGAGGCCGCCGGCCCGAACTTTAATCCTGCGCTGAGGTTCGCCAACGACAACGGCGCATCACCGCGCTGGTTCCAGACGAACATCGACACCTACTACCAAACCCCCGGGAAGGCCAAATACTCCTACTGGGCGGTCGCTGTTCCGTCGCCGACCCGTGCGGGGTTCATGATCAGTTCCGAAGACACCGTTCCGTCCGGTGGTAGCTATGACCGCTGGATCTCCTACGCGTCCGGCTCGCTGCAAGGCACGACCGGCCAAGCTTATTCGCCTGTGGTGGCTGGTGGTGCGACGGCGGGTATCAAGCTCATTCGCATCTACTACAACCAGGGCGTCGCGAACGGTTCCTCAGGGTGGGTCGCCGGCGTGAACGGGCTGGACTTCACGAGCACCATGGACGATACGGCCGCCCCACTCACGATCGGGGCGTTGGTCCCCACCGGAGTCGCCCCCTACCGGGGCACGATCGCGGAAGCGGTAGGAGTCGCCGGCGATTCGAATGACGATCCAGTTTCCGTCGCCAAGGTCCAGTCGTATCTTGCTGCTAAGTACGGCATCACCCTCGGTGACACCGACAATCAGCCGGGCGCCAACAACTCGATCAGCTACGTCGACTCCGCCGGCACCACCTACTGGACCGGTTCTGCGGTGTATCAGAACAACGTGACCGTGATCGCGACGGATGCTGCCTCCGACTTTGACCAACGCGTGTCCCAGACGTCCTCCGTGTCCACCCTGCCGGTCACCTTGGCGAGCGGTTCATATGACTTCTCCGGAGTCATCACACCGACCTCCCCATCGAGCCCCCTCGCGGATTTGTCCGCGGTCGCTATCGGTGACAACAACGGTTCGACGGCCATCACCGCCAACGCTGCCTCAGGGGTCACCCGCCGCATGTCTCGCGTGTGGGCGGTGCAAACCACCGGGGCGGCGCCGACCCAATTGTCGGTCCGGGTGCCTGCCTCGGCGATCTCCCTGCCCGCCGACGGGCGGGGGCTGTACGCGGTGTCGTCGGCCGACGAGAATTTCAGCACGGCCGGGGCCACCGCAACCCAGCTCACCCGCCAAGGTGCTTACTACATCGGTGTGATCCCGACGCCCGCAGACGGGGAGTTCCTCACCTTCGGTACCAGGGTCGCCACCGCATCGACTTCGACGATCGCCGCGAACCCCACGCAGATCCCCGCTGATGGGAGCTCGACCTCAACGATCACGCTCACCTTGCGTGATGCACATGGTGACCCGGTAGGTAGCGGGGGGGGCACGGTGACGATTCCGATCAATGCCGGGACGGGCACCATTTCCGCGGTGACCGACAACGGTGACGGCACCTACACCGCGGTACTCACCGCTCCCACGACTCTCGGAACGGCCGTCGTCGGGTTCACCGTCAACGGTCAGCCCGGTACGGCGACCGCGACCGTGACGTTCGCTGGCCCACCGTCGACGGCGACGTCGACGGTCGTGGCAGCGCCGACGACGATCCTGGACGACGGGCAAGACAGCTCGACCGTCACCGTCACCCTCTACGACGCGGCCGGTACGCCAGTCGGCGCGGGGGGTAACACCGTTGTCATTACCACAACTCTCGGCACTATCTCCGCGGTGACCGACAACGGCGACGGCACCTACACCGCTACCCTCATGTCGACGGCGGCGGGGACGGCCCTCCTTGGGTTCACCGTCGAGGGAGCTGAAGCAATAGATACGGCGCAGGTGATAGTGCAAGACACGACAGTGCCAGCACCACCGGTGATCAATACCCCATCCGACGGGTCGGTGGTGATTTCTCGGCCCACCATCACCGGCACTGGGGAGCCCGGAGCTACGGTGACCGTGCGGGATGCTGCGGGAGCACCGATCTGTGAGGCAAGTGTTGCACCGGACGGTACCTGGACGTGCGATTCGGTCGTCGACCTACCCGAGGGGCCGACGACGCTCACTGCCTCGCAGATTGATCAGGCGGGCAATGCCTCTGCTGATTCCAACTCCGTAAGGGTGATTGTGCCCTCACCGCCCACTCCGGCGCCGATTCCGCCGTCGCCATCCGCGCAGGGCACCTCGTCAATGCTGGCGGTCACCGGGTCTGGCGCGATCAACAGCGTCGTGGTGATAGCGATCGGTCTGGTGGTTGTCGGGCTGCTGCTCACCGCACGCCGTCGCGTCCGGTAGTCGACGCCGAAGGCCCTGGTCCAAGACACCGACATTCGCATCACCAACGTGACACCCCCAAGACCTCGCTCCTGGTTCGCGCCGGACCGCGTCAGAGGGATGGTGCCTGCGACATGGATGGACCCTAGGGTGAGGCCATGGATTGGGGTTTCGCTCTTGGTGTGGTGATGACGGGCGCCCTGGCGGGTGTCGCGATGGCACGGCTCAGCCGGCGTGCGGTGGGGGCGCCGGTCGGTTGGTTCCGCGCCTTCACCGTGGGAGTCCTGGTCTTCTTGCTGTGGTCCCCGCTGGCGACCCGGATCAACGACGAAGCCCAGGTGGCCTCCGCGGACGGTGCGCTCCAAGTCTCGGCGGCCGCGGTCCTGGCCCTGCTCTTGCTGGCGCTCGGTTGGGCCTTTGCCATCGGCATCGGGATCCTGGTCGTCCTGGAGGCGATCTGGCCGACGGGGACGGTGCGTAACCCCTGGCGCTGGGCGATAGATGTGGCCCGGGGGCGGAGGCGGTGGCTGCGTTCTTTCCGCGTGTTCCGGATCATGAGCAAACACGGACTACGTGCGGCGCTACACGGACGGCGCACGTTGTCGACGCCCGAGCAACGGGTCGAGACGGGCCGGGTGCTTGCCGCCGCGCTGGATGAGGCGGGGGTGACGTTCGTCAAGTTCGGGCAGATGATCGCCAGTCGGCCGGACCTGGTGCCACCGGAGATCCGGGCCGAACTCGCCCGGCTGCAATACGCCGCCGCCCCGATCGATTGGGGGCAGGCCCGGGCGGTGCTCGACGCCGAACTCGGCGACCGGTGGCCGGTGCTGCTGCCGGAGATCGAGCCCCAGCCCTTGGCCGCCGCCTCGACGGCTCAAGTTCACCGTGCGGTGTCGGCGGACGGTAGGCGAGTGGTCGTGAAGATTCAGCGACCTGACGCGGTGCGGACGGTCGCGGTCGACATCGACCTCCTCGAAACGCTCGCGCGGGAGGCGTCGGTCCGGGCCGACTGGGCGCGGGCCGTCGACGTCGTCGGGTTGGCGGACGGCTTCGCGAAGTCCCTCCGCGAGGAACTGGACTACACCGTCGAAGCCGACCGTGCCGCGACCCTGCGGCACCTGACCCCGGCGGACAGCGAGGTGCGGATCCCCGTCGTACTCGCGGAGGCCAGCGGCCGGCGGGTGCTCGTGATGACGGAGGCCGCGGGCCGGCCCGTCTCCGCGGCCGGGCTGGATCACCTGGCACCCGAGCGCCGCACCAGTACCGCCCGGTCACTGCTCCAGGACACCATTCGCCGGGTCCTGGTCGATGGCGTGTTCCATGCCGACCTGCACCCGGGCAACGTCATGATCGATGACGACGGGAGTCTCACGCTGATCGACTTCGGGTCAGTCGGAGTGCTCGACGATCGGCTGCGGCAGCTCACGGTCCAGTTGCTGATCGCGGTGTTCGCCGACGACTCCGAGGCCGCGGCGGCCGTGTTGGCCCGGCTCGTGCGTAACCGCGATGAGGTCGATGTCGCCGCGATGCGCGATGACCTGGGCATCCTGCTGACCTTTGCCCGCACGGGCACGGGCGGGACCGAGAAACTGGTTGCGGGGTTGCTCGACCTCTTCCGTGTCCACCGCCTCGCCATCCCGCCCCAGCTCGCCGCTGCCCTGCGCACGATGGCGGCCCTGGAGGGGACGCTGACGCTCATCGATCCCGGATTCGACCTCACTGCGGCCCTGCGGGAACAGGCGGGCACGCTCCTTGCGCCTCACGCCGGTTCCGAGAGTGGCGTCACTGCGGCGTCCAAGGTGCTGAGTGTGCTCGGTTCCGTCCGTGAGCTCCCCGCTCGGCTGGAATCGGTCTCTTGGCAGCTGGACTCCGGGCTCCTGCCGAGAAGGTTCCGTCCACTCGGTAACCCAGCTGAACGGAGATGGCTGCACACTCAGGCATCCGACGCCCTGTTCACGATGCTCTCGGGTGTCGCGGCGCTGGTGGGTGTGGCACTCCTCGCAGTGCCCGGCGGACCGTCATTCACCCCGACGGTGCCGTTCTACACCTTCCTCGGCTGGTGTCTCGGGCTGGCGGCCTTCACACTCGGGCTGCGCGTGCTCTTTCGCAGGCTGGCCCGCCAGGGGGAGCGTGCGTGACCAGGCTCACGAACCGGGAGGGTTGCTCCAGTCCTGTTGCAGCCGCGCCATCGCGTCGTCAGGAGTCATGGCGGCGACTTCGTCCGGTGAGAGACCAGCTGAGGCGACGAGGGCGTTGGTGACCCATCCGGGGACGGGCTCGCGTGGTGTTGGTTCTGGCCGCACTTCCAGCTGTTTTGCGATGCGACCCAGAGCGGCGACAACCTCCTTCAGTGGGCTGGCCTCAGGTGTGTCGCCGAGAGTCGCCACCCGGTCGGGCTAGCCAGAATTCTAGGCAGTTCTGCTCCGGTCAGGCTGGCGAGGCGACGGCGACGCCGGGCAGATCGCTGAACTTCGCTTTGGCATCGAGGGAGATCACGATGCGGGCATGTTCGGCTGCGTGCGCGGCGATGATGAGGTCGTGTGCGCCTCGCGGCGTCCCGGATCGGCGTGTGTGCGCCAGTAACCTCGCGTGTTCGACGGCGGTGCGTTCGGTGTAGTCCAGGACCGGAAGGACATCGAGGATCACGGCGAGCACACGGGCACGCGCTGCGGCTTGCTCAGCAATGGCGGCGAGTTCGATGCCGACACGGAACTCGGCGACTGTGATCGCCGCGACGGCGAGGTCGTCGTCGTCCAGCATGGTTGTGTCGAAGCTTCCCCGTTCGTAGGCGATCAGGGTATTGGTGTCGATGATCAGTTGGCGGGCCATGAGCCGTTGACCTCGTCAGTGGTGAGTGCCTTCGCGGCCTCGATGTCCGCCTCGATGTGAGCGTCCAGCGTGGGGGTCTTGGCGAGCGCGGCGCGTAATTTCCGGCCGGTGGCGGGGGTGACGGGGCGTAACTCTGCCACAGGGTGTCCATCCCGGGTGATTCGAATGGTCTCCCCATGTTCGACCCGGTCCAACACTTCGGAGAATCCGCGCGACGCATGCGTCGCAGTCATCGTCTTCACCTAATCAGACTATCAGATTCAACGTCGGAGGATGGCCCCGCTGCCGGCGTGACTAAGGCTGTGCCCTTGTCCCCCTGGGCGCCACGGCGCTCAGGGGGACAAGGGCACAGGGCTGAGTCAGGCGTGCTTGCGACCCGTGGCCCAGGACCAGATGGCCACGACGATGATCGACCCGACGAGCGCGAAGCCCCATGTGCCGAGGTCGAAGAACTCGTCGTTCACGCTGGTGTTGAAGACCGCTGAGGCGATGAACCCACCCACGAGTGCACCGACGATTCCGAGCAGCAGGGTGACGATCCAGCCGCCCTTTTGCGCACCCGGAACGATGGCCCGGGCGAGTGCTCCCATGATGAGTCCGATAAAGATCCAGCCAATGATGCTCACGACAATCTCCTACTCGTTCGCGAATCAGAACCTGCGGCAAAGAACGCTTCTGCGCCGAGCCGGGACATTTCCACGGGTCACCGCCCGTCGCATCCCGAAGGGCACGTGGGGAAGGACACAGCGGCGAAACCGCAGGCGCAGTGGGGGACGAGCTCATCGAGGCTGACTCGGTGTTCGACTTTGCCGACCCGGATCAGGAGAGTGATCTCGGCGCCGACGGCGTCGAAGTACGACTTGAGAGTCGATAGCAGAGCTGGTTGAGCCGTTGATCCCGCGGTTCGTAGCTCGTCCGCAGGGCGGCGGGACGACCGGGCTGGATGATCGTGTCGTGTTCACGGCGATCGTGTACGTGGTCACGACAGGGTGCTCGTGGCGGATGCTGCCGCCGTCGTTCGGGGTGTCGTGGCCGACGGCCGCCCGGCGGTTCCGGGACTGGTCAGCTGCCGGAGTGTGGGGCAGGCTCCATGGAGCGGGCCTGGACCAACTCGGATCCGCCGGGGAGATCGACTGGTCCACAGTCATCGTGGACGCGGCGTCCTTGCGAGCCAAAAGGGGGGATCGCTGACGGGTCCGAATCCGACCGATCGCGGGAAGTCGGGCTCCAAGATCCACGTGCTGACCGATGCCCAGGGCGTGCCGCTGGTAGTGGGTGTGTCCGCCGCGAACGTCCACGACTCCCAGGCCCTGGTCCCGCTCGTGCGGGGCATCCCGGCGGTGCGGTCCAGACGCGGCCCACGCAGACACAAGCCCGGCAAGCTCCACGCCGACAAGGCCTACCACTCCAAGCCCACATGCGGTTCCTGCGCGAACGCCGGATCGCGCCCCGGATCGCCAGGCCTGGCATCGAGTCCGGCGAACACCTGGGCACCCAGCGCTGGAAAGTCGAACGCACCATCGCCTGGCTCGGCAACTACCGCCGACTCGCAGTGCGCTGGGAACGCCACGGACACCTCTTCGCCGCCTTCCTCTCCCTCGCCGCCACCCTCACCTGCTACAAGAAGATTCCCACATGACACACGCCCTTACAGAATTCCCTGCACGAACGCAATCTCCAGGTTGCCCACGTACGCCGTCGCGGCGACAAGTGTGCTTGCCGCAACTAGAGTGACTCCAGGGATCATAGTTGTGCGCCAGATTAACCAGGTTCTCTTGCCTGACATGTCAATTCTCTTTCTCAGATAAGGCGACGATCCATTGTGGTGCGACACTAATTTCGATCGGAACCTCCTTCCAGAATCTATCAATGATGTCGTTCTGTTCAACGGTGTTCGTCGTATCGAGCTTAGCGGTTTCTTCAGGTGTCGCAGTTTGAAATGCAACTTCTAGGACGCGATCACCATGCGATTCTGAACGCACTACCGTCATCGTTTCGGATTGGCATGAGCTATTTGCGACCTGCTCTCTTAGGCAGACGATGATATTTCGAGTGCGCTGCTGGAACACAATCTCGGTAAGATCGTCTCGAAAATTCATTGGATGAAATGTTGTCAGAAGCGGCGGTCTTGTGGAAGGTGCAACCAGGTTACGCCGTTGGCTGACATATAAGACCGCGTTGGAATGTAGTTCCGTTGCTGTGGGTCCGAGTTCGTCCTCCGATTGCGGATCGGAGCCTCCCGCACCAGCCATAGGAACGGCGCATGAGCTACTCGCGGCGATCACCAGTGAGGCTCCAAGTGCAGCTAGAATCCTCGGGGCGCGACCTGTGACCATCCGTGCACACTCCTTTGTGTCTCCAAGACCAGGCAGGTTTCAAGACCGGCCCTATATCGGTTCCGTCAAGGTTCGCGGTCACGTTCAAGCTAGTCCTTTGGAAGGGCTAGCGCAAGGGCTGCTGTGGTAATAATTGTGGGCTCTTCCGGTTTGAGGGTGTGCGCCTGTAGCGTGAGTGATCGGGGTGGGTCGAGGTCTCCCGATGATGGAGGTTCCTACACCAGTTCATCTGGAAGACCCCGACGTGAGCGACGCTACCTTCCACAGCCCTGACCTGACCACGTTCTCCGCTTGGAGGGTCTGCTGTACGGATGGGTGACAGTTGGTTTCAGGCGGCGAGTGCGGCCTGAGAGGTGTTCATGGTCTCGTATTCGATGGGGGTCAGGCGACCGAGGCGGTGTTGGCGTCGGCGGCGGTGGTAGGTGCGTTCGATCCAGGTGATGATCGCCAGGCGCAGGTCGGCGCGGGTGGCCCACCGGCGGCGGTCCAGGACGTTCTTTTGCAGGAGTGCGAAGAAGGATTCCATGGCGGCGTTGTCGCCTGCGGCTCCGACTCGGCCCATTGATCCGGTGATCTTCGCGGCCTCGAGGGCGGCCTCGAGGGCGGCCACGAATTTCCGGCTTCGAAATTGACTGGGTTCATCCGGTGGATGCAACACCGGCTTGTTGGAGTAAGAGTAGATGCTCGTTGAACGCTTCGGCCGGTGTTCTCCAGCCAAGGGCCTTGGGGGGTCTGGTGTTCAGGGTATGAGCGACGGCCTCGATCTCCTTTGCTGACCACCGTGATAGGTCGGTTCCCTTGGGGAAGTACTGGCGCAAGAGTCCATTGGTGTTCTCGTTCGTGCCGCGCTGCCAGGGTGACAGCGGGTCGGCGAAGAAAACCGGGATGCCGGTCTCGATTTTGAACTGGGCGTGCGCCGACATCTCCTTGCCACGGTCCCAGGTCAGTGACCTGGCGAGTTCGGTAGGCAGGGTCGACATCGTGTCGGCCAACGCGTTGCTCATCGTGATCGCACCGTAGCCAGCCAGGGCCGGGCCGTTCTTCGGGGTCTCCTTGTGCCGGTAGCCTTGCTCACGGGGAAGGTGGACCAAAAGCGTGTACTTGGTCGTCCGGTCGACGAGCGTGCCGATCGCGGAGCGTTCCAGGCCGATCAGGAGGTCACCCTCCCAATGACCAGGGACGGCACGGTCCTCGGCTTCGGCGGGGCGTTCGCTGATCAATGTTTGCGGGGTGATGTGCGCCCAGGTCTTGCGACGCGATCGTTCCCGGGGCGCGCGCAGTGCCCGCCCGGTGCGCAGGCACCAGACCAACTCGCGCCTCAACGCGCCACGGCCCTGGATATAAAGCGACTGGTAGATCGCCTCGTGGCTGATACGCATGGACTCATCATCTGGGAAGTCGATCTTGAGCCGTTGGCTGATCTGCTCGCGGCTCCACGCCAACGTCCAGGGCCGGTCCTTGCGGTGGGGCTTGTTCCGGCCGGTGAACTTCGGAGCCTGCGGCCCCGGGATGGGGGCGCCGTCCGGCAGACTGATCTGCCCGGCCAGTCGCTGCTGGACGTAGTCGCGCAGCTGTGGGTTGGTGACCAGCTTGGCGACCTTCGGTCGACGCGCGGCCATATCGGCCTTCCATTGCGCCACCGAAGCCCGATAGTCGAGTTTGCCGCCGCGGGTAGTGGCGTTGCGACGCAACTCCCTCGACACCGTCCCGGGGTCGCGACCGATCGCGCGAGCGATCTGGCGCACGCCCTTGTCCTTTGCCTTGAGCAGGGCGATCTCCTCACGCTCGGCGAAGGAGAGATACCTACCCGTGGGTTTGAACTTCAGATCGAACGGCGGCATACCGCCAGCGTTGTGGAACCACCGCGCGCCCACGGCCTGCGCCACGCCGATCTCGGCCGTAGCCTCCTCAGGCAGCAGCCCCTTGGCAATCTGCTCCCAGAACGCCACCTCGACGCGACGCTGAAACTTCAGATGACCAGGTGAGCAAAGCTTGGGACGGACAGCCCGGTCGGCGGCCTGCTGACGACGAACCACTGCACACCTCCACGACGAGGTGTTGCGACGACCAGTTGAATCCGCCTTGACTACCTCTGTCCGAATGGACCACGCATCCGGATACGTCACCGCGCCTGGCTGCGGCGCTGGCCAGGGCGTTCACTGCCAGGCGTGACTTCATCCGCGAGTCGATCGAGTACCCGACGATCCGGTTCGAGAACACGTCCTTGATCGCGCACAGGTAGACCTTGCCCTCGGACGTGGGGTGCTCGGTGATATCCCAGAGCCACAACCGGTTCGGCGCATCGGCGGTGAACACCCGCCGCACGAGGTCGTCGTGCACGGGCGGACCGGCCCTCTTGCCGCCGCGGGTGCGCTTCTTGCCGAACACCGACCACCAGCGGTTGTCCCGGCAGATCCGCCACACCGTGCGGTCACACGCTCGGTGACCTGCCCTGGCGGCCTCGTCGGCAGGGAGCCGGTACCCGAACTCCGGATCATCGCGGTGGGCGTCGAACAGCGCGTTCGCGAGGTGCGCCCGGGCGACCTCGCACGCACCGACGGGCGCGGCGAGCCAACGGTAGTAGGGCTGCCTGGCGAGCTTGAGAACCCGACACGTCACCGCGACGGGGATCGCGTCGGTGGCGGGCTCTTTCACGAGCGGGTACATCATTTTCCCGGCAGATGCGCCTAAGCGAAGTAGGCCGCCGCCCGCCTCAGGACCTCGTTCTCCTGCTCCAACAGCCGGTTGCGCCGACGCAGGTCGCGCACCCCAGCCGACTCCGAGACAGTTGTCCCGGGCCGGTCGCCGTCCTCGACGTCCGCGGCCTGAAGCCAGTTCCTCAGGCACGACTCGAAGATCCCGAAGTCCCGGGCGATCTGCTTGATCGGAGCATCACCACGACGGGCCACGGCCACGACGTCCTCGCGGAACTCCTTGGGATGGGGTCTGGGCACGGTACACATCCTTCCAGCGGCACCTCACAGCACCACAAGTCAGGTGTCACCTACCCGTGCAGCAGACCCAACTCCGACCAGACCCAACAAGCCTCTGACCACTGGACATACGAAGAACCGACCCCCCGCCTAAGCGGTGAGCCGGTTCATTCGTCGTACTTTCCAACACTCTATATCTGGTCGGGGTGACAGGATTTGAACCTGCGACCTCTTCGTCCCGAACGAAGCGCGCTACCAAGCTGCGCCACACCCCGATGCCGCCACGACGCCGACCATGATCTGCTCGACGTGCGCTGAAGCCTGCTCAGAATAGCCGACGATCGGCCCGGAGACGAAACGGCCCGCTCGCCGCGTCTTCAGTGCGGGCGGCGTCGAGCCCGGTCCGTACCGGTGGGCTCAGGTTCAGCGGCCTGTCAACGTGATCAGCGTTGCCTCGGGCCGGCACGCGAACCGCACCGGCGTATAGGGTGACGTCCCGGCTCCGGCCGATACATGCAGCCACGTTGAGTCGTTACCCTCGGCCTCGTCGGGCCGTGCACCCGGCCACCCGTGGAGGCCCTTCGCGCGCTTGCGGTCGATGTCGCAGTTGGTGACCAGGGCGCCGAAGCCCGGAACGCACAGCTGCCCACCGTGGGTGTGCCCGGCGATGATCAGCTGGACGCCGTCGGCGTGCATCTGGTTCAGGACGCGGGTGTACGGCGCATGCACGACGCCGATCCGCAGCGCATCGCCCTCGGTTAGTCCCCGCCCGGCCGTTGTCGTAAACGGTGCGCCTGATCCGACCCCGGTGCTGGACCCGGCCCCAGCGCTGGACCCGGCCGCGACCTCGGCATTCGCTGGTGCCGGTGCCGGAAAGACATCCCGGTCGATATGCGGGTCATCCACACCCACCAGATCCACCCGCTGCCCTGCGATGGTGACCGACGCTCGCCGGTTGCTCAGCTCAGCCCACCCCGCAGCACGGAACTCGGCGGCCAGTTCGGCCGCGGGCAGTTCGAGATGGTCGGGATGGAACCGCCGGGCATCGGACGTCAGGTATAAGGCGGGGTTCTTGAGCTTCGGGGCGAAATAGTCGTTGGAACCCAGGACGAAGGCCCCAGGGGTGTCCAGTAGTGGTTCCAGGGCCTGGAGCAACGGCTCCATGGCCTGTGGATGCGCCCAGTTGTCACCAGTGTTGATGACGTAGTCGGGACGTAGTTCAGCCAGTGACCGCACCCAGTCGATCTTGCGCCGGTGATTGGGCATCATGTGCAGATCGGAGACTTGCAGCACGCGCACGGGGGCGCTGCCCGCGGTCAAGACCGGGACCGTCACGCGCCGCAGCGTGAACAGCTTGGTCTCGAGGTAGGCGTAGCCGAGCCCGGCCACCCCGACGGCTGCGAGGCCGAGCGCCCCCCGGCTCAAGGTGTTCAGCGGTCCGCCCCTGCCGCCGCGCCGTCATCCTTCGGCTTCTCCTCCTTCGGTACGACCGGCCCGTTGACCTTCCCCCAGTTCGGAGCGCCGAAGTTCTGCCGGGGTACACCGGGTAGGACGGCGTCCATGAACACCTTCCATTCCGGCGCGGCCACCGATGAGCCGAAGAGTGGTGAGTAGCGCTTGCCGTTCACTACGACGTTCATATGCGGCTGGTCGAACTCGGCGTTGCCCACCCACACGCCGGCAACCAGGTTCGGGGTGTATCCGATGAACCAGGTGTGGCGGCTGGCTTGGGCGGTACCGGTCTTGCCGGCGACCGGGCGACCGTCAGCCGGCCGGGCTGCCCTGCCGGAGCCCTGCGTCATGACCTGCTGAAGCGCGTGGCTCACAGTGTTGGCCGTGGCCACATCGAGGACTCGCTTGCAGCCCGCCGTCGGGATGGCCATGTCCTTGCCGTCCGCGCCGACCACCCGGGTGATCGCGATCGGGTCGCAGTAGATGCCACCGGAGGCGAACGTCGCGTAGGCATTCGCCTGAGCCAGCGGGGAGGTGTTCTGCGTCCCCAACACCATGGCGGGCACGACCTCCACCGAGGTCTCCGACCGCATCGACGGCCGGAAACCGACGTCCCACGCCGTCTTGCCTACGGCACACAGGTCCAATCGGCTCTCCATCGACACATAAGCCGAGTTGATCGAGTTGGCGGTAGCGGTCAGCACGGAGACGTTGCCGTGGCCCTGTCCGTCGGAGTTACGTACGGTCCAGGGGGCGATCGAGGTGCCGCCGCAGGAGGAGTGGAAATTGCGGGTGTTCCACGTCCGGATATCCGCGTTCACCGAGTCGTAGAGGCTATGACCTTCCTTGAGCCACTGGGTCAGTACGAAGACCTTGAACGTCGACCCCGGGGAGAACCCGCCGGAGCCGCCGTGTTTACGGTCGGAGGAGTAGTTCACCGCGGTGCTGCCCGGTGCCGGCGTCTTGGACGGGTCGTAGGGGCGGTTCTGCGCCATCGCGAGGATCTTGCCCGTGGCGGGCTCGACGGCGACCAGCGCCGTCTCCAACCCGGAGGGGTCATTGATCGGCACGGCCCTGACTGTCGCGCTCTCGGCCGCTCGCTGCTTGGCGATGTCGAGAGTCGTGTAGATCGTCAGGCCGCCCCGGTAGAGCAGAGCCTGGCGCTCTTCCTTGGTCTCGCCGAAGGAGGGGGATGAGGTGATGGTCTTGGCCACGTAGTCGCAGAAGAAGGCTGCACCCGCCGCGGCCTGGCAGCCCAGGGTGATCGGTTGGACGTTCAGCGTCTCGGCGATCGGCGTCTTGCGGCCGGTGTCGTATTCCTCCTGGGTGATGTAGCCCTCGGCGTACATGGTCTGCAGCACGGTGTTCCGCCGGGTCTGAGCCTTGTCAGGGTCGACAGTCGGGTCGTATTTCGCAGGTGCCCGGGTGATGCCGGCGATCGTCGCTGCCTGTAGGTAGTTGAGATCCTTGGCGGCGACGTTGAAGTAGTGATGGGCAGCGGCTTCGACTCCGTAGACCTTCGTGCCGAACTGCGCGATGTTGACGTATCCCTCGAGGATCTCGTTCTTCGTCATGCGCTTTTCGAGCGAGATGGCGAGCTTCGCTTCGCGGGCCTTCCGGGCGAGGCTGTCCTCACGGGCCTCCAGCAATGCGATGGAGTCGTCCTCACGCAGCGCCTTCTCGATCAGCACGTTCTTCACGTATTGCTGGGTGATGGACGAAGCGCCACGGTTCTCGTCACGGAACACGTTGTCCGCGATCGCGCTCGGCAGCCCCTCGACGTCGAGGGCGCCATGCTGGTAGAACCGCTTGTCCTCCACCGAGATCACCGCGTGCAGCATCGCGGGGGAGATCTCGGAGAGCGGTTTGACGATCCGGTTCTCGGTGTAGAAGTTCGCCAGAACCGTCTTGTGATCGGAGGCGTACATTTTGGACATCTGGGCTACCGGGCCGGGTTCCAGGTCTGCCGGCAGCTCGTCGAAGACGCGTACGGCGTTATCCGTCGCTGTGTTCGCGCCGGCGGCGAGGGGCATGGCGAGCCCCGCGAGGAGCACACCACCTGTCACTGAAAGCAGGAGGAAAGCGAGAATCAGCGCGACGAATCGCCGTGCGCTTACCTGCGGGCCGGATGAGCGCACAGAAGTAGCCATGCTCCAACCCTAAGGGAGCCGGGCCGGGTGCCGAGGACGGCCCCCGGTCGAAGCGGTGCGGGTTTCGTGATCATCTGGCGAATCCCGGAGACTCTCACCCGGCCGGTGGCGTCTCAGGGCCGGTGGAGCGGGAGCCGGTGGCCTGCGGGCAGTAGGCTCGACGGTATGGCAAATACCTGGGAATACGCGACGATTCCGCTGATTATCCACAACACCAAGGCCGTGCTCGACCAGTGGGGCTCCGAGGGGTGGGAACTGGTCCAGGTGGTGCCCGGGCCTGATGGCGTGGGTCTCGTGGCGTACCTGAAGCGGCCAGTCGGCGGCGAGCAGTGACGATCCCGACGCCGGCCACAGGTGCTGGCGGTGGAGCCCCGGGCGCCGGTCCCGGGGCGGTCGCGGCGCGGCTGGCCGAGCTCGGTATCGAGTTGCCGCCCGTCGTCACCCCGGTCGCCTCCTATGTGCCGGCGGTTGTTTCCGGGCGTTATGTGTACACCTCGGGTCAGTTGCCGATGGTGGACGGTGTGTTGGTCGCCACGGGCAAGGTGGGCGAGGGGCCGGCATTGGTCTCTCCGGCGCAGGCGACTGACTGTGCCCGACTGTGCGCGCTGAACGCGGTCGCCGCCGTGCAAGCCGTCATCGGTGATCTGGACCGGGTGGCGCGCGTCGTCAAGGTCGTGGGCTTCGTGGCGAGCGACCCGGCCTTCGCCGGTCAGCCCGGTGTCGTCAACGGGGCGAGCGGAGTCCTGGGGGAGATCTTCGGCGCGGCCGGGGTGCACGCCCGCAGCGCGGTGGGGGTGGCGGTGTTGCCGCTGGATGCGCCGGTGGAAGTCGAACTAGTGGTCGAGCTGACCGACTAGGTCAGCGGGGATTTGATGTAGCCTTACATCATGAGCCACCGCACCCAGATCACGTTGGAGGACCGGCAGTATGAACGTCTGCGCGCCGAGTCCTGCCAATCCGGGCTCGGTCTCGCGGAACTGATCCGTCGGGCTGTGGACCAGGTTTACGGAGGTGCGGGCAGGGAAGCGTTCGCCAATGCTCTCAACGAGAGCTTTGGTGCTTGGGATGCCGGTGGTCCGGACGGGGAGCAGTTCGTCGAGTCCATCCGGCCTGCGCGTAGCGATCGCTTCGCGCAGTGAACGGTCAGCGATGATTCTCGTTGACACGTCGGTTTTCGTCGACCATCTTCGGGGGCGCCGCGAGGCGTTGGGCGCCCTGGTGGGTGCCCAAGCTTCGGACCGCGCGATCGTTGGGTCTGTCCTGACGCGTACGGAGTTGCTCGGCGGGATGCGGTCAGCGGAGAAGGCTCGCACCTTCGCGTTGTTCGACGCTGTCCGGTGGGTCGAGGTCGACGTCCCGATAGCGAACCGCGCCGGCGAACTGGCTCGGCACTTCCGGCGTTCACATGCGGCCATCGATATCGCTGACTATGTGATCGCGGCAACGGCTCAGTGCCTGGGGGCCGAGCTGTGGACCCGCAACATCAAGCATTTCCCCATGTTCGAAGGCCTTGTCGCACCCTACGAGCTGGACGGCTAGCGTCGGCGCCGACCGCCTTGCTTGCCGGGCTGTTGCTCCAAGCGCTTGGAGCAATTTGGAGTTCACTTGGAGTTTGCCGCAGGGCTATGCTCCAAGTCAACGCCCACGCTTGGAGTTTCGGATGAAGGTCCCCGCGCCGCCGCCCGACTACCGCGACATCGCCAAAGAGTTCCTGACCTCGGGTGACAGCTACTTCCTCCTCGAGACGAGGGCTGGGGTTGAGCCACTCACCGATCCCTATCTCCCCTGGGACAAGTTGCGGTACAAGGAACCCCCCTTCGAACTGACAGTGGAGGAGTGGTGGGTCGCCACGAAGATCGCCAGGCGCTCGATCGCACGCCGGATCGAGAGCCTCCTCGGCGGGGACGGGCGCCCCTTCACGTACGCGCTGCCGGATGAGGTCCTCCGCGAGGTCGACTACATCAACCGGAACGCCAGCGGTCAGATCACGATCGACGAGAAGGTGACCAACCCCGCCACTCGTGATCGGTACCTGGTGCGTTCGCTCATCGAGGAGGCGATCACCTCGAGCCAACTCGAAGGCGCTGCTACGAGTCGGCGGGTGGCGAAGGAGATGATTCGCACTGGGCGTCCGCCACGGGACAAGTCCGAGCGCATGATCCTGAACAACTATCGCGCCATGGAAAGGATCGTCGAGCTGCGGCATGAGCCGCTGACGCCAGCGCTCATCATGGAGATCCATCGCATGGTGACAGCGGGCACACTCGATGACCCGGCCTCGGCTGGAACCGTTCAGTGGAACCAGGCAGACCGAGTCTCCGTCTGGGGCGACAGTGACCAGCTGCTCCACCGACCGCCGCCGGTGGATGAGCTCCCGCATCGTATGGAGGTGCTGTGCGATTTCGCCAACGACACCGAAGAGACGGCCTACCTGCCAGGGGCCGTTCGCGCCGTCATCGTGCACTTCATGATGGGTTATGACTACTACTTCGAGGATGGGAACGGTCGCACGGCCCGGGCCGTCTTCTACTGGTCGATGCTCAATCAGGGGTACTGGCTGACCGAGTTCCTCACGATCTCCCGGATTCTCAAGGCTGCACCGGCCCGATATGCACGATCGTTTCTCCTGACCGAACAGGATGAAGGCGACTTGACCTACTTCCTGCAATACAACCTCGGGGTCATTCACCGCGCCATCGAGGATCTGCATGCCTATCTGGCCGACAAGGCGGAGAGCCTTCGTGCTGTTCAGACAGCCATCCGTGCGACGCCGGGGGAGTTCAACCACCGCCAGCTTGCCGTCCTCGAAGCGGCTCTGAGGGACGAGACCACCGAGTTCACCACGCATTCCCATTCCGCCAGCCACGGCACCACGGTCGAGACCGCCCGTCAGGACCTTATGGGGCTGGAGCGGCGAGGGCTGCTGCGCCACGAGCGTCGCGGTCGCCGGTACCGCTGGGTAGCGACGGCGGATCTTGCCGACAAACTGTCTCAGTAGGCCGGAATCGTTGACTGCGGGGCCTGCTGCCCGGCGCTGCTGAAGCAGTACGAACCGGCCTTGCTCGCCTGGTCGTTGCTCCAAACGCTTGGAGCAATTTGGAGTTCACTTGGAGTTCGCCGACTCGGTACTCAAGCTGACCGGCAGGCGCGGGCCGTCCGCGGTGCTGCGGGCTTGGGCTTTCAGCGGTGCAGCAGTTCAGCGGGCGCGTCGTTCCAGCCGGTCAAGGTCCAGGAGTACGACGGCGCGACCCTCGCGGCGCACCCACCCGCGGGTCGCGAAGTCGGCAAGTGCCTTGTTCACGGTCTCCCGGGAAGCGCCCACCAGTTGGGCCAGTTCCTCTTGGGTCAGATCGTGGGCCACCCGGACGCCCTCGTCCGTCTTCTCCCCGAACCTGGTCGACAGGTCGAGCAGGGCCTTGGCGACGCGGCCAGGGACGTCGGAGAAGACCAGGTCCGCCAGCGTCTCATTGGTGCGGCGCAACCGTTGGGCCAATGCGCCGAGCAGGTGTTTGGCGATAGTGGGGTGCTTCTCGATCCAGTCCACCAGCTGGTCATGGTCGAGTTCGTAGACCACGGCATCCGCCACCGAACTCGCCGTCGCTGTCCGGGGACCCGGGTCGAAGAGCGAGAGCTCGCCGAACATCTCACCCGGTCCGAGGATCGACAGCAGATTCTCGCGGCCATCGGTCGAGCGTCGACCGAGCTTGATCTTGCCTTGGCCGATCACGTAGAGCCGGTCGCCCGGTTCGCCTTCGCGGAAAACCGTGTCTCCGCGCGACAATTCGATCTGGCGCATCGACTCGAAGAGGGTGCGCGTCTCGTTCGGATCCATCGTCGCGAACATGGGGGCCGAGAGCACTACGTCGTCCACGAGCTGCCCTTCTGCTGGTCTGTTGATGCGGCCGGTGGGCCGATTGCCGAACACAATTCTGCCCTACCTGCGCACATGGCGTGAGTTGCGACGCGTCTTGTCCCGTTGAGTGAGTGGTGTGGCCGGCCCCGCTAGGGTTGGCGAATGGACAAGCCAGTGAAAGCCCGAAGTCGTGCTGTCGCTGCTCACACGCCTGAGTCCCGGCTTTCGCTGGTCCGGCGGGCGCGCCGGATCAACCGGGCGTTGGCCGCGACCTACCCGGATGCGCATTGTGAACTCGATTTCTCGACGCCCCTAGAACTGTTGATCGCGACAGTTCTCTCGGCGCAGACCACGGACAAGCGCGTCAACCTGACCACCCCCGAACTCTTCGCGCGCTACCCCGACGCCGCCGCCTATGCCGCCGCCGACCGGGAGGAGTTGGAGGAAATCCTGCGGCCCACTGGGTTCTTCCGGGCCAAGACGCAGTCGGTCATCGGCATCGGGCAGGCGCTGGTGGAGCGCTACGGCGGTGAGGTCCCTGGGCGGCTGGCGGATCTCGTCACCCTGCCGGGGGTGGGGCGTAAGACGGCGAATGTGGTGTTGGGGAACGCATTCGGTGTCCCGGGCCTGACTGTCGACACGCATTTCGGCCGCCTCGCCCGGCGACTGGCGTGGACCACCGAAGAAGACCCCGTCAAGGTCGAGGACGTCGTCGGGGGCCTGATCGAGAAGTCGGAATGGACGATGCTCTCCCACCGCCTGATATTCCACGGTAGGCGGGTGTGTTTCGCCCGTAAGCCGGCATGCGGGGCATGCAGCATTTCCGCGTGGTGCCCGGCGTTCGGGGTGGGGGAGACCGACCCCGAACGCGCCGCTGCCCTCGTGAAGACGGCGTAACCCAGCCCGGGTGGGCTCAGGCGTCGAACGGTTCGGGGAGCCCGGAGGACGACAACCAGTCCAGTAAGAGGGCCGTCACTGCCTGCGGGGCGTCCTCCATCAGAAAATGCCCGGCGTCGTCCAGCACCTCGAAGCGGAAGTTCCTGGCAAGCGCGGCACCGTCGGCGTCGACCAGTTTGCGTCGCCAGAAGGCATCGTGCGCGCCATGGACCTGGAGCGCCGGGACCACCAGCGGATGCCGCACAGCGTTGACGAACCGGCGACCGCCCGGCCGGATTGCTGACCGCACCCTCCAGCGCAGCGACTCGACCGCGGTGTGGGCGGAGAACGGAATTCGCATGACCTGCCGGTAGGTGGCCACCACATCGGCATCCAGCGGCTTGCTTGTTCCCTGATTGAGCAGCATGTCCACCGCTGAGCCGGAGGTGAGCCCACGCTCAGGCAGGGTGGGCAGCTGGCAGAACGCCAGATGCCGAATGGCCAACGGAGTGAGCAGCCGATGGGTGGATGCCTGCATCCGGGCCGGGTGGGCCGCGGAGAGGGCGGCGACCCCCGCCGTGACCGCTGGTTGGAGCGCCGCCATCGCCCATGCCAGGTAGCCCCCCGTGCCGTGTCCGATCACGATGGCGTTGCCCGCGCCCAAGGACCGGATCACGCCGGCCACGTCGCGGGTGCGGGTCAATGCGTCGTAACCGATGGGCGGCTTATCGGAAGCACCGGTGCCCCGCATATCCAAGGCGGCCACGCGGTAGCCTGCCGCGACCAACGGTTCGATCTGATTCCGCCACGCCCACCAGAACTGCGGGAAGGAATGCAGCAGGACGATCAGGGGAGCGCCGTCGCGGGCGGGTTGGCCGGCGGAAGTCGTCGGGGCGAGCGTGGCCACATGGAATCGTGCGCCGTTGGCCGACACGAACTCATGTCGCCACGGGCCATCGATCAGGGCAGCCGTGTAATCGGCCGGATCAGGCGTCACCACGCGAACCTACCGTCTTCGTGTCATGGGTTCCGGTCGGGCCGTTGGCCGGGGTCACTGCCGAAGGGGAGGCGGCAGGTGCTCGTGGCTCGTCGGCTTCGGGTTCCGAGGCGGTCGCCGGCGACGGCCGGCCGGTCGTCACCGACGCCCCCGTGCGGTCCTTGGGGAGATCGAATCGGTAGCCCACGTTGCGGACCGTGCCGATGAGTTGCTCGTGTTCGGGGCCGAGTTTGGCCCGCAGCCTCCGCACGTGGACGTCAACGGTGCGGGTGCCGCCGAAATAGTCGTAGCCCCACACCTCCTGCAGCAGCTGTGCGCGGGTGAAAACGCGGCCAGGGTGTTGAACGAGGTACTTGATGAGTTCGAACTCCTTGTAGGTCAGATCGACCGGTCGGCCTCGCAGCCGGGCGGTGTACCCGCTGGCGTCTATCGACAGATCGCCGGCCGAGATCTCTTCGGGCGCATCCGCCGCCGTTCGCTGGGCCGCGCGTTCGACGGCGAGTCGCAGCCGGGCTTCGACTTCGGCCGGGGTGGCGGTTGCCAGGACCAGGTCGCTCGCCCCCCAATCGGCGGTGACCACGGTCAGCGCGCCCTCGGTCAGCACCAGGATGAGCGGGGTGGTCATCCCCGTGGCGCGCAGGAGTCGGCTCGTCGACCGCGCCTGGGCGAGATCACGCCGGGCGTCGAGCATGACGACATCGACACCTGGCGCTTCGACCAAGGCGGCGGGCTCCATGGGCAGGACGCGTACACGATGTGGAAGTAAGGCGAGTGCGGGGAGTACCTCGTTCGATCCGCCCAGAGATGTGGTGAGGATCAGCAGGTCAGCCATGCGCACCTCCCCGTCGTCGTCCGGATGGTTCGTACGCTATCGCGTGGCTGCCGGGGTGCGCCTTTGCTGGGGCGCCGGTGGGACGTGGGCGGGGCCGGACAGGGCCGGTGGGGCGCGGGAGAGGTGGGTGGCAACACGTCCGCGATCTGACACACTCAGGGGCGTGCCGGTTCATCACGTGCTTCTCAGATCTGCGACCGCCTCTCGGTTACGAGGCGGTGTGTAGTGGATCTGTCGACGAGGGCCGTGGTCTCGGCCTGTTTCGCCGCTGTCATCGCGGTCGCGGCCTATTTCGGCGTGTTTCCACTGGCCATCGCCGCCGGGGCACTGGCCGTCGTGGTCGCAGGTGGCTGGCCCGCGTTGCTGCGCCTCCCCGCCTATGGCGGTGCTCGGGTCGTCGTCGCAGTGGCCGGTGTGGGAGCCGTGGCGACGGCTTATGCCACCCAGGGCGAACCGGCGCTGCGGCAGCTGCCGATCGTCCTGGCGATGGCGGTCGTGCTCGCCTTCGTCGCGGAGTTGCTGCGCCCCGGCGGCCGGGTGGATCTGGTCGACTCCTTGGCCGGGACCGTCAGCGGCGTAGTGGTCGCGGTCTCGTGTGCGGGGTGGATCGCGGCGGGCCGGACCGAGGCCGGCGCGGACCTCGTGGTGACCTGCGCGGTGGCGCTCGCCGTGGCGTCGGCGATCTCCGCCTTACCCCTGCATGGGTTGGCCAGTGCCTTCGCCACGTTCGCCCTTGCGGTCGGAGCAGGTGGTGGTGTCGGGGCGCTGATGCCGAATCTTGATCTACTCAGCGGTCTGTGGGCGGGTGCGGTGGCCGGGCTCCTCGTGGGTGCTCTTGATCTGCTCTTCGACCAGCTTCCCGAGAGTCGCGGGCGATGGGCGGCGGCCTGCTCGTCAGCGGTACCGGTAGCGGTGGGCGGCACGCTCATCTTCGTGGTCGGCCGTGTCATCGTCGGCTGAGGCGCTGTCGCTGCGGCGGACTCCTCAGGCGCGCGACAGCCGCTGAGGCATGCGCGTGCGCAGCGCCGGGCAGCGGCCGCCGGTCAGTACACGAGCGCTTGGGCGCCCGGCTGCATGATCTCCTCGACGAAGACCGCTGCCCCCGCGATGCGGGCACCTGGGATCAGATCGTCAGCGGCAATGTCGCGGCGAGCGGCGCATTGGGTGCAGACCGTGAGGGTGCCGGCCGCGAGGATCACCTCGATCAGATCCCCTACGGGAGCCGCATGTGCCAAGGTCAACTCGCCTGCGCGGCCCGGCAATGCGAGCCAGCTCGACTCGCCTGTCAGCCAGACACTGACAGGGACGCCGGCGGCCACGGCGGCGGCTGCCACGGTGAACGCCTGGTTGGTCGATTCCGGGTTGGTCAGGCCTGCGGAGGTCTTGATGACGAGCGAACGTCGGCTGCTTCCTTCGGTCATTCAGTGAGCGTAGGGGGTGTCGTCGCGGCCAGGTAGGATCAGCCCATGAGTGTCGAAGCTCTCGAAGCCCTCTTCATCGGCCTGCTGGTTGTCGCGACCTGCACGATCATGTGGTTCGCCGGGTTTGTCGTCTACAAGCTCTACAAGGGCCAGCGCTGACCTGGGTCGGCGGTGCTCGGAGGCCGGCAGATGGCCCTTGAGCTCCCGGACGGTCTCGCGCCCGAGGTGTACCCGCTGGCATGGTTGGTGGGTCGCTGGCGGGGTCACGGTGTCATCGCCTACCCCGGCATACCCGAGGCGCGGCTGGTGAATGACGTCGTCGTCGACCACGACGGCGGCCCTTACCTGCGCTATGAGTCGACCGTGCGCGTCCTGGACGGCCCGGTGCCGAGCGACCCGGCTGAGGCCGCTCGTGAACTGCCCACAGACGCAGACGCACCCGTGTGGTCCACTGAGACCGGTTACTGGCGGGTGTCGACAGACCGGCCACCCGAACTGGCGCCTGACCTGCACCCCCTCGAGGTGTTGCTCGCCGACCCGGCCGGCCGGGTGAGTGTCTATCTCGGTACCGTCGGAAAGGGCCGGATCGACCTCGCCAGCGACCTGATCGCCCGCACGGCCACCGGCGCCGAGGTGACGGCCTCCAAACGGCTCTTCGGATTGGTCGAAGGCCGGCTCATGTGGGTGTGGGAACTGGCAGCCTTCGGTCACCCGTTGCAGTCCTATGCATCCGCGACGCTGGCCCGCGTGCACGCTGATTGAGGCAAACCGGGGGAGGCATCATGACCGGCTATCGCAGTCCGCTACTCGAGCGCAGCGGGGCGGTCGGCGCCGTCGGCGCTGATGAGGGCGTGGCCTGGCATTACGGCGACCCAGTCGGTGAACAGCGCGCCTTGGTGGCCGGCCGAGCCGTAGCAGACCAGTCCCACCTCGGTATCATCCGGGTCGCCGGACCCGATCGGCTGTCCTGGCTGCATTCGATCACCTCTCAGGACATGGTCGGCCTTGCCCCACGGACGTCCACGGAGTTGCTCGTGCTCTCCCCGAACGGTCACATCGAACACGCTGGGGCGGTGGTCGACGACGGGACGGCCACCTGGCTCATCACCGAGGCCGCCGACGCCCGCCCCTTCGTCGAGTGGCTGGAGTCGATGCGCTTCATGCTGCGGGTCGACGTGGCCGACGTCACCGAGGAGTTCGCGGTATTCGGGGAGCCGGTCGATGCCGAGGGTACTGCCGATGAACCACTCACATGGCGTGATCCGTGGCCGGAGGTCGCGCCGGGTGGCACCCGGTACGGCCCCCAGGCGACGGAGCATCCCGGTCGTGAGCGGCCTTGGCGGTTGGTGATCGTGCCGCGCGCTAAGTTGGCGGCAGCCATCGCGGAGCGGGAAGCGCAAGGTGCCCGCCTGGTAGGAAGCTGGGCCACCGAGGCGCTGCGGGTGGCTGCCTGGCGGCCGCGCCTGGCCACCGAGGTCGACCACCGTACCGTGCCGCACGAACTCGACTGGCTTCGCACCGCCGTCCATCTGCGCAAGGGGTGCTACCGGGGGCAGGAGACAGTCGCCCGGGTCCACAACCTGGGTCGCCCACCTCGTCGCCTGGTTGCGCTTCAGCTCGACGGTTCCGAGCATGTCCTACCCGAGATCGGGGCCGCCGTCCGGTTGGTCGCGGGTGGTGCCGATGGGGCACCGCCGCCCGTATCCGGCGCCGGCCGGCAGGTCGGCACGGTGACCTCGGTCGCCCGGCATCACGAACTGGGTCCGGTGGCCCTAGCCGTCGTCAAGCGGTCGGTGCCCCTGGATGCCGTGTTCGTAGTGGCGGGACCTGGAGAAGTGCCGGTGGCGGCGGCCCAGGAGGAGATCGTGCCCGGAGAGGGCGTCTCGGTCGACCGTCCGGCGGCTCGCGGACCAGTGGCTCAGGGGCTGGGGCCGCGCCCCGGCTCACCTCCCGGTCTGCTGTGAACGCGGCGATCCCACCTGCGGATCCGCCGAATGCGGCCGGTCCTCCGCCCGAAAGTCACCCGGTCACCGAAGGAAACGAGAAGCCCCAAGAGGCTCGACGGACGCTCGGTCGAGCCGTACGGCGGCGATTGGTCTTCCGGACCCGGCTCAGGCAGGGTGGCTGGCGAGTCCGGGTCGCCTTCTGGCCGATCGTGCAGGCTTCCCTCGCGGCCGGGATCGCCTATCTGATCGCGCGTTACGGACTGGGGCACACCGCCCCGTTCTTCGCGCCCGTGTGCGCGTGGGTCTGTCTCGGCTTCAGTCAAGACCGCGAACTGCGGCGGACCGTCGAGGTCGCGGTCGGTGTGGCCATCGGGGTGGGGCTGGGCGACCTGGTCGTTCACTTCATCGGCAGTGGGTGGTGGCAAGTCTCCGTCGTACTGGCTGCTTCGACGCTCGCCGCGCGCTTCATCGACCGTGGGGTGCTGCTCACGGTTCAGGCGGGGGTCCAGTCACTCGTGATCGTCGGGCTACCTGCGCTCGGTACCGCCGGACCCCTGGGCCGCTGGATCGATGCCCTGGTCGGCGGTGCCATCGCCTTGGCCGTGGTCGTGCTGACTCCCGGCGATCCACGGCGCAGGTCGCGTGGGCTGGGAGCTCATGCCATCAGGGAATTGGCGGTCACGGTGGATCTGCTGGCAGCGGGTTTGCGTAGCCACGAGGCACACGATGTCGAGGCTGGGCTGTTGCGTGCGCGTTCCGCGGAGCCGTCCTTCGAGGAGTGGCTCACGGCGGCCCGCAGCGCTCGCGAGGTCGCCCGCATGAACGCCGTCGGCCGTCGACATCTGGCTGAGCTGGGGTTGTTGGAGCGGCAGGCGGTGGTGGGCGATCGGGCCATGAACGGCCTGCGGGTTATCGCGCGGCGTGCCCTGGCCGTTGTGGGTGGTGACCACGACCTCGCTGCGTTGGCCGACCTCATGGAGCAGTTCGGCAATGCGGCCGAGGTGTTGGCGGAGGCGATCGGTGCCAGTCGCGATCTGGCGGTGGCCCGGGAGTACCTCCTGGCAGCGGCCCAGTTGGCCGATCCGCATGTGTTGGGCAACGGCGACTGGCAGGTCCAGTCCCTCGTGGTGCTCCTGCGCTCGCCGATCGTCGACATGCTGGAGGCTGCCGGGGCCGATCCCCAGGCGGCTCGGGACGCGTTGCCGGTGTTGTAGTTCCCGTAAGCTCAAGGGGTGTTCGGAGACCTGCAGTTTCTCGTCTTGATCGTGCTCGCGGTGGCCGTTTTCGTGACTCAGGCGGTCGCGCTCTTCGACGCTGCACGTCGCCCGGCCCGCGCATTCACTGCCGAGGGTAAGCTCACCAAACAACTGTGGCTGCTGATCCTCGGGGTGGCGACCGTCATCGGTTTCCTCGGACTGCCGCCGATGATGCTGACGAGTCCGAGCTTCCTCAACGTGTTGGCGGTCGTGCCCGCGATCATCTACTGGGTCGACGTGCGACCCCGGGTGAGTCCGTATGGTGGTGGACGTTCCGGCTCCGGTGGACGGTCGGGATCGGGCGGTCGACCCGGCGGGTGGTGACCCGATGCGGGCAGTGCTGCAGCGGGTGAACCGCGCCTGTGTCACGATCGCCGGACGCGCCGGACCCGAGGTGGTCGGCCGGATCGACCGGCCGGGAATCCTCGCGCTCGTCGGCGTCACGCACACGGACGGCGCGGCTCAGGCGTCGACCCTGGCCCGAAAGATCGCTGAGCTGCGCATCCTCTCAGGTGAGGAGTCGGTCGCCGACACCGGGGCCCCCGTCTTGGTCGTCAGCCAATTCACGCTGTACGCCGATGTTCGCAAGGGCCGGCGTCCGTCGTGGAGTGCTGCCGCACCCGGACTGCTTGCCGAGCCGTTGATCGATGTCCTAGTGGCCGACCTGCGTGGGCGGGGGATCGAGGTCGCGACCGGTCGTTTCGGCGCGATGATGTCCGTCGAGTCGGTCAATGACGGACCGATGACGATCCTCGTCGAGGTCTGAGTACACCACGTCCCGCCACTCCACGGGGAGGGCGGGACGGGTGCGGCGGTATCGGACCGCCGGGCCGGCGGCGGGTCACGGTACCGCCGGCAGGTCATGGAACCGGTGGCGGGTCAGGGGTCCCGCCACCGGTCGTTGTCAGTGCGTTGAGCCTTGCCGGTTCCGCCGTGAGAGGTAGAGCGCGAGCCAGCCGATGCCGACCAACGCCACAGCGATCCCCGCATAGAGCCCGATCATGGCTCCGGTGCGGGCCAATGAGCCGGCGTCGTCGCTCCCTGCTGAGCCGGCCGAGTCAGCGGAGGCCGGCTGAATGGCAGCGCAGTTCTCTGCCGGAGGGAACGCCACGGCGACAGTGCGTTCGGGGTTGACGGCGAACGTCAGGTCGACGGTCCCGATCGCCCAGCCGTAGTCGGCGGTGTTCATCCACATGTTGTTGACGAGTTCCCAACCGTCGCTCGCCGCGAGCGCGACGAACCGTTCAGGGTAGGCGCCGGGCCATAGCACTCGGCCGGACAGGGGTTGGCCGGTCTGCACGACGTCATTCCCGTCCGGGTTGTGCCAGGTCAGGGTGGCTGTGGTGTTCGGGGTTCCGGTCACGTCCACGGCGTAGTCGAGGTAGGCCACCCCATCGACGCAGGTGGGGGTCAAGGTCCGAACCGTCATGGTGGGAGCCGGCGTCTGCGGCGGGTTGGTCAGGCACTGCGGCGACGACGGTGGGTAGCTCACTGTCACGGTTTGGGCGGGGTTGACCTCGAAGGTGACCTGGACGCCCTCACGTACCCAGTCGAACTCGTCGCCGACGACCCAGTCGTCGCCGACCTTGGTCCAGCCCGGCCAGTCCAGTGGCATGCCCGCTCCGTCGACGACGGCGCCGGGCCACAGCACACGTCCGGACAGGGGGCGACCCGACTGGACGACGTCGGGGCCGCTGGGGTTGTCCCACGTGATATCGACTGTCGTGTTGGGGGTGTCGGTGACGTCGACCTGGTACTCCAGATAGGGCACATCACCGTCGCATACCGGCTTGTGGACGGAGACGTCGATCGTCGGCTCGGGCACATAGATAGTGCTCCCGACCGAGGCGGTGGCAGCGCTTCCATAGCCCACCAAGAGGGTGAGGACTCCGCCGATGAGCGCGGTGCGCCACACCCGGGGACGTTGCGAAGTGTTCATGATGACTCCGTGTCAATGATGGATCCCGGGCGACGTGGACATCTATTCGGGAGACTACTGGGAGATCGGCTTGAATTCGGACTCGAAGAGAGGGTGAATTTGGTCGGTTACCTTCGCTTGGCCTCTACATGACCAATGAGGTGTTCAAGCCTGAATCAGGACGTCAGTCTATGTCCCTCCAGGACGTACGTCCTGGGCAAGCGACCACGATCAGAAATCGGTGCGTGGTCCGGCCGCAGAAGGCCGACGGCCGTGCCCCCGGCAGTCGGAGACACGGCCGTTCGTTCGGCTGTGGGGGCTAGTCGCCGGATTCGCATGCCGCAACGTCAAAGGTTCGCAGCCCGGGCATGGTGGTGGTAGGAGTCGTCCAGAAGTCGAGTTTGCCGGTCGACGAGGCGAGTTGGGCCGCTGCCACCCCGCCGCCGTCAACGGTCGGTGTCAGTGCGGTGAACGTGAGCCGAGCGGTCTGCCCGGGGGCCAGGTCCTGGGTGAATGTGCGCACTTGGCGACCGTTCTCATCGGCGGTCTGGGTTGGCACCGACCTGCCGTTGATCAGCACATCGGAGATTTCCCCGCCGCGCGCGGCGTACAGCACGACGATCGTCCGCATGAAGCCGGGCTGCACGATGCCGACCTCCTGGCCGGTGACGTAGGGATGCAGCGAAGTCGCCGCATCTCCTGGTGCCCGTGAGGACAGGTCCATGTCGAACTGGTCCTTGCGGCCCGCACCGGTGCAGGTGGTATCGGTGACGCGGACCTTCGAGCCGAAGTAGTAGTCCATCTTGCCGCCGGTGGCGTCGTTGTAGAAGACGCCGATCGAACTGGCCGCCCGGGGGGCGGTGTTCAGCGCTCCGGAGACCACCGTGTCGACCAGTTGCTCCTGTTCCTCCGGGTGCGCCGACCACATCAACAGCCGGTGTTCGGTGGCAGCTCGGTCCAGGGCCTGGCGGGCCGCACCCGAATCCGCCTTGCCGTCCACCACGGCCCGCAAGACGTTCGCGGCGACGGCGGAGAAGAACCCGTCGGTCTTCGAACCCCGCTCGGCGTAGGCAGTCGACAACAACTGTTCGACGGCGTTGTCTCCCGTGATTGCCTTGCCCTCGACTTCGACAGGGCCGGTGGCCTTCAGGAGATAGGAAAGTGCTATCGGATCGGTGGCGATCACACCGTCTACGCTCTGGCCCTTGGCGTCGCGCCACATGGTGGCCATGAGCGCGGCGGTCGTGGGGTAGTCCGGCGTCAAGGTGGTGTCCTGGACGAACCGGCCCAGTCGGTCGGTGTAGAGCTCTTGGTCGGCTTCGGTCAGGGGAAGCACCGGTTTCTCGAAGGGGCCGACGTCGAGTGCCGTGGCCTGGCTTGCCAGCGCGACCCGGCCGTCGTCCACCGAGATCACCGCGAAGGCGCCCGGAATCCCGCCGGTGGCGCGCAGTTCGGCGTTGTTCAAGGCGGCCACGAGGTACAGTCGCGGGCCGTCCGAACCGAGCATCACTGGGGCCAGCGCGGTCAGCCGCTGCGCGGTGTGGGCGACGGAGACCACCTCGTCGGTGCCGTTCACCACCTTGGCGAAGGGTCCGGCGACTTCCTCGTGCAGTCGGGTGGGGTCGATCCCGGCGAGTCTTGCCTGGGCGCTGTCGACAGCTCTGGCGGCCTCGGCCGCCTTCGGTGCCGCGTCGATCAAGGGTTGCAGAGCGATGCCATCGCCGGACTCGAGGAGTTCGGCCGACGTGGCGGTTCCGGCGATATCCGCGAGCGGGGGCAGCACGTCATGGCTGAGGTCGTCGACGACCGCGGCCGCGGTCGTGACCGCCTCGAGGTCCGGGCCGATGACCGGAAGCTTCGCACCCAGACTCCACAGGGGGCCGTCGGTGTGGGAGCGTGCCGAAGCGGTCAACGGTTGGATGCGGGCAAGGGATTCCTGGGCTGCCGACACGTCGCCGTCGGCCAAGGCAGCCCGCGCCGTCGGGATCTCATCCATTGCCGCAGTGAGGGAATCTCGGGCCGACGCCGCATCTCGGTAGAGCAGGTAGCCGAACGCTCCGACGACGGCGACCACGGTGCCTACGCCGAGCAGAAGCCACCTGAACCAGCCCATGGTCCGGTGGCGACGCGTCTTGTGCCGGCTAGGCGCGCGCGGATGCGTGTCATCGTCGGGAATCTCCTCGGCACTCATGCGCACAAGGCTAAGTGCCTCGACCGTGTCAAGCTAATGTGCACTTGAGTGGATACGGGCTGAAATTTGCGGTGGCCCTGCAAGAAGACACACCGACGCAACACTGACAGGGTGAATCGACCACCTCTGGAGCAACTGTGACTTCACCCGACGATCTCTCGACCCCGGGCGCCGCGCCGGTGTCGGGCACCTGGACCGAGCGGGGCGATGAGTGGTTTCACGCGCTCTTCGACGAGCATGCCACCGCAGTCTTCCGGTACTTCCGCCGACGGCTGCCCAGTGCTGCTGGTGATGCGGGGCATGATGCTGAGGACCTCACCGCGGATGTCCTCGCCACGGCGTGGCGCCGCCGGGCGGACGTCCCTGATCCGGCGCTGCCGTGGTTGTACCGGACTGCCGCTTTCGTGCTGGCCAACCATCGGCGCAAGGCCAGGCCGATTCCGGTGGAGGAACTCCCCGATGTCCTGGTGGCAGGCGATATCGCCTTGGAGGTTGTTGCCGACGACGAGGTTCGCCGAGTGCTGTCCGAACTGACCGACCGCGACCGGTCGATTCTTGCCCTGCATGCCTGGGAGGGGCTGGCCGGTAACGAACTCGCCACCACTCTGGGGATCTCGCGTGGTGGGGCGGACGCCGCCCTGTCGCGGGCCCGGTCGCGGTTGCGGGCGGCATGGGCGGACACCTCCGGGCGAAAAGCACCGGACCGTGCAAGTCCTCGGGCGCCCGGCACATAGTTCAGGTGAGGCGCCGGCAACTGCGTCGGCCCAGCTCACGAGGAGTCGTCATGGATACCCCCCGCACCCCATCAGCACCCGAGAACGGTGCGGAGCTCGACCGCCTGCGCGCGGCGGACCCGGCTGCTGATTCGCAGCCCGACGCGGCCACCTTGAGCGCCGCGGTCACGGCTCGGGTCGACGAATCAGCGAAGGGCACGGTCGATGATGATCTTGGTGTGCGGCGTCGGCGGCGTGGGGTGCGGTTCGCGGCGGCGGCCGCCGCATTGTTGGCGGTCGGCGGCGCGGGCTACGGACTGCGGATGGTGACGGCGCCCGATTCCGCGGCGCCGCCGATCTCGCTCGCGGTGAACAGCGGCGTGGACCGAAATGGCGCCACCTCGGAGTCCGTGCGGGACACCCAGAGCAGTGCCTCTGAGCAAGCGGTCTACAACGGCAACCTCGTCTTTCGTGGTGAGCCGGCCGGTTCTGGGGGGGCGTCGCCGGCGTGGGCCTTCGACGCGGCTGGGGTGTTCACCAAGGAGACGTTGGCGAAACACGCGAAGGCGCTGGGGGTCACCGGCGAGGTCCGCAGTGACTACGGATCGTTCACGGCGGGTGCGGGCGGCAACAGTGGACCCACGGCGAGCCTCTCCCCGGACGGCACCGCGTCGTTCTCGTACTACGACCCGGCGAAGGACCCGTGGTCGTGCCCCGACCTGAATACCGTCGAGCCGTTGCCGGCTGCACCGGATGCCAAGGACTCCGTGGGATCGGCCAGTGGCACCGCGTCTGATGCGGTTGAGTGCTCGCAGAAGCGGGGACCCGCGCCGAGTAAGGACTCGGCCGTTGCCACAGCGAAAGAGACTCTGAGCAGACTCGGTATGGACCCCGGTGCCTTCGAGTACCAGGCGGATAAGTCGGAGGCGGCCACCACGGTGACCGCCTGGAGTGTCCTGGACGGCCAGCGCATCGGTATCACCTGGGACGTCACGGTCGTCGCCGACGGAGTGTCGTCCATCTACGGGGGGCTGGCTCCCGCCGTCGCCTTGGGCGACTACGACGTGATCAGCCCCGCAGACGCCGTCAAACGCCTGAACGACCCCCGGTTCGGTGCGCAGATGAGCTACTTCCCGGAGCCGTACGTCGACCTCGGTGAACCGGCTGACCCGACCGTTCCGCCCACCGCCAAAGCTGGGGCGAAGGTCACGTGGCCCGTCACGGAGGTCACCATCACCAAGGCGCGACTGGGTGCAGCCATGCAGTACCTGCCCTCGGGTGCGGCCGTGGCCGTGCCGACCTATGAGCTGTCGGACGCCGCCGGGACGACGTGGTCGGTCATCGCTGTGGTCGACTCCCAGCTGGACTTCGCGAGCAAGTAGCGGTCCCAACCGGATGGCGTGCGCCCTGGTCAGCCGGTGTGGAACCGGCTGACCAGGGCGTCGTTGTACGGGGGTCAGGAGGAGGGGGCGGTGCCGGTCTTGGGTGTACCGGTCTCGGTGCCGTTGGTGGCGGTTTCTCGGGCGTAGGATTCTTGGTCGAGTTGTTTGAAGTAGGACCAGGGCGGAGTTGGTGGGGTGGCTTCGGGGTTGGTTCGGATGGATTCGAGTTGTTCGGCGGTGAACCGGGGGGCGGTGCCGTATCTGAGCGTTGATCGTTTGCCTGAGCTGAAGCTGTAGGAGTCGCCGTCGGCGTTCCAGCCCTCAATCGCGACGTACCCCTCGCCGTTCGGCTTGATGCGGTCGTTGTAGGTGATGTGCGGCTGGAAGCCATATTGTTTGGCGATGGTCGCGACGATGGTAATCGCGGTATTGGCACGTTTGTGCGTGTCTGAAATGGTGCATTCCATGAGCCGATATCGTGAGTGCGCCACATAGGGCGTGATCTCTTCGTACTCTTCTTCAATGGGGCCGCCTCCGCTCACTTTTTCACCGCGCTCTGGGTCGGGTTGCATGGGGCAGTCCGGGAACGCTTCGGTCAGTTCGGCTGACATCTGCGCCATCATGGCGTCGAGCCGGGTCTTTGCGTCTTCGTAGGAACCGCGTTCGAGGACCGGGGTGTCGCCGGAGGCATCGCGGCCCAAGTACCTGTCGGCATCCTGATCAATCACGGCACACCCTCCTAGGAATAGCACAACGATGAGAACGATCCACTTGGGTTTCATCGGCCTGGTATCTCCTCGGGGTGACCGGCGATCACGGCCGCCAAAGACCGCTGGAACGACGACCCGTTCTTCAAGTATTCCGAGTGGCCGGTTGAGTTGTCGTAACCGTCGACCTTGCCGGTCGGCAGCCGGTCGAACCCGATCTCACCAGGGGTGGAACCATGCCAGCGGCTTATCGCAACGAAGTCTTTGAACGCGTACCCGTAATAGCAGTCATCTTCTGGAACTTGCAGCATCCGGGCTGCCACGGGCATCCCAGGAGACCCAAAAGCAACGAACGAACCGAAAGAGTCTGTCTTCATCAACGCATAAGCGGATGTCACACTCCCATAGGAATGAGCCAGCAGCGACCGGGACGAACCAGGATTGATCGCCCGCACCCCATCAGCGAAACCCGTCAATGACTCACCCCCACCTATCGCACGAGTCTTGTCCAACGCCGTCCCCACACTCGGCCCACCCTCCAGCCCCGACGGCGGAGAATAATTCAACCAATAAACACCAGCAACGTTATTATCGTCTCCTTGCCGCGCATCGGTGAGGATTGAACCAGTTTCCTCGCGTAGGTCGTCCATCTGATCCAGGTACTTCTTCAGGTTCCCGCTGATGCCGATGCGGGACCCGATGCCCGGGACGAAGACCGCCACGTGGCTGGCGTTGTCGAGGTCACCGATCGAGATCGCCGCTCGAGTGGCGCCTTCGTGTTTCATGTCGAAGACCAGCAGTTGGGCCTCGGGCCGCATGGTCAGCTCCCTGTGCAGGTTCGCGACCGAGCGGGCCTCCTCCTCGCTGAGCCCCGCACGGCGCCACACTGCCCATTGCAGGTCGCGGTCTGTCATACCCGGGTAATCTACCCGGGTACTGGCCCAAGCGGCGTCGAGCTTGGCCTTGTACCGGTTGACCTCGGATCGGTTCGCGATGTGCCGCACCCAGGCGGGCACACCGTCGAGGTTACCGATCCGAAACGGGCGGTAGGTCATCAACCATTGCTGATCAGCAGCCGTAAGCCGGTCCCAGGCGCGCTTGACCTCCACCGGGCTCAAGCCTTTGAGCCCGGTCAGGAACTCCTGGGCCGTGGCCGAAGGCTCAGCGGACCGCAACGCCGCTACCGTCGCGCGGGCTGAAGCACTGATATCCGGCGGCGGGGCACCGGCCTCATCCAATGCCAGCTCCAACCGCCGATCCGCCTCGCGTCTGGCCTCCACCAGGGGCGCCATCTGTCCCTTGGCCAGGTCGACGTCCTCGGCGGCCTGCGCACACCGGGCCGCCAGTACCGGGTAAGCCCCCGACCCGGCCTCAGCCTCGGTGTAACGGGTGAGTACCTCCGGGTTCGCCCGGGCATCGTCGATCTGCCCGTGCACCACCGCCACCTGCCATGCCCGCGCCGCCAACCCCTTCCACTCGTGCTCCAGCGTCGCGCTCTGACGATCCAACACCGCCTTGATGCGCTCCAACACCTCAACGTCATGACCCAGGCGAACCGCCGCCCGCCGAATCACCTCAGGATCACCCACCCCCGGATCCTCCACCGTCCACACCCTCACCACGCCACCACCCCAGGCGTCCAATGAGCCCCGGTCCCAAACCGCCTCGCCCGCGCCATCGTGGCACCTCCCAAAACCGCCAACACCGACAAAGCGCCAAAGCTATCGCGCCAACCCCACCAAGCGCAACACAGAACGCCTCAAACTGCGGACAGTTTGCATCAGTGGTCCCCGCGACGCCCGAGCCGCTACCCGCAGGCCAGGCCCGCGAACGGCTCGGTGTAGGTAGAGCTGAGCGTCTTGCCGTCCACCGTGGTCGTTCCGGTCACCGTGACCGAGCCGCTGGTCACGGTCGCTGCCCGGGTGGTGAAGGATTGGAAGGCGGTGCTCTTCGGGGCCACTGCGGTGAACGACTTCGGTCCGTAGGGCGTGTTCATGGTGATCGAGGCGGGGACGGCAGCGTCGTTCACCGCCGAGACCGTGAGCGTCACCTTTCCGGTCAGGCAGCGTGTCTGCGCGGTGACACTCAGCGGAACCTCCGCGGCGGCGGGCGTCGCGGTGACGTCTACCGTCTGCCACCGCGATGCAGGGGTGGCGTTGTGCATGGAGAGCACGAGGATCTTCGTCGACACCGTGCCGGGGCTCCGGTTCACGGTAACCGTGGTGTCTGCGGGCGCCGCGTACAACAGGTTCCCGGTGCCCGTGAACCAGACCGGCGGCGCGAAGGGGTCGGCCTTGAACGCCGGTGTGACGTCGGTGAGGCCGAGGTAGTCGGTGTACGTGACCGCCCGGAATGTCGGCACAACCGCCGCCTTGATCCCGATCTGGCCGATCGGCACGGGCACCACGACCACGTTGTTGTCGAAGACCGACGTGTCGATCGTGCCCCAGACCGAGTTCACCGGCGCGGACACCACGGCCTGGCCGGGCCTGAAGTGCACACCATTGGGTGCGGTCCAGTCCTTTAGGGAGTAGGTGACCGCCACCGTCAGATCGGTGCCTTTGGCGTATTTCGTCACCTGGGTCTCGAAGTCGTAGGAGCCGTCCGAGTCGACATCGATCTGCACCGCCGGCCGGCCGGAGAGCCCGAGGCTCGCCCACTCACCGGCCATGGCCATCCCGATGCCGATCGTGCCCGTCGCCGGGTCCTTCCCGGCTGCGGCGAGTTGTGGAGCGGTGGACGTGAAGCCCACCGCGCGCAGATCGGCGGCCGCGAGCACGGACCGGGGAACCCCCGGGGCCGCATCCGTGGCCAGTGCAGGGCTGGTCGCCTTGAGTTCGAAGGGTGCGACCAGGGCGGTCCACCCGCCCGAGTTCACACCCCGGCCGGTGATCTCCAAGGTGGCCTGGGTGGCCGCGGCGGCGAAGGCGACCGGCTGGGTGGTCAACTCGCTCACCGGTCGCGGAGCCGCCTGGACCGGGATGCGAAGGGTGCGATCATCGGGGCCGGTCAGGATGAGCCGCCCGCTGATGGTCGACAGGTAGTCGCGTGCGGGGCCGACCCCCGAGCTGGCGGGCGTGGTCGGGTCGAGCTGCTTGGCGAGCGTCGCCGGGTCGGCGTTCAGCGTGAGGGTGAGGGTCGAGCTGCCGCGGGCCGGGACCGTGATCGTCGCCGGGGTCGCGGTGATCGTGGCACTGCCGGTACTCGTCGCCCGGTCGAATTCGGTCCTGTAGGTGATCGGGCTTGTGGACTCATTCGTCACGGTCACCTGCCGGGTGGCGGTCACCGGGGTGGCCCCGACGGGCACGATGCCGAAGGTGACCGACACCAACGCCGGGTCGGCGGTGGCGTAGGCGAGCCCCGGTGTGCTGACCGCGTTGGCCGCGTCGACCCGGCCGGCCCCCACGCGCCCGGGTCCGTAGACCTCCTCGGTCGACGGGTCCAACACGTCGTGGCCCGCGGTGTTCATCACGGCGGCCTTGATCTGGGCCGGCGTCCACTCCGGATGAGCCTGCCGCACGAGCGCGGCTATCCCGGCGACATGGGGGGCGGCCATCGAGGTGCCGGTCATCGTGCTGGCGGCCGTGCCATGCCCGGCGGCGGCCGAGGTGATGTCGGTGCCGGGTGCGGCGACGTCGGGCTTGATGATGCCCAGCGACCCGTGAACCCCCCGGGACGAACTGGTGTCCAGGGTGTCGGCGAGTAGACCGGTGACGAAATCCGTGGCGCGACCCGAGGCGCTGAGTGTGACGACTGCGGTGCCGTCCCACAGGGCGGCGGTGAGGGCATCGTCGCTCGATCGGGTGAGCTGGGCGCCGGGAATGCCGGTGTTGCCCGCGATTTTGGCCGGGAAGGTGTCCAGTCCGGAGGACAGCAGCACGCCGACCGCTCCGGCGGCCTGGGCGTGGTCGAACCGTTCGGGGGAGTTGCACTCCCGGTTGACGGCGTCGTCGTCCCACCACAAGTACACGATCTTGCCGGCGACGGCGGCGCGTTCAGTGGCGGAGTATTCGGTACAACCGGCGGAACCGCCGGGAAGGACGACCAGGGGCGCGGTGACGTCCGGGCCGGCGTAATCGAGGGACAGTTGTGCCGGATAGCGGCCTGCGGCGTCGTCCGGGGCGGTGACCTCGATCGAGTCGATCACCTGGGTGTCGCTGGCTGAGTTGGCGACGGTGAGGGACGACCTGGCATTGCCCGGGGAACCGCCGGCGTCGACCACGTCGCCCACGTTCCCGCTGGACACCACGGTCAGGGTGCCCAGCTGGGCGAGTTCATCGATGAATAGGTTCTCCGGGTCGTCGGCCGGGGCGCCGTCGATCCCCAAGGAGAGGTTGATGATGTCGAGGCGGTCCTCGAAGTCACCGTCCTGATTGGGGTCAGCGGCCCAGTCCAGGGCGTCGAGCGTCAACGTTGTCGTCCCCCCGAGGTCACCGAAGACCTTGAGGGCGTAAAGCCCGACGTTTGGTGCGGCTCCTGGGCCGATTCGCCACCCGGCCAGATTCGAGATCTCGGCGTAGTCCCCACGGAAGGTCGAGCCGTCGCGGGTCACGCCGAACCCGCCCGCGGTTCCGGCCACATGGGTGCCGTGTCCGGAACCTATGGTGTCGCGCGCATCAATGGGGTTCTCGTCGGGGGTGGGCGTTCGGACATCGCCCGTCGCGGAGTAGTCGTATCCGGCAAAGTCTCGCCCACCGAGGTACTTGGTGTCGTCATAGGTATCGGCCGGGACGCTGCCCTGACCCCGTTCGCCGTAGGCTCGATCGTAGGCGGCCTCGGTACCCGGCCCGCCGAAATCAGCATGGGTGTAGTCGATGCCGGTGTCGATGATCCCGACCCGCAGGCCGGCGCCGGTCATACCAGTGTCCGCCCACGCCTTCACCGCATGCGTGAAGGTGTCGGTGCTCTGATTGCTGGGGGACTTGGGGGTCATGCGGTAGACGCGGACGACGTCCTTGCGGGCAGCCAGTGCCCGGACGCGGTCCGCCTCTCCGGTAACGACCACGCCGGCCACCACGTTGGAGGTGACGGAGACCTGCCGGGGGCTGGCCGACGGCGTGCGCGTCGCCCGTTGGGGGACGACGTCGTCCGCTAGGTCTGCCACGGTTTCGGCATTCGACTCGATCATGCGTGGGCTGGCGCCCTGGGCCTCGAGTTCGGCCCCGGAGGGCGCATCGAGCTGTACGAAGGCCGTTACGGTGCCGCTGACATCTGTCAACGCCGGGGCCACCTTCGACTCCGGTAGGTGGGAGTCGGTGATGGCAGTGAGATCGACCGGGTCCGGGGAGGTGGTGGCAGAAGCCGGCAGGATCGCGACGGCGGTGATCGCGAAGGCGGCAGCGACTGCCCACCCGAGTCGGTGGTTCATGGACGGTCTCCCGAAGTCAGGGGGTTCGTATCCAGACTTTCCCCATGTGCGGCCATATGTGGTGGTGCTCTCGACTGCACCGTAACTAAGCGCTGTTGAGACAGCGAGGCTGCCACGGCAACCGTGCTGAACCTCCCACGAAACTTACCGAACTACGGAAAACTTGATGATTCATAGTAAATCTGGTTGTCTACCCTTGGGTGTCACGTGGTGCATGTTCGGCATGACATCCCATTCGCCACAGAGCACTGGAATGCCCGTAGGTAGCTATGGCCTTCCGGAAGGAGAATCATGAAGAGACGCACGTATCGGGTCCTGGCCTTGGGGGCCATCGGGCTCTTGGTCGGCTCGGTGGGAACCGGGCTGATGGGATCGGCGGTCGCTGCCGAGACGCCCGACCTGTCCTCGCAGACCTGGGTTGATGGCACAGCCACTAAGACAGGAACCGAACCGGTCTGCACCATCGAGGCGGTGACGCTTGAGCCCGGTCAGAACCCGGACCTCATGGAGGGCAATCCTGAGGTCTGTTTCGACAACGCAGCGCAGGCGCTGACGTACATCACTGGTATCCCGGTGGCGGAATCGCAGGTCGTGGGAAAGACCGGGGCGGAGATTTCGAAGCTCGCGGACGAGGTGAACAAGCAGGCTGACGCGCAGCTGGCGGCCGCCGTGCAAGGCGGTTCGAGCGCGGCCAGCATCAACGGGGCCGCCGCCAACTCCCCGGTCGACCTCAAGAACCACCGGGTGCTCGGCCTGATCTACGAGAAGACCTCGTACTACGGCAATTTCAAGATGATGTGGGGCAGGACCACCGTCGGTTGCCGGGGTGTCACCTTCGGCTTCCCGAAACTGTCGCCCTACCTGTGGAATGGCAAGACGAGGTCGGCCGATGCGATGGTGAACTGCTGGGTGACGCTGTATGACGTGGACTATTACAAGGGTGATCGGATCAACTGCAAGCCCGGGTGTGCGTCGATGGGGGCGATGGACAGGCGGTCGTCGTCCATCGTGTACCGGCCTCGAGGCACGACGGGCTGACGAACACCCCGTCTGACAGGGGCGGGGTCGATCGGGGCAATGACGCCGATCGGCCCCGCTCGTCTGCGGCCGTGGCCCGCGCGGGGCGCAAGCGATGGCAGGATTGTCCCTGTGTCCTCCCAGCCAAAGCGCAAGCGCGGCGTCGACCTCGGCCCTGACGCGTCGGTAGCCGCTGCTGCCGCGCAGACGGCTCGGAAGGCGCTTGCGGAGGCTCTTCGCACCTCCGTCACGGGCGCTGTCGACATTTCTTCCCGTTGCCGCGCTGAATACTCCACGGATGCATCAAATTACCGCGTCGTGCCTGATGTCGTGGTTTTCCCGCAGAACACGGATGATGTCATCGCGGTCCTCGACATGGCAGGCGAGCTGGGTGTGCCGGTGACCTCGCGTGGCGGTGGCACCTCGGTAGCCGGAAACGCCGTCGGCAGCGGCATCGTGTTGGATTTCTCGCGGCATCTGAACGACGTGCTCGAGATCGACCCGGAATCCGCGAGTGCACGCGTCCAACCGGGGCTCGTCATGGCCGACCTACAGCGCGCGGCGGCCATGCACGGGTTGAGATTCGGGCCGGACCCGTCCACGCAGAACCGCGCCACCTTCGGCGGCATGATCGGAAACAACGCCTGCGGGCCGCATGCCGTCGCTTACGGCCGCACGGCCGACAACGTGATCTCGCTGGATGTGCGTGACGGCACCGGGCGGCGGTTCACCGCAGGTGCGGGCGATCCGTCTTTTGCCGTCGTCCCGGGATTGGCGGAGCTGGTGCGTGACAACCTGGCTCTGATCCGCACCGAGTTCGGGCGGTTCGGGCGGCAGGTTTCGGGCTACTCCTTAGAACACCTGCTCCCCGAGAACGGTTCGGACCTGGCGAAGATGCTCGTCGGCACCGAAGGAACCCTGGTTACGGTCCTCGAGGCCGAAGTCCGGCTCGTGCAGATCCCGAGCCAGCCGACACTCGTCGTCCTGGGCTACTGCGACATGCCGAGCGCGGCCGATGACGTCCCCGCGCTGTTGGGCCTCGAGCCGCTCGCCGTGGAGGGACTCGACGCGCGACTGGTGGATGTGGTGCGACAGCACCATGGGCCGGAGTCCGTGCCGATGCTGCCGCCGGGCGCCGGATGGTTGATGGTCGAGGTGGGAGGGCAGACACCGGAACAGGCGCAGGCCCGCGCCGAGGCGATTGTGGCAGCGGCCTCGACGACTGCGTCGATGATTCTGCCCGCCGGTCCTGAGGCGACAAAGATGTGGCGGATTCGTGCCGATGGCGCGGGGCTTGCCGGGCGGACGCCCGCAGGTGCACAGGCCTGGCCGGGTTGGGAGGACTCGGCAGTGCCGCCGCGGGCGCTCGGTGCGTACCTGCGCGACCTCGATGCTCTGATGGCCCGCTACGGGGTGGACGGCTTGCCGTACGGGCATTTCGGTGACGGCTGCGTCCACTTACGGATCGACTTCCCGATGGCTTCCGGTTCGGTGTTCGCGGCATTCATGCTCGACGCGGCCCGGCTGGTCGCTCGGCACGGCGGATCGCTGTCCGGAGAACACGGCGACGGGCGGGCACGGTCAGCCCTCCTGCCGGAGATGTACTCGGCGGAGGCCATCCACCTGATGGAGCAGATCAAGGCGCTCTTCGACCCACAAAACCTGCTCAACCCCGGCATCGTGGTCGACCCCGCGGCGGTGGACGCGGACCTCCGCCGACCGGCCGCGTTGCCGGTCCCAACGGTGGTGACCGCGTCGGCTTCCCAGGTGGCGAAGCGGGCTGGTTTCCAGGGATTCGCACTGGCTGAGGACGACTTTGATCTCACCAAAGCGGTGCACCGTTGCGTGGGTGTGGGCAAATGCCGGGCGGACACTCATGAGGCGGGCGGCTTTATGTGCCCCTCCTACCGGGCGACGAAGGACGAGAAGGACGTCACGCGTGGCCGGGCGCGGGTACTCCAGGAGGCGATCAACGGCTCCCTCGTCGCGGGCCTGAGTTCTCCCGAGGTGCTCGAGAGCCTGGATCTGTGCCTGTCCTGTAAGGCATGTTCCAGTGACTGCCCGGCCGGCGTGGACATGGCGCGGTACAAATCCGAGGTACTGCACCGGGCGTACGCCGGCCGGCGTCGTCCCCGCGACCACTACTCGCTGGGGCGCTTGCCGATGTGGACCCGGCTGGCCGGGATGGCACCCCGGTTGGCCAATGCGCTGCTGCGTCGCCGGACGATCGCCCGCACCGTGCTCAAAGTCGGCGGGATGGACCCCCGGCGGGGAATCCCACCCTTCGCCCGGAAGCGCTTCTCCACCTGGTGGTGGTACCGGGGCGATGCCCGCACGGGCTGGTGGCGCCAACCCGGCCGCCGGGCCGTTGCCGAGTCCCGGTGGGCGTTGGACGCGGGATTTCCTCAACTGAGAAGGCGCGTCGTGTTGTGGGTTGACTCCTTCAACGACTCCATGTCGCCGTCGGTCCTCACCTCGGCCGCCGCGGTGCTGACGGCCGCCGGATACGAGGTGGTCGTCCTGCGTGGTGGCGCCTGTTGCGGGCTGACCTGGATCAGCACCGGCCAGCTGGACGGTGCGCGCAAACGCCTGAGCGTGCTGCTCAAGACACTGGGTCCGCTCGCGGTCAACCGCGTCCCGATCGTCGGTCTGGAGCCGTCCTGCACCGCAGTCCTGCGTTCCGATCTTCTCGACCTCTTCCCGGACGATCCACGGGCCCAGGCCATCGCCGACGGCGTCCACACGCTCGCGGAGCTACTCACAAAACCGGAGACCGCACCCGGACCGGAGTCAGGCTGGGCCATGCCCGACCTGAGCGACGTGACCGCCGTCGTGCAACCGCATTGCCACCAGCATGCGGTGATGGGATTCGACGCCGACGAGCGGTTGCTGCGCGATGCCGGTGCGCAGATCGAGGTGCTGGCGGGCTGCTGCGGGCTGGCCGGGAACTTCGGGATGCAGCAGGGCCATTACGACGTCTCCGTAGCTGTCGCCGAGAACGCGCTACTGCCCGCGCTGCGAGCGGCTGAGGACAGCACGATCTTCCTGGCCGACGGCTTCTCCTGCCGGACGCAGGCCCATGACCTGGCGGGCAAGCGAGGGAAGGCACTCGCGGAGGTGATCGCCGAGAGGCTTGATCCGGCGCTCGCCGCCCTGGCCGGCTACGGTCCGCAGGCGCAGGGTCCTGGAGCCGGTTGCCGGGTGGAGGAACCGTAAGGCGTGGAGTTCCGCGAGGTGGTGCGACGTCGGCGGATGCACCGCCGGTTCACCGCAGCGCCGGTCGACTCCGCCGTCGTCGAACGGATGCTGGGAAACGCGGTGCGAGCCCCGAATGCGGGCTTCACCCAGGGCTGGGCCTTCTTGGTACTGGACAAGCTGACCGATGTCGAACGGTTCTGGTCGGTGACGGCGGGCGAAGGTGAGCCGAGCGCCTGGCTCGCCGGGATGCGGACCGCCCCCGTCCTCATCGTCGTCCTCACCTCCGAGGCCGCCTATCTGCGCCGCTATGCGGAGGATGACAAGGCGGCCGGTGGACGTGGTGGCGCGCGGTGGGATGTGCCGTACTGGCACGTCGACGCCGGCATGGCCGCGCTGTTGATGCTTCAGACGGCGGTCGACGAAGGGCTGGGTGCCTGCTTCTTCGGGGTACCTGCCGAACGTGTCGACGGGCTCCGGGCGGCGTTCGGTGTGCCGGACGAGTACGCGACCACGGGTGTGATCGCGGTCGGGCACCCTGATCGGGTGGCGGTTGTGAGCGGATCGCCCCGGCGACGCGCCCGGCGGCCGTTGTCTGAGATGGTGCACCGGGGTGACTGGGGCGATCATTCCGATTCGTGAGGTGTCGGCTGGTTCGATCGGTATGCAAAGTGGCCAGGAGGTCGTCGCAGCGTGTCGCCTGACGAGAAGGTTGAGGCGGGTTGAACCCCTGCGTCAGCCGGTCGGCAGGACCGCCAGCCCCGGAACCTGTCCCAACAGCTCCGCCCGGGCCTGACCCGGCAAGGCAGCCCAGTCGGCTGCGGTGTCCAAGTCGTGGGCAGAGCCCACCCGCTCGACGACGCCGAACCGCAGCCCGCGATCGGCCGCCTCCCGGCGATGAGCTGCCAGGCTTCCGGGTCCGAACCGGAAGGTGAACGGTTGGCTCGCGGTGAGCGCCAGCATGTTCGTGCCCAGGCCGGGGCGATCCGTCGCGCAGACCACGTCGCCACCAGGGCTCAGGACGGCGACGACGTCATCGGGAGTGAGGGCCGGTAGGTCGGCGTGGGCGATGAGCAACCGAAGGTCACCGTGTTCGCCATCGGCGTCGCGGTGTCTGCCGTCGGCCTCACCGGCACCGCGGTCCCGGACGTCTGGGTTCGCACCCCGGCTCCCGCGGACGCTGCCGCCGTCGCGGATGAACCGTCGACCATGATCAAGGGCCGCATTCAACCCCACGACCGTGCACGGCTGCGCGATCACCTCGACCCGATGCGGCTGGAGGGGAGCCAGACTCTCCCGAGCCCACCGGGCCTCGGGGGAGACCACCACGACCTTGCCGACACTTGTGAGCAGCGTCTTGACCGTGCGGCGGGCCATGGCGGTGACCAACTCGTGCCGTGTCGACGCATCCAACTGGGTGGACAACCGGGACTTCCCCGCGGCTCCGGTCCGCAAGGCCACGAGAGCGACGACGCCGTGAGCCGTCACGGGGCTAGGAGAAGCTGCCGGGCGAGGCGTTCGCGCCCGGGGCCGGCGTCCATCACGGTCTGGGCCACCAGCACGCTCATCCCCAGATTCTCGATGGCGGGAGCGAGGGCGGCATCTGCCTCGTCGATGCACATGGTGTCGACGAGCCCGGCGTACAGGCGTGCGACACCCAGCGCCGAGACCTCATGCCCCTGGGCCGCGAGAACCGCGGCCGCCGGTCCCTTGAGCGCTCGACCGGCCACGATCGGGCTGACCGCGATCCGGCGCGCCGAGGTGTCCGCCAGCGCCGAGCGGATACCGGGCACCGCGAGGACGGGAGCCACCGAGAGCAGCGGGTTGGACGGTGCGATGACCACTAGCCCGGCCGTCGCGATGGCCTCGAGGACCCCCGGTGCTGGGGTTGCCTGCTCCACCCCCGAGTAGGTCAGCGCGAGCACGTGATCCTGATGGCGGCGGGCGACGAAGTACTTCTGGAAGCCCCACCGGCCGTCCGGGGTGTCGACGAGTGTCGCGACGGGGTCGTTGGTCATGGGCAACAGTCGTGCGTTGATGCCCAGGGCGTTCACCAGCTGGGTGGTGACCTCGGCCAGCGTGGCACCCGCTCGTCGGCGGACGGTGCGCGCGATGTGGGTCGCGAAGTCGCGGTCGCCGAGCAGGAACCAGGTGTCTTCGCCGAGCCGACGCAAACCTTCCAGTGTGTTGACGGTGTCGCCCTCCACGCCCCAGCCGGTCTGCGGGTTGACCATCCCGGCGAGTGTGTACATCACCGTGTCAAGGTCGGGGCTGATGTCCAGGCCGTGCAAAACGATGTCGTCGGCGGTGTTGACGATCACTGTCAGGTCCGTGCCGGCACGCAGGAAACCGTCGGAGAGCTTTGCTCCGCCGACTCCGCCGGCGATCACCGTCACCGACTCGACGATCGCATTCCTGCTGTTCTCGGTCACGAACACGAGCCTACGTCGGTGCGCGGCGCCAAGGTCGGTGCACGAAAAGGGGCTGTAGACGCGTGAATGTGGAGTGTTGTCGCAGGTGCTGTGCTGTCCGGGCGGATTTGGCGCCGTGCTCTTGACGTGACGACGTAGTCTGGTTGCGGTCGTCGTCCCCTCACTCTCCTTGGAGTTAGCGCAATGCCGTTGTTCGAGGTCGACGCGACCGGTGCGGTCGCCTCGCTTCCTGCCGTGCCACAGGGCGGGTTCGGGACGGAGGAACGGCGGGTCGTCGACGGGAACCTCGCCGGGTTGATCGGCGAACAGGTTTTCCCGGTCGCCCAGGGCAGGTCGGCGCGCGAGCCCTACATGCTGGCCCTGGACGCGGCGGGACTGCCGGTGGTCATCGATGTCGTGGCCGAGCTCACCCAGGACTCCTTGACTCGTGCGCTCAAGTTCGCTGGCGCTGCGGGTCAGCTCACCCGCGCTGATCTGGCAGCCCGCTATCCCGGTGGCGCCGCCGCGTTCCAGCACGACGTCGCGACCTTCTACGACAACGTTCCGCTCACACGGTCGCAGGCCCCGCCAGGCGCCCCGGGTGCGCGTCTCATTCTGCTTTGTCAGACGGCGACCACGGAGATCCTCGACGCCGTCGGCTTCCTGCAGCAGCCCGGCTCGCCGCTGACCGTGCTGCAACTCGCTGTGGTGCACACGATGGACGGCCGTCGCTATATCGATGTTTCCCCGCTCGACGCCCGTCGGCAGGCGGCGGACCGTGTCCCGCAGGTGGATGCCGGGCCGGGATTCGCTGATGGGGTCGCTGTCGGGCGTGCACTGACCGGGAAGATCCCGGTGGTGACGAGAGGATTTGCCGACGCCCGGGCCGACGAGGACACCCCGACGTCGGCCACCAAGGCGGTGCCCCCGCCGCCTGCACAGCCGACTGAGGCCCCGCAGCGGCCGGTTCCGACTCCGAGCACCACCGTTCCCCGGTCGACACCGGTGTCGCCACCTACTGCCGTGCCCCCGTCGGAGCCGGTGCCGGTGGTCTCGGCGTCGATACCGCGGCCGTATGTGCCGCAGCCTGCGCTGGGGTCGCACGTGCCGCAGAAGGAAACAACGGAGCCGGATAAGCCGCAGGCGCGAGTGTCGCCGCAGGCCGCCGAGGAGTCAGCGCCGCGGTTCCGCACCCGGCGTGAACGTTTCATGGCTGAGCAGTCCGTGGAACCACCTGGTGAGCTGTCCACCGATCCGGATGCCACGGTGCCGCACCGCCGCCGCGAAAGGCCGTTCGGGCCGACGCTGTGGCAGCCGGAAGAGCAGACCCATTCCGAGCCGATCGACCTGGTGCCGGAGCCGCCGCCGACACCGGCTTACGGTGTGGGCGCGGCCGAGATCCCAGTGAGTGAGTTGCCGCCGCCTCCACCCCCTTCAGGTGCGGTGCCCTCAGTGTCGAGCACGGGGGGAACCGGCGTGCCGGAATCCACCGGGAAGACCGCCGAGTTGCCCGGGGTCGGGTTTGACGCGACCTCACGCGGGGGTCGGCGGGCCGCGCGTGAGGCCACCTCGATGAGCGATGGCCTCGCTGATGTCGACGACGTCGCCGAACCTTATCCGCCGACCGGCACCCAGGGTCGCCTCGATCAGGACGACCCCGATCTGGCGAGCCTGGCCCGGGTGATCGGCGCCCCTACGTCGCTTGTGTGGGCGCGCCCTCGACGCAGGCAACGCTATGACGCCGTGCTGCATCCTGACGGAACGATCGAACTGTCTGACGGCGGCAGGTACCGCAACCCCGACCTCGCGGCGAGTGCCGTCTCGGGAATCGCCTCGGCCAACGGGTGGAGTGTGTGGCGGATCGGCGAGGACGGGCCGACGCTCACCGACGCCTTCCGGGCGTACAACCCCTGACAGCTCTGACGCCGAAGGCCCGTAAGACGTTCGGGCGCTGATGTCCTGACAGTCGGAGTGTGGATGCGGGCCTTGTCGGGTCGCCTATGGTGCCGACCTCGCGGGCGCAGTGGCCGGGCTTCCGCTCAGATTTGGCGGTCCTCGCCTGCCGAACCTGTCCGCCCGCGCCTCGCGGACTTGTCGGTCCTCGCCTGGGAAAACGGCGGCAATCCGGGGCTGATGAGCTGTTGTGGCGGCCGTCACTCGTCTCTGGTTTGACCCGGGCTCTGGTCGTGTGTCAGAGTTCTGATCGTTCGCCTGCTGGAGAAACGGACAGTGCGCGCCATAAGAGCGCATTGGCTGGTCCGCAGGTAAATCCCACCTTTCTAGTCGGTAGGGCTCTGCGCCCGAAAGGCCGTTGGTGGGTTGCCCCTTTCATTCTGCGTCTTGGTTGGTGTGGGGTGGGGTGTGTGGTGGTTGTTTGTGAACTCAACAGTGTGTTTGTTTGTCGATGCCGTTTTGGTGGGTGTGGGCTGTTTGGTTGCCGTTGTGGTGGCTGGGT